>NZ_LNIZ01000018.1 GCF_001469025.1 Trueperella bernardiae | reverse complement strand
GTGGGTGTGTTGTTTGATATCTCAATAGTGTGTCAGCTTTTTATGTTGTGTTTTTTGCAGCTGGCCTTTTTGGTTGGTTGTGTTTTTTGCCAGTTTTTCTGGTTGTTTGAGTCTGTTTGTCAGGCTTTCTGTATGGATCTTACTGACTGTTTGGTTGGTTTGGTTTTTTGTGGAGAGTTTGATCCTGGCTCAGGACGAACGCTGGCGGCGTGCTTAACACATGCAAGTCGAACGATGAAGCTACAGCTTGCTGTGGTGGATTAGTGGCGAACGGGTGAGTAATACGTGAGTAACCTGCCCTTGTCTTTGGGATAAGCCTGGGAAACTGGGTCTAATACCGGATATTCTGCTTTCATCGCATGGTGGGGGTTGGAAAGGGTTTCTGGATAGGGATGGGCTCACGGCCTATCAGCTTGTTGGTGGGGTGATGGCCTACCAAGGCGTCGACGGGTAGCCGGCCTGAGAGGGTGACCGGCCACATTGGGACTGAGATACGGCCCAGACTCCTACGGGAGGCAGCAGTGGGGAATATTGCACAATGGACGCAAGTCTGATGCAGCGACGCCGCGTGGGGGATGAAGGCTTTCGGGTTGTAAACTCCTTTCAGTACAGAACAAGGCCTTTTTGGTTGAGGGTATGTGCAGAAGAAGCGCCGGCTAACTACGTGCCAGCAGCCGCGGTAATACGTAGGGCGCGAGCGTTGTCCGGAATTATTGGGCGTAAAGAGCTCGTAGGCGGTTTGTTGCGCCTGCTGTGAAAGACCGGGGCTTAACTTCGGGGTTGCAGTGGGTACGGGCAGACTAGAGTGTGGTAGGGGTAATTGGAATTCCTGGTGTAGCGGTGGAATGCGCAGATATCAGGAGGAACACCGATGGCGAAGGCAGGTTACTGGGCCACCACTGACGCTGAGGAGCGAAAGCGTGGGTAGCGAACAGGATTAGATACCCTGGTAGTCCACGCCGTAAACGTTGGGCACTAGGTGTGGGGCCTTTTCCACGGGTTCTGCGCCGTAGCTAACGCATTAAGTGCCCCGCCTGGGGAGTACGGCCGCAAGGCTAAAACTCAAAGGAATTGACGGGGGCCCGCACAAGCGGCGGAGCATGCGGATTAATTCGATGCAACGCGAAGAACCTTACCAAGGCTTGACATACACTGCGATGTGCCAGAGATGGTGCAGCCTTCGGGGTGGTGTACAGGTGGTGCATGGTTGTCGTCAGCTCGTGTCGTGAGATGTTGGGTTAAGTCCCGCAACGAGCGCAACCCTTGTCCTGTGTTGCCAGCAATTCGGTTGGGGACTCACGGGAGACTGCCGGGGTTAACTCGGAGGAAGGTGGGGATGACGTCAAATCATCATGCCCCTTATGTCTTGGGCTTCACGCATGCTACAATGGCCGGTACAGAGGGTTGCGAGCCTGTGAGGGTGAGCTAATCTCTTAAAGCTGGTCTCAGTTCGGATTGGGGTCTGCAACTCGACCCCATGAAGTCGGAGTCGCTAGTAATCGCAGATCAGCAACGCTGCGGTGAATACGTTCTCGGGCCTTGTACACACCGCCCGTCACGTCACGAAAGTTGGTAACACCCGAAGCCCGTGGCCTAACCTTTTGGGGGGAGCGGTCGAAGGTGGGATTGGCGATTGGGACGAAGTCGTAACAAGGTAGCCGTACCGGAAGGTGCGGCTGGATCACCTCCTTTCTAAGGAGCCTCATGTGCCTGCGATCATGGTGGTTGTGGGTGTTGTTGTGGGGTTTTTAGTGGTTCGCAATGTGATTGGCTGGCATGCTGTTGGGGTGTGGGGTAACAGGCCCTGGCCACCCATGCGCAAGTTTTCAGGCTGTTTGTTTGGGTTTGTGTGTGGTGTTGGTGTGGTGGTTGAGAATTGTATAGTGGATGCGAGCATCTTTTGGTTTTTGTAAGTGTTTAAGGGCGTTCGGTGGATGCCTTGGTACACGAAGCCGATGAAGGACGTTGTAGCCTGCGATAAGCCTCGGGGAGTTGGCATACGAGCTGTGATCCGAGGGTGTCCGAATGGGGGAACCTGCCTGGAGTTGTTTCTGGGTACCGCCACCTGAATGTATAGGGTGGTTGGGGGTGACGCGGGGAAGTGAAACATCTTAGTACCCGTAGGAAGAGATATTCTGTGAGTAGTGGCGAGCGAAAGCGGATGAGGTTAAACCGGGTGTGTGTGATAGCTGTCGGGCGTTGCGCATTCGGGGTTGTGGGAGCCATGTGGCCTTACCGGCATGGGGTCGTGGAGTGATAAAGGTGTGGGGTAGGCGAATCAGTTGGGAAGCTGGACCGTAGTGGGTGATAGTCCTGTAGCTGAAACCTCATGCTCTCTTTGTGGTTGTCCCGAGTAGCACGGGGCTCGTGAAATCTCGTGTGAATCTGCACAGACCACTGTGTAAACCTAAATACTTCGTGTGACCGATAGTGGATAGTACCGTGAGGGAATGGTGAAAAGTACCCCGGGAGGGGAGTGAAATAGTACCTGAAACCGTGCGCTTACAATCCGTCAGAGCCTTCTTGGTGGGGGTGATGGCGTGCCTTTTGAAGAATGAGCCTGCGAGTTAGGATGTGTGGCGAGGTTAACCCGTGTGGGGTAGTCGTAGCGAAAGCGAGTCTGAATAGGGCGTTGTAGTTGCATGTTCTAGACCCGAAGCGAGGTGATCTAGCCATGGGCAGGGTGAAGCACGTGTAAGAGCGTGTGGAGGCCCGAACCCACTTCAGTTGAAAATGGAGGGGATGACCTGTGGTTAGGGGTGAAAGGCCAATCAAACTTCGTGATAGCTGGTTCTCCCCGAAATGCATTTAGGTGCAGCGTTGCGTGTGCTTGCTGGTGGTAGAGCGACTGGATGGTCGATGGCCCTTATACCGGGTACTGAGATCAGCCAAACTCCGAATGCCGGTTAAGTTGAGCGTGGCAGTGAGACTGTGGGGGATAAGCTCCATTGTCGAGAGGGAAACAGCCCAGATCATCGGTTAAGGCCCCTAAGGGTGTGCTAAGTGGGAAAGGATGTGGAGTTGCTGTGACAACCAGGAGGTTGGCTTAGAAGCAGCCATCCTTGAAAGAGTGCGTAATAGCTCACTGGTCAAGTGATTCCGCGCCGACAATGTAGCGGGGCTAAGTACACCGCCGAAACCGTGGCAACAATTTTTTTGTTGGGTAGGGGAGCGTCGTGCTTGAGGTGAAGCTGCCAGGTGACTGTGTGGTGGATTGAGTGCGAGTGAGAATGCAGGCATGAGTAGCGATTGACGGGTGAGAATCCCGTCCTCCGAATAACTAAGGGTTCCAGGGCCAGGTTCGTCCGCCCTGGGTTAGTCGGGTCCTAAGGCGAGGCCGACAGGCGTAGTCGATGGGCAACCAGTTGTTATTCTGGTACCGGCGAAGGACCGTCCATGCTGAAGCAGGGGATACTAACCATCCCTGCCCATTGCTAGCCCTTTCGGGGGTTGGTGGTGTGGTGGGCGTGGGACCTGATCTTGTTGTAGGCAAGCGTGTTAACAGGGGTGACGCAGAGTGGTAGCTTCCGCGTGGCTTATGGCTTGCCACGTTTAACAGCGCAGCTTGTTCCTTTGGCAAATCCGGGGAACGTATAAAGTGAGGCTGGATGATGAGACCGAATGGTCGAAGTAGAGTGATCCTGTGCTGCCGAGAAAAGCCTCGACGTGAGGTTCTAGCCGCCCGTACCCTAAACCGACACAGGTGGTTAGGTAGAGTATACTAAGGAGTTCGAGTGAATCGTGGTTAAGGAACTCGGCAAAATGCCCCCGTAACTTCGGGAGAAGGGGGGCCTGATCCTTGAAGCGCTTTACGTGCTAGGGGTGATGGCCGCAGAAACCAGGGAGAAGCGACTGTTTATCAAAAACACAGGTCCGTGCGAACACGTAAGTGGATGTATACGGACTGACGCCTGCCCGGTGCTGGAAGGTTAAGAGGATCGGTTAGACTCTTTTGGGTCGAAGCTGAGAATTTAAGCCCCAGTAAACGGCGGTGGTAACTATAACCATCCTAAGGTAGCGAAATTCCTTGTCGGGTAAGTTCCGACCTGCACGAATGGCGTAACGACTTCTCCGCTGTCTCAACCGCGAACTCGGTGAAATTGCATTACGAGTAAAGATGCTCGTTTCGCGCAGCAGGACGGAAAGACCCCGGGACCTTTACTATAGCTTGGTATTGGTGTTTGGTACGGTTTGTGTAGGATAGGTGGGAGACTGTGAAGCTGTCACGCTAGTGATGGTGGAGTCATTGTTGAAATACCACTCTGATCGTGCTGGATGTCTAACCTTGGACCATGATCTGGTTCAGGGACAGTGCCTGGTGGGTAGTTTAACTGGGGCGGTTGCCTCCTAAATGGTAACGGAGGCGCTCAAAGGTTCCCTCAGCCTGGTTGGTAATCAGGTGTTGAGTGTAAGTGCACAAGGGAGCTTGACTGTGAGACTGACAAGTCGAGCAGGTACGAAAGTAGGAACTAGTGATCCGGCGGTGGCTTGTGGAAGCGCCGTCGCTCAACGGATAAAAGGTACCCCGGGGATAACAGGCTGATCCTGCCCAAGAGTTCATATCGACGGCATGGTTTGGCACCTCGATGTCGGCTCGTCGCATCCTGGGGCTGGAGTAGGTCCCAAGGGTTGGGCTGTTCGCCCATTAAAGCGGTACGCGAGCTGGGTTCAGAACGTCGTGAGACAGTTCGGTCCCTATCCGCTGCGCGCGTTGGAAACGTGAGAAGGGCTGTCCCTAGTACGAGAGGACCGGGACGGACGAACCTCTGGTGTGCCAGTTGTACCGCCAGGTGCATGGCTGGTTGGCTACGTTCGGAAGGGATAACCGCTGAAAGCATCTAAGCGGGAAGCCTGCTTCAAGATAACGTTTCCCAGACACATTAAGTGTTGTGAGGCCCCCTATAGACCATGGGGTTGATAGGCCAGACGTGGAAGCCTAGTAATGGGTGGAGCTGACTGGTACTAATTGGCCGACCACTTAAAAAACTTTTATAACTTGTTGTTCGCATCCGCTATACAATTCTGGGCCACCACACTAACCGGCCCAGATAACTGAATAAACCAACCGTTATGGTTGGCCCCGTTATTTTGACGGTGGCAATAGCGGTAGGGTAACGCCCGGTCCCATTCCGAACCCGGAAGCTAAGCCTACCAGCGCCGATGGTACTGCACTTGAGAGGGTGTGGGAGAGTAGGACACCGCCGTCACCAAACTTGAT
>NZ_LNIZ01000017.1 GCF_001469025.1 Trueperella bernardiae | reverse complement strand
AAGGCTTCTTCCAGGACTTAAAAGCCCGCGGGCTTCGTGGTGTCTTCCTTATCACCAGTGACGCCCATGAGGGCATCCAGCACGCCATTTCCGAAGTGCTGCCCGATGCGTCCTGGCAACGGTGCCGGTGGAGTGCCTCAGGTTTTTAGGTGCAGGTGACTTGAGTGTTGTCCATTGATGTCCTGCCCGGTGGGTAGGGGGAATGGATGAATGGTGAAGAAGTTTAGTAAACACACTCCTGAGCAGATTGTTCGCAAGCTTGATAAGGCCCGCGAACTCAGAGAATCAGGGTCGACCACCGCTCAGATCTTGACCGAGCTGGGTATTAGCGAAGCGACGTTGAACAGGTGGCAGGCGACGTATGGTGCGATGAGCAGGAGCGAGGCGAAAGAGTTGCAGCGTCTGCGCGATGAGAACACGCACCTGAAACGGCTACTGGGTCAGGCCGAGCTGGAAAAAGCAGCATGGAAGGAATTGGCAGAGGGAAACTTCTAGGCCCGGCTCGCCGTCACGATGCCGTGTGGCATCTGGTCGAGCTGGGCTATTCCCAGAGACTGGCATGCAAGGTTGTTGGGCTCTCACGCTCAGCCTACCGGCGCGCTAGAGACCGCGATCATGGGCCTGATAAGTATGCGGGTCTGCGTCAGTGGATGCATGAGTTCGCTAAGGATCACCGCCGGTGGGGACACCGGCGCGTCTGGGTCAAGGCTCTTGGCCTGGGCTACGGGGTGTGCCGGGAAACATTCCGCCGCTTATGGCGCGAAGAAGGCCTGCGCGTGTTGCCACGGAAGAAGCGCAAACGCGTCGATGGTAGCGGCTGGGTGGATGTGCCTGCGGGGCAATACCCGGGTGATGTGTGGGCGCTGGATTTCCAGTTCGACTCGACCTGGCACGGCAAGACGATCAAGATCTGCAATATTATCGATGAATATACCCGCGAACACCTCGCCTTCGCAGTCGATAAGAAACTTGATGCGGGCTCGGTCATCGAGCTGCTCGACCTAGCCTCGCTCGCACATGGCGGACGCCCGCGGGTGATCCGGATGGATAACGGGCCCGAATTCATCGCTCAGGCTCTCAAAGACTGGGCAGCCGAGGACGAGACGATCCAAGCCTTCATCCCGCCAGGCGAGCCGTGGCATAACGGGTTCGTTGAGTCTTTCCATAACCGGATGCGAGACGAGCTCCTCGAAGACAACGGTATCGAGGACCTTGATCACGCCCGAACCCTCGTGGCACAGTGGTCACACCGGTACAATACCTTCCACCCGCACTCTTCCCTGGGCTACCTCAGTCCACGGGAATACGCGGAACAATGGAAACAAGAAAACACGGTCAACGCTTAAACCACGTGGACCTAATTCTTAGGCCACCCCACCCCCCCCAGCTTGGCCTGCTGGGTTTCGAGCTCGCGAGTGTTATACACGGTTTTGTCGAGCAGGTGCATGGTGTCATCAAGCACGTCAACACGTGATAGAAAGACCCCCGGACGGGTCTAGTCGCTAGCAACACAAACAAATTCAATCGCTTATTGTTTAGATGTTCTCTTGAAGATACCCCTTGAGTGGACGCAAACGACGGTTTGGTGGGCGCAAACACCTGGTTCGACCTAGTTTTAGCAAACTTTTTGACTGCAAAACTGTCTAAGGGCTACTGCCGTCGATCATTCGCGCTCAAAGCAAACGCAGCCCGGAATATCTCCATGCCGCGTAGGCAAAAAGTTGACCCAACTAGCCGGTTGCGAGTTTTTTAATTGAATAATTAGGTTCACCTAAGCTAATTCAGGTAGTATTTTGTTGTGTCAAAGAATCCTTCCATTCCGCAAAGTGATCGCTCTACAAAAACCGCCGCCGGGCATTGGGTGCTGGCGCGCGCCGGGAAACGGGTCTTGCGTCCCGGTGGCCTGAAGCTCACCACGCGCATGCTGGATAAAGCAGATATTTCCGGCCGCGAAGTGGTGGAATTCGCCCCAGGTTTGGGGCGAACAGCGAAACTCATAGTCGACCGCGGCGTTTCCTCATATGTAGGAGTCGACCAAGATCCCGATGCCGTCGCAAACGTGCAAGACGTCGTCACCCCGCATGGCGGAAAGGTTATTAACGCGCAAGCCCAGAACACCGGCCTGCCAGACGCCTCGGCTGACGTAGTGATTGGCGAAGCCATGCTGACGATGCAGGGCGAAAAGGGCAAGGACGAGATCGTGGCCGAAGCGTTTCGGCTGCTCGCTCCAGGCGGCTGCTACGCGATCCACGAGCTTGGGCTCACCCCCAACGATATTGACGCCCAGCTTGCCGACAACTTGCGTAAGCAGTTGGCCCAGACGATTCGCGTCAACGCCCGCCCGCTAACAGAAAACGAATGGTGCAAGGTGCTTGAAAACGCTGGCTTTACCATCGAATGGGTTGGTTTCGAGCCGATGGCGTTGCTATCGCCGCGACGCAATCTAGCCGACGAAGGGCTGCTCGGGGTAGCGCGCATTATCAAGAATGTTCTCCGCGACAAGGATCTACGCCAGCGTATTTTGACCATGCGCGCCACGTTCAACGAATACAAAGATCAGCTCACCGGAATCGCGGTCGTTGCCCGCAAACCCAAGACGCAAGAAGACTGAAGAAAGAACACCAGAAATGAGTGACCCCAAACCCCTCCCGACGGCCATGCTCGGCTTCATAGACAACCTCGCCGACCGCATCGAATACGCAGAAAATTCCACCGTCTCAAAGACGCTTATGCAGGCAGAAGGCGTTAACGTCGTGCTGTTCTCTTTCGACAAGGACGAGGAGCTCTCGGAACACACCGCGGCCATGCCCGTAATAGTGCAAGCCCTAGAAGGCGAACTAGAAATCACCGGCGACGGCAAGACCGTCATATTGAAGCCAGGAGGCCTGGTTCACTTCACGACGAGACTCCCCCACGCGGTAAAAGCCCTGACCAGGGCAAAAATGGTGCTCTACATGCTCAAGTAGAGCGGATGGCAGTTCGGGGGCACAGTCTCTCGCGCCCGTCCCTAAATCTATTCACGCGGTTTTCTCACGACTAGTAGGTTCAGAACCTACTAGTCGTGAGAAAAACTTATATTCCCATCTAAGTGCTCAGCATCTCGTTAGGTCTTACTTCCTAATGGAACCGAAGCCCCAGTTTCCGATAGAGATCGAACGGGCCGAAGTAACTCACGTTCATGGCATCACAGGCATCCGGAATCTTAATCTTCCTCTTCGAGTTGGGCGCCGGTTGCTCTGAAGTAACTACAAGACACTTTCTGCTATGGGTTGCGTCCCTTAGTGTGGTGTAACGCTTGCTGATGGTGGGCCCCGGAAATAGTGGGGCGGCCATCGTCAGTAATCTTCGACTCAACTACCACATCTCACCGAAAGGCACGTAACGATGACCGCTGCACCGCATTCTATCGACCCGACAACCTATCTGGATGATCTGCTGGCCCAAGCATCCCCGGATCTGATGCGGCAGATGCTGCAAGGCTTTATCAACCAGATCCTCTCCGCCCAGACTGACACCGTCTGCGGGGCTGAATACGGTGTTGTATCCACCGAGCGGGTCATACACTCGGTTCACACGCTTCTTACCGTCAATGGCGATGTGGGCGAGCAGTTCTGAAACCTCTTGCGGGGTGTAATACTCGCCCCCGGATTTACCGGCGTTGGAGGCGTACATCTGCATGAGGAACTCATAAGCGTCGCCGAACAGGTCAATGGAGTTGTCTGCGTACTCACCGCCGAGAGGGAGATCCCCAATCGCGTTTAACAGCTTCACGAGTTTTGCGTTTCGCTGCGCAACGGTGTTGCCAAGGCGTGAGTGGTTGACCTCGAAGTCGTCAAACAGGCCTTTGATGTCGTGTTCGCTTCGGGCCCCCACCGCAGAAGCTTCGATGTCTCGGAACACCGCCTCGAGAGTTTCGTTGAGGTTCGGGTCGTTTTCTGCTCGCTTCCTGACGTTTTCGAACAGTTCGGACGGCAAGATGAAAAAGCCCTTGTCGTTGACGATGCTCGGACGGGCGAACTCTGCGTCTTCGTCAGAGAGCTTTGCGTAATCAAAGTTCGGATCGCCGGCTTCGCGCTCACCCTTGTTGATGAACGCGGTGAGGTTTTCCGAGATGAAACGATAAAACAGTGCGCCGAGCACATAGGATTTGAAGTCCCAGCCGTCAACTGATCCGCGTAGATCGTTCGCGACCTGCCAGATGGTTTTGTGGAGCGCGGCACGCTGCTGCTCTTTGTTCATCCGTGAAACTCCTTGTCACAGTGCTTGGCTGCGGAGGTTGTTCCGCGCCTTATGGTTCCGAACCGGGAACCATAGAACTCACAGTAGCCCGCAGCACTGACATTCGTACAGATCCACGCCGCCCCGCGGTCTACTCTGAAATGCGGTAGGCCTTGGTATAGCAATTGCTTCTGTAGCTGTTTTGTCGCTCGTCGATGTGGCTTGTCATCAAGCCTCACCATGTGCGACTAACTCTTTATGGGCAGAATAAGCGCCAAGACTACGCCAGGATTCGTGGGCCGCTTGATCCATTTGTTGAGGTGTTCAACCTCAACCCTTAGGGATGGCGAGGAAGCCACGTTCTAGCTACTGGAGACTCCATTCCAGTCATCAGGGAAACCCATCTCGTCGATTTTCCGTAGTTCCAGGGGCTCATATTCCTCCGCAATCAGTCTATGAATTTTTTTACCCAGGTGGATCCCGGAGAGACGCTCCGAGGCATGAATGCTATGGCAGTGAGAGCGCCGAAGAGCCGTTCACTTTGCCCCTTCGGGAGACAAGACAGTTCTTGTATCGTTCGGAAAGCATTCGTCGCTGCCGGGGTGAAGTGGCGGTTCCATACGCGGCCGTGATGTGCACCTGTGTTTCGCAGAACGGTGAGTTGTTCGCACCATCGAGCGAGGGGATCTTGGTTGTAGTAGCTCTTCTTCTGCTTAGAGTTCAATCGATCGACGTCGCCAAAGAAACCGAAACTGTGTGCAATACTCCGCTGATCATCAAGAGTGAGGCCATCAAAGAGGATGGAAATATCGGAAAAATCAAGGACATCAGCAAGAACCCAGAATGGGTAATCCCCGTAGTTGACACTGTAGTGAGCCACAGCGCGGTTACGTTTTCGCTCGCGATCCACACGCTTCTCAGCAGTCTCTAGCCAGTCTTGATGCCGGAAATCCTCACGAAAGATACCTGGATCTTTGTAAGATAAGGCTCCTTTCGCGACGAGTAGTTCGCCGATCCGTGCACGTAGCGCAACCTCAATCCGCTCAATCCCATCGTAAATAAGTGTGCGCATTTTACGGTCGAATTCGTAGAGAGCGACTATTTCTTCGAACTTCGTGCCTCGCACAAAGCTGTCGGCGCGTTGCGGCTGTTTGGGGTCTTCAGGCTCTGGGAGAATCCGGTAGGCGTACCAATACCCGGACAGCCTGTAGTAAGAGACGCTAGACAGCCACTGCCTTGGGCTTGCCCGCTTGTTGTTGACGGTTTCGTTGTGTAGTTCACGCCGCGAGGTCCAGTCCGGCGTGGAGTTCGTATTCGACCGGGCTTTGGTAGCCGATCGCTGAATGGATTCGTTTGTGGTTATAGAATCCCTCGATCCAGGTGGCAACGCCTTCGTAGACCTCTTCAC
>NZ_LNIZ01000016.1 GCF_001469025.1 Trueperella bernardiae | reverse complement strand
GTGAAGAGGTCTACGAAGGCGTTGCCACCTGGATCGAGGGATTCTATAACCACAAACGAATCCATTCAGCGATCGGCTACCAAAGCCCGGTCGAATACGAACTCCACGCCGGACTGGACCTCGCGGCGTGAACTACACAACGAAACCGTCAACAACAAGCGGGCAAGCCCATATCTTTTGATTAGGGCCATTAGCATCGGAGTTCCTACAAGCGCGGTAAGGATGCCAATAGGTATTTCGGCGGGTCGGATTATGATGCGAGTGCAGGTGTCGGCTATGACAACTAGGAGTGCGCCGCACAAGGCGGCGATGGGTAGTGCGGCCCGCGTTGTGGAGCCAACCAGTTGTTTGGTGATGTGGGGAACCACAAGGCCAACGAAGCCGATTGCTCCGGTGAGGGACACGAGGACGGCAACGGTTAAGGCTACGACGAGGAACAGTAGGTTGCGGTAGAGGCGGGGGCTTGTCCCTAGTGAGATTGCTGTGTCGTCACCAAGGTTGAGTATGTCTACCCTCCTGCCCCATATTGCGAAGCAGGCGAGGGCGACAATGACCACCGCGGTGGCAAGTGCGGTGTCACCCCAAGTGGCATTGGATAGAGAGCCGAGCGTCCAGAACATGACTGATTTGGTTCCGGCAGCGTTTTTTGCCATGAGTGTGATCAGGCTGGTCAGCGCTGAAAACAGGTAGGTGGTTGCCATGCCAGCAAAAATGATGCGCGTGGGAGTGATTTTCCCACCGGCCGAGGCCAGAAGGGTGACGAGAATGATGGCTGCTAGTGCCCCAAGAAAAGCGCCGATGGTGACGCCCAGTGCGGATAGCACACTGCTGGAGGTGCCCAGAACAATTACGGCGGCCGCGCCGGCAGATGCACCCGACGAAATGCCGAGGATGTAGGGATCGCCCAGCGGGTTGCGTAAGAGTGACTGGGTGATGAGGCCGCATATGCCAAGTCCGGCACCAACTATTGCTCCAAGAACAGCGCGGGGGAATCGGACCTGCCCGATGATTTGGGTGTCAACGTCATTGGTGGGCGTGTGTAATAGGGTGGTTTTGATCCCTTCGAGCGCTGCGTATAGGGAGATGTCAGTGGCTCCTACGATTACCGCAACAACAAGGGCGCACACCAGCAGGATGGATAACGCGGCGGCTAGGACAAGGCGTTGATAGCGCTTAGTTAACATGGTGCGCTCATGCCTTTCATACTCGCACTACCTGTCGCAACATAACCCCCATGGATTTGCGTGGTCAGAGCAGTTCCGCCACTGACGTGGAGCAGATTTCCCTCAGATAAGCGGATCTGTTCTAGAAGCTGGGCATTGCCCGCGCATACCTCATTGCGCTGCAAAATCTGCGGGTTCACAAGCCCTCCTGGCTGGTGTGATAAAGCTGTGCGCTCTTGTCATGCTGAGAGAAACATGCCAAACTGCACTTAGGTAAGCATAACCTAAGGTTAGTTTTGTGGCTAGTCCTGCTTTCTTCAGACACGCGAAGGTGGATAACCATGTTCATGAAGCAGCGTTTAGTGATGCGCGCAGCCGGGCTATCCGTGAGGATGTTGACTCCCGCCGTTTTAGTGGGCGTCCTCGTCTCTGGCTTGTTCATCGCCACTGCGGTATGTAACGCGATCCTGTTTAATGAACTACTCACTACCCGCCACATGCCTACAGTGATGGGCCTGATCGTAACTATCGTCATCCTGCTTTTGGTTCGCCCACTAGTGCAGGTGGGCGGGCAACTGTTACAAAACCGTGCCGGACTGGTGGTGAAAAGCCGGTTGCGCCGTGCCCTCCTTGAACAAATCGACGCTCGCGGTCCCATGCGGGCGGGGTTTGGCCGTTCTGGGCAAATCCAGTCGGTTGTGACTGATGGGGTCGAGGCAGTGGAGCCCTACTTCGTTAAATACTTCACCCAGCTGGCGGTCACTGTTATTACCGCTACAGGGTTGACGATAGCTATCGGAGCAATCAGCCCATTGATTGCGGGAGCGCTATTGATCTGCGGCGTCGCTATTATCGCTATCCCACGGCTATGGGACAAAGCCCTTTCCGATCGGGGGCAGTCCCACTGGATCGCGTATGAGGATCTCAACGCGGACTTTGTTGACGCCATGATGGGAATGGCAACGCTGAAATCGTTTGGGGCCGCCCAAAATCACGGTGAAAAACTAGCTAAGCAATCACGCCAATTGTTGTCAACAACAATGGGCCAGCTTCGCCTTTCGCTGGGGGAAACTGGCCTGTCCAGCATGATGAAGGTGCTTGGTCCTGCTCTTGGCCTGGTTATTGCTATCAGCTTGATACGGGCCGGCGATATGCCGATGAACCACTTGTTCATCATCACTTTGTTATCGATTGAGCTGTTTCGCCCATTCACTGCATTGTCAACGTGTTGGCATGAGGCATTCTTCGGGATTTCTGCTCTGCCAGCAATGAGTGAACTATTCGATCAAGAGGGTGTCCAAACCAAACCCTCCGCAACGGTTGAACGTCACCATGATGGCACCGGGGTGTCCTTCATTGATACCAGCTACACGTATTTGAGTGCGACGAAGCCCGCGCTTTCAAACGTTACGTTCGACGCGCTGCCAGGGAAGACAACTGCTCTGGTTGGTCTGTCCGGGTCAGGTAAATCCACAGCATTAGGGCTACTGATGGGTTTTGACCATCCCAATAGTGGAACGATCACGGTTGGTGGCGTGCCAGCAGACCAACTGAACATTGCGCAGGTAGCTACCCTGGTTCCGCAAGATCCCATTATTTTCCCTGGAACTATCAGATCCATATTGGCTGAAGCTAACCCGAAAGCGGATGACGAGGCAATGATGAACGCCTTAACTTTGGCCTGCGCTAACGATTTGCACCAGGATGTCAGCGGTCAAGCAGGAAATGATAGTGTGCTTGACTTGGTGATTGAGGAGCATGCCCACAATCTTTCTGGCGGGCAGAAACAGCGGTTAGCGATTGCGCGTGCTCTGATTCGCCAGTGTCCACTGCTGATCCTCGATGAATCTACGTCAGCGTTAGATACCCAGACGGAAACCGCTGTGCTTTCCAATATTCGCCGCGCTTATCCGGATCTCACGCTTATTCTGGTCACCCACCGCACGGATGCCGCTGCGCAAATGGATCACGTTGTGGTGATGGGAGATGGCCGCGTGCTCTGCGCTGGTGCACCCCAGATTCTGGCTGGTGAAGACAACGCGTGGTCACAGCTTATCGACGCACAGTTAGGAGCCTGATCCGCCATGTTTTCTGCGTTTAGCGACTTCATTGCGCTGATGAAACGGCTACGCGAATGTGTTCCTCTTTTCGTTTCCTCCACGATCGTTACCGCTTTGGCGCAAATCAGTGTTGTGGGTGTGTCGGTTACGTCCGTGTGGGTTTCAACCCGGTTCATTCTTGACCCGGCTCATGACCTCACGCCGCTGGTGACTTTGCTGTTCACTTTGGTGGTGGTTCATGCGGCCAGTACCCTGTTTGAAGTGTGGTGGTCGCACGAAGTTGCCTATCGAATTTTGCACACTTTGCGAGTGCACATCTATGGGGCTATCGAACGAATCGCACCACTCGGGCTCCACGGGAAACGCACTGGCGATGTGGCGTCAGCGGCCATGAATGATGCGGAACAGCTTGAGTGGTTTTATGCGCACACTGCGTCTACCGCAATCTGCGCGGTGTTCTCGCCAGTAGTGTTCACTGGTGTTCTTGTTAGCTTTGTGGGGCCGCTGGGGCTGATCATGCTAGTTCCCACTATCGCTATGATCGTATTCCCCTTCATTCTCATGCCCATTCAGCGTATGCAGGGCACACAGATGCGTAGTCAGCTAGCCGGGTTGCGGGTTGCGGTGTTGGACTCCATTCAGGGGCAACGCGAGTTGCGTTCCCTCGGAATGGTTGAGAAACAAAATCAGCTTATTCTTGACTTGACACGTCAAGTGCAGGCCACAAAAAATGCGCAAACCATGCGGCAAGCGTGGGAGTCAGCGTTCGCGATGATCGTTACCACGATCGGATCTACCATTTTGTTAATTATCCTCACTGGACGTGTGCTTGACGGCAGTTTGGATGCGGCGATACTTCCCGTTGCTGTGGTTTTGGCGGGGCTTGTACCCACGCCGGCCACCACGTTGGTGGGAATGCTTGGGCGCGTTGGAGAGATCGGTGCCTGTGCACACCGGATCAATACGATTCTTCACGTGAAAGACCCGATTCCTGCTGTACCTGAACCGCACCACACCGCCTATGACGGGGAGGAGAACTGTCTTGTTGTTGATAACGCGGTGTTTGCCTACCAGCCGGAGCTTCCGGTTATCAACAAAGTCAGCCTTACTGCTACTCCGCAACGTTCTGTGGCGATAGTTGGTAAGTCTGGGGCGGGTAAAACTACTTTGGCTAATCTCGCTATGCGCTATTTGGATCCGCGGTCGGGGCAGCTGCGTTTCGATGGGAAGAATTTGCGTGGCTATGAGCCGAACCGCTACCGAGACAGACTGGCCCTGGTGCCTCAGGACTGTCATATTTTTGCTGGAACTGTGCGCGATAATCTTATTTTGGCGAACCCTAATGCTTCTGATGAGGATATTTGGCGGGCTCTTGCCGATGCGGACATTAGCGAGTTGGTGACTTCGCTTGGCGGGCTTGACGCGAGGGTGGGTGATAGAGGAACCACGCTTTCTGGAGGGGAGCGCCAGCGCGTTGGGATTGCGCGTGCATTCTTGCGCAACCCGGATATGCTCATCCTTGACGAGCCGTTAGCTAATATCGATCCGTTCCTTGAAACGTCTATTGCTAAGAACATTCGCCGCGCGCGGGCTGATCGCACGACGGTTGTTATTGCTCACCGGCTTGCTTCTATCCGGATTGCTGACCACATTATTGTTCTTGAGGATGGGCGCATTGTTGCTGACGGGGCCCACGAGCAGCTCAAAAACAACCCCACTTACGCTTCTCTTCTTGGGAGCCAAATAAACTAGTTGGTTGACAGCTTGTTTCCACCCGTTGGCTTTTGCACCTTGAATTCGACACACCGGGAAACCTTATATTGGTTCCGCATCCGGCAATGCTCGTGGGTTGTGGCAACGCTGGGTCTCATACGCTGGCTCACGTAACCTCGCGGGTGGGTATCGTAAGCTGGAGCTACGCAAAGCCCAAGAAGGGGAGCTATACCTCGTCGATAATTTCCGGTACTCGATCGTCGAGTTTTCGACACGAAACTAAATTGGAAGACGTTATCAAACGCGAACCGTATTGGAAGTGCGTGCTTTTAGCTCGGTAGCAGGGTCTTAATGACGACTAGGATGAGGCAGTCATGGGCGAGTTAGACAAACGAAATGAACTGTCTGCAGCTCAGGTGAAAGCGATGTTGCTGGGGGCTGCTACTGGTGATGCTTTCGGAGTTCCCTTCGAGTTCCTCTTGGCAGATGAAATAGCGCAGTATTCATTGGACACGATGCGTGGTTCTGGTGATGAGATTCCGGTTAACTCCCATTGGGGGCGGACAATCCCTGCCGGAGCCTGGAGTGACGATACTTCAATGGCCGTGGCTACGATGGAATCCATTATCCGCACTGGTGGCCAACTGGACCTTACTGACCTGATGAATCAGTTTGTTGCGTGGTGGGAAAAAGGGGAATATAGCGCGCTCGATCATTCTTTCGGTCTAGGCGGCACGGTCAAGTCTGGGCTTGCCCGCTTGTTGTTGACGGTTTCGTTGTGTAGTTCACGCCGCGAGGTCCAGTCCGGCGTGGAGTTCGTATTCGACCGGGCTTTGGTAGCCGATCGCTGAATGGATTCGTTTGTGGTTATAGAATCCCTCGATCCAGGTGGCAACGCCTTCGTAGACCTCTTCAC
>NZ_LNIZ01000015.1 GCF_001469025.1 Trueperella bernardiae | reverse complement strand
GTTGATCCCGATTCCTTCAATTCCCGCGCCCTATCGAGCTTACGAACAATCTGCTCGGGAGTATGCTTGCTGAATTTCTTCACCATTCATCCATTCTCCCCACCCACAGGCAGGGCATCAATGGACAGCACTCAAGTCACCTGGACCTAAAAACCTAGAGCACTCCAGGTTCGGTATGACGTAGTCTGTACTTCGGCGTGTCGTAGATTTGTGAGATTATTCGTGCTAAACACTATATGTGGTGCCCGCAACGTGGGTCAGGACTAGATGTAGGGGTGGGATTGCTGAGGTGCAAATGCTGAGAGGAGAACATGCTGATGAGTGAACGCAGGGAAGGCCGAACACGAAGCGTCGCGGAGGTGCGAGTGCTCGAGGGGCAAGATTCACCTGACCTGGTGTTTTTCTCGAGCGTTTCGGAGAACACCCTCCGCTTCGTCGAGAAGCTCGAGCGCCCGGCGGTGCGGATCCCACTCCGACCGCGCACAGAGGGAATGATCCGAGTGACCAGGCCCTACGTGCTCGTGGTTCCGACCTACGGCGGCGGAGCGCAGGCCGGGGCGGTGCCGCGGCAGGTGATTACGTTCCTGAACGATCCTGCAAACCGCGCGCTGATCCGCGGCGTGATTACCGCGGGGAACACCAACTTCGGTGAGCACTACTGCATCGCAGGACCGATCATCTCAGCCAAGTGCAAAGTTCCTGAGCTGTACCGCTTTGAACTTCTTGGCACCAACCGCGACGTTGCTCGAGTCAAGGCTGGTTTAGACGAATTTTGGGCACGACAGAACACATTAGAAGCAGAAGCAAATGAGGAGGACGTCGCATGACGATCGCCACACCATCAGAAACAACCACCCCCAACACTGCACGGGTTGGCGGGGTCGGCGAGCGGAAGGACTACCACGCGCTCAACGCCCAGCTGAACCTGTTTGCGGCGGACGGGTCGATCCAGTTTGACAAGGATCACGAAGCGGCGGAGGCCTACCTGAACCAGCAGGTCATCCCGAACACGAAGCAGTTCGCTTCGGTGTGGGAACGCCTGGAGTGGCTGATCGAAAACGAGTACTACGAAGCCGAATACCTGCGCGCCTACGACAAGGACTTCGTCGAGCGCCTCCACGAACAGGCCGACGCTTTCGGGCACAAGTTCCAGACCTTCCTCGGTGCGTTTAAGTTCTTCACCTCCTACGCGCTGAAAACCTTCGACGGCAGCCTCTTCCTCGAAAACTTCGAGCAGCGAGTTGTTGCCACGGCGCTGTTCCTCGGTCAGGGTGACGAGGAACTGGCTTCGAAGACGGTCACCGAGATCCTCTCGGGCCGTTTCCAGCCGGCAACTCCGACGTTCTTGAACGCGGGTAAGAAACAGCGCGGCGAGCTCGTGTCGTGCTTCCTGCTGCGCGTTGAAGACAATCTCGAATCGATTGGCCGCAGCGTTAACTCTGCGCTGCAGCTGTCCAAGCGCGGCGGCGGTGTGGCGCTGCTGCTGTCAAACCTCCGCGAGGCGGGTGCCCCGATTAAGCAGGTCGAGAACCAGGCTTCCGGTGTTGTTCCCGTGATGAAGATCCTCGAAGACAGCTTCAGCTACGCGAACCAGCTCGGCGCTCGCCAGGGCGCAGGCGCTGCGTACCTGCACGCGCACCACCCCGACATTATGCGGTTCCTCGACACGAAGCGTGAAAACGCCGACGAGAAGATCCGCATTAAGACCCTGTCGGTTGGGGTTGTGATTCCGGATGTGACCTTCGAACTGGCTAAGCAGAACAAAGATATGCACCTGTTTAGCCCCTACGATGTGCTTCGCGAAACCGGTATTCCGCTTTCGGATCAGTCAATCACCGAGCGCTACGACGAGTTCGTCGCGAACCCGCGGATCCGCAAGACCACGATCAGCGCGCGCGAGTTCTTCAAGACCCTCGCTGAGCTGCAGTTCGAGTCGGGCTACCCGTACGTGCTGTTCGAAGACACTGTGAACCGTGCGAACCCGCTCGAGGGGCACATCAACATGTCGAACCTGTGCTCGGAGATTCTGCAGGTGAACACCGCCTCTGAGTACGACGCCGCAATCGGGTACGAGACGATCGGTCACGACATTTCGTGCAACCTCGGCTCGCTGAACATTGCGCAGGCAATGGCCAGCCCGGACTTCGGCGCAACCGTTGAGATTGCGGTGCGGGCGCTGACGAGTGTGTCGGATCAGACCGACATTCAGGCGGTGCCGTCAATTGCCGAGGGTAACCGTGCGTCACACGCCATCGGCCTCGGCCAGATGAACCTGCACGGCTACCTCGCTTCGCAGCGCATCCACTACGGCAGCGAAGAGGGAATTGACTTCACCGACGCGTACTTCCGCACGGTGACCTACCACGCGCTGCGCGCTTCGAACCAGCTGGCGATTGACCGCGGTGCGACCTTCGCGGGCTTCGAGAAGAGCGACTACGCTGACGGCAGCTACTTCGACCGTTACACGGCCGAGGAGTGGGTGCCAGAAACCGCGCGGGTGCGTGAGCTCTTCGCCGAGGCTGGAGTTGCGCTGCCGACGGTTGCGGACTGGGAACAGCTGCGCGAGTCGATCCGCGAACACGGTATCTACAACGCGTACCTGCAGGCGGTGCCACCGACCGGGTCGATTAGCTACGTGAACAACTCGACGGCTTCGATCCACCCGATCGCCTCGAAGATTGAGATTCGTAAAGAGGGCAAGCTCGGCCGCGTGTACTACCCGGCTCCGCACATGACAAACGACAACCTCGAGTTCTTCGAAGACGCCTACGAAATCGGCGCCGAGAAGATCATCGACACCTACGCTGCTGCGACCAAGCACGTGGATCAGGGTCTGTCGCTCACGCTGTTCTTTAAAGACGAGGCGACCACTCGCGACATCAACCGCGCGCAGATCTACGCGTGGCGCAAGGGCATCAAGACGCTGTACTACATCCGCCTGCGCCAGCCCGCGCTCGAGGGAACCGAGATCGAAGGCTGCGTTTCCTGCGCGCTGTAGTCGCGTTCGCGCCCGCGTGTGCGCCCGTGCTGCGCGCGCGGGCGCACCGCGCGCCGTCCGCGCACTCCGCGCACTGACCACCAGACACCACTAGTGAAAGAGCTTTATTGAACTATGACTGATCCGTTGAACACCGACCGCCCGCTGCAAGAGATCTCGGTCACCCCGCCGTCGTACCGCCACGACCCGGCAGCGCGGCTGCGCCCCATTAACTGGAACCGCGTCACCGACGACAAAGACCTCGAGGTGTGGAACCGTCTGACCGCGAACTTCTGGCTGCCAGAGAAGGTGCCGCTGTCAAACGACATCCCCGCGTGGCAGAAAATGACCCAGGAAGAGCGCACCCTCACGATGCGCGTCTTCACCGGTCTGACCATGCTCGACACCGTGCAGGCAACTGTCGGTGAGATCGTGCAGATCCAAGACTCCCGCACCGAACACGAAGAGGCCGTCTACACCAACATTGCGTTCATGCAGTCGGTGCACGCCCGCTCGTACTCCTCGGTGTTCTCAACGCTGACGAGCACCCCGGAAATCGACGACGCCTACCGCTGGGCAGTTGCCAACGATCTGCTGCAGGAACGCTGCAAGAAGGTGCTGCACCACTACTACGGCGATGATCCGCTCAAGCGTAAAGTGTCTTCGACGCTGCTGTCGTCGCTGCTGCTGTACGCAGGGTTCTACCTGCCGCTGCACTTCTCGGTGCACGCGACGCTGACGAACACCGCAGACATGATCCGCCTGATTCTGCGTGACAAGGCAGTGCATGGTTACTACTCGGGTTACAAGTACCAGCGCGGACTCGAGACGCAGAGCAAAGAGCGTCAGGAAGAGATGCGCAAGTTCACCTTCGACCTGCTGGAAGAGCTCTACGAGCTTGAGCTGCAGTACTCGGGTGAGCTGTACGAGCCGCTCGGCCTGATGGACGACGTTGCCGTGTTCGTGCGTTACAACGCGAACAAGGCGCTGATGAACCTCGGTTACCCGTCGCGGTTTACCGCTGAAGAGACCGAAGTGAACCCTGAGATTCTCGCGGCGCTGTCACCTGGCAGCAACGAAAACCACGACTTCTTCAGTGGATCAGGATCGAGCTACATCATCGGTAAGGGCGAAGACACCACCGACGACGACTGGGACTTCTAGGCTCAAGGGCTTAACGGCTCGAGGGCTCAGCGGCTCGATTCGGGCCGCACCGTCCGAATAGCGCACCGCGGGTTGGACGCTGGCACACGCCGGCAACCTTCCCGCGGTGCGCTGTTTTGTGCCCGAGCCAGCGCGATTCTTGTCGACTATGATCGACAAAACCTCCGCAAAGTAGCAGCTTGTCGACTATACTCGACAAAACAGGGAGGTTTGTGGTGGACAGAATCATTGAACGCCCGAGATACTTTTCGCGGATCCAGCCCTTTATCGACAAACCCCTCGTGAAGGTGCTCACCGGTGTGCGTCGCTGCGGCAAATCTACGATTCTGCAGCAGCTGCAAGAAGTGATTCGCGCGGGCAGCGCTGATCCACAAGTGTTTGCGATGAATTTTGAGTCCGCTGACGGGCTTCACATCACAGACGCAGCGGCGCTGCTACGGCGCATCGAAGCCGAAAACCTCAACAAAAACACCCGCGCGTATTTCTTCTTTGACGAAATTCAGCAGGTCGCCGACTGGGAGAAAGCCATCAACGCGATCCGCGTCGACTATGACGCAGATATCTATGTCACCGGGTCGAATTCGCGCATGCTTTCCGGTGATCTCGCCACACATCTTGCCGGTCGCTACGTTGAGTTCTTGATCCAACCGTTTTCGTTTGCGGAATTTGTCGAGCTGCACCGCCAAAGCGACCGCACACTGAGCGAACGCTTCCAGCACTTTGTGCAGTTCGGCGGTTTCCCGGCGTTGAAATACTTCAACCTCGACCGGGAACCCTCGCTCGACTACCTTGACTCTGTGTACAACTCGGTTGTGCTCAAAGACGTGATTGAATATCACCAGATCCGCGACGTCGACATTTTTCACCGCATCGTCGGTTACTGCTTCGCAAATATTGGAAAAACCTTCTCGGCGCAGTCACTGGTGCGTTTTTTCAAAAGCGAGGGGCGCACCGTTTCGGTTGATACCGTGTTGAACTACCTTGAGTTTTGCGTGAACGCTTTCTTGATTTATCGGGTTCCGCGCTTTGACATTGCGGGGAAGGCGAGGCTTCGGGCAACTGAGAAGTACTATGCGGTGGATCACGGTTTTCGTGAAACGCTCGGCCTTTCGAACCAGGCCGACATTGAGCTGACCCTCGAAAACATCGTGTGCGTGGAGCTGCTTGCGCGCGGGTACGAGGTAAGTGTCGGAAGAGCCGGCGCGCGCGAGATTGACTTCATCGCCCGCAAAGGTTCCGACACTGAGTACTTCCAGGTGAGTTACCTGCTCGGCAGCCAAAACACCGTCGACCGCGAGTTCGGTGCCTTTCGCGGGGTTACCGACAACTTCCCGAAAACCGTGCTGAGCATGGACCAGTTCGACATGAGCCGCGACGGGATCCAACACAAAAACACTATCGAGTGGCTTGTCGAGCCCTCACCGTTGCACAGCTAGGTGTCATCGCCTAGCCTGAATACCAACATGACCGGTACCGCTACCCATTTTGGTGGGAGCCCAGGGCCGGTCTTTGTTTTTCTCGATCTAGCCGTCATGCTCCTGTAGCCAAATGAGGCCACCCAACGCGCTGGGGCCGTGGCATTATTTAGGTAATCGTTCAGCCCGCTTCGACCATCAGGTTGGAGACGGGCTGGATTTCTTTCGAGGCATGAAAACCCGATGAAGAAGATCAAAAATCCCACCACGGTTGAAGTGCAGATTGCCCTCATGCGCTCACGAGGGATGGAGCTCAACGAATCCCTAGCAAGGTGGGGTTACCCTGTGTTTGTTGACACTTGATGAGGCTGGCTTGTCTGGCTGGGAAGGGTGTTGGAAGACTCGTGAGTGAGAAGAAGACGAGGAAGTCGTATACGCCGGAGTTTCGGCGGGATGCGGCCTCGATTGTGATTGATCAACAGACCTCGATTGCGAGCGTTG
>NZ_LNIZ01000014.1 GCF_001469025.1 Trueperella bernardiae | reverse complement strand
GCCGCATCCCGCCGAAACTCCGGCGTATACGACTTCCTCGTCTTCTTCTCACTCACGAGTCTTCCAACACCCTTCCCAGCCAGACAGGCCAGCCTCATCAAGTGTCAACAAACACAGGGTAACCCCAATCTAATACCGCTGTATTTAACAGTGTTTTAAATCAGCATTACACCCGAAACTAAAAGCTTTTTATTGAGTCCTAACTCGCTGTGCTTCCAGCCACTGCTGCACTCCCGGATGAGCAGTAATCTGCAAATTAGGACTAGCTAACACCCGACCATCTGCCGTGAAAAAAACCGTGTCTATGTGCTGTTGAGTCGCATCCAAATCCATAGCTCTTTCCAAACCCAACACTAAGAAAGCGGTTGCCCAAGCCTCACACTCCATACCATCAGCCGCACAAACTAAAACGGCAACAAGGTCCGTAAATGCCGGCTTTCCAGTACTTGGATCTAAAACATGGCTAACGCGCTTACCCGAACCTATTCGTGTAGCTGTATCAGCACTAACAGAAAGCGCCGGATGAGTAAGCAACAAGTGCCCAAACTCTTCCAATCCCTCCCAAGGGCTTTGCAGGCCAACGCATACTGGGTCACCCGCAATCGAAATAGAGGAGGAACCAAATGACACCACCACGTTTTCCCCTCCCTTAGAAACTACCAAATCACGCACCTGATCTGCCGCATACCCCTTGGCGATACCTCCAAAATCAATTATGGAATCACTAAGCTCAAATTCTCTATTCGCCCTTTCAGCCACCAATTTTTTCCAATCACGCATTTGACGGCCCAAAAACGGGTAAAATGCGCCTTGAGTCAAATTCGCGAATTTTACGGATGCTTCCATGACTCGTGCCAGATCGGAAGAAAACCGATTTGCCTGCAATATATCTTCCAATCGGAAAAGTAATTCAGCTCCAGCATCATGATTTTCCAAACCAACTTCCGCGCTCCCTGCCAGGCTGTAAACGTTGGAAGAATGCAAGAGGGAGCTTCTGAATTCTTTCAAAATATCTTCCGAACCAGCATTTAAAATACGGCTAAGTGCGACCACCTGCGAAGTTTGCTTAAATATGCTAAGCCTATTTTCTAGTTCTCTAACTCGTTGACGAATAAGACGCTGAATTTCTTCAACATTCCCCGCCGGTTCCCAAGTGGCGCACACCAGCGTACCCATAGCGGGAAAGCTATATGAACCATGCCCGATCACTCAGATTACCGAGTCTTACTTTTCGGCGCCAGCGTTAAGCACGGCGTCTTCAACCGCCTGCATGAATAATCTGTGTGAAAGAGATCCACCAGCGATGCGCTCAACCTGATTTTGATCCGACGTCTCCTGGAACTTTTGCACATAGCTTTTTTCGTGCTTTATCGCGTCTTGCGCTCTTTGATAAAAAATCGGATCATGTGCTTTGCCATCGGTTCCCAAACCATAATCTTCATCATGGGGCGTACCATCAGCATCCTTTACTAAAAAGTTTGCCTTAGTGACTTTTCCTCCACTAATTGTGAAATTCACTGTGCCGTAAGAACCATCAGCTTCTTTTTGTGAAACTCCTTCATATTCCCCATCTGGCAAAGTGTTTGCAGCCGGCACATCGGCCGAGCACCCGCCAAGTACTGCAACTCCCACAATCGCTGCTATAGCTAACAATCGGGAACTTCCCATAAGGCCCTCCAAGTTTTCTAACTTTTAAATATTTGGCATTTTGCGATTATTCGGCTCCTGTTAATAAGTTTCACCGAAACGTAATTCTTTTATAGGAGAATCGGCCAGATCGGTGACCTCTTGGGCAATTCGCCCGTGCTCTAAAATTATTTGCCGCTGCCCTTGTGCAGCCACTTCGGCATCATGCGTTACCACTACCAAAGTTGTTCCCTCTTCATGCAGGCGATGAAAGAAATCTATAACTATTTTTTCATTAGTCTCATCTAAATTTCCGGTGGGTTCATCAGCGAGTATCACGGCCGGACGATTTATTAAAGCTCTGGCCACACAGACACGCTGTTGCTCCCCTCCAGAAAGTTCATGAGGTAGATGCGTAGCTCTGTCTTTCATCCCCACCTGTTCCAGTGCTTCAAGCGCTTCCTGCTCATCAGGAACCGAATGATAGTACTGCGCCAACATCACGTTTTCCACAGCGGTTAGGTGTTTAACAAGATGGAACTGTTGGAACACTAGGCCGATTTTATGACGGCGTACATCTGCCAGCTCCACCTCGCCCATTTTATCTAGACGGTCGCCTTCTAAAAGAACCTCACCCGAAGTGGGTGAATCCAAACAACCCAAAATATTCATCAGGGTCGATTTCCCCGAACCAGATGGGCCCACTATGGAAAGCCATTGACCACGCGGAATTTCCAAGCTCACGTTGTCGAGTGCCGCAAGATCGCCGTAGTGCCGACTAGCCGAGCGTACTGAATATATAGAATCTGCGGGCATTATTCTCCCCCTAGAACTTGTGAAGGATCTATTTTGGTGATTCTGCGTGCTGGCATCAAACAGCCCAGCATCGCTATGACTATTGAAAATATGAGTGTTATTGGCACGACCCACCAATTTATATTCAGGTTTATGGCAAACACACGGCGTGATATTTCCGCTGCGATCCACACCCCTGTAGCTGCACCTAACGTCCCCCCGAATACTCCCAGCATAAGCGATTCTCCTACGAATTCGCGCATAACATCACCAGGCAGTGCACCAAGAGCCTTCTTCAATCCGATTTCCTTGGAGCGTTCTGAAATTATCGAATTAAGAGTTGTGGAAACCGCTATCAAGGTGAGCAGCGATATTATTGCCGAAACTATCCAAATTAAGGTACGCAAAGTAGTGGCGATTCCGGTTTCCGCCTCTGAAATACGGCGCACTACTTGAGCGTCAGCATTTTTTACTTTAGTGTTTATTTGTTTGGCGTATTGCGCAATTACTTTAGAGTCTGCATCTATTGAGTACTCGATGATGTCATAACCACGATCTCCTAAAAATTCACTTAGTGTTTTAGTGCTCATTACTATCTGCTCGTCTTCCGGCCCTCCGGTGTGAATAATTCCAGAAACCTTCATCTGTTTAGAGACCGCATTTTCAGACGTGGGTTGCATCAGACCAACCTCATCCCCAATTGAGAAACGATAACGCGTAGCCACATCTGCGCCCACCAAGAATTCATCATCATTAGCAGGCATTTTCCCATCTAAGTTCCAATATGGGCGGACACCTTGCACAGCGTCCAAATCCGTTGCCATTACCTGCAATGGCTGCTGATTGTATAGTAGGTTTCCATACTGGTATCCGGCGCGTTTAAGTACGCTGTTGCCAACTATGGAATCAGTTTCCTGCAATGTGCCATCCGTAAGGTTTTCTGAAGAATCAGGCAATATAACCATATTGGCACCAAACGCACGCAACTCCTTACTCATTTGGGCCGGAACAGTGAAGGCCACCAAACCCAATGCGGCCAAAGTTGTACCCCCCACCGCTATTGACAGGGAGGCAATGAAAACACGGGTAATCCGATTTAAAAACGCCTTCCAGATCATGCGCAAATACATCGCAGTATGCTTATTCTTCACGGTTACCTCCCGTGCAACACTTGGGCCGGCTGCACACGTACCAGTGAACGGATGGCAGGCAAAGATCCCAAAAGTACGGTTACAAACACAATTAACGCCATTAGAGGGGCCACAATTGGCCGCATAGCTATAGCGGATCCAAAAACAATGTGTCCGATTAGTTGAGCCAATCCGAAACCTAAAGCAAATCCAACAACTCCGCCAAACAACCCAACGATAAGAACCTCTGCCAACATGAGTCGAATAATTTCTCGGTTTCGTGCACCTATAGCCTTCATTAAACCAATTTCACGTGAACGCTCCATAACCGAAGCGAACACCAAATTCGCAATCCCTAAAGACGATCCAATCACTGCAAATAGGGCAACAAAAGCCATAATAAGCTCAGTTTTATTAAGGATCTCCCCCTCAGTATCTGCAACTTGACGTACGGGCTTAGCCACTGCGTTGGTCATAACTTCCTCTATCTGATAGGCAATAGAGGAAACATAGGCCGTGCAATACCATGTTTCCCACTCGTCCAAAGTGAGCAATGTAGGATCTTCAGCAGCTTTACGAGACAGATCATTATCCGGCGTAGTAATTGCGCGTACCTCTACCCGATCAACCTCATTATCCCGCCCGGTAAGCTGTTGAACCAGATCAAGATCTGCATATATTTGCGAATCTTCTGCATCTCCGCCCGTAAAAATTCCGGAAATAACCACATCGACAACATCACCGTTTTTATCACGAATTTGTAAAGTATCGTCAACTTTCCAATCATTCTTTGTAGCAATACGGGAACCCACTATTACCTCTTTAGGCGTCTTTCCCCAAGTTCCCTCCCATTTCCACCATTCCCGCATGCCGTCCATACCCGTCATAACCTTTTCTCCGGTTGGAATGGCGAGTTCTTTATCAAACCAGGTACCCCGCACCTGCTCTTCTTTACCGTCTACTTCAAGCTTTGTTTCCAAATAGGGAGTGAAGTTTTCAATATTGTACGTCCAAAATATGGTTTTCATATTCGGTAATTCATCTTCCCGCAACGCGCCGCCACCCTGCTCGGAAGAGTCAATATTGTACAAATCCGCGGCCATTGCCCTACCTTGGGGAAGAACCTGCAAATTAGAACCATAAGAGCTGAGTTCTTCTTGTACTTTATCTCCAACATCAAACATCACCGCCAGCATCGATGTTGTAAGGGAAGCACCCAACATTACTGTCACAGCTATCATCAGGCGTTTAACTGCCTGCCTACGCAATGCGCGGGCTATCATAATCCAGAAAAACATATCAGCTAAACACCTTCTCGTGGCTTTCTAACTCTTCAGCGAAAAACTTTAAGCGAGTATCTTCCACCTCATATTTGATTGGGATCGGGTTGCAACCGCCGGGGAATCCAATGGTTTGCACGTTCATCATCACGTCACACTTAGAACAAATTATTTTTCCCTTATCTTCGTAATATCCCGAATCTCCACAAATTTCACAGGCATCTAAACCTACACCAAAAGCGACCTCATTTTTACGCACCACCAAAAATCTAACTTCCACTCCGTTTCCTGTTTTGTACCCAAAACGATGTAGGTGACCATCAGAAACCAGCAGACGATCCACGTATACAAAATCGCCTTCCAAGGTCGTGGCTTCCAAATCTGTTAGTTCAGGAACATACTCTGAGCGTCTCTTTCCATCCGTCAACGACCAGGCAAACGCAATTGCAAGGACCGAAGATAAACCAAAAAATTGACGGCGGCTTATGGTGTCTGCTTTTTGTAAACGGCGCTCTGCAGGATTATGTGGAGGTTTTTTAACCTGCGTCCACAGCGCTATAAAACCAGGGAAAGCAATTAGAAACACTAGTATCAGCTGAGTCATCGCCTCATTGCGTTGAATCCACAAAACTATGTCAAATAGGCCGGGGAAAGACGGCACTATCCGCCTCGTAGCGAACTGTTGATACAGCAAAATCATGCGGGGCAGTATCATCGCCATAAAAACTACCGAAGTGACTAGGGTGCGCACCCACCAAGGAACTTTTTTCGCACATTGGACATATCCCCAACAGGCAACCACCGCCAAAATTGTTCCTAAAGAAAACCCGGCCAAACGTAAAAGGGAGGCGGTTTCAAAAACTGATCCACCCGTGTGCACAATCGAATCGGTGGAATAAAAATATGGAACCGCATAGTAAAGAGCAGAGGTACATATAGCCAATATCGCGGTTATGGTCAGCCCCCGGTGGCGCATTCCCTGGTTTATATCATGCAAATCCCTATCGCCAAACAACCAAAGCATTACCAAAAACGCGAACATGGTAATAAACAGCGCGATTCCCGCCCAGGCGGTAAAAACAGGAATATCAACGTGCGGGGTGTTCAACCGCAACCATGTGAAAACACCCGCGCCCAAAAGGCCAATAGCGGTTGAAGCAAAAGTTAGTTTGGCAACCGTTTGTCGCTCCATAGGTGCATGAGCTCGGCTGGCTACCAAAATACTCACCGCTAGACACAAAGGAAGCGCCGTTTGAATTGAAACAATGAACAATTCCAACATGTAAATCCCTGCAAAAAGTTAAAAATAGCTACTAAATTATTTAGTTCAAATAACCGATCATGAAACTGTACATAAGTGTGAGAGCTCGGCGGCAATGCCCCGAGCTCTCACACGCGGTTAGCTTAAAGCAGCTGGCCGTCCCACTTCCAGTTTTCGAAAGTGAACTTCAGTGGCTCGGTCCAGAAACGCCCGTCAACAGCGGAGGTATCTTTTCCAGTGTGCAGCATGAACTTGTCAGCAGGTGAAGGAATCTCAACTTCAACACGGTACTCGCCCGGTTCCAGCTTGATGTTATTTCCGTAGTGCGGGCCGTCAGAAGCCACCATGGGCATCATCGTCCCTAAATCCTTGACCAAGCCACCCGTGGCCTGATCATAAATTTTCACGTTTATCTCCAAGTAAGGCATGAACTGATCGGCTTCATAACCGATTTCAGCAGCCTTCTCATTGGTAGCAACGTCAACTTCGAAGTGCATGTCAGATTCGGAAGCCGGCGGTACTAGCACCGAGCCTTGCTCCATGTCGATTGCCTGGAAGTAAACCAAATCAACAGTTAACGGACCACTGGTCTGCGGGCCTGAATCGCCAACCGGAATTTCGTTAATTCCTACTGCCTGCCCTTTTTCAGCAGAGCTCGTCTTTTCGTCGGCGGTATTCTGCACAGAAGTACCCTTTTCATCCTTGGGCTTGTCACCAGAATCATTCGAGCAACCAGCAAGACTCAAGGTAAGCGCGAATGCCGCTCCAAGAGCAACCATTGCTTTCTTGATCTTCATTTGTTTTTCCTTTCGTGTTTCGGGATTTCCCGGCCAAAATTGGAGATGTTAGAACTGATGTAACGTTACTGACTAAACAGAAGTTGTATCTTTCACCGATCTTTGTTCGTTATTTGCTGCGCTAGCACAGCTCTCCCGTTTTGTGTTTTTGCTGATGCGATATTGCACAACAGCCAAAATTATGAGAATTACAACCACAATTGCCTGTGCCACCAAAGTCTGAACCGTTGGGTAAAGACCAAGCACAGCTATTTCCGGTACGCCCGGAACATCAGTTGTATGCAGCCAAGTTGCATCCTGGAACTCTTTAGCAGCGCCACCCGCAATGGTAACTGCCAACATGCCCAACAGAACCGAAGTCCACCGGAAGAACTTCCTGATTGGTAGACGAACTCCAAATACCCACACCAGTAGGAATAGGATTATCAAAATGACTAGTGCAACTCCCACCCCAAGCCAAATGAATGCGTAATCCGAACCGGAACGCGCCGCGGTGAGTATAGGAGAGAAGAACAATATGGTTTCCGCGCCCTCACGCAACACCGCCAGGAACGCAACCAAGGCTAGTCCGAATACGCCACCCGACTGAGTCTTAGATCCGGCAACAGATTGCATGTACTCATTCCATTTGGCCCCATGAGACTTGGAGAAGATCCAGTTGGAAACGTATATGAGCATCAGCACCGCAGCAATACCGGTAAAGCCCTCGATCAACTCTTGTGCCAACCCTGAAACGTTTGATGTGAGGCGAGCCAGCACTATAGCGATCATTACCGACAAAACGATGGCTGCGACCACGCCGACTATGATTCCAGCTACCTGATCCTTACGCTTTGCCTTCATAGCATAGGTAATAACAGCAGCCACAACCAGGAGGGCTTCAGCACCCTCACGCAGCAGAATTAGGAACGAGGCAAAGAATCCCTTCCACCCAAGTCCCTCATTGGAACCAGCCAGCTTGTCCAGCTCAGTGGCGTCCTCATTCACCATTGACTTTAAGTTTTCAGCTATCTTGACAACTTCATCGTGTGCCAATCCGCCACGAATTCCCTGACGCAGATCTCGGAATCCGTTTTCAACTTCAGAAACTCGCCCCTGCCCTATGTAGGAGATTGTTGCCTTCTCTAGCCCCTCGGCTTCATAGTGTTGTAAGTAGGCAGCGGTAGCGTGCTTGTAGCCCTTATCCACATCACCCGCGCCGTACTCTTTAACAGAGGTGTCAATATTTTCCACGATTGCTTGGGCTACCCTAGTCCACTGATCTGAAATAGTCTTAGTGGTGGCAAGTTCGGCAACGTCTTTATTTAGATGGTCAATGGCAGTTTTTACCGCTTGTTCGACCTCGTCTTGAGGTGCCCCCTCATTGGAAAGCGTGCGCACGTTTAGCAAAACTGCAACAAAGTCTTCTTGCCTATCCCGCCCGAGCCTGTGGCGAATTTGATCTTCAAGGCCGGAAACCTGGTAAATATCATAGTAAGCTTTTCTGATGGAGTGTTGAACTGCCTTAGAATCTCCCGAAGCATACTCGGCAGGAATACCCTCCAGGTACTCTTCCATTTTTGTTACTACCGGCTGCCAATCCTCTTCTTCTTGTGCATTCGCCGTAAGAGACGAAGAAAGAGCGAAGAACACTCCCACAAAGAGGAAAATCGCTAAAATCTTCGATATTCGCGCGCCCGATGCACTGCTAGGCGAAAACGCCATCATTCGCCCTCCAGCTTTTGTTAGCCTAACCTAATAACCAGTATGAGCATACGCGCTACCACTTTAATTGCGCAAGGCCGGCATGTTGAAAATAGGATCTTTGAGAACAAGTTCTCAAGGGATACTCCAAATGAACCGCGAGTTCAAGAAGCAGTTCGGCATCTCCATCCCCCTCATCCCCTTGAAAGAAACAGGTTAGATCCACGCTGGTAACGCCACGCGCCTAGACTGGGACGAGGCCTGCCCGAACAACGGCGAAGACGAGATCTACCTGATCGGCAACCCACCATATGTGGGATCGAGCATGCAGACCACAGAGCAGAAGGCGGATTACCCGGTGGTTTTCGGTAGCTCCAAGTACCCGAAGAAGCTCGACTACATTTCTCTCTGGTTTATCAAGGGCGCCGCTACATCTCCGGCACCCGTGCCGAGCTGGCCTTTGTTTCTACCAACTCCATTACCCAGGGCGAACACGTCGGTCTTCTGTCCCCCCCCTGCTTCACGAACAAGACGTAGAGATCGGGTACGCCTATACCTCATTTAAATGGGGGAATAATGCCAAGTTCAACGCCGGCGTCACGGTTGTGGTTGTAAGCCTGCGTCCCATCTCAAATGCGCCCATGGGGTTACCCTGTGTTTGTTGACACTTGATGAGGCTGGCTTGTCTGGCTGGGAAGGGTGTTGGAAGACTCGTGAGTGAGAAGAAGACGAGGAAGTCGTATACGCCGGAGTTTCGGCGGGATGCGGCCTCGATTGTGATTGATCAACAGACCTCGATTGCGAGCGTTG
>NZ_LNIZ01000013.1 GCF_001469025.1 Trueperella bernardiae | reverse complement strand
GTGAAGAGGTCTACGAAGGCGTTGCCACCTGGATCGAGGGATTCTATAACCACAAACGAATCCATTCAGCGATCGGCTACCAAAGCCCGGTCGAATACGAACTCCACGCCGGACTGGACCTCGCGGCGTGAACTACACAACGAAACCGTCAACAACAAGCGGGCAAGCCCAAACAGAAAGGTAGCAGCCATGAACACCACAAAGATCACCAGCGAAACCCTCCAGATGCGCCTCGATTCCTACGGGACGGTTCTTGCCTACGGGAACTACACGCTAGCAAGTTTTGCTACCTGGACCAAGACTGAAGGCTTTGGCAACAACGCCCAAATCTACCGGTTGATAGAAGAACCCGTCAGCGGGTTCGGACCTAACTCGAAAGGCCGCGGAGAATGCGAACTCGAACTCATCGCTGAGTCAGACCACCTTTTCGCTGACACCGGACATGCCATCGCCTGGGCGTTAGCTAATCTGCCTAAAGCCTAGCCCCGCCGAGCCTGAGGGCACCTGCTATCGCCGGTAGCAACTGACTTTTTAACCAACAGAAGGTAACTGATTCGTATGCGTCAGCTAGCTGAATATCACCCGACACGGTTCATGGCTGAAAGCTCGCGCTATGACAAACGCCGAGCCGACTTTGCGGTCGCGTTCATCCAAGCCTTAAAGCATACGAAAGGCCGGTGGGCAGGAAAACCTTTTAAGTTGATTGATTGGCAAGAACAAATCATCCGTGACCTGTTTGGCACCGTCAAAGAAGACGGCTACCGCCAATTCACTACGGCTTACGTGGAGATCCCGAAGAAACAGGGCAAGAGTGAACTTGCCGCAGCAGTCGCGCTCCTGCTCACCTGCGGGGATGGTGAAGAACGCGCTGAAGTGTATGGGTGCGCGGCTGATCGTCAGCAGGCATCCATTGTGTTCGAGGTTGCGGCGGACATGATCCGCATGAGTCCAGCGCTGTCCAAGCGTGTCAAGATTCTTGCCTCGCAGAAGCGGATCATCTATAAGCCCACCAACTCCTTCTATCAAGTCTTGAGTGCGGAGGCGTATTCGAAGCACGGATTCAACATCTCCGGCGTCGTCTTTGACGAACTGCATACCCAACCGGGCCGGGCGCTCTTCGACGTGATGACCAAAGGCAGTGGGGATGCGCGCACCCAGCCGCTGTACTTCTTGATCACGACAGCGGGTACCGATACGCATAGCATTTGTTATGAGCAACACCAAAAAGCCCAAGACATCCTAGATGGCAAAAAGCACGACCCCACGTTCTACCCGGTGATCTATGGGGCGGCGCAAGATGATGATTGGACCGACGAGGACGTGTGGCATAAGGCTAATCCGAGCTTAGGGATCACTGTCCCGATCGAGAAAGTCCGTCAAGCCTGCACGAGCGCGAAACAAAACCCAGCCGAAGAAAACACCTTCCGACAACTTCGCCTCAACCAATGGGTCAAACAAAGCGTGCGGTGGATGCCCATGCACGTGTGGAACCAAAACAACGCACCCGTCGACCTGTCAGATTTGGAGGGGCGGGTGTGTTACGGCGGCCTCGACTTGGCTTCCACGACGGACATCACTGCTTTCGTTCTCGTATTCCCACCCTACGGGGACGATGACAAATATACGGTCGCGCCATGGTTTTGGATACCCGAAGACAACCTCAAACTGCGCGTCGCGCGTGACCACGTGCCCTACGACTTATGGCAGAGCCAAGGCTTCCTGCAAACCACGGAGGGCAACGTCGTCCACTACGGCGCGATCGAAACCTTCATCGAGCAACTCGGTGAACGCTTCGATATTCGCGAGATTGCTTTCGACCGTTGGGGCGCAGTCCAAATGAGCAAAAACCTCGAAGGACTCGGCTTCACCGTCGTTCCCTTCGGGCAAGGCTTCAAAGACATGAGCCCGCCCTCGAAGGAATTGATGAAGCTGGCACTTGAAGGACGCCTTGCTCATGGTGGGCACCCGGTCCTGTCGTGGATGGTTGACAACATTCACGTACGCACCGACCCAGCAGGAAACATCAAACCCGACAAACAAAAGTCCACGGAGAAAATCGACGGCGTGGTCGCAACAATCATGGCCCTCGACCGCGCCATCCGAAACGGCAGCGGGCGTGTCAGCGGCAGTGTTTATGACGAGCGCGGCCTACTCGTGCTGTGAGCACGCTCATGGATGAACGCGCCGATGCCTGTGCCGATCAGTCCCAAGATCGAGTAGGCGACGCCGTAGATGAGGGCTAAATCGTTGTAGTACACGAACAGTGTGGTCAAGAACCCTGCGAACGGGGCCAGTAGCCACCACCAGCCGAACCCGTGGCGTGCCCCATCGATAACGCTCAAAACGATGGTGAGTAGTGGAAACGCGAGGAAGAGCAACGCGATGAACCACTTGGCGTTGGGATCGCTCAGCCTGCTAATCCACATGGAAATGAGCGGCAACAACCAAAATGCCGCTAGCAGGACACTCATCAGTGCCCACGACTGTTTTGAGGGCGCTTTCATATTCCAATTTTACATGTGAGAGGACACCGCATGAGTTTTCTGAATTGGCTGCGTGGCGACACCACCCGCTCCGCTGACGATCACGCGATCAGCTCTGGCTACAGCTTTTTCTTCGGGGCAACGAGCTCTGGCCGTCCGGTAACGGAACGCAGCGCGATGCAAATGACCGCCGTCTACAGCTGCGTGCGGATTTTGGCTGAAGCTATCGCGGGTCTGCCGTTGCACGTCTATCAGCAAGACGCTGATGGCGCGAAAGTGAAGGCACTCGATCATCCGTTGTATCGGCTTCTTCATGATGAGCCGAATCCAGAGATGACGTCCTTCGTATTCCGAGAAACCCTCATGACCCACCTACTGCTCTGGGGTAATGCGTTCGCGCAAGTCATCCGCAACGGCCGCGACGAAATCATCGGCTTGTATCCGCTCATGCCCAACAGGATGACGGTCGGGCGTGACGAGGCGGGCAGGTTGTACTACGAGTATCAGCGCACATGGGACGAACCAACCGGCAGGTTCGAAACCGTGCAGCTTTCCCCACACGAGGTGTTGCACATTCCCGGCCTGGGCTTCGACGGCTTGGTCGGCTACAGCCCGATTGCAATGGCAAAGAACGCCATCGGCTTGGCGCAGGCTACCGAAGACTACGGCGCATCGTTCTTTGCCAACGGCGCGGCACCTGGTGGTGTGTTGGAGCATCCGAGCACGATCAAGGATCCAGCTCGGGTTCGGGAGTCGTGGCAGGCGACGTTCGGCGGCGCACGGAACGGCAACAAGATCGCGGTACTGGAAGAGGGCATGAAGTACACGCCGATCTCAGTGTCGCCTGAGCAGGCGCAGTTCTTAGAGACTCGCAAGTTTCAGATCAACGAGATCGCCCGCATTTTCCGTATCCCGCCGCACATGATCGGTGACCTCGAAAAATCCTCGTTTTCCAATATTGAGCAGCAGTCGTTGGAGTTTGTGAAGTACACGCTGGACCCGTGGGTGATCCGCTTCGAACAAGCCATCACCAAAACCCTCCTCAACCCGCGTGAGAAACCTCAGATCTACGTGAAGTTCAACCTCGAAGGCTTACTGCGAGGTGACTATAAGTCGCGGATGGATGGGTATGCGGTGGCACGGCAGAACGGGTGGATGAGCGCCAACGATATCCGCGAGCTAGAAAACCTCGACCGCATCAGTCCCGAGGCTGGCGGCGACCTCTACCTCGTCAACGGGAACATGCTCCCGCTCAGTCTCGCAGGGGCATACGCGCAGACAACCGAGTCTGAACCGGAGCCTGAACCTGCCCAGGAACCTTCGAGTAATGAGCTTCCCCTAAGGAGGAGGATATGAGACGTTTTTGGAACTGGCTCACACCCGAGCCACACAACACTGACCCGGACGCTGACAGTGTCCGGGTTTTGCGTATTAGCGGCACGATCGCTGAAGAATCCTGGTTCGATGACGATGTCACGCCGGGAATCTTCGCTAGTGAGTTGAATGCTGGGTCTGGGCCGGTGACGATCTGGCTCAACAGTCCCGGAGGGGACGTGGTGGCTGCCGCGCAGATCTACAACATGCTCATCGACTACCCAGGCACAGTCACCGTCAATATCGACGGCATCGCCGCATCCGCCGCGTCCGTGATCGCCATGGCCGCCACGAAGGTCGCCATGAGCCCCGTGTCGATGTTGATGATTCACAACCCTGCCACGATGGCGGTCGGTGACAAGGACGAACTCGCACGTGCAATGAACATGCTTGATTCGGTTAAAGAATCGATCCTGAATGCATATCAGGAGAAGACGAACCTGAGTCGGGCGAAGCTGTCCAAGCTCATGGACGCTGAGACCTGGATGGACGCGAGGGCTGCGATCGACATGGGTTTCGCCGACGAACTCCTCATCAACCAACGCGACCCAATGTTTGCGGTCTCGCTTGAGAAGCCCGACGATGAGCCGGATGACGATGATGACCCGGTCGAGTCTCCCAACGAACCTGACAAGGACGACGGCGAGGAGCCGAAGCACCCTCCGTTCCCACTCACAAAGAACGAGCGTCTGGGTGTGGTGTTTTCACGCCGAGCAGCCGAGCAAAAACTCGTCGCGCACCTGACCGCCACATCACCACCGTCGTCGTCGAAGCTTGTGCGACCACCACGCCCCACTGTTCAGCCTGCTGCACCTGTTGGTCGGCGGGTTTGTGATTTGTACGCCGAATTGATCAATCAACCCCACTGAAAGGACCAATATCCATGTCTACTTCACTTTCTGTTTCTGACCTTCGTACCAAGCGCGCAGATGTTTGGGAGAAGGCGAAGGCCTTCCTTGATGAGCGCCGCGATGCTACATCGGGCTGCTTGTCGGCTGAAGATGATCAGGCTTACGCGAAGATGGAAGCCGAAATCGATCGACTCACCAACGAGATCGCACGCTCCGAACGAGCCCTGCGCCGCGACGCCGACCTCGCCAAGGCAACCAACACACCGCTGACCTCAATGCCAGGCATCAACCCTGACGATGAAGCCAAACCCACGACCCCACGCGCTTCAGCCTCCTACAAACGAGCCTTCTGGGACGCGATGCGGCTCAACGCTTCTCCGATGGAAGTACGTAACGCACTCTCCGAGGGCGTCGATACTGAGGGCGGGTATCTGGTGCCTGATGAGTTTGAACGCACGCTGATCTCCTCACTGGAAGATCAGAACATCATGCGCTCCCTAGCGAAGGTCATTCAAACCACCAGCGGGGATCGGAAAATCCCGGTCGTTTCCACGCATGGCACTGCCGGGTGGCTCGATGAGGGCAAGCCGTACACCGAGTCGGACGAAGCCTTCACGCAGGTTACGCTGTCGGCGTTTAAGCTCGGCACCTTCCTCAAAATTTCAGAGAAACTCTTGAACGATTCCGCGTTTAATGTCGAGCAGTATTTGGCGGCGGAGTTTGCTCGCCGTATTGGCGCTGCCGAGGAAGAAGCCTTCCTCACCGGGGACGGAAAAGGTAAGCCCACCGGCATCTTCGCAACCTCTGGTGGTGGCGAGAAGGCGGTGACCACGGGTAAGGCGACCGACATTACGGCTGATGAGCTCATCGACCTGCACTACGCCCTGCGCGGCCCGTATCGGAAGAACGCGGTGTGGCTGATGAACGACTCGACCGTGAAAACCATCCGCAAGCTCAAGGATGGCAACGGTCAATATCTGTGGCAGCCGGCATTGACTGCTGGAACGCCTGATCTGGTTCTCGGCCGCCCGGTCCATACGTCCACGTTTGTTCCGGAGATTAAGGCTGGTGCGTCGACGGTGGCGTTCGGTGACTTGTCGTATTACTGGATCGCCGACCGACAGGGCCGCTCGTTTAAGCGGCTCAACGAATTGTTCGCAACCACCGGGCAGGTCGGATTCCTGGCTTCCCAGCGTCTGGACGGCAAGCTCGTCCTACCCGAAGCCGTGAAGCTGCTGACCCAGAAGGCCGGAGCATAACAAACCCCGCACATGGAGAGGAGGTGGCCGCAATGACCACAACAGAGCTTATCGATCAGGTGAAGGCGAATCTGCTCATCGGCTTCGATGACGACGACAGACTGATTGCTGCGTTGATCAATGCGGCCACCTCCTACGCCTGCGCTTTCCAGCACCTGCCTGAAAACCACTACGAAACACACGACATGTCTGGAGCAACCCGGCAGGGCATTGTCATGCTCGCAAGCCATTTCTATGAGTCGCGTGATGGTTCGACGGCAGGGTTTTGGGCCGATAAACCGGATGCCGCTAAAGCGGTGTGGAACGCGGTGAACAATCTGCTGCGTCTGGATCGGGATTGGAAAGTCTAAGGAGAACACTCATGGCTTCTTTGGGATCCATGCGCACCACGATCGACCTCATCACCCCGGTTACGGTGCGTGATAAGGCGGGCTTCACCACCACACGCGATGAAGTGCGAGCAACGGTGCGGGCGCAGGTCGAGGTTCGGCATGCATCGAGTGCGTGGGTGAACCGCGCCGCATATACGAAAGCTGACGTTCTCTTCTGCATCAGATCTATTCCCGGACTATCCGTAACTACGGATATGGAGATCAGTGGCCCAGACGGGCGGTATGTGATTGACGCAGTTGAGGTGATCGGCAGGTATGTCGAGATTCTTGCCCACCAGACCACACCCGAAGGGAGCAACTGATGGCTAGAGTGCAGATTCGCTTGCCGAATGCGTTTATTGATTCCCTTGATGCTGCGAGCCGTGTGCTTGAAACATCTGCGGATGAGGTGCTGGAGGCAGGAGCCGCCGTGGTCGAGCCACGAATGCGAGCCAACCTCACCAGTGCAATCGGCCGCGCCACCAGGCAGCCCTCGCGGTCAACAGGACAACTACTCGCTGCACTCGGTACGAGCTCGGTGAAAGTGAACAACAAAGGTGATTACAATATTAAGGTTGGCTTCGCCGAGAACCGCCGGGACGGCAGAGCGAATGCGTTGATCGCCAACGTCCTCGAACACGGACGCTCCAACCAGCCCGCACGCCCGGTCCTAGCACCCACCAGGTCGCAAACACGGCGGGGTGCTATCGAAGCCATGAAAACAGCACTCACTGCGCGGATTGAGCAGGTCAAACCATGACCACATTATTGGAACAACTCACGATGATCGCTGACAAGCTCGGGTTGCCGTTCGAAGTCGGCCTCTACACGACCACGCCAGCGCCAGAAACGTATCTGGTGGCAACCCCGCTGACGGACGTGTTGGACGTGTTCGCAGACAATCAACCCAGTATCGAGGTTGAGGAAGTCCGCCTCGCACTTTTCACGAAATCTAACTATCTCGACCTGCGCAACCGGGTCACTCGCGCCCTGCTCGACGCAGGATTAACGATTACTGGCCGTACCTATGTCGGCTTCGAGGCCGACACCGGCTACCACCACTACGCGATAGACGTCGCAACCCACCACGCACTCTGAAAGGACACTCCCCATGGCAACGATTGGTTTAGACAAGCTCTACTACGCCACGATCACCGAAAATCCCGATACGGGTGAGGAAACCTACGCCACACCCAAACCGCTGGCCAAAGCCATCTCCGCAGAACTCTCCGTCGAGGTGGCTGAAGCGATCCTGTATGCCGATGACGGCCCTTCCGAGATCGTCAAGGAATTCAAATCCGGAACTCTCACTTTGGGGATTGATGATTTGGGTGGTGAAGCAGCCGCAGCCCTCACTGGGGCGACAGTGGATTCCAACGGGGTGCTCATTTCAGCTTCCGAGGATGGTGGATCTCCGGTGGCGATCGGTTTCCGAGCAGCACGAAGCAACGGGAAGTATCAGTATTTTTGGCTGTACCGGGTCAAGTTCGCTCTCCCAACCGAAACGCTGGCCACCAAAGCCGACTCGATCACGTTCTCCACCCCGAGCATTGAGGGCACGATTCTGCGCCGCAACAAACCCGACAGCAAGGGGCGGCATCCGTGGAAGGCCGAAGTGCTAGAGGGCGCAACCGGCGTCAAACCCGAGACGATCACGAACTGGTATGCCCAAGTCTACGAACCTGCCGCTACAACCGAAGACTAAGGAGCATGAGCCATGACCACCAAGAAGAAAGATCCTGTTGTGGAACCAGGCCGTTTCGCGATTGTCTCGATCGGCGGGGAGGACTACGAGCTCGTGCTCACAACGAAAGCCACCCGTCTGATCGCCGAGCGTTACGGCGGACTCGAACACCTGGGCAACGCCCTCGAAACCTCCGACGATCTGGGCAAGACGCTGGGTGAGGTGATTTGGCTGATCACACTGCTGGCCAACCAATCAGTCCAGATCCACAACCACCGCCACCCAGACGACAAACGCCCAGAGCTGAGCGAGGACGAGGTCGAACTGCTCACCGTCCCCGCAGACTTGGCGGACTATCGCGGCGCGATCGCCGAAGCCCTCCAGCGCGGCACCCGCCGAGACATCCTCACCGCACCAGCCCCAAAAGCACCACCAGCGGACGCATAGTCGAAAACGATCACGCTGTATTCACGCGGCTGACCTATATCGGAATGGCCCACCTCCACCTAACACGGGTAGAGGTGGGCCTGACCGTCTTCGGAGAACTCCTCGACCTCGTCGACTGCTGGCGACTCGAAACCGGAAGAGCCCAGCCGCTACGTCAATGGTTCATCGACGACATCATCCCGCCAGGGATTTAGTAATTTCGATGAGAAATGGGTGATTCGTTCACGAGATGATCAAATTCCTTACGTGCTGCATCTTCGATTTCGTCCCAAGTAAACAAATCCTTGAGGTACGTGCACCGAGAAGTATTCTTCTCCATCTTAAGCATGGTTTTCAATACTTCCTTGTCGTTTTGTAGGAGTCCCAACGCTTCGAGAATCCATAAGCGAAGCTCAGGTCGACAAGTGAACGAACCGCTTTCCCAGACCTTTTGAGCCAAGAGTTCCTTATAGCTTCGCTTTACTTTGTTTTTCTTTGCAGTTTCAAAATCAAAGTATTCCTTCGATAGAAAAACTGACGCAGCGTGAGTCCGGATCGAGAACCACCAGCGAGTGCTGTCTTGTTGAGGGAAACAAGTCTCGAAAGCATCAGCGAGCGGTGTAGGCCCTTTTAGCTCAGCAAGCACAGCTCCGAAATCTTCTGCACTCATTCCCATAGCTTCTCCCTTCGCTTAGCAATTTGATCCCTTTTCATTATCCCTTAGAGGAGGTGACCTTGTCATGGCTGACTCCAGTTTTGGTTTGAAGATTGGGCTTGAGGGTGAGCGTGAGTTCAAGCGTGCGATTACGAATATTAACCGTGAGATGCGGGTACTCGGAAGCGAGATGAAACTCGTAGCCTCCTCGTTTGATAAAAATGACAAGTCCGCCGAAGCCCTCACCGCCCGTAACCAGGTGCTCGGTAAAGAAATCGAAGCTCAAAAAGCCAAGATTGAGACTCTGCGTGCCGCACTCGAAAACTCCGCCACGAGCTTTGGTGAGAATGATTCGCGGACGAAGAATTGGCAGATTCAGCTCAACAACGCAGGCGCGGAGCTCAACCGGCTTGAAGGCGAACTCAAATCGAATAATGACGCCCTGTCGGATTTCGGGGACAAGGCAGACGGCGCGGGAGATGATGCGAAGGGCGCTGCCAAAGATGCGGGCAAACTCGAGGGTGCGGTGGATGATCTCGGCGACGAGATGGACACCACCAGTGGCAAGACCCGCATTTTCGGTGATGTCCTGAAAGCCAACCTCGCCTCCGAAGCCATCATCGCAGGCGTGAAGGGTATCGGGCATGCGATCGCCTCGATCGGTCGCGGCATGGCCGGAGCGCTCAAAGAAGGCGTGGAATACAACGCGCGTATGGAACAATACTCCACGTCTTTCACGACGATGCTCGGCGACCAAGCAAAAGCCCAACAACTCGTCAACGATCTAAAAGTTCAAGCTGCGAAGACTCCGTTTGGTATGGAGGACCTCGCAGGCAACATGCAAACCCTCCTGAGCTTCGGAATGAGCCTGGAGGATGCAAAAAAGCACCTCAACGAAATAGGTGACATCTCCCAAGGTAACGCGGTGAAGATGGAGTCCTTGACACTTGCCTTCGCCCAAATGTCCTCGACCGGCAAGCTCACGGGTCAAGACTTGTTGCAGATGATCAACGCCGGATTCAACCCCCTCGAAGAAATCAGCCGCAAGACCGGCAAAAGCATTGGTGAGCTCAAGGAGGATATGGCGAAGGGCGCTATCTCAGCTGACATGGTCGCGGACGCCTTCGCCAGTGCTACTGCTGAAGGCGGGCGCTTCTACGGAACCATGGACGCCCAATCCAAGACCTTTAGCAGCCAGTTGGCGACAATGCAGGACGGGATCGCGAACCTTAAAGGCCTCCTCGCGGGCGGAGTCTCTGAGGCGTTGGCGGGTTCGGTGTTGCCGATGGTCAACGGGTGGATCGACGAACTAACTGCAGCGTTCGAAGAAGGCGGAACGCCTGCGTTGATTGACACTCTCGGTAGCGTTTTGCAGGAAGCTCTCGCGTTTATTGCTGACCAACTACCCATGGTGGTCGAGACCGGCATGTCCATCCTCACCGCACTTCTCGAAGGCATCATCGAAGTGTTGCCACAGGTGGCCGAGACGGCGGTGACGCTGATTATCGCGCTGGTCGAGGCAATCATCGAAGCACTGCCATCGCTTCTTGAGGCAGCGATTCAAATCATCGCCACCCTCGTCTCTGGTATCGGCGAAGCGCTACCGGAACTGGTTCCGGCCGCAGTGGAGATGCTCATGGCTTTGGTGCAGGGCCTAGTCGATAACCTCCCGTTGCTTCTTGATGCGGCGTTGCAGCTCATCACCAGACTCGCCGAAGGCCTCATCGCAGCCATCCCCGTCATCATCGAAGCGCTCCCGCAGATCATCACCGGCATAGTGACCTTCCTTGTGGGTGCGATCCCGCAGCTCATCGACGCAGGAATCCAGCTGCTCACCGCCTTGATTGGGGCGTTGCCACAGATCATCACAGCAATCGTCGCAGCAATCCCGCAGATTATTACTGCGATCGTCAGCGGCGTGGTAGGCGCGATCCCGCAGCTCATCGACGCAGGCATCCAACTGCTGACGGCGTTGATTGGCGCCCTGCCGCAGATCATTACAACGATTGTGGCAGCGTTGCCGCAGATTATCGCCTCGATTGTGTCGGCGATTGGTGGGGCTATCCCGCAACTCGTCCAAGCAGGAATCCAACTCCTCACCGCACTCGTGCGGAATCTGCCGCAGATCATCTCGATAATCGTCGCAGCAATCCCGCAAATCGTTATCGGCATTGTCTCGGCCGTTGGCCAGGGCGTGTGGCAGATGGCGGAGGCGGGCAAGAACCTCGTCTACGGCCTGTGGAACGGAATCCAATCCCTGGCGGGGTGGTTGTGGGATTCGGTGTCGAACTGGGCGCGCGGGATTTGGGACTCCATCATTGGCTTCTTCGGCATCCACAGCCCGTCTCGCAAGATGGCCTGGGCAGGACGGATGCTCGTCGAAGGCCTCGCAGGCTCTATCAAAATCGATGGCAACAAGGCTGTCACTGCTGCCACTGGTTTGGCTAGGGACACGATGGACGCCTTCAGCGAGCTTGAAGACGGGCTTCATGTGCCGATCGAGGCGGTTGCGGACCTGCAGGTACCTGCCGTCGATCTCGCCCCACAACCCATAGTTATCAGCCGCGATACGAGTGGCGGTGCTGATAGTGAGCGTGTGGATGTCGCGAGCATCGTCGACGCGACAGCGAAGCGGATCCTCGGGTCTTTGGATATTTCGGTGACGTTGTCGGATGGGACGCTGGTGGGCAAGCTCGCACCCGCTTTCGACAAGCAACTTGCTCGTCTTGATCGGCGGCAGACCGTGATGGCAGGAGGCTACTAATGTATGGGTTCACCCTGAACAGCGCGGTGACGTCGGCGTCGCTTGGTCTGCGCTTGACCGCCCCGGTTGCGATACCCGCCGCCGTCCGTGCGGTGGATGATATCGAGGTCGAAGGCCGCGCCGGGACCCTGACCAGGTTCACGGGCTGGAAGGATACCGAACTCGAGCTTGAGCTCGCCATGCCTATCCGTGACGGGCTCCACCAGTACCGGCAGGCTGCTCACGAGCTGACGGGCGCTTCGACGATCGCGTTCACTGGTGAGTCGGGTGTGTATCGGAAGGTTAAGCACTGCGAAGTGAGCGAGCTGCGCCGGGAGTTGTCGGGGTGGGGGTTCTTCACCGCACGCCTGACCTGCCAACCCTTCGCTTACCTGACGAGTGGGCTCGCACCGGTGACGATGTTGGAGTCGGGGACGATCACTAACCCCGGCCTACTCGATGCGGATCCGATCATCACCGTTACTGGCACCGGAGCGTTGTCTTTGACGATCAATGCGCGCGTCTATCATGTGAGTTCGCCAGCAGGTTCCGTCACGCTCGACAGCGCACGTCTTGTCGCACACGTATCAGGTCGCGTGCAGACGGATGCGCTGACCGAAGCATTCCCAGTATTGAATCCTGGGTTGAACAGGATCACCCTCGGTACCGGCATCTCACAAGTGGTCATTGTGCCGAATTGGCGCAACCCCTAAACCACCGCCCACTGTTTCTTTGACGGCCATCCCTTCGTGGGGTGGCCACTGTTGTCTTTGGAAGGCCTCTCATGATTACGGTTCACGACCGCACCGCCACGACATTCACCACCACCGGGCTAGGAGTCTTGGATCGGGAGACCATCAACCCGATCGTGACCGAAGAACTCGGCGGCGAATTCTCCCTGACCTTCACCTACCCGGCAGACGGACCTGCAGCCACGCACCTCGTAGTGGAAAACATTGTGGCCGCGCCCGTGCCAAGGCTGGAGCAACGTCAGGGTTTCCGCATCTCCGAGGTCGTCACCACCCTTGACGGCATGCTCGAAGTGAGCGCGTTTCATGTCTTCTATGATCTGGCGGCGAATCTCATCGCCGACACCTACGTGGTCAACAAGACCGCCAAGAGCGCACTCACGCAGATTCTTGGCGCGGCGAACACTAAGCACGGGTTTACTGCTACCTCATCGGATACGGTGACCAGGTCTTCTGCGCGGTTGGTGCGCATGCCCATCGCCGCCGCTCTCATGGATGCGGGCGAGGACAACACGTTCGCTGCGCGTTGGGGCGGTGAACTGGCCCGCGATAATTTCCATATCCATCACGTGCCCATGCGCGGAGCCAACCACGGGGTGGTGATTCGTGACCGCAAGAACCTCACTGGCTTCGAATCGGCTATTGATTTTTCGACGGTGGTGACACGGATTCTCCCGGTCGGCTACGACGGCCTGCTCTTGCCTGAGCTCTATGTGGATTCGCCGAAGTTGGGTGATTATGTGGTGCCGCGTATCCGCGTCATCCGCTACGGGCAGGTTAAAGCCATCACTGATAAGGACAACCCACGTGAAGGCGAGCTTCCGCTCGACCAAGCACACGCGCAGTTGCGCCGTCTAGCAGTAGCAGAATTCAGTGCGAGACATGTGGATGAGCCGTCCGCTTCGTACAAGATCCGCTTCACTGACCTTTCACAAACCCGTGAATACGCTGATCTTGCACGGCTAGAGACCGTGGAGATTGGCGATACCGTTACCGTCCGTCACGCTGATCTGGGTGTTGCGCTCACGGCGCGGGTGGTGGCATACGCGTACAACCCGCTCGCGCTCCAGTACATTTCGGTCGAACTTGGAACCGTAGCTCGGAAGTTCACGTCTGTCACCCGGCAGGTCAAGACCGCCATAAATACGGCGGTGGCTGCGTCGGATGCGGCCGGGTTCGCGTTGGCTAGTGCGGATGGGAAGAACACCAACCACTACGGCAGCATCCAGCCCGCCACCGCACAGCTCGGCGACACCTGGTTCAAAAGCAACGGCGAAACCACCGAAATCTGGATCTACCGGCTCACCGACACCGGACAGCCCGGCTGGGTCGCCCTCGCCACCGATCTGAACCATGCACAGATCAGCGCGGAACTCGACGCCGCCCGCACGCAGGTCAACCACGCCCTCGCCGCCGCACAAGACGCACAAACCGCCGCCGATGCTGTCGCCACTCAGATAGCTTCGGCGCAGGTCGATATTGACCAGGCCAAGACCGCAGCCGCTGGTGCTACCCGGTTGGCGCAGGATGCCCACGACGTTGCGGTTACCTCGGATGGGCGGCTCACGGTTGCCGTTGTTGACCCGAGCGTAGCGGACGCGGCTGGCAGGCCAGAGGGCGCGCTGTGGCAAGTGCGCGTAGACGGAGTGATCGCCCGCCAATATCTCCTCACCAACAACCAATGGGAACAAACACCGGTGGGTGCCGCGATGATTGGGTCGAAAGCGATCAGCCAAGCACACATCGCAGATGCCGCCATCGGCACCGCACACATCGCTGATGCCGCGATCACCAACGCGAAAATCAGCTCACTGTCGGCAGACAAGATCACCACCGGCTACCTGGCAGCGGCACGCATTCAGGCTGGATCCATCACCTCAGACAAGCTGACGATCGCCAACGGGTTTATTACGAATGCGATGATCAAGGATGCGGCGATCACGGATGCGAAGGTTGGCAGCCTATCCGCGAACAAGATTATGACTGGCACTTTGTCGGCTGCACGCATCGCAGCAGGGTCCATTACCTCCGATAAGCTCACGATCGCCAACGGATACATCACCAATGCGATGATTAAAGACGCTGCGGTCACATCGGCCAAAATTGCTTCGCTGGATGCTGGGAAGATCACCACCGGGACGTTGTCGGCGGCTCGGATTGGGGCGCGGTCGATTACGGCGGACAAGCTCGCCACCAACGCCATCCAAGTAGGCCTGGCAGGCTGGACGCAATCGATCCGAATCACGCCCACGCAGATCGCTTGGTATGACGGGACCACGCTGGAGGGCAAGATTACGAGCGCTGGGATGCAGTTTTGGTACGGCACCCGTTATATCGGTGAGTTTGCTCGGCGGGCTCATAAGGACAAGCCGAATGTGCAAGGAATCGTCAACCAACTTGCTTACAAAGGCGACTACGTTGCCTGGACCTACCAGAAGGCAGACGGCGGCACCTACTACACGTGTCTCACCCTTGACCCGAAAGGCCTGTTTTACGGGCAGGCAGGTATCCACCTCGGCTCCGATCTGCGAACAGGTGGCTACAAGTTCTACACGACGGGCTCACGATATGTGACCTTGCAGGACTGCACGCTGACGGGCAAGGGAACCTATTCGGGCTGGGTGGGGCCAAGCGGGCTGTCGAAGATCGTGTTTCACACCTATGACCTGATGGTGGTCACTAACGGCTCGTATTACAACATGACCCGCCTATTCGACCGCACCAAAGATTTGATGTCGCGAATGAACGCAATCCTCAGCCTGCTCAATCAAGGCTGGATCACATCCATCTCCGGGTCTGGGTCGAACATCTCCTGGCGGTACTTCTCCAACACAGGCCTGTCGGCCATGTCCACCAACCTCGCATAAGTAAAAGGAAACACTGATGAAGATCATGCTCGCCAACCACCATTTGCAACCCATCGCCGACCTACTCACCAATATGCCGCTCAAGGCGGCGCAGTCCCGTGCTCGCTCGAAACTCCTGACGCTAGTGAAGGAAGCGATCGCGCGATTCGGGGAAGATGAATACGACCTCGTCACCCAATTCGCAACACTCGACGATCAGGGTCGCCCAGTGTTCGCCGACGATGGCACGTTCGTCCTCGCTGACCCTGACAAGGCCAGTGAATTCCTCGAAGCCCGCCAAATGTTGCTGGATTCGGTTGCGGAAGTGTCGGGTCCCACCTACGACGGCCACGACAAGGACGTGAAAGCACTTCTTGACGGCTATGAGGGTGAACTGTCTGGCGAAGCGGCCGAGGCCTACGACGTTCTCTACGACGCCATCACCAAGGGTGGCCAATGAAGGCCAAGGAAGAAAAGGACACAGAAATGACCGACGTTTCAGATGATGAGTCAACGTCTAGCGAAGAAGTACAGCTACCGATCGTCCCGATCGAATCCGATGCCACGCCCGCACCACCAGCAGAGGCCATCGAAGCCCAAGAACTCCCAGCGCCACAGGTCGCGTCGATTGATCTGACAGAGCCGATTCTCGAAGTTCTCACTGACCCGACCATGTAGCCCAGTGCTACACCAATTTTTGATGCCTTCACCCCAGATGGGTGTGGGCAATTTTTATGCCCACGAAAGGAATCATTCTCATGTCTCTACACGCCATCTGGCACGCCATCCAAACCGGCATCGCTGGTATTGGTGCGTGGCTCGCCGCTTATCTTGGAGGTCTCGACGGCCTCGTCTATGCGCTGATCGTCTTCGCTATCGCCGACTACATCACCGGGGTGCTGGCCGCCATCAACGAGCGCCGCCTCAGCTCATCCGTCGGTTTTAGGGGTATCAGCCGCAAAATCCTCATCTTCACCCTCGTCGGCCTCGCCCACCTCATCGACGTCCACATCCTCGGAGCACCCGGCGTGCTACGCGCGGCGGTCATCTTCTTCTACCTATCCAACGAAGGCATCTCCCTGGTCGAAAACGCCACCCGCCTCGGCCTACCCGTCCCATCCCAAATGCGCGGCGCGCTCGATGCGATCGCCAACCGCGCCGAAACAAGACCCTCACTGACCGAAACAACCACTGAAAACACAAAGGAGAACCAGTCATGAAGAATTGGAACACGCTCGAGGCCGACATCGACCTCATCATGAACACACACTACACACCCGGCCGCAACGGCAGGCGGATCTGGGCTTGCCCGCTTGTTGTTGACGGTTTCGTTGTGTAGTTCACGCCGCGAGGTCCAGTCCGGCGTGGAGTTCGTATTCGACCGGGCTTTGGTAGCCGATCGCTGAATGGATTCGTTTGTGGTTATAGAATCCCTCGATCCAGGTGGCAACGCCTTCGTAGACCTCTTCAC
>NZ_LNIZ01000012.1 GCF_001469025.1 Trueperella bernardiae | reverse complement strand
CAACGCTCGCAATCGAGGTCTGTTGATCAATCACAATCGAGGCCGCATCCCGCCGAAACTCCGGCGTATACGACTTCCTCGTCTTCTTCTCACTCACGAGTCTTCCAACACCCTTCCCAGCCAGACAAGCCAGCCTCATCAAGTGTCAACAAACACAGGGTAACCCCAATATTCCAAATAGAAAACAGAAAGGAAAACCCGTGATGATGAAGAAACAAATCATCGCCGGCACTCTCGGCGTTATGCTCGCCGCTGGCGCGCTAACCGCCTGCTCAGAAACTGATAATCCCAACACCAACGCTGAAAACGACGCTATTACCATCAACAACTGCGGAGTAGAAACAACCTTCAACACTCACCCGAAGAAAACCGTTTCGATGGGTGTAACCGGCTTGGCCTACCTGTTCGCCGCTGGCGCGCAGGACTCCATCATCGGCCGCGCCAACGAATGGGGCGAAGAACCACCAGCGTGGATTGGCTCAAAAGCAGACAGTATCGACGTGCTTTCCAACGAGTCCATCTCAATGGAAGCGCTGCTGAAACTAGAGCCCGACCTGGCCTACGGTGGCGGGTTCAGCTCTGAAAACTCAAGCCCTGAGGCAGTCGCAGCGAAAGGCATCCCTGCCATCGTTGACGCACCAGAATGCTCCTACTTCTACCCGGATCAACCAGAAAACGAGTCCTTCGACGCGATCTTGGCAGAAGTGACCCAGCTCGGCAAGCTCATGGGCACGTCAGACAAAGCCGACGCCACGGTTGCTGATCTCAAAGCCCAACTTGAGCAAGTCAGAAGCGAAAAAATCGGTAAAGGACGCAAAGTTTCCTACGCCTACTACTACGGGGAAGATCCTGAGCTGTTCAGCTACGGCAACCAGGGCGTGGTGGGAGAAATCAACAAAACCCTCAACCTAGAAACCGCAATTGACCCGAACTACCACCCACACCAAGGCCCCATTGCTCCTGAAGCTTTCGTCAAATCAGACCCCGACGTCATCATCGTGCTCACCGGCATGGGCGGGGCTACAAAAGAAAGCTCCCTAGAACGCCTCGCGAAAATTCCCGGCTACAACGACATGAAAGCCGTGAAGAACGGCAACATCATCTACGCCGAATCAGCTGCTGCCTACGCCTCGCCCACGGCAATACACGGCACCCTTGAGCTAGCCAAGCAGTTGAAGGAACTAGGGAAATAAACCGATGAGCGATTCTCCCCTCAAGATAGAAAACGCTAGCGTCCGGTTTGGGGACAACCAAGTCCTCACCAACGTCTCTTTTGAGGTACCTCGAGGACAAATCCTCGGAATCGCCGGGCCTAATGGCTCTGGAAAAACCACCCTCATGAGATCCCTATTCGCTGCGCAAAAACTATCCGAGGGGAGAATCACCATCAACGGTGATCCACTGAGCACACTCAGTCCAGGCCAAGTTGCCAGACGCATCGCGGTCGTTTCGCAATTCGAACAAGACATGGACCAAACCCGCGTCATTGACATCGTGCTACTTGGACGAGCACCCCACCGCAAAGACATCCAAGGCTACAACGCCACCGACCATAAAATTGCGCGCGAAGCCCTCGAAGCTGTCGGAATGAGCTATGCCCAAGACCGATACGTTCACACTCTTTCTGGAGGAGAACGCCAGCGCGTCCTCATCGCCCGCTCACTCGCTCAACAATGCAAATGCATCCTTCTTGATGAGCCCACTAATCATCTGGACGTCAAATACCAACACCAAATTCTCAGTGTCATCAGGAAAGTCAGCGACACCGCCGTTATTATCCTGCACGACCTCAACCTCGTTGCACGCTACTGCGACAACGCCATCATCCTCAAAAACGGACACCTGCATACCAAGGGAAACCCGACGGAAATCCTAACGCCGCAACTTATCCGCGAAGTCTACGGCGTCAGCGCCACCGAAGTAAACGATGCGGGCACTAAACAATTCAGCTTCAAGCCATTGCAGGAACCGCTGCACCTCAACCGTTGATAACCTGCAGGCAGGCACTCACTTTCTCCTCACCGAACAGCCGGCAAGCCTCCACCTTTTGTAATCGCCGCGCGGTTTAGTAAACTGGGCGTGATCCCTCGCGTGACGGTATCACCCGAACCTCCCCAGGGCCGGAAGGCAGCAAGGATACGGTAGCTCTGCCGGGTACGTGAGGGATCGGCTTTGGTGTAGTGTCAGCCGATGCGGCTGAGCGTGCGGACCGGGATCTTCTCAGCCCCGACCTCCTCGGCGAGCTCGTCGAGGACGATGAAGGGGATCTCGGCGGCAGCCTGGATCTCACCGTGCGGGGCGGCGTCGGCGGGGATCTCCAGGTGGTTGGTGATCAGGTTCCGGGTGGCGTCCATCGCGGGTCCTCCTTGGCCTTGGTGGGATGTGGGTTAGATCTGGGTCAGGGCCCAGGCGATGGCGTGCCCGGCGTCTGCGAAAAGGTGGTCGGCCTCGGCGATGAGCTCCAGGGCGCATTCGCTGCGGCCGCGTGCGTTCGGGCCGAAGCCGTCGATCGGGGCTTCGGTGAGGCGGTAGACCTGGGCGCTGTTGCCGTAGCCGTCTTTCTTGGTCCAGGTCGCGAAGGTGGCCAGCGTGTAGTCGCCGTGTGCGAGGATCGCCCCGTAGGAGTCGACGCGCATCTGCAGGGCTTCGGCGGTGAGCTTCTCGGTGGTGTTCATGGCTGTTGTCCTTTCCTGAGGGGCTGTTCTTTTGTCATGTACATACAGCCATAGGTGCGGGCGCTTATCCAGTCGTATTTGCCCAGATCAGGCACTATTTTTTGGGATCTACAGCACTTAAGAAAACCATGGAGAAACAAGGCTTGTGACGAGGGGAAACCCCGCTCGTGGCAGGGTTTCCGGGTGCCAGCAGGTCAGGCGTTGCGATTGATGCGTCAGTTCTCCTTCCTGCTTGCCGGGGTGCGCCAGGCGGCGTCGCCTTCCAGGCCTGCCAGCAAGATGCGGCGTGCCTGCTTGTGTTCGGGGCCGATGAAGCCCAGGGAGAGCAGGAAGCAGCGCATCGTGTACTTGTCATTGCCCGGTGCAGGCGGCGTGGATCGGATCCGGGTTGCCTCCTGGGCGCGCTGGCAGAGCTTTGCCACAAGCGGGATCACCGCCTCGCGTGCCGTCTCCGGCGTAATCGACTCACACCACGGGAACGAGACGGTCTCGTCATCGTTGAACTGCACGGGTGTGGCCGGGATGCCCAGGGCCTTGGCGATCAGTGGCCCTTTGGCCGCTAGGAGCGCTTCGAGGTTGGCGCGAGTGCGCTCACTCCACCCGGTGGTGGGCATCGTGACCGTCAACGCCACCTCGCCCGGGTCGGCGGTTTCAAAGCCCGCCTTGTGTGCGGACTCGAGCACGGCCTGCGCCTCGATACCATCTGGCAGGTAGAGGGTCCAGTCCCGATCCAGCGTGGCGTCTGCGATCTGGTAGGCAAACGAGGGCGTGCCCAGGTAGGTGGCCTCGGTGCCAAGGTGATCGGCGAGAAGCTGGGCGAGCTTTTTCCTGCCCGTTTTGTGCGGGGTGAAGGCGAGGATGCTCATGCCACGACCTCCTTCTCGAACCAGGCGGCCACCATGCTGAGGAAACGCGTCGGGTCGTATTCGATCACGCGCACCACCAGCTGGTAGCCGCGAGCTCTGGCAACCCGCAGGGTTTCCTCGGGGTCGTAGACGTTGACTCCGGCTGCGATGAGCTCGCTGATTTCGATGTGTAATTCACTCATGACCAGTCCTTTTCGCTCGGTTCCCCCCGGGGCTGGGGGTGCTTTCGGTCATGTACATACAGCCATACGTTTTTCCGCTTATCCAGTCGTTTTTGCCCTCATCAACGGCTCATTTTCACGCCCCTGTTTTGCCTGCATTTCCGGGGTTTTATTCGCGGTCGCGGTCGACCTGTTTGACCAGATCCAGATACGTGTACTGGGTGTTGCCTCGCTGGCAGGTGATCCCGGCCGCGTCCCCGGTCGCCTCGGCGTAGCGGCGCAGGATCACCGAGGCGTACTTCTCGTCCAACTCCATGAGGTAGGCGATGCGGTCGGTCTGCTCGGCGGCCATCAGGGTCGAACCGCTGCCAGCGAACGTGTCGAGGATGATCGCGTTGGCCTGGGTGGAGTTGCGGATCGGATAGGCCAGCAGGTCCAGCGGCTTGGAGGTCGGGTGGTCGGAGTTCTTACGCGGCTTGGCGAAGTTCCAGATCGTAGTCTGTTTCCGGTCAGCGAACCACTTGTGCTTGGCTCCCTGCTTCCACCCGTAGAGCACTGGTTCGTGCTGCCACTGGTACGGCGAGCGTCCCAGCACGAGGGAGTCTTTGACCCAGATGCAGCAGCCGGAGAGTTTGAACCCGGCGTCGATGAACGCTTTGCGGAAGTTCAGCCCTTCGGCGTCGGCGTGGAACACATACGCCGACCCACCCTTGTCGAGAACGCCCGCCATGTTGGTGAACGCGGTGAGCGGGAACTCGTAGAACGAGTCGGCCTTCATCGCATCGTTCTTGATCGTGAGCCCGTCGGAGGACTCGAAGGCCACGTTGTAGGGTGGGTCGGTGAGCACCAGGTTCGCGCTCTTGCCATCCATGAGCACCGCGACATCGTCTGCGTTGGTGGCATCCCCGCAGACCAGCCGGTGCCTGCCGATAGTCCAAATGTCGCCGCGCTGGACGAACGATGCGGCCTCGAGCGCGGCGGTGAGATCGAAGCCGTCATCGGTGACCTCGTCATCGTCGAGGGAACCAATCATCGCTTGGATTTCGTCATCGTCGAAGCCGGTGAGCTCGGCATCAAAGTCAGCCGCGTCCAGGTCGGCGATGAGCAGGGCCAGCTTGGACTCGTCCCAGTCGCCGCTGATCTTGTTCAATGCGACGTTCAGGGCCTTCTCGCGGGTCTCGTCCAGCTCGACGACCACGCAGTCAACACCAGTGTGGCCCAGGTCGGCGAGCACTTTCAGGCGCTGGTGGCCGCCGACGACGTGGCCGGTGGTGTGGTTGTAGATCACCGGCTCGACATACCCGAACTCGGTCAGCGACCGCTTGAGTTTCTCGTAGTCCGCGTCCCCGGGCTTCAGGTCCTTACGCGGGTTGTAGTCGGCGGGCTTGAGCTCACTGATGGGTAGCTGCTTGATGAGCACGGCGGGTCACCTCCGTCTTGAGCTTGTCGGCATATGGCAGTGTCCATTCCCACTCGCTCAGGCCATGGCCCATGTGCCCGTAGGTGGAAAGCTTCGCGTAGATGGGGGCTCTAAGGCCGAGGCGTACGATCATCGCGGCCGGTCGCAGCGGGAAGATCGCCTGGGCGGCGTCGGTGAGCAGCCAGTCCGAGTGCTGACCTGTGCCGAAGGTGTCGATGTGGAACGCGACCGGGTCGGCCTTACCGATCGCATAGGAGATAGCGACGTGGCATTCTTCGGCCAGGCGCGCATCCACCACGGTTTTCGCGATCAGGCGCGCCATGTACGCACCCGTCCGGTCGACCTTGGAGGGGTCCTTACCCGAGAACGCGCCACCACCATGGGGTGCAAGCCCGCCGTAGGTATCGACCATGAGCTTTCGGCCAGTCAGCCCAGTGTCTGCGGCAGGGCCACCCTCGACGAAACGCCCTGAAGGGTTGATCAGGATTTCGGTGTGTTCGTCGATTTCGATCTCGCGACACGCCGCCGAGATAACCAGCGAAATCAGACGCTGGTTGAAATCCTCCACGTTAATGCCTGGCTTGTGCTGGACCGAGACCACAATCGTGGCGATACGTTTAGGGGTTTCGCCGTCATACTCAACAGTGACCTGGGCTTTCCCGTCCGGGCCGAGCTCTGGAATCTTGCCGTCTGTGAATGCTTGATCGAGACGCTTGCAGATCCGGTGAGCATAAACCAGTGGCAACGGGAGTCGTTCTTCGCTCTCGGCTGTGGCGTAGCCGTAGACGGTGCCTTGATCGCCAGCACCAACCATTACGTGAGAACTCGTATCACCGTGGCGTGCTTCTAAAGATTTATCGACCCCGCCAGCAATATCGCTCGATTGGCAGTGAATTTTGGCGCGGATGCGGAACCGGCGCGGATCATAACCCACATGCTCAAGCGCTGCGCGTACCAGCATCGGAATCTCAAGCTTTGCCTTGCAGGTGATCTCGCCAGCGACATAGATGCGTGCTTTGATTGCCATCACTTCGACAGCCACTCTGGCGGCAGGGTCTTCGTAGAGGGCACGATCCAAAATGCAGTCGGCGATGTAGTCGCACAGCTTGTCCGGGTGCCCGGCGCGCACGCTTTCAGCGGTTTTCAACGACATATACAACTCGCTTTCATAAATTGATATGGGGTGGGAATAAAAAAGTGAGCGCCAGCTGTGCGGGCGCTCACTAAGACGATGATTGAGAAGTGGGTCAGAGTTAAGGCAGCAGGGTATGTTCGATGCCGTCTAGGATCACATCGATGACGAGGTCGTAGTATTCCTCGGACATCGCTTCTTCTTCATCAAGGTGTGAGAGAGGCTCCAGGTAAGAGTTGACAATACTGGTCAGTCCAACAGATTGAGCCATCATAGGCTCAAGCCTGACAAGCATTTCGTGCAGGTTGTGGCGAGGTTGGATTTGATTGGATGCGCGCAGGTTTCTCGCTCCGATCGTGTGGATGATCGAGTTCGCGATAATTGTGTAGGCCACAGGCGAATTGTCACCAAACCCAGCTTCTTGTAGTTTGGCCCAGGCTCCATCGATCATCGGCAAAAACTGTTCAGTGAACTTGCCCCGCGCGAACCTGTCGGTAATCCCTGGATATGCTAACAATGCGGGGCGTAGATTGTGAGCCATAGCTCGAAACCAGGCTTTCCATTCAAGGTCCGGGTCGGGAACTTCAATCCCGACACATACCCGGTCTACAACAGCATCACAAATGGCTTCCTTGTTTGGAAAATAATGATAAATCACTGAGGGAACCACGCCCAGTTCACGGGCAATGTCCCGTACTGACCATCCCTCAACGCCACTGATCGCGCTTAACTGTACAGCTTGTTTGACAATCAGCTCGCGTGATAGCCCAGCCCTTCGCCCCGTTAGCACAGTGTTCATAAGGTGACCCTTAACTTATTCCTTGACCCTTACTAGAACACCATTCTACAATATCCCTAAGTGAAACAGTGTTCTAGTAATGGAGTGTAGTGATGCCTGACCCTCGTAGTAATAAGCCGACACAGAGTTCTATTGATCCAGGAGCGCAAGCGAACCTGGTAGTGGGAATCGTTTTTCTCGCCTTTATGGGGCAAATGATTCTCAATCCGATCATCGCGCCACTGTCACGACAGATCGGATTGCGGGAATGGCATATTGGCGCCACTATCTCTTTGGCAGCGATTGTACTAGCGAGCTTGAGTGCTTATTGGGGGCGAGCTTCCCAACGTTTCGGCGCTAAACGTGTACTCGCTGCCGGGCTTGTGATCGCGATCATCGCTTTGAGCGCCTTCGGTATTGTCTCCTACCTGGGGATGAACCAGGTAGTTGGCGGTGTCGGACTAGTTTTTGGTGTTGTGATCACTCGTGGTTTGCTCTATGGCGGAGGGATTTCAGCGATCGCCCCGACCGCGCAAGCCCACCTGGTCACGCATGCTGCCAGCGAGAACGGGCGGGTAAAAGCACTGGGCATGATTGGAGCGGCTCAAGGGATGGCCTCCATTGTTGGAGGTGTTACTGGAGGTGTGTTAGCCGCTGCTGGTGGCCTGCTCTTGCCCTTGGTGGTCATGCCCGTTGTGATGGTGATTGGTCTGGTTGTTCTCTTGGTGAGTTTCGCACCTCAAAGCCAAGGGCAACTTTTTGCAAAGCCTCAACGGATTCGCTTCACTGATCCGCGTGTAGCTCCCTGGCTAGCAACTGGTCTGGTAATGTTTCTTGTGTTTTCTTCTGTTGCTACGATTTTTGGATTCACTGTCCAAGACCGCTTCGCCCTGTCGGCAACTGCGACCGCAGGTATTTCCGCGATTTACCTGACCATCATGGGCGTGACCATGATCATTGCCCAAGCGGTGATTGCTCCAAAGACAGGGTGGGGAGCAGCGAAGCTTTTACGTACTGGTCTGACCATTACACTAGTTGCAACTGTGCTCATTTGGCCTACCTCCTCGCACGCTTTACTGGTTGTCGGGTGTATCGTGCTGGGGGTAGGTATGGGACTGGCGATGCCCGGGTACAACACTGGCCCAACCTTGAAGATGAGTGCAGATGAGCAAGGCGCAGTGGCTGGCATCATTAACGCTAATAATGGGTTGGCGTACGCGATTGCCCCGCTGGCTTCGACCGCCCTTTACGGGTGGAACCCGCTGGCACCCTTCGCCGTCTGTATCGCCTTGATTGCAGTGGTCGTCATCTACGCCCACACCGCACCCGCACTACGCCAATAACTATGAGCGTGCCTGAAGTAGCCGTTCCATCACGTTATCCGCAGGAGTCGGCCCCGAGTAGTCCACCAGCGAGTTGGCTTTGACCACATCGAAAATCTCGTACCAGAGCGTATTCGCCTGCTTGCTAAACGACTGAGACATGGCCAAGAATGGGGACGCGATAGCCGCCCCCGTGGTCGGATGCTTACCCAACAGGCCAAAATCGGAGATTGCTTCTTCGCATTGAATGAACCGAGCAAAATTCTGCGCATAAGCCTCAATCAACCGTGGAGCTACGAGTTTTTCGCAGCCGCGCTCCTTGAGCCAGTTCCAGGTATCGCGGTAGATTACGTCAGCACCCAAAGGGTTACCATCACGCTGCACAGCCGCCAAATAAGCCGAAGGTTCTGGCATTACGCTACCTTCAAGATCCCCGCCCGCTTCCAGATCTGGTGGGTCGAGCGACGTGATGTGGAGGACGCGTGCGTCTTTGCCTTCGGTGATCTTCTCAAACGCAGGTGTGGGCTTCGCACCTGAGCCTGCTCTGCGTCCGCCGCGCAGTGTTCCGTCTTTCGCCATGAAATCTCGCCTCCTTCCAGGCGGTTAGCCCGGTGATGGAGGGCTTGGGGGTTAATACCCTGTTTGATTCGGTCTTTTTGTGTACGGTTGGCCCCGCCCGCTGAGGAGCAGCCCAGCTGTGGAGATCCGCTCGCCCCCACCCCCTCGGCAAGCGCGCCACGTCGCCTCGTGCCGGGCGAACGGGGTCGAGGTTGGCACAGGTGAGGGTCGGCAGGGAGGCCGCGACAGGCGGGCACACAGCCCTTTTTAGTAGCTGTAGACCCGAGGGGCTTGCCGCCACCGGTCGCCATCGAGCGCGGACTGGCGCGAGTGGCACGGCTTGCACAGACTGCGCAGGTTCGACTCGTCGTGGGTGCCGCCGTGGTCGAGCGGGATCACGTGGTGGACCTCAGCCACGGGCGTGTACCGGCCACGGGCCAGGCAGTCCTCGCACAACGGGTGGGCTTCGACGTAGGCCGCGCGGATCTTTCGCCACCGGTGGTCGTAGCGTCGGTTGATCTTCGGGTCGCGCTGGTAGGTCCGGTAGCGGGTGTCCTCGGCGCGGGCGTGCTCGGGGCAGAACCGCGTCTCGGTCAGCTCGGGGCAGCCGGGCTGGGAGCACGGGCGCTTGGGTTTGAAAGGCATCCGTCTCACCACCCTTGTCGTTCATGGCAACGACCCCCAGACGAACCGTGATGATTCGTCTGGGGGTCGGGACCTACTTTTCAACCACTTACAGCATGCGACAGGCACACCCTGAAAGTCATCCCCTCTTTGCGACACTCATGCGCGCCAATGCTTCAGTCTCTGCCGAACAAGAGACGCGCGAAGCGGGCAAGGGCGCGCTGCTTCTTGGCGAAGGCAGTCTTGCGTTCGACGTAGAAGTGTTCGGCGACTTTGACGGCGGCGTCCTCGGCGGAGAGGTCGTCGAGGAAGAAGACCTCGAGGACCAGCCGGTCATCGTCGCTGAGGCTTTCCCAGGCCGGGTTGAACCAATCCATGTAGGCCTGCGCTTTTTGGTTGCGGGCTTTGAGCGCGTCGAGGTTGTCGAGGATCGAGCAGACTCTCGCTTCACCGGCGTGCCGGTTGTTGCCCCGTGGCAGGCCGTCGAATCGGGGTGAGCCGATTGAGGTCAGTGAGGCTTTGAGCTCGTTGGCGTACCCGTCGCCTTGCTGGAGAATGACAGCTTGGGTTGCGTAGTCCTGGAGGACGCCGATGGCGGCTTTGCGGTAGTCGAAGTAGTCCCAGATGGGGTGGTCGTTCATGAGTGTGCCTGCTTTCCCAGAGTGTCGGCGACCGCATTGATCAACGCAGCCTGTGTCATGTCTTTGTTGTCCAGCGCGGCCAGTACCGCCTCATCGAGGGTGTGGTCTGCGGCCAGGTGGGTGATCGTCACCGGCTGGTCTTGTCCCTGGCGGTAGAGCCTTGCGTTGGTCTGTTGGTAGAGCTCCAAGGACCAGGTCAGGGAGAACCAGACCAGGAGGTTGCCGCCTTGCTGGAGGTTGAGCCCGTGTCCGGCTGAGGCCGGGTGGATGAGCGCCAGCGGTATCTCGCGGGCGTTCCACGCTTTGATGTCGGTACTGGTTTTCAGCTCGCGGGCCTGCGGGAGGCGTTCGGTGATGCGCTCACGGTCGTGTTTGAACCAGTACGCCACGAGCAGCGGCTGGCCGTTGGCCGCCTCCACGAGGTCTTCGAGCGCGTCGAGCTTGCGGTCGTGCACCACCACGGTGTTGCCGTCCTCGTCGTAGATCGCACCGGAGGCCAGCTGTAACAGCTTGCCTGACAGTGCTGCGGCGTTCGCGGCATCGATGACCTGCCCGTCGAGGTCGAGCACCATCTCATCTCGCAACCGCTCGTAGGCTTTGCGCTCCTTGACGTCGAGGTCGACGAGCGTCGTGGTGACCGTCAGCTCGGGCAGGCGCAGGTAGTCGGTGGTGCGCATCGACAAGGTGATGTCGCTGATCGCCTCGTAGATCTCGTCCTCGGCACCGGGTGCGGGCTTGTAGGTGAAGATCTGCTGGCCGTTTCGCCGATCGGGTACGAACCAGCGGTTGCGGTAGTGGGTGATGAACCTGCCGAGGCGCTGGCCTTCATCTAGGAGTCGGAACTGCGCCCACAAGTCCATCAGCCCGTTGGCTGCGGGAGTGCCGGTGAGTCCCACGATCCGGGTGATGCGTGGTCGCACGGAGGCGAGTGCTTTGAACCGCTGCGCCCGGTGGTTCTTAAACGAGCTCAGCTCGTCGATGACGACCGTGTCGAACGGCCATGTGTTGCCGAGGTGGCGCACCAGCCAGGGCACGTTTTCGCGGTTGATGACGGTCACCATCGCCTCGGCGGCAAGCGCGTCCAGCCGCTGGGCTTTGGACCCCACGGCGACGGCGATGGTGAGTCCTGCCAGGTGGTCCCATTTGGTGGCCTCGGCGGGCCAGGTGTCGCGGGCGACTCGCAGGGGTGCGACGATGAGGACGCGGCGGGCGTGGAAGGAGTCCAGCAGCAGGTTCCAGATGGCCGTCAAGGTGATCACCGTCTTGCCTAGCCCCATCCCGAGCAGGATCGCGGCCTGCGGGTGGTCTTCGATGAAGGCGGTGGCCAGTTGTTGGTAGTCATGCGGCTCGTAGCGCATCAGCCACCTCCTGGATCGCGTCAATGTTGTCGACGACGACCGCATCAACGCCGTGCTCTTTGAGCTGCTGGATGCGGCGGCGTTGGATGGGGCGTGGGAGGCGTCCGGGGGCTTTGAGTTCCACGAAGATGACGCGTCCGTGATGGATGCAGATGCGGTCTGGGACCCCTGCGGTGCCGGGGCTGGTGAATTTCCAGCACAGGCCACCAATCGCCTCAACGGCTTTTTTCAAGTGTTGTTCGATTGCTTGCTCGTTCATGGTTCATGTCCTCTCGTGTGAGAGGCCCATGACGACCTATGACGATGCGATATGGACTTTTCCTAAGGGCTATATTTTCTGCCCTATAGCAAACTCACATATGGGTCGTCATAGGTCGTCATAAGGCCCGTCTGAATTAGTTGTCGAACTCGTTCTTCAAGGCCAAACCGTGGACGAACATGCCGTGCATCGTCCTTTTACGTGTGAAGCCGTGGTGTTCGACGGTGGCGTTGAAATCGACCATGGGACGCGCCCACCCGGAGGTCGACATCGCCCACGCCCGATAGGCCTGATACAGATCCCCGGCCCGTTCCGACAGCCCAGGGTCAAGGTCGCAGTTGGCGTCAAGGAACTGAGCGAACCAGTTGTTCTCTTCCCGATACGCCGCTGATGCCTCCACAACTCGTGCCGGGGCCTTGAGGTGGTAGTCCTCGGCGTGGATGAGGCGCGCGCCCTCCATAATCCAGGCCAGGATCGCCCCGCCTGCCTGCGTGTAGAGGTAGTCGGCATAGTTCTTGATGTCGGATGTGCCTTCGATCTTCGCCTCGAAGGGAATGACGATGAGCCTGCGCCAGATGCCCGCATCCATCGCACCCACCCTGGGCAGATGGTTCGTGTAGAGAATCAAGGTGTGCGACGGGGTGAAGGCAAACGGTGCCTTGTACTTCTTCTCCGCGTAGATCTGATCGGTGGAGGCCAGCTGCTTGACCACCGAGGTGGACATGCGCACGCCCTCTTCGGATTCGGCAGAGATGATGAGGCGTTTGCCTTTGGCCTCAGCCAGCTCCGGTTTGACGTTGCGCATCCCACCGATCGTGAGCACATCAGCACTCATGTTGCCTGCATACGTGCCTAAGACTCTGGCGATGGTGTTCCAGAACGTCGATTTGCCGTTGCGACCATCTCCGTAAGCGATGACGAGGGCTTCGACGAAGACTTGCCCGATCGCAGCAAGGCCGACGATGCGCTGCACGTAGGCGATGAGCTCGGCATCGCCTTGGAAGAACACCTCGAGGGCTTCCTGCCACAGGTGCGCGCCGTCGGTGCCCGGGTCGAGGCTGGTCTGCTTGGTCACCAGATCCGCCGGGTCATGGTCGTGGCGCGACATGGTCCCGTGGCGCAGATCGTAGGTGCCTGATGGGGTGTTGAGCAGATACGGGTCGGCATCGAGCTGCTCAGGGGTGGTCAGCAGCATGGGGCGGGCTTCTTTCAGGCAGTTGGTGATCCCGCGTGATTCTCGGCGTTTGAGCGCGTAGGCCGCATAGGTTTTCGCGTCCTCGAACGAGGCGAACGCCTCTTGTTGGGCGGTGTTGAACATGGCCTGGGCTTTCGCCTTCGACATCGACGCCAACAACATGGCAGGCCCCGTGGCAGCGAGCTGGTCTTTGGCGTCTTCGAGCAGCTCGTGGGCCTCGGCCAGTTGGCGTTCGGTGAGCTCCTGGGCGACGGCTTGGGCTGCGGGTGCGGATTCGTACCAGACACCGTCGTAATAGACGAGCCAGTCGGTGGCCTCCGAGTAGCGCAGCGTGTCCGGATAGGCCTTGGTTAGGGCGTGGGCTTGGCCGACGTCGCTGTAATCGGCGGGGCGTACCGAATCCAGGCTCGCCTCAAAATCCTCTGGTGGCACATACCCGGGCTGGTTCTCGACCGTCTTGGCGAACCGGGTGGCCGACCGCCAGATCGACTCCACCTCCGCCTCCGGCAGGGGCGGTCACGGCTCGGAACCGGAGACAACGATCGACCCGGTGGTGATGGCGGCGGCCACGGTGATGCGTTTACAAACCGTGGTGTCGCGGGAGATCAGCCCGCGTGACACCGCGGTTGTGACTGTCGGGCGGATCGAGGCCGGGAGCAAAAACAACATCATCCCGGAGTCCGCCTCGCTCGGGCTGAGCGTCCGCAGCTTCAGCGAGACCGTGCGCGAGCGCCTGGTTGCGGGAATCCAGCGCGTCATCGAGGCCGAGGCCGCGGCGTCAAACGCTCCAAAGCCACCGAAGATTGAGTTCGGTGACCGTTTCCCGGTCACCTATAACGACCCGGAGATCACGGAGGAACTGAACGCGGTCTTTGTTGACGCCTTCGGGGAGGACGCGTTTTTCGCACCCGGCGCGCTCTCCGGAAGCGAAGACGTCGGAGTGCTCGCCACAGCCGCGGGGGTGCCGCTTGTGTACTGGATGCTCGGCGGTCACGACGCCGCGGAGTACGCCGCGGCGGAGGCGGCGGGAACGGTCCACACCGATGTGCCGTCGAACCACTCACCGCACTACGCACCCGTCATCGATCCGACGCTGCAGCGCGGTGTTGCAGCGCTTGTGCTCGCCACAAGGCACTGGCTCGACCGCTAGACACAGGCCCGTTTACGCCTTAGATTAATTATGTCTTACATAAATAAATGGTGTGGGCGCCGACGGCGCAGGCCGACTCCTGGAATATGTCGCAGTGGAAGACGAACCGGATGGTTGGTTCATCTATCACGCAATGCCTGCCACAAAGAAAGTTCTGATCGAGGTAGGCCTTGGAGCAAGGAGGTAGCGTCATGAGCACGTACACCGATGTAAACGGGGTTGAGTTCACCGATGAGCAAATTGAGCGCTGGGCGGCAGAGGACGAATCCGAAGCGGGATACACCTGCGACCACCTCGGCCCGTCACGCCCCGGTCGACCCGTCAGCGTCGGAACCGATGTGCGCCCGGTGACTGTGCGGCTCGATGCTGCGCGCCGCGCGAAACTCGAACACTACGCACACTCCCACAGCACGAGCATCTCGCAGGCCGTTCGGGATCTCATCGACGCGATGTAGCCCTCATCAAGGCGACCAAGGCGACCAAGGCGACCCGTGACAGCGGATCGTTTTGTGTGCTACGATCACTTCCACGTTCAAGAGTCGTAACCGTAGGTACCTGGCCGGTTACGCGACAACCCGAATCCATCGATTCCCGGGTGTCCCAGGGGAAGAACGGGCTTCATGAAATCTCATGGAGCAAGATTCGATGGGGCGCTTGCCCCAAGAAAGGGGCGTGAGCTCCGTGTCTGCACATCATTTTTCATTTGAGACCGACCAAGACTGGTGGAGCCGGATCGGGCTTGGTTACTCTGGGGTCAAACCCGGCACTCGTTTCGGGAACCGCGTGAGAGCGTCGCTGCTGAAGATCTTGCGCGAGCACCCGCCGGTTGCATTCGCTGGCGGTGACAACGGCGCCACGCTGTCACTTGACGACTTCGCCGCACTGATCGAGGCCGCGGCAGCTGACGCTGTTCGCGCCGGCGAAGAAGGAGAGCGGATCACCGCTGAGACCCTCCGTGAAGAGGGGAGCGCGCGGGTTGAGCAGGCGTACGCGATGCCCGACGCTGATTCGCTGATCACCGAGGGGCGCTGGGCCGGGCTCACGAAGGGCGAGGCGTTTGCGTGGTGCTGGGCGCTTTTCGAGTACGAACCGCACGGCTTCGTCCACCCCAACTCGCAGGTCCGGGTGGAGAGCCGGGCGAAACTTGCGCAGGGCGAACTGCCGTCGGTGTTTGGTTACCCGGAGCGCGCGAAAGAGTTGAAAGCCAGTGGCTTGGATCCCCGCAAGTTCCGGGAGCACCAGGCCGCGCTTGGTGCTCGGAGCTTCGGTTACTCATGAGGTTCGCAATCGCGGAATTGTTAACATAGGCTTGACCTCGTGAGCGAGTGCCGGTTCTGCTCGGCTTGGGGCAGCGACCGGCAGCTCGCGCCGCGCGAGTCTGTGGCGTATGAGGGCGCGGATCGCGGTGCATGATCCACAGTTGAAATAGAGAAAAGAGAGTGAAACGTATGACGAAGCGCGTGAGTGTGATTGTTGGGAGCCTGCGTCGTGGCTCCTTTGCCCGTAAGATTGCGCACAACCTGATTCCGATGTTCCCTGAGGGGTACGAGGCGAAGATCGTGGAGATCCGCGACCTGCCGCTGTACGATTTCGACTACGACGACCCAGAGGTCACCGACAAGCCGGTGCCGGCGGAGTACACGGAGTTCCGCGAGACGATTAAGGCCTCTGACGGGGTGCTGTTTGTGACCCCGGAGAACAACCGCACCATCCCGGCGTGCCTGAAAAACGCGGTGGATATTGGGTCGAAACCCAACGCCGACGTTGCGTGGAAGGGACTCCCGGCGGGAATTGTGAGCCACTCTGTTGGACGCATGGGCGGGTACTCGTCGCAGAAGAACCTGCGCCTTGCGCTTTCCTACTTCGACATGCCAACGCTTGGCCAGCCCGAGGTGTTCCTGTCGCAGTCGCCTGAGCTTTTCGGTGACGGGGATAAGATCACCCGCGAGTCAACCGTTGAGTTCCTGCAGAAATACATTGACCGCTTCGCTGAGCTGATCGAAAAAACCAGCCGCGATTAGTTTTCGCGGGCGCGTAACCCAAAGGCGAGGGGGAAACCGAACACGTTTCGGTTTCCCCCTCGTTTGTTGTGTGGCGGTTTTGTGTCGCCGCGGCCGCGCGGTGGCGCAGGCGCTAGCTGTCTGCGCCCCCTGCGTCAGTTGCCGCCTCGGCCCGCAACGCCTCGACAAGCGCCTCGTGTGCGTCCCAGATTTCGCGCGGCATATCGGGCAGCTCGCGCAGGTGCTCAGCGCGGTGATCGGTTTCCTGCAGCCAGCGTTCAACGTCAACCCGCAGCAGTTTGTCGAGATCCGCCGCGTCGATTTCGAGACCGGTAAAGTCGAGCTCTTCAACAAGCGGGAGCACGCCGATCGGGGTTTTGCGTCCCTTGACTTTGCCGTCGCGGTACTGTGTGAGCCAGTTCAGCGCGCGCAGGTTCTCGCGGAAGCCCGGCCACAGGTAACGACCGGTTTCGGGTTCGCGCTGGAACCAGTTGACGTGGGCAAACATCGGCGTCTCTTTCAGCTGCCCGAGCACTTTAAGCCAGTGTTCGGCGTAGCGACCCTCGGAGTACGAGAAGAACGGACGCATCGACATCGGGTCGTAACGCAGCTGCCCGTCAAGCCCGTCCGCTGCGAAAGTCGCCTCGGCGCCGAGTGTCAGCCCGTCGTAGACGCCATCAACAAGGTTGTCGATTGCGCGGATCAGCGGTTCACGATCGCGGGTGCGGCCACCGAAGATAATCGCGTCAACGACCACGCCCTCGGGTTTGGAGACGTCTTCGGCGAGGTTCGGGATGCGCTCCAGCGGAATCGTGAAGCGGCTGTTCGGGTGCGCCCACGGTTCGTTTTGCTGCTCGGCGGTGCGGTCGGTGATTTTCGCGCCGGTCCAGTCGAGCCACCCTGCCGGGTCGGCCGGGGGTTCGGGGGTGAGACCCTCCCACCACACCTCGCCGGTGACTTCGTTGTAGGCGGTGTTGGTGAAGATCGTGCCCGATCCCTCAGCGATTGCCGCCATCGCGGTGGGGTTGGAACCCTCGTTGGTGTCTTTTGCGACACCGAAGGCACCGTTTTCGGGGTTGATGGCACGGAGTTTCCCTTCGTCGTCAACCCACATCCAGGCGATGTCGTCGCCGTAAAAATCAACGCGGTAGCGGTCGCCGAGTCCGTTTGGCGGCAGCGTCATCGCGAGGTTGGTTTTCCCTGACGCGCTCGGGAAGCCGCCGCACACGTGCGTGGTGACGCCGGTTTCACGGTCGTGGATCCCAAGCAGCAGGAACTGCTCCGCGAGGAACTTCCCTGAGGCGTAACCGTCGTAGGACGCCTGGCGCAGACCGTGGGCGATTTTACCAAGCAGCGCGTTGCCGCCGTACGCGGAGCCGAAGTGCAAAATGGTGCGCTCGTCTGCGACGGTCACAAACATCCGCTCGTCGGCGTCGGTGCCCTGCTGCAGCGCGGTCAGGTCACCGGTGACGTGCACACCGCGCACGAAGAAGTCCTGGTCGCTGACACCGTCGAAGTGCTCAATTCCGACGCGGGCCATGCGGATCATCTGCAGCACCACGTTGCGGTCGTCGGTGAGCTCAACTCCGAGCGCGAAGTTCGCAAGCGGGGTGCCGGGAGGGGCCATCAGGTACGGCACCACGTACATGGTTTTACCCGCCGAAGCGCCGCGCATGCGGCTCGTCAGCAGCGGTTTGACCTCGCTTGAGTGGCGCCAGTTGTTGTAGCGCCCGCGATCCGCCTCGTCAGCCGTGGCGACAAAGGTGCGCTCTTCGGTGCGGGCGGTGTCTTTCGGGTGTGACCGTGAGTAGTAGCGACCTTTGCCTGCGCGCAGCATTTCGCCGGCGGCGATGGCCTCTTCGAGCAGCCTGGCGTCATCCGCTGCTGAGACGAGCTCGATCTTTTCAGGATTGGTGATCTCTGCCCACTCGCTCACAAAAGCGCGAACGCTTTCCACGTGAATCTCTGGAGGAACTTGAAATTGCTTTGATGCGGTCACCAGGCGCCCTCATTCATTCTTTAGTTTCCGGGTCTCACTTGTGATCTCTACCGTAGTACGTCGAGTCTGACAGCACCATAAGTATCCCCTTTGAGTCTTGGGTTTGGAGTGGCCTAAGAATTAGGCCCACTCGGTTTAAGTGTTGACCGTGTTTTCTTGTTTCCATTGTTCCGCGTATTTCCGTGGGCTGAGGTAGCCGAGTGAGGAATGCGGATGGAAGTTATTGTAACG
>NZ_LNIZ01000011.1 GCF_001469025.1 Trueperella bernardiae | reverse complement strand
GTTGATCCCGATTCCTTCAATTCCCGCGCCCTATCGAGCTTACGAACAATCTGCTCGGGAGTATGCTTGCTGAATTTCTTCACCATTCATCCATTCTCCCCACCCACAGGCAGGGCATCAATGGACAACACTCAAGTCACCTGGACCTAAAAACCTAGAGCACTCCAACGGTTTCGGCCGCATCCGCCCATATATGCAGATGCGGCTCAGGTCATCCCGCAGATTCTAAGCGCGAGGAGTGCCGCGGCAAAACTGGCCTCGGCCGCCCAGATTACCGGTGTCCATCCGGAGTCATCGGTCCGCGGCCACAGCTCCCGACACCGGGCCCAGATTATCGGTGTGGCCAGCTATTGCGCGTGTCTGTCTTCCCCATCGTGCGTAGAATGAAACACCTGACAGGAAAGGACTTGACATGCCTCAGCCCCACAGAATCATCCTCGACTGCGACCCCGGTCATGACGACGCCACCGCCATCCTCATGGCCGCCAAGCACCCGGCAATTGACCTCCTCGGCATCACCACGGTTCACGGCAACCAGACCCTGGCAAAAACCACACGCAACGCCCTCAACGTGGTGCAGTACCTCGGCCTGGACGTCAAGGTTTACCGCGGGTTGGAGCACCCGATGGTGATCCCGAACCGCCCGGTGGAGGAGCGCGTCCACGGCGACTCGGGCCTGGACGGCCCCGTCTTCGCCGAGCTGACCCGCGAGATCGAGGACAAGCACGCGGTCCAGTACATCATCGAAACTCTCCTCGCCTCTGACGGCGACATCACGCTCGTCCCCACCGGCCCGCTCACCAACATTGCGATGGCGATGCGCCTGGAGCCCAAGATCATCGGCAAGATCAAAGGCGTCGTGCTCATGGGCGGCAGCTACCAGCTGGGCAACGTCACCCCGGCCGCCGAGTTCAATATTTGGGCCGACGGCGAGGCTGCCCACGTCGTCTTCAACAGCGGCGTGAAGGTGACGATGATGGGCCTGGACATCACGCGCAAGGTACTCGTGCTGCCGCACGTGCTCGAGCGCATGGCCAAGCATGACAACCCGGCTGGCAAGCTGTTCACCGACATGATGGGCTTTTTCAACTTGTCGCAGAAGCGCACCTTCGGCTGGGAGGGCGCCCCGCTTCACGACCCGACGACGATCGCCTACCTCATCGACCCTTCGGTCATCACGGTTAAGCACATGCGCACCGACATTGACCTGGGAAGCGAGGCCTCCTACGGTCGCACGAACTGCGACATCTTCGGCATGTCGGAGAAGGAAAAGAACTCCGACGTGGCGGTGGACGTGGATGTGGAGAAGTTCTGGGACATCGTGGAGGAGTGCATCAAGCTCTACGGCTAGGCCGCGCTGTCACCCGGCGGCCCGCGCCGCCTTCGTCGCTTCCTCGACGACGCCGATCAGCTCATGGCCCATCGGGCGCAACCTGGCAGACAACGCTGCTCGGCACACGCAAAGTGTTTTCTCGTCACCTAAATCGGCGATTTGAGTGACGAACAAACACTTTTGGTGACGCGAAACCGAAGCCAGCCCGCCGGGGTGGCGGCAGGCCTGCCACCTGGGCGTTCAGTATGTGGGCGCACGTGGCACCGGGGCCTGATTCATGGCGAAATATACGTGTTCGCACAACACTGCACGAAAGTGAATCAATGAAGAAGCAATTGATCGCCGGGCTTGCGGTTCTTGCGCTGAGCCTCGGCTCTGTGCCCGCAATGGCCGCACCAGAACCACCGCCCGCACCACCCGCTCCGTCCACGACCGCCGAAAAGTCGGTAAAGACCGTGCCCGTCATCGTCACGCTCGACTCGGGCGCAGGCAAGGTTGACGCGACGGCGAAGGCGCTCGCGGCCAAGTACAACATGACGTTGCGCCGCCAGTTCAGCTACCTGGTCAACGGCTTCTCGGCCTACATCCCGGCAAGCGCGATTGCCGAGCTGGCGCGCGAAAAGGGCGTGGTCGCCGTCGACCGCATGCGGGTTTACTACCCGTCAATGGAGTCCGCCACCACGCTGACCCAGGTGGACACCGCGGCCGAAAACCACGGCGTGGACGGGGAGGGGCTGGTGGTCGCGATCGTCGACACCGGCATCGACATCGCCCATCAGGACATGCGTCTCGACGACGGGGTGGACACCAAGCTCGCCCCCGAGCCCGGGTTCACCGCGAAGGTGCCCTACGGTTACAACTTCGCCGACGGCAACACCGAGGTCAAGGACACCACCGCCTCCCAGCACGGCATGCACGTGGCCGGCATCGTGGCGGCCAACGGAGGCGAGGATGCCGACGTCGCCACGAACGGCCGGATCAACGGCGTGGCCCCGAACGCCCAGCTGCTCGCGATGAAGGTCTTCTCCAACGACCCGAACCGCACCGGTGCCGCGGCCGACGACATCATGGCCGCTGTCGAGGAATCCGTGCGCCGCGGTGCTGACGTCATTAATCTCTCGCTCGGCTATCCCAACGGTAACGAGGGCCAGTCGGTGGGCGAGCAGCGCGTGATCGCGAAGGCTCGCGCGGCCGGCGTCGAGGTCATCGTGGCCGCGGGCAACGAGGGCCAGAACGGCTCGCCCACGGGCGTGAACGACGACGCACTCGGACTCCTCGACGACGGCACGGTCGGCTCGCCCTCCACGGGCACGGGAGCCTGGTCGGTGGCGTCGGTCGAGAACGCCACCACGATCAACAGCCGGGGCGTGGCGAAGAACGACGCCGGCGAGTACGACTTCGCCCACCAGCTGCAGGCCGGCTCCACTGACGGCACGCCGATGGAGATCGTCGATGGCGGGCTGGGCAAGGTTGACGACGTGCTGGGCAAGGACTTTGCCGGGAAGTACGTGCTCATCCAGCGCGGTGAGATCCCGTTCAGTGACAAGTTCCTCAACGCCCAGGCGGCGGGCGCTGCCGGCGTCATCGTCTACAACCACGAGGAGGGCGGGGATGAGTTCGCGGGCATGGCCGGCCTGGAGAACGTGACAATCCCGGGTGCCTTCATCGGCCACACGGACGGTGTTAAGCTGCTCGAGATGATCGCCCAGGGCACCACCACCGTGTCGCTCACCAGCGAGGCGCTGATCCAGGCCAACCCGGTGGCGATGACCCCCTCCACGTTCACCTCGTGGGGCGCTGGCCCCGAGCTCGGCTTCAAGCCGGAGATCGCAGGGATCGGCGGCAACGTGTACTCCACGGTCAACGACAACCGTTACGAGACCCAGTCCGGCACGTCGATGGCCGCCCCGCACGTGGCCGGCGTCGCCGCGCTCATGATCCAGAAGGCCGAGGGGGACGGCACCGGGCGCTCGCGCGCAGAGGTTGTGCTGCGTAACCGCGTGGCCCTGTCGAACACCGCGCTCATCCTTGACCACGACGGCGTGCCCTACGCTCCGCGGCAGGTGGGCGCCGGCCTGGTCCAGGTGGACGATGCACTTGACACGCAGGTGTACGCCACCGTGGGCGGCGAGCCGGTGGTGGCGCTGAAGGAAGTCGATGGGTCGACGTCGTTCACGGTGACGCTGGAAAACGACGGCGACATCGATCGCGCGTTCACCGCGGGCGCCACGTGCGTGGTTAACGAGGACGAGGTGAGCAAGGAGTTCACCACCACCTACTGTTCGGACACGGACGCGATTGCGGCGTCGGGCACGGAGGTTATCGTGCCGGCCGGCGGTAGTGCCGAGGTCACGTACACGCTGAGCGTCTCGGGCGAGGACCACTGGACGCAGGGCTGGGTCACCTTCGAATCGAAGGACGAGGACCAGCCGGACCTGTCGGTGCCCTACCTCGGCTTCGCGGGTGACTGGAACGCCGAGCCGATCATCGACAACCCCGCCTACGAGGGCTTCGATGCTCCGATCCTGTCGGACGGCGAGACCACCTTCACCCAAACCTCGCTCTACACCTTCATCAATGAGGGCCTCTACACGTTCGGCGACGGCGAGCAGTTCATTTCGCCCAACAACGACGGGCTGGCCGACGCCGTGTTTGCGAAGGTGGCGTTGCTGCGCAACGCCAAGCGCGTGGAGGTGTCGATCCTGGATGAGAGCGAGAAGGTGGTGCGTGAGATCGGCTCGCAGGACGAGCTGGTCCGCCCCACGCTGAAGGAGCAACTGGAATCGCCGGTCAACGCCGCGCAGACCGACTTCTCCGACATCCGCTTCGACGGCAAGGTCTATAACCCGCAGACCGTGGCCTTCGAGGACCTGCCCGACGGAAAGTACTTCTACCGCCTCTCGGCCCGCATGGGTGATGCGTGGGAGCCGCAGACGCTCGACATGCCCTTCGGCATCGACCGTGTGGCGCCCGAGCTGGAGATCCTGTCCACCGAGAAGAACGACGACGGCGACTACGTGGTTCGCGTCAAGGTCACCGACGACTTCTCCGGGATTAATGCGGTGCAGGGCCGCTTCACCTGGCCCTCGTCCGTGGTGATCAGCGCCGGCGAGCCCGAGGATGACGTCTACACGATGACGATCCCGGGCGGCCTGGCCGACTCGGTGGGCTACTTCGAGATCTACACCTCCGACCGTGCCATCAACGTGGTGCGCAAGACCGTGACGCTGGGGGACAAGCTCGTCATCGAGTCCGAGCCGACACTGGCCGACCTCGACTACATCAACAAGAACACCGAGTCCGATCAGACCGGCGAGCTCCTGGTGGAGGACGGCAAGCTGGTGCTCACCGGCCGCGCTGCCTCCGACGTGGTCAAGGTCCGCGCCGGCGACGCCGAGGTGGAAGTCCCGGAGTCGGGCCGCTTCGAGATCCGCCCCAGCCTGGTACAGGGCGAGAACACGGTGACTGTCGAGGGGTTGAACGCCGACGGCGAGGTGGTGGCTACGAAGACCTTCACCTTCATCTGTGACACGGAGCCGCCCGTCGTGACGATCACCTCCCCGGCGAACCGGGACGAGATCGCGGCACAGGTGGAGGCCGGAGTCGTGAAGGTCGAGGGCACCGTGGCCGACAACCTCGGCGCAGTGACGGTGAGCATCGAAGGGGACGAGGTGGAGGTGGTCGACGGGCGCTTTACCGCCGACGTGCCCGTCAGCCCCGGGCGGCTCACCCTGTCCGTCCACGCGCGCGACGCCGCCGGGAACCTGGGCGTGGGCACGATCGTGCTCGCACCCGCCGACGCGTCCACCCCGCTCGCCCTCGAGGCGAACCTCGGCTTCAACCAGAACTTCAACGTGGTGACCGCCGACGACGACGCGCTGAGCGCCGGGGAAGACGGCGAGTACACCTACCTGTACGCCGGCAGGTTCAACCGGGTGCCGGGCTCGTTCCTGGTGAACGGCGAGCCGGTAGAGGTGGCCGAGGACGGCACGTTCGAAACCCCGGTTGCGTTGCGCGAGGGCATCACGGGCTTCAACGTACGTATCACGGATGTGGACGGCACGGTGCTGGTGGGCAACAAGGTCAAGGTGCTACTTGACCTGACGGCCCCGAAGATCGAGATGAGCAAACCGGGGGTCAACCCTGACGGCGCGCTCTACCTGCGCGAGGCCGGCGAGGTCGAGTTCGCGGGCACGGTCTCCGATAACGCCTTCGGCTACGTGCTGTCCATCAACGGCGACCACGTGGACCAGTTCTTCACAATCGACGACCCGGGCGCAGCGGTCAACGCCCGCGACTTCGCCACGAAGGTGGCGGCCGCCGACGGCGACACCATCCTCGTGCTCCTCGAAGACCACCTGGGTAACGCGTTCGCGCAGCTCATCCCCGTGGTGGTGGACGCTGTGGCGCCGGTGATTGAGGTGGATCTTGAGCCCGAGGCGAAGATGAAGGCCAGCGAGACCCAGACGGTCAATATCCGGGTCACCGACGATCACCTGTCGGACGCCACTGTGTACGTGGATGGCGAAGCCGTTGTGGCACGTCAGACCGTGGTGACGCCGGCGCCTGGCGCCGGGATCCTGCTCGACGAGGGTAAGGACCTGGTGGGTGGCCAGCCGAGTGCGGTGGCTCTGCGCGAGGCCGGAATTGAGGAAACCGATGCCGATGGTGAGGCTGGTGAGGCTGGCGCCGTTGAGGGTGTGACCCTGTTGAGCTTCGAGGTCGGGCCCGACTTCGAGGTTGGCGAGCACGAAATCGTCGTGGACGCTACCGACAAGGCCGGCAACACGTCGGCGGCCGCGGTGCCGTTCGAAGTGGTCAAGGACCCGGACCCGGAACCGGACCCGGTTGATCCGACGCCCAACCCGGATGACACGTTCGTCCCGGGCATCGACGATGGCGACCTCACCGATCCCGATGCCAACGGTGGTCATACGTGGGTGCCGGGCCAGGTTGGCACGACTGACGGGCAGAAGCCGGGTACGCCTGGCGGGCAGGCTGGTCAGAAGGCGCCTGAGAAGGGATCGCTGTCCTACACGGGTGCAGCGGTGACGGGGGTGGCAACCCTGGCGGGCGCGTTGCTCCTGGTGGGTGCGCTCATCCGGCGCCGTGCTAACGCGTAACTAGTGCCTATCGGTTGGGGGCGGGCGGCGATGGCGCCCGCCCCCAACTGCATCCCGTGGCATTCAACTTGTTTCGCCACCACCACTCCGGTTTGCCGAAGCCTTGCGTTTCGGCACACGTAACCGGTTTCGACACACGCAAAGTGTTTTCCCGTCACCTAAATCGGCGATTTGAGTGACGAGAAAACACTTTGCGTGACGCGAAAACGAAGCCGGCATGCGGGAGGAGCGGCAGGCCGGCATGCCGGTGTGCCGGCCTGCCGGACCAGCCCGCCCAGACTGGCCGAGCCCGGCTAGAACTTGCGCAGCAGCACCTGGTGGCCGTGCACCTCGAGCCCGGTGGGCTCGAAGCCCAAGCGCAGGTAGAGGCGGTGGGCGTGCTCGTTCGCGGGGTCCACGGACAGCGAGATCCCGGGAGCCCCGGCGCCCCGCGCAATTTCGGTGACGCCGTCGATGAGCCGAGACCCGATCCCGTACCCCGCATACCGGCGCTCAACCGCGATCGCCAGCTCCGGCACGCCTTCGGCCACGTGCCCAAACCCGTGGTAGTCGTCGGTGCCCCACATGAGCCACGACCCGCCAGCCGGAACGTTGCCCTTCCATGCGATGAGTCCGCCGAGCTCCGGCTTCCAGTTGCCCACGTAGTAGTCGTGCCACTGGTCGAAGTCATCGGGGAGGTCGCCGAGTTCGTCGCCGAAGGTGTCGGTGAGGAAGTTGAGCCGAGCGATATAGGTGCGGTCGGATTCGGTGGTGGGCACAAGGCGCAGATCGGTGCGCGTAGACATCATGGTTATCCTTCCCGAACGAGGGTGGCGATGTGGGCGCCGAAGGCCTCGTCAAACTCGGCGCCGGTTTGCTTAAATCCGAGGCGCTCCCAAAACTCCATGGCCCCGCGGTTTGACACGGCCACCTCGGTGTACGCCGGCACGTCCGCGATCGCATACTCGAGGAGCGCCGTACCGTATCCGCGCCGCTTGACCTCCGGGCGCAGGTAGAGCCCGCCCACTCGCAGGGGTGCCGGATGGCCCGGCCCCATCGCTTCCACGAGGATGAAGCCAACGATGTCGTCGTCGTGCGTAGCGACCCAGGTGGTAGTGGGCCCGGGGTCGGCGAGGCGCGCCATCCACACCCCGTCCATGGAGATGGTGTGGCGGGCGATGACGTCGTCGGGAAGGAGGCCGCGGTAGGTGTCCTCCCAGGAGGTGCGGTGGACGTCGGCGACCGCGGTGGCGTCGAGCGCGGTAGCTGGCCTAATGCGAATACTCATAGGTCTAACGTAGCACCGCTCACAATCCCCGTTGGTCATTCCACCTATCCTTGGTGCTATGAATTTGACGATCGAGACCCAGCTCGCCCACCGCTCCATCCGCGAATTCACCGGGGAGCCGATCCCCGAGGAGACGATGGAGGCCCTGTTTGAGGTCGCGATGCGTACCTCCACCTCGCGCGGCCTCCAGCACGCGGCGCTCATCCGGGTCAAGGACCAGGCTAAGCGTGAGGAGTTGGCCACGATCGGCAAGCAGCCCTACATCGCGCGGGCGCCGGAGCTGATCGTGGGGATCGTGGACGCGCGGCGTTCGGTGCGCATCCGCGAGGAGCAGGGGCTGGATCCGGCGCCGGCGGCGTCGCCGGTGGTGTTCCGCGAGGGTTTCACGGACGCGGTACTCATGATCCAGTCGATGTCCGTGGCGGCGGAAAGCCTGGGGCTGGGCGTGACTCACCTGGGCTCGGTCCTCAACGACTACGCCCGCCTCATCGAGGTTCTCGCCCTGCCGCGCTACACCTTCCCGGTGCTCGGCATGATGCTCGGCAAGCCGGCGCAAAACCCGCAGCTCAAGCCGCGCATCCCCACGGGACTGCGCGTGATGACCGACGTCTACCGCGAGCCCGATTCGTGGATGGAGGCGCTGTCCGATTACGACGCCGACATGCACACCTACTACGACCTGCGCGACGTGAACCGGCGCGTGGATGCCTTCACCACCCAGGTGGCGCGCATCGGCATGCCAGGGCTGCAGGTGAACTTCTTCCGTTACGTGGAGGGGCAGGGATTCGACATGGGTCTGGAAAAGTAGGCCACAGCCAGGTTGGCCCTGTCGGCGGGTCTGTCCGGTCGGCGTCGGGAGACGTGCGGCTCCGGGCCTCCGCCATGCCCGCGGGGGCGCGGGAGGTTAGACTGGGGAGCATGTTCCATCCGTTGCAACAGCACATTGTTGAGACCACGGGCGTGCAGCCCCAGATTGACCCGGTGCGGGAGGTGGAGCGGCGCGTCCAGTTCCTGTGCGACTACTTGTTGGCTACGCACACGGCCGGCTTCGTGCTCGGGATTTCGGGTGGGGTAGATTCCACGCTCGCCGGGCGGCTGGCGCAGCTCGCGGCCGAGAAGCTGCGGGCCGAGGGGCACGAGGCGGCCTTTTACGCTGTGCGCCTGCCGTATGGCGTGCAGGCGGACGAGACTGATGCCGCCGCCGCGATGGCGTGGGTGGCCGCCGATCGCGAGGTGACGATCAACATCAAGGAGGCCACCGAGGGCATCGAGCGCGCGTACCGCGAGGCGATGGGCATGGAGATCACCGACTTCAACAAGGGCAACGTCAAGGCCCGCCAGCGTATGGTGGCCCAGTACGCAATCGCTGGCGACCTCGGGCTGCTCGTCATCGGCACCGACCAGGCAGCCGAGAACACCGTGGGCTTCTTTACCAAGTTCGGCGACGGCGGCGCGGACATCCTGCCACTCGCCGGGCTCAACAAGCGGCAGGTGCGGGCGCTGCTGCAGTACCTCGGCGCACCGGAACAGCTGTGGGCGAAAGTGCCCACCGCCGACCTGCTCGACGGCCGGCCGCTGCGCACCGACGAAGACGAGCTCGGCATGACCTACGAGGAGATCGACGACTACCTCGAAGGCAAGCAGATCTCCGACGGTGCGGCCGCCAACCTCGAGGGCAAATGGGTGCGCTCGCGGCACAAGCGCACCACGCCCGTGGGGCCGGAGGACACCTGGTGGCGATAGCCGGCCCGGGCGGCACCAGCGGCCGGCAGGACCGGGCGCGCTCAGGCCTCCCAGAGAGCCTGTATAGCGGCGGCAAGCGGGCGCAGGTTGTTGCTCTTGATCCGCTGGGTGTTCGCTGACGCGGTGATGCCCAGCCGCGTGGCGGTGTCCTGATTCGCCTCGCCGCGCAGCAGACCGAGCAGGCTATCGCAGACGCCTGGTTTGAGGCTGCTGAGGTGAGCGTCGATGAGGTGCAGGCCCGCGAGAAGCGGCGCCTTGATATCGGGAGAACCCGTCCGAACGCCGGCCCAGCCGGGGGAGGCCGCGAGGTTCTCGACGGCCTCAAGCCCTTCTCGTGCGTGCCACCAGGCGGAGCCATCCTGGATGCCGTCGCCGATGTCGACGATCTCGCCCACGCCGATCCCGAAACGAATGTCGGCGGCGTGTGCGAGCATGGAGAGGCGAAGGAGGTGTGTGGCGTGGATGGCCGAACCAAGTGTGGGGAAGTCTCCCTGGATTTCGTCGCCCACGGTCGGGGCGAGGTCGGCGGCCTCGGGTGGCAGGCTTGCCAAGCCTGCCATGAGCGCCTCATGTGTGTGGGCGCGGTGAGCGCGCGAGTTCACGAGGTCGCCGATCACGGCCACACGTGTAGGTTTATCCTTTATAGTTGCCATATGTAGATATTAACTTAATTCTGGATTGGGGGGAAGGTGCTATACCTCGGCGTCCTGATATATGGCTTGTGTGCCATTGCGGCCATGTCCGGGAACGGACTGATCCGTGCCTTCATACGTCGGATCGATTCCAGTGATGTGCAGCCAGCTCGGATCGCGCTGCTCTCTGCTCAGCGCTCCCTTCCCGGCGGACGTTGGATCGGGATACTCGAGCGGCTCGCAACGTACGTTTGCCTGGTCGCGGGGTGCCCGGGCGGCATCGCGGTCGTGCTCGCCGTCAAAGGCTTGGGCAGGTACCCCGAGCTTCGTAATGACAACAGTGCTCGCGTGGGGGAGCTGTTTATTATCGGAACCTTTGCTTCTATCCTCTGGGCTGTGGCGTGGGCTGGGATCGCCGTCGCTGGAGCGCATGCCGTGCGTCACCTCGGGGGCTGAGCCGGCGGCCGGGTGCGGCTTGAATGGTCCCAAACGGCTAGAATCGTAACGACCAAGAATTTGACATGTGAAAGGTTTGTTGTGGCAAATCTGTTGAGCGCGTCGCCGCTCATGACGGTCTTCCTTGTGGTGGCACTAGGTGGGGTGCTCGGCATTATCCCGTTTGGCAAGCTCCGCTTCGGGGCAGCTGCCGCTTTGTTCGTGGGGCTCTTCATCGGGAACATTGTGCCCGAGCTAGGCGCTCAGCTCGGCCTGCTGCAAAACCTGGGCTTGGCTCTCTTCGTTTACATGGTCGGTTTGTCCGCGGGCCAGACCTTTTTCGCCGACCTCGCCCGCCACTACAAGCTCATGCTCGGCACGGTGTTCGCGGTCATCGTGGGCGCGGTTGCCACGATCGGGCTCGCCCCGCTGTTCGGGCTGAGCTCGGAGCTATCCGTAGGCCTCTTCGCCGGCGCGCTGACGAGCACCCCGGCGCTGGCTGCCGCGAACGCGGCGCTCGGCTCGGCCGAGCCGGGCGTCGGCTACTCGCTGGGCTACCCGATGGGGGTATTTTTCGGGATTGTCATCGTGTCGATGGTCGTGTCACGCAAATGGCCGGGGGGAAACGACACCCCGTCGGTCGCGGGGCAGTCGATCGTGGCGAACACGGCCGTCATCGAACGCGGAATCTCGCTGCGGGCCGTGCCGGGTTACCTCGAGCAGGAGATCCTCGTGTCTTACTTCATGCGCAACGGCAAGACCCGCGTGATCAGCCCGGGCGAGGAGCTCGAGCCGGAGGACCAGATCGTGGTGGTGGGCCGGGAAAACGCGGTAAAGGCCGCGATCGAGGCGATCGGCCACGTGCTTCCCGAGCACCTCGCTGACGACCGTTCACGCGTCGACTTCCGCTCCTTCACCGTCTCGCACAAGGAGCTCGCCGGCTCCACGGTGGCCGAGCTCAACCTGCCCGGCCGCTTCGGCGCCGTCGTCACCCGCATCCTGCGCGGGGACGCCGAACTGCTGGCGGGTAGCCACGAGCGCCTCGAGATCGGCGACCGCGTGATGGTCGCCTTCCCGCGCCGAGAGTACGACGCGATCGAGGACTTCTTCGGCAACTCCGAGCGGACGGTCTCCACCGTCGACGCCGTCGGGCTCGGCCTGGGTATGGTGCTCGGCTTGCTGCTGGGCATGGTGGAGATCAGCCTGTCGAACGGCGGATCGTTCAGCCTGGGGGCGGCGGCCGGCCCACTTATCGTGGGCATGATCCTGGGCTACCTGCGCCGCACGGGCCCGCTCGTGTGGCAGCTGCCGGGCGCAGCGAACCAAACGATCCGGCAACTCGGCCTGCTTCTCTTCCTGGCGGCGGTCGGCATCGCCTCGGGCCCGGCCTTCGCACAGACGGCGTTCTCGGTGGCAGGCCTCAAGGCGCTGGCGATGGGAAGCGTGATCGCGATCGTCGTCCTGCTTGTAACCCTGGTGATGGGCCGGATCCTGGGAGTGAGCGCGCAGCGCACGGCCGGCGTCATGGCAGGGGTGCTCGGCCAGCCGGCGATCCTCGCGTTCGCCAGCTCGAAGGAGGCCGACGAGCGAATCGAGGCCGGTTACGCCTCCGTGTTCGCCCTGTCGATGATCGCGAAGATCCTACTGGTCCACGTCATTCTCGCGTTCTAAACTCGCGGCTCGCCGCCATTTTCTGTGGATAATGTGGTGCGTGTGAATGCTGAGATCATCTGAGAGTGAAAACGATGATGATTTTGTGGAAATACCCAGACAGAGTTGGTGTTTACCCCGGTATTTCGGCTAAATTGAACGCTAGCGGTTCAATCCGAGCCGAACTGTAGGAACAAACTGAGAGGTAGATCTATGTCCCTCAACCGCACGGAGCTTATTGCCAAGATTGCCGACGAGTCCGGCCTCACCAAGACCGACGCCGACAAGGCCATTTCCGCTCTCCAGACCGTCCTCGTTGATGCCCTCGCCGCTGGCGAGGCCGTGAAGATCACGGGCCTCATGTCCGTCGAGCGCACCGAGCGCGCTGCCCGCAAGGGCCGCAACCCGCGCACGGGCGAGGAGATCGAGATCCCCGCTGGCTACGGCGTGAAGATCTCCGCTGGCTCCACCCTGAAGAAGGCTGTTGCCAAGTAAGTCACTTAAGGAAAGGCGCCCCTCGCGAGGGGCGCTTTTTCATGCCCGCGGGCAACGTGGCATCTCCCACCCGGGCTTGGCACGAAATTGTCGGAGGGGAGCAATAGACTGGAGGCATGTCTACCGATCCTCATTCTGATCCCCAGGCCCCGGGCGGGCCGGGCCAGCCGGACGCGCCGTCGTTGGCGCCGGAGTCGACCACCGCAACGCTGGAGCGCACGCGCGAAGAGCGTGAACCGGGCGATGAGGATCGCTACGCCCATTACGTGCGTAAGGATCGCTACACGCAGTCGGCGATTGAGGGCGGGCCCGTGGTGGCGCTGTGTGGGAAGGTGTGGACTCCGGTGCGTAACCCGGATCGCTACCCGATTTGCCCCACGTGCAAGGCGATTTACAAGAACCTGGGTGGTGGCGGGGGAGAGTGGCCGTTTGGCCCGAACCCGCCGGGCGGAGACGGCAAGTGAGCGCCCGCTCACCGCGCCCCCGCTCTGTTTCAGTATCGGCAGCCCAGAACCTTCCTCCTGTCTACCCGCAGCGTGCTGCGTGGGGAACGGCTGGGTCTTTGCGCGCCTGGCAGGCGGCGGCTCTCGACCAGTACTTGGCCACGCTCCCTCGGGATTTCCTCGCGGTGGCGACGCCGGGCGCGGGCAAGACCACCTTCGCGTTGAGGGTGGCCACCGAGCTCATGGCGCGCAGGGTCGTCACTGAAGTCATGGTGGTGTGTCCCACCGAGCACCTGAAGTATCAGTGGGCGGATGCTGCGGGGCGCGTGGGCCTGAAGCTCGACCCGGACTTTTCTAATTCCCAGGCCAACCTGGGCGCCTCCTTCAACGGCGCCTGTGTCACCTACGCGCAGGTAGCCCGGGCCCCGCTCTTTCACCGTCACCGCACGTCGGCCCGCTCTACGCTCGTCATCTTTGATGAGATCCACCACGGTGGTGACGCGTTGAGCTGGGGCGACGGTATCCGCGTGGCCTTCGAGCCCGCCAAGCAACGCCTCTCGCTCACCGGCACCCCGTTCCGTTCAGATTCGGCGGCGATCCCGTTCGTCACGTACGAGTCCGACGTCGATGGCGTGCCGCGCTCCCGCGCCGATTACACGTACGGATACGCCGAGGCGCTTGCCGATAACGTGGTGCGCCCGGTCATGTTCCTCTCCTATACGGGCAGCATGCAGTGGCAGACGAAGCACGGGGAGGTAATGAGCGCCCAGCTGGGGGAGGCCATGACGAAGGACATGGAGGCCCAGGCGTGGAAGACGGCGCTCAACCCCTCGGGTGATTGGATCAAGGCGGTGTTCGGCGCCGCTGATGACCGGCTCACCGTGGTCCGCCAGGGCATGCCCGACGCCGGTGGCCTGGTGATCGCCACCGACCACAAGACCGCCCGTGCCTACGCCGATATCCTCGCCCAGATCACTGGCGAGGAACCCACGGTGGTGCTCTCCGACGACGACCGCGCATCCGACCGCATCGCCGAATTCTCCGCCGGCACGCAGCGGTGGATGGTAGCGGTGCGCATGGTGTCGGAGGGCGTGGACGTGCCGCGCCTCGCGGTGGGTGTGTATGCCACCTCCACCTCCACGCCCCTGTTCTTCGCCCAGGTGATCGGCCGCTTTGTGCGCTCGCGGTCGCGCGGGGAGACTGCGTCAGTGTTCCTGCCGTCGGTCCCGCACCTGCTGGGTCTGGCGGGCGAGCTGGAAAAGCAGCGTGATCACGCGCTCTACGTCGCATCGGACGATCCGGAGGATCTGCTCGAGGCGGCCAATCGCGCCGAAAAGGCCTCCGACGAGCTGGCGGGCGTGGGGTACGCAGCCCTCTCGGCGGACGCCACGTTTGACCGGGTGGTTTTCGACGGGGACGACTTCGGCTCGTGGGCCGCGGTCGGCTCGGATGAGGAGGCGGACTTCCTCGGCATCCCCGGCCTGCTCGAGCCGGACCAGGTGGCCACCCTCTTGCGTGAGCGCCAGGCGGAACAGAAGAAGGGTGCGGGCGCCACGGAGGCCCGCAGCACTGTTATAGATTCGCGGCGCCGGCGCGAGGCCCGCAAGCAACTGTCCAGCCTGGTGGCGGCCTATGCGGCGAAGACTCAGCGCCCGCACGCGCTCATCCACACTGACCTGCGCCGGGCGTGCGGGGGACCGGAGGTGGCACGCGCCTCGCTAGATGAGGTGGAGGCCAGGATCTTGAAGATCCAACAGTGGTTCGTCGGCAGGAAATAGGAGACGGGGCCGGGTCGCCAGACCCGGCCCCGCCCCATTCCGGGCGTTCCTATGCGCGGTGCTCTGCGATGTCCACCATGATGGTCGGCAGGGCCGGGTCGCCTTCGGAGAGGCGCCAGGCCGGGTACGGTAGGGCCGCGCGGGAGTTGCGGTGTTGCTCGGCGGCGTGGGCTAGGGAGTTGCGTGCGACGTACTGCTCGTCGACAACCCCGCCCTCGACCAGCTTGACCTGCAGCGGCCGGGCCTCGTGCTCGGCCAGATATGCCAGGCCCTCCTCCCACGAGTCGGCGGCCACCACGATTTCTTCGAGCGCGCGGCCCGTCTCATCGTGGGTACGGCCGGCCACCTTGAGCCCGCCCACCGACGTCTTCGAGTCGGACTTCTTGGCCACGCCCTGCATGGTGCCGTCCGCGCGCTCGCGGGCCACGAGCTTGTAGACGAGCTGCGCTGTGGGGTGGCCGGAGCCGGTCACGAGCCGCGTGCCCACGCCGTACGAATCAACCGGCGCGGCACCGAGCGCCGCGATGGCGTACTCGTCCAGGTCGGAGGTGACAGTGATCTTCGTCGTCGTCGCCCCCAGATCGTCGAGCTGCTTGCGTACCTTGAACGCTTGCGCCACGAGGTCGCCCGAGTCGATGCGGACCGCGCCGAGCTCGCCGCCCGCCTCGCGTGCCACGCGCACGGCCAGCTCCACGCCCTTCTCCACGTTGTACGTGTCCACCAGCAGCGTGGTGCCAGTGCCCATGGTGGCGATCTGGGAGCGGAAGGCTTCCTCTTCCGAGTCGTGCAGGAGGGTGAAGGAATGGGCGGCGGTGCCGATCGGGCGGATCCCGTACAGGCGGCCTGCCTCCAGGTCGGACGTGCCGGTGAACCCGCCGATCACCGCGGCGCGTGCGGCCGCCACCGCGGACCATTCGTGGGTGCGCCGGGCGCCCATGTCGAGGCAGGGGCGGTCGTGTGCCGCGATCGTCATGCGCGAAGCGGCGGTGGCCACAGCCGAGTCGTAGTTGAGGATGGACAGCAGCACGGTTTCCAGCAGCACCGTCTCAGCGAACGTGCCCACTACGGTCATGATGGGCGAGCCGGGGAAGTACAGCTCGCCTTCGCGGTAGCCGTAGATGTCGCCGGAGAAGGTGAAGTCGGTGAGGAACGCGAGCGTCTCTTCGGACACGACGTTGGCCTGGCGCAGGTAGTCAATCTCTTCGGGCCCGAAGCGGAAGTTCTTCACGGCCTCGAGTGCGCGCCCGACGCCGGCGACCACACCGTAGCGCCGGTGGCCCGGCAGGCGGCGGCCGAAGACTTCGAAGACCGAGCGGCGGTTCGCGGTGCCGGACTGCATCGCCGACTCAATCATCGTCAGTTCGTACATATCAGTGAGCAGGGCAGTGCTCGTCTTATTCGTCATGCTTTCAAGGTTACCCTCTTGGCAAAAAGATTCCGCATCGTTTCACTGCTTGTTTGCGCACCGAATCTGGGGCGGTGGTCTACTATGGAAAATGTGGTAAGCGGGAGTCAGAGAATCGAAAAACCGATGTCGAGCCCACGCGCGAGCCTGGAGCAGTCGGCGTCGTGCTGGCGCACCGTTGTGCATAATGACCCGGTGAATCTCACGACGTATGTGCAGTGGGTGTTCGAAAGCTACTTCTCGATGGGCCCCTCGGTGGCGTATGCGAAGATGATGGAAGTGCACAATGCCGGCCGCGCGATTGTCTCTACGGGCCAGCGCGAGCAGATGGAGCGCGATGCCCAGGCGATGCACACGTACGGCTTACGCGCCACGATTGAGGAGGCCGAATGCTGACGGCCTTCCGCATTGCCCGCGGCGGGTATTTGGCCCACATTGACGACGACGAGCGCCGCGTCCTTGCCGGCCTCGTCAAGGACGCGGTCTATTTGCTCGGCTCGGACGTGGAGCATGAGGCGGAGCGTAGGTCCCAGACGGTGGACCCGGACGATCCGCTCGCGGAACTGGAGGCCGACGTCGTGGACATCGCGGACGCGATCGCGGCGGAAGGTGAGCCGAGGGTGCGGGCCCCGTATGACGTCGTCGTCGAACATCTCCTGCCTGACATGAGCGAGGACCCGGACGAGGCGAAAAAGCTGCGGGAGCTGACGGAAACGTCGGTGGCGTCGCAGAAGATTGAGAACCTTGTGACCGTCTACCTGGGTCTGGAATCGGCGCACGGGAGCGGGGACGTGCTCGTGGCCAACGAGGACGCGCCGGCGTGGATGAGCGCGCTGAACGATGTGCGGCTCGTACTCGCGGCAAGGCTCGGCATTGACGATGACGCCGCCTCCCGGGCTGTCGAGGAGCGCGTGCGGCCCTTTCACAGCGGCGATACCGACGCCGAACCCAGCACGGACGATGTGCTCGCGATCGTGTATTCCATGAGCACCTGGTGGCAGGATTCACTGGTGACGGCGGTGAGGAATAAAGCCCTGCGAAGGTAATATTCACGATATGAACGATTCACCCATTGGCGTGTTCGATTCTGGTGTGGGCGGGCTAACGGTGGCCCGTGCGATCATGGACCAGCTGCCTGGTGAATCCATTACCTACATCGGCGACACCGCCAACAATCCGTACGGCCCGCGCCCGATCGCGCAGGTGCGGCGGCTCGCGCTGGGGATCATGGACGAGCTCGTGGATTCGGGCGTGAAGATGTTGGTGATTGCGTGTAATTCGGCGTCCGCGGCTGTGCTTCACGACGCGCGGGAGCGCTACACGGCCTCCAAGGGGATTCCGGTGGTGGAGGTGATCCACCCGGCGGTGCGCGCGGCGGCGCGCGTGACCATCAATAACCGGATCGGCATTATTGGTACGCGGGCCACGATTAAGTCGCGCGCGTATGAGGACGCGTTCGCGGCGGTGCCGAGCATTACGCTCACGTCGCGGGCGGCGCCGCGGTTCGTGGAGTTCGTGGAGAACGGGATCACCACTGGGCCGGAGCTGCTCGAGGTGGCCGAGGAGTACCTGGCGCCGATCAAGGACGCGGGGGTGGATACCCTCATACTCGGTTGCACGCACTACCCGATCCTGGCGGGCGTGATTTCTTACGTGATGGGTAACGACGTGGCGCTGGTGTCGTCAGCGCAGGAGACCGCGCGCGACGTGTACCGGGAGCTCACGGCACGCGACTTGCTCCGTGACCCGCAGTCCCCGGCCCCCACTCATACTTTCCAATCCACGGGCGACGCCCACGAATTCCAAACCCTTGCCCGCCGGTTCCTCGGGCCGGAGGTTGCAAGCGTCCACCAGCTGAAGGGAAAAGCATCGTGAAACTGACCATTATCGGGTGTTCGGGCTCGATGTCGGGTAAGGATTCGCCGGCGTCGGCCTACCTGCTCCAGGCCACCGGGGTGGATGAGACGGGCCAGGAGCGCGTGTGGTCGATCGTGCTCGACTTCGGCCCGGGCGCGATGGGGCACCTGCTGCGCTACGCGGACCCGGCGCGGCTGGACGGCATGTTCCTGTCCCACCTGCACGCCGACCACTGCGCCGACATCGTGGGCATGCAGGTCTACCGGCGCTGGTACCCCGAGGGCGCGCTCGGCCCGATCCCCGTGTTTTCTCCTGGCGACGGCGCCGCCCGCACTCGCGGAATTGCCGACGACCCGCTCGAGGAGACCTACGCCGGTGAATTCGAATTCCAGCAGATCAAGCCGGGCGACTCGGTCAAGGTGGGCCCGATGGAGGTGAAGTTTTTCGCGGGGTGGCACTCGGTGCCGGCCGTGGCCATGCGGATCACCGGGCCATCCGAGGCCGATCCCGACCGGCGCGTGACCATGACGTACACGGGCGACACGGATTACGTTTCCACCGTTATCGACGCCGCCCGCGGGGTGGACCTGCTCCTGTCCGAGGCGGCCTTCGAAGAGGGACGCGACCTCGTGGAGGGCATCCACATGACCGGCCGGCGCGCCGGCGTGGTTGCCAGCGAGGCCGGGGTGGGACGGCTGCTGCTCACCCACCTGCAACCGTGGACGAATCCCGTGCGTACCGTCAAGGACGCCCGCGCTGTTTACGACGGCGATGTTGAGACCGTGCAGGCCGGGGGAGTGTACGAGATCTAGGCGCCCGGGTTGGCCGGGGTGCTGGCCGGGGCGTTGGCCCGCAGAGCGGGTGTGAGCTGGGCGCGAGCCGGGCGGTGGTGTCGTGAGCCTGGATGCAAAGTGCGTGGGCGGCGTCGGGACGCGGAAAAGAATTGTCGGAGGCGGGGGGGGGTAGGCTGAAGGCATGAGTGAAATGAGTAGAAAAGATGGGCGCGCCACCGATCAGCTGCGCCCGGTTCGTATTACGCGCAACTACCTTGAGCAGGGCGAAGGCTCGGTGTTCGTGGAGTTTGGGCGCACGAAGGTGCTGTGTGTGGCGTCGCTGACTGAGGGCGTGCCGCGCTGGCGCAAGGATTCGGGGCTCGGGTGGGTCACGGGTGAGTACGCCATGCTTCCGCGCGCTACGGACACGCGATCGCAGCGTGAGTCGGTCAAGGGTAAGGTGGGCGGCCGCACGCAGGAGATCTCGCGGCTGATTGGCCGCTCGCTGCGCGCGGTGGTGGACTTTGCGGCGCTGGGGGAGAACACGATCGTACTCGATTGTGATGTGCTGCAGGCTGACGGCGGCACGCGCACGGCCTCGATCACGGGTGCCTATGTGGCGCTGGCGGACGCGGTGGCGTTCGGCATTGACAAGGGCTGGATCAAGCCGCGGCGCGGAACGCCGGTGTTGCGCGATTCGATCTCGGCGATCTCGGTGGGCGTGATCGATTCGGTCCCGTGCCTCGATCTGCCCTATGAGGAGGACGTGCGGGCTGAGACGGACATGAACGTGGTCATGACTGGCTCGGGCACGTTCGTGGAGGTGCAGGGCACGGCGGAGGAAGCCCCGTTCTCGCGCGCGGAGCTGGATGCGCTGCTTGACCTGGCGGCGAAGGGCAATGCGGAATTGGCGCAGCTGCAGAAGCTGGCGCTGGAGTCGGAGGGCCCTGTGGCTTTGGGAGGGTTCGCATGATCCTCGCCACCCGCAACGCTCACAAGGTCACCGAGGTGCGGGCGATCCTGGCCCCGCTCCTGCCCGGAGGCTTCGTGCTTGAGGCCGTGCCGGGGGATCTGCCCGAGCCGGTGGAGGACGGGGCCACCTTTGCTGAGAATGCGATCATCAAAGCCACCCAGGTGGCGCGCGAGCTCGGCGTGCCGGCAATTGCTGACGATTCGGGGCTGTGCGTGGACATCATGGGCGGGGCCCCCGGCGTCTTCTCCGCCCGCTGGTCCGGGCGGCATGGGGATGACGCGGCGAACCTCGATCTTCTGCTGGCCCAGCTGGCCGACGTGAAGCCCGAACAGCGTAGGGCAAGGTTCGTGTGCGCGGCGGCGCTGGCGTTGCCGGACGGGAGCGTTGTGGTCGAGGAGGGGCAGATGCGCGGCACCCTTCGCTACGAGCGGGCGGGCACGGGCGGCTTCGGTTATGACCCGGTGTTTGAAGCCGAGGGCTACGGGGTCACGAACGCGGAGCTCAGCCCGGAAGACAAGAACGCGATCTCGCACCGGGCGCGGGCGTTCGCTGCGCTCGCCCCGCACATCGCAAAGATCCTGTAGCCGGGCGTCAGTGCCCGAGTAGGGCGAGCGCCTGGCGCACCACGTGCAGGTGCTTGGGCAGGATCTCGCCCTGGAGCTCGGGGGTGTGGAGCTCGCCGGGGGTGAACCAGTTGACCTCGAGGGAATCGGAGGAGACGTTGCAGTCGCCGAGTATGGGGATGATGTAACACAGGGACACGGCGTGCTGGCGGGGGTCGTGCCAGCCCTCGCCCGGCGTCGGGAAGTATTCGGCCACGGTGAACGGCACCAGGGAGGCCGGGATCTGGGGCAGGATCATCTCGCCCAGGTCCTTCTCCAGGTGGCGGCGCAGGGCCTCGCGGATCTTCTCGTGGTAGAGCACCCGGCCTGAGACCAGCGATCGGGTCAGGCCCTCATCGGTGACGGTGAGGAGGAGGCCCATGGAGGCGAGCGAGCCGTCGTCGTGAAGGCGGACCGGCACGGCGTCGACATAGAGGATCGGCACCTTACGGCGCACGTACGTGAGGTCCTTGGGGGACAGCCACGGGCCCATGTCAGAAGATGCAACGTCACTCATACTTCGATTGTGCCAGCATCGGGGGCCCAGTTCGGGTGATAATCGGACAATTTGCCACCGGTGAACGTGTGGGGCGCCGGTGGAGGGTGCGCGTGTGGCAGAGTGGGGGCGTGGAGAAAATAGAGAGGCCCTTGATGGGCGTGGCGCTCGTGTTCTGCGCGATCATGCTGGTGATCGGCTGGGTGAGCGTGGGCATGGCGGGCTGGACGTCAGGGTTCATCGTGACAGCGGTGCTCGGCACGGTGGCGGTGGGCGCCGGCCTGTGGGGCTGGCGCGAAGACTCGGCCTACTGGGTGGGCACGGGCGCGCTCGGAGCGGGTCTGCTGTTTCCCACGGTCGCGGGGATCGTGCCGATGATCCTCGGCTTCATCATCTTCATTTTGCTCATCAGCCTGCGGCTCTTTTTGAACGCTTAGGAAAGAAGGAAATATGTCTGACGTACGCCTCACGGTTGGCCAACAGGCCCCCGACTTCACCCTTGACACGGTGAACGGACCCGTCACCCTGTCGCAAGAGATCGAGCGCGCCGAGCAGGGCGTGATCGTCTACTTCTACCCCCGGGCCATGACCCCCGGCTGCACCACCGAGGCCTGCGACTTCCGCGACTCGGAGAACTCGCTCAAGTCCGCCGGTTACACCGTGATCGGCATCTCGCCCGACTCCGTGGACTCGATCCGCAAGTTCGTGGACAAGGAGTCGCTCAACTTCCCGCTCGCCTCTGACCCGGACAAGGCCGTGATGAAGGAGTGGGGCGCGTACGGGAAGAAGATGAACTACGGCAAGGAAGTGGAGGGCGTCATCCGCTCCACGGTAGTGGTGGGCAAGGACGGCAAGGTCGTGCTCCCGCTGTACAACGTCAAGGCCACTGGGCACGTGGCACGCGTGCGCCGGGAGCTGGGCGTCGACGCGTAGGGCCGAGCCCCGGGGCGGCTAGTTGAGGGCCTCCGGGCAGGGTGTGGGTGAGCGTGCCCCATCCTGCCCCGGAGGCCTTCATGGTTCTCGCCCATGTTGCCTGGGTGTTTGGGCGGCGCGCTTTTGGGAATGGGTGGCGCCGACGATACACTTTCAGTGAGCGCGAGTGGCGGAATTGGCAGACGCGCTGGATTTAGGTTCCAGTGCCCTCGGGCGTGCGGGTTCAAGTCCCGCCTCGCGCACCACCCATTGAAAAATCCTGGACGTTTTTGGCGCGATCTCCTCATATAAGAAGATCGCCGCGGAATCGTCCAAGAAAGTCTCATTGCACCCGGCCGCGCGCCCGGCCGGCCGCAGCTGGCCTACGCCTCCCCGTAGAGCTCTCGCAGCTCGCGCGCATAGCGCCGCACCACGGCTTCACGCTTGACCTTGAGCGAGGGGGTGAGCATCCCGTTGTCCACGGTCAAATCGGGGTAGATGACCGCGAACTTACGGATGGACTCGGCGCGGGAGACCGCCTTGTTCGTCTTGGTGATCGCCCGCTCGAGCGAGGCGAGCACGTCGGGGTGCTGGGCGGCCTGCGTGACGTCCATCGTCGGCAGATCATGGGCGGCGAGCCACCCGGGCAGCATCTCGGCGTCCAACGTGATGAGCGCGCCGACGAACGGCTTTTGGTCACCCACCACCACGATCTGGGAGATGAGCGGGTGGGAGCGCAACGGGTCTTCGAGCGCAGCGGGGGAGACGTTCTTGCCGCCGGCGGTGACGATGATTTCCTTCTTGCGCCCGGTGATCGTGAGGTAGCCGCGCCGGTCGAGGGCGCCGAGGTCGCCTGTGTGGAACCAGCCGTCGTCGTCAAGGACCTCGGCGGTAGCGTCGGGGTTGTTCTGGTACCCGCGGAAGACTTGGGGGCCGCGGACGAGGATTTCGCCGTCGTCGTTGAGCTTGATTTCGGTGGCGGGCATGGGCGTGCCCACGGTACCCATCTTGATGGAGCCGATCGTGTTGACGGTGGCGGGGCCGGTGCATTCGGTAAGCCCCCAGGCCTCGACCACGGTCAGCCCGATGCCGCGGAAGAAGTGGCCGGTGCGCTTGCCGAGCGGGGCGCCGGCGGAGACGGCGTAGTGGCAGTTCTCGCCGATGATGTTCGTGATCTTGGAAAAGACGAGCTTGTTCGCGATCGCGTGCTTGAGCGAGCGGAGGGGCCCGCGCCCGCGTTCGGAGTAGGCGACGGCGACATTGGCGGCCCAGCGGAAGATCTTGCGCTTGAGGCCGGAGCCGGCCTTGGCCTCGGCAGCGTTGTAGATCTTCTCCAGCACGCGCGGCACCACGAGGAGGGCGGAGGGCTTGAAGGTCTTGATGTCGGACAGAAGGTTTTTGATCGAGGGGGTGTGTCCGACGACGCCGCACCCTCCAATTGCGAAGAAGAACACGGCGCGGGCCATGACGTGGGCGAGGGGGAGGAAGAGGAGGACGCGGGTGTCGGGGGAGTCGATAATGGTGTGCATGTGCGGCAGGGTGTTGAGGGTGAGGTCAACGAAGTTGCCGTGCGTGAGCTCCACGCCTTTGGGGCGGCCGGTGGTGCCGGAGGTGTAGATGACGGTGGCGAGGGTGTCGAGGGTGAGGCGGGCGCGCCGCGCGTCGATCTCGGCCTGGTCGACTTTCTCGCCTTGGGAGTAGAGCTCGACCAGGGCGTCTTGGTCGAAGGCGAGCACGCGGCCGAGGAGGGGCGTGCGCTGGGATTCGACCAGGAGCTGCTGGGCGTGCGTGTCGGTGATGGCGAAGCGGATGGCGGAGTTTTCGAGGATCCAGCGCACCTGTTCGGCGGAGTCGGATTCGTAGATCGGCACCACGACGAGCCCGGCGCTGAGAGCGGCCATGTCGATGAGGCTCCACTCGTAGGAGGTGGCGGCGAAGATGGCGATCGCGTCGCCCTCGCTGAGCCCTTCGGCGACGAGGCCGCGGGCGACGGCGTCGACGTCGGCGAGGTAGTCGGTGATGGTCATCGGCGTCCATACGCCAAGCGTGCTTTGGCGTTCGATGCAGACCTGGTCGGGGTGGGATTCCTGGCGGCGTGTGAGGAGCCACGGGATGTTCATCCAGGGCTCGGGCTTGGTGTAGCGCTTTTCGGAAACGACGCCGTTCCTGTGCTTTTTGACCATGGTTCCCCTTCGATCGACCGATAAGGCTACGTTACCGTAGCTTGGGGGGTGAGGTGAAAGGGCTGGCATGCGGTGCCTCACATTGGATCGGGGCTCTTTGGCAAAGCTCCCGTGGTGGGGAGGGGTGCGGCGGTAGGATGAGATCATGAAGATTGCGCGACTTTCCCTGGATCAAGGCCCCCGCTTCGCTGTCGTTGACGAGACCACGGGCAACTACCACGTGCTTGCGGATGACCCGCTCTACGCCGAGGTCAAGCCCACCGGGCAGATCGTTTCCGCCAACGAAGCGAACCTCGTTGCGCCCATGCTCCCGCGTTCGAAGGTGATCGGCTTTGGTGACAACTACAACCGGCCCGATTATCGCCCGGACCCGGCGACCGTGCCCACCACATTCTTGAAGCCGAACACGGCCGTCGTCGGGCCGAATGTGCCGATTGTGGCGCCGGAGTGGTCGGGGAACATCATTCATGAGGCTGAGCTCGCGGTCGTCATCTCTCGCCTGTGCAAGGACGTGCCGGTGGAGCGCGCGAACGAGGTGATTTTCGGCTACACGGTGGGTAACGACGTCGCGGACGGGCTTACGCAGAAGTCGGACTTGCAGTGGGCGCGGGCGAAGGGCTTTGATACCTCGTGCCCGATCGGGCCGGTGGTAGTGACCGACCTCGATATTTCGAACCTGGAGATCACGCTGGCTGTGGATGGCGAGGTGAAGGGCAGGGGCACGACGGCCGACCTGACCCGTTCCGTGCCTGAGCTGGTGGCGCTCGCCTCGTCGATGTTCACGCTCCTGCCGGGCGACATCCTTTTGACGGGCGCTGCGTTCCCGTCGATCCCGGCGGGCCCGGGCATGGAGGTTGTGTGTTCGGTGGAGGGGATTGGCGATCTGCGCAATCCTGTAACCGGATAAAACGGACAAGAATAGAGTATTTGCGCTGGTCAGAGCAAGGGCCTTGCTTGTGCTCGGGGATGACTTGGGCGCCCGCCAGGGCGCCGATAACGTGGGCCGGCGGCCCTGGTTCCTGCTTGGAATGGGCTGTACCCGGCACAAGTTGTGAACCTGAGGGCGCCCTCTATCTGCAACACCGATAAGCGGCTCTTGGCATTGCCTATTGCGGATTAGCGTTGCATTTCTACAGGGGAGAGCGCGGCCTCGATCTGGTCGATCGCCCGGCGCAGGATCGGCCGTGGAGTGGCGATGATCGCGCGGGCGAAGTGCTCATACCCGGCGCCACACGAGCTCCCGGGCGTGAGGGCCACGCCGGCGTGCTCGCCCAGCCATGTGGCAACCGGTTCGCCGACCCGCCCCTCTCGGACGGCCTCGCTGAAGTCGAGCCAGGCGATGTACGTGCCCTCCATGTGCTCCATGGTGACGCCGGGCCAGCGCTCGACTGCGTCGGCGAGCAGGTCGCGGTTGCCGCGGATGTAGTCGACGACGTCGGCCAACCACTCCCGCCCGTCCGTGTAGGCGGCCACGGCTGCGGCCGAGCCAATCGTGGACGTCATGTTCGCCGCCCACCCCAATGCCGGCTGCAACCTCTCCGCGAGCTCCGGGTTCGTCACCACCAGCTGCGCGCACTTCAGCCCCGGGATGTTCCACCCCTTGGAAGCGGCGATGGCCATGACGGTGTGGGAAGCGGCGGCGTCAGAAACTGAGGCGTAGGGGACGTACTGGCCGTCGAGGACGAAGGGGGCGTGGATGTCGTCGGAGAGGACGATCGCGCCCGGGAACTCGGCAACGACGCCGGCCAGTGCCTCTAGCTCCGCGCGCGAGTACACACGCCCGGTCGGATTAGACGGGTTGACGAGGATGAGCACGCGCGCCCCGGCCTCAAACCCGGCGCGTATCCCCGCAAGGTTCAGCTCAAGCCGGCCCTCCACCCGCTGGCAAGGTACCTCGATGAGAGGCCGCCCCATCGCCGGGATGAGCTGCACGAAGCTCATGTACGCAGGCGTGGGCAGGATGACGGGGGAGCCGGGAGAGGACAACGCGTCGATGATGAAGCGAGCCGAGGAGACGACGTCGGGAACGGCGTGGACGGCGTCGGGCGAGGGAGAGAAACCGGAGATCGAGGAAATCCAGGCGGAGGCGGCCTCGGCGAGAGCGCGCGAGTCGGCGGCAGAACGGTAGCCGATGCCGGGAAGGCTCGAGAAGCGGGCGAGGACGTCGCGGACGGCGGGAGCTACGCCGAAGTCCATCTCGGCCACGAACATCCCAATGCGGTCGGGGAAGGCGGTCCACTTGAGGGAGCCAGCGGCGCGGAGGCGGTCGATCGTGGTGTTGTCGAAATTCATGTTTCCAATCTATACGGAGTAGCCTAGTAACACTATGAGCACTGAAATTTCGAACGTTCGCGTCCGCTTCTGTCCCTCGCCCACAGGCATGCCCCACGTGGGCATGGTGCGCACCTGCCTGTTCAACTGGGCATACGCTCGCCACACGGGCGGCACCTTCGTGTTCCGTATCGAGGACACGGACGCCCAGCGTGACTCGCAGGAGTCCTTCGACCAGATCATCGACTCCCTGACCTGGCTCGGCCTGGATTGGGACGAGGGCGTGGGCATTGGCGGACCGCACGCCCCTTACCGCCAGAGCGAGCGTATGGACATCTACAAGGATGTGGCGGCCAAGCTGCTCGAGGCGGGTTACGCCTACGAATCTTTCTCGACGCCGCAGGAAATCGAGGAACGCCACCGGGCGGCGGGGCGCGACCCGAAGCTGGGCTATGACGGCTTCGATCGCGACCTGACCGAGGAGCAGAAGGCGGCTTTCCGGGCTGAAGGCCGTGCGCCGGTGCTACGCATCCGCATGCCGGATGAGGACGTGACGTTCAAGGACCTGGTGCGCGGGGAGATCACGTTCAAGGCCGGCTCGGTGCCCGACTATGTGATTATGCGTGGCAACGGCCAGCCGCTCTACACCCTGACCAACCCGGTGGATGACGCGCTCATGGAAATCACTCACGTGCTCCGCGGCGAGGACCTGCTCTCCTCCACCCCGCGTCAGATCGTGCTCTACGACGCGCTCAAGGCCATCGACGTGGCCAAGCAGACCCCGCTGTTTGGCCACCTGCCCTACGTCATGGGCGAGGGCAACAAGAAGCTCTCCAAGCGTGACCCGGAGGCCAACCTTCTCCTGCACCGCGACCGCGGCATGCTCCCCGAGGGCCTGCTCAACTACCTGGGCCTGCTCGGCTGGTCGATCGCCGCGGACCGCGACCTGTTCAGTCGCGAGGAGATGGCCGAGGCCTTCGACGTGGCCGATGTCAACCCCAACCCCGCCCGCTTCGATGACAAGAAGTGCGTGGCGATCAACGCCGAGCACATCCGCATGCTCGACGTGGAGGATCTGCGCGGGCGTCTCGTGCCGTTCTTGAAGTGCGACGGCGTGATTGAGGCTGAGTCGTACGAGGCCGCGGATGAGGAGGCGCGTCGCCTTCTCGACGCTGCCACCCCGCTCGTCCAGACCCGCATCCAGCTCCTCGGCGAGGCGCCCGCACTCATGGGCTTCCTCTTCAAGGGCGCCGACGAGATCGAGTACAACGAGAAGGCCGTGGCCAAGCTGCGCGACTCCGCGCCGGACGCTCTCGACGCCGCCCTCGCGGCCTTCGAGCAGATCGCACCCGAGTCCTGGGACGCGGAGACGATCAAGGCCGCCGTGGACGAGTACGTGGTGGGCGGACTGGAGCTCAAGCCGCGCTTGGCCTTCCAGCCGCTCTTCGTGGCCGTGACCGGCACGAACGTCTCCCTGCCTGTGGTCGACTCCATGGCGATCCTCGGCAAGGACGAAACGCTCATGCGCCTGCGCCGCTTCCGGGCCACGCTATAGGGGCGGGGCGCGGGGCTGGCCCGCAGTGCTGGCGGCGGCTGGCGACTTTTAAAAACATCTGGACGATTCCGGGGCGGTCTTTTCATATACGAAGATCGCCCCGGAATCGTCCAATTAATTCACATGGCGACGCGAGCGTTTAGCGGCCAGGGTCGCGCAGGTAGAGCGTGGAGCCCGGCGTCCAGCCCGTGATCATGCCCGTTCGTGTGCTGCTCGTGCTTTGTGCGTCGGACGGGGTGCGGATGGGGAGTGGCGCGTAGGTGATCTCGAGCGCGGCGGGTACGCTCAGCCGCACCCCGTCGTAGTCCTGGGCGATGGCCTCCCAGTCGAGGACATGGGTGATGGGTGCGTCGATGCCCGCCCACTCGTCGTACAGCTGCGGGTTGCCCGCGAGTGCGATGGGGTAGCGCGAGATGAGCGCGGCGGCGTCGTCGGCGCTGGTGATCTCGACGACGCGCAGGTCGTCCCGGCTGAGGGTGAGCCGGTGGTCGACGGCGAAGTCGCCGGCGTCGTCGCCGTAAACCTCGCACGTCGAGACGATGGGGACGTCGCCTGGCTCGAAGGCGGTGGGGTCGACGGGGTCGAAGGCGAGCCAGACGTCGCGCGGGCACTGGGAGGTGATCCACCACTGATAGTCCTCGAGGAGGGGCTCGCCGGCGCGGACTGTGCGGCGCGCCTCGCTGCGCCGGTGCTGGACGTAGGAGAGCGGGAGGGCCTGCCAGTCCACGCGCCCGAGCATGCGGGCAACGAACGCGTCCATGGCCGAGCGCTGGTCGGGGCTGGCGAGGGAGTCAACGCAGATGCTCTGGAACTCGCCGAACGCGTAGGAGACAGTGGCGTCACTGATTGCGCGCTGAATAAGGGCGGGGGTGATCACTCCCGCGGCGTCGGCGGCCGTGAGCCAGGCGAGCACGGCGTCATGAAAGGCGCGGATGAAGGTAGTGACCTCTGGCAGTGAGGAGGATGCGGTCGGGACCGGCAGGTGGCCGGTGAGGGCGGCGCCGGCGTCGGCGGCGGGAATGGTGACGAAGGCAAACGACGAAGAGTTGGCGGTGGGGATCGCCTCGACGAATGGGATGTCCGGCAGGCCGCTGGCCCAGGCAGGCCGACCGTCCGTGGAGTCGGGGGAGAAGCGCACGGCGTCGACGAGACGGCGGGCCGCGGCGCGGCCGAGGTGGCCGGGGTAGACCCGGACGCGCGAGGGGTCCCAGGGGAGCGTGGGCGGCCGGTGGCGGAGTCTCACGAGGGCCTCCTTCCGCGGCAAAAATACTGAGATCAGTGTAGCTCACAACCGGCGTGATTCCCTTCACGCCCAAAGATTTGCGTGAAGGCGCAGGCCTGCGTAGTATATCTATTCGTTGCACTCCTTGGGAGTGACACCATGGGGTATGGTGTAATTGGCAGCACGAGTGATTCTGGTTCATTTAGTCTAGGTTCGAGTCCTGGTACCCCAGCGAAACAGCAAGATCACTTGTTGCTTCACCCGCAAGGGTTAGGCCCCGTTCGTCTAGCGGCCTAGGACGTCGCCCTCTCACGGCGGTAACACCGGTTCAAATCCGGTACGGGGTACAGATTGGCTCCGAGCTTCGGCTCGGAGCCTTTTTCGTTGCTGTCGAGTGCCCGAGTTGCCGACTTGCCGAGTTGCCGCGCTCTCGAGCGCCGGTGTTCCCGAGCTCCCGCGCTTGCGCAGATGTAACACTAAGCCGCAATATGCAACGCCAATAGGAGGCTTTTTGCCGTTGCGTATGGGAAATTAAGGTTGCATATGCGCGGGGCAGGGGGAAGCGGCTGGCGTGGGGACCTTTGGGCGGAAGGGAGGAGGGGCTGTGCGTGCTCGTATGTGACAGAGGTCGCGCTGAGCTGGTTTTTCTCTTCCGTACCCTTTGTGTAAAGTGAAACCCGACGATCTTCGTCAAGGCCCCGTTCGTCTAGCGGCCTAGGACGTCGCCCTCTCACGGCGGTAACACCGGTTCAAATCCGGTACGGGGTACAGAATGGCTCCGAGCTTCGGCTCGGAGCCTTTTGCATTGCCGGCTCCAGGCATCGGGGCCGGTGGCGCGCCTTATCGGATTCTAGGGGCGGTTGCAACACTTAGGTGATGAGTTCGAGTATTTTCTCGGATGGTTTTCCCAGTTTAGTGTTTTACGTGGGCGGTCGTTGAGTTCTTCGGCGACGGCGTCAAGGTAGGCCTCGGAATAGACGGATAGGTCGGTTCCTTTGGGGAAGTATTGACGGACCAGGCCGTTGGTGTTTTCGCTGGTTCCGCGTTGCCAGGGCGAGTGCGGGTCACAGAAGTACAAGTCCATGTCTAGCGCTGCTGTTATTGGTTTATGGAGAGTCATTTCACTGCCTTGATCCCAGGTCAGTGAGTTACGTAGCAGTTTGGGGAGGTGCTGCATTTTCGTGATGACGGCCTGCCCAACGGCCAACGCGTCGTGCCCGTTGGGCAGGTGAAGCAACATGGTGAAACGGGTAGGGCGTTCCACGAGACAGCCTATCGCGCTTTTACTAGCGGCCCCGCAAATGAGGTCTCTGAAGCGTCCTGGGTTTAGTTCCTACCTCAGCTAAGGAAGGATTGAACTATGCCTAGAAAGTATTCCGTCGAGTTCAAGGAAAAGGCGGTCCATCAGATCATCGAAATGGTCCGCCTGGAGTCCTGC
>NZ_LNIZ01000010.1 GCF_001469025.1 Trueperella bernardiae | reverse complement strand
CGTTACAATAACTTCCATCCGCATTCCTCACTCGGCTACCTCAGCCCACGGAAATACGCGGAACAATGGAAACAAGAAAACACGGTCAACACTTAAACCGAGTGGGCCTAATTCTTAGGCCACTCCAGATCCTCCACCAGACGAACAATCTGCTCTTTCGCTTCCTAATCAAATCCCTTCGACATAATCCAGATTCTCCCATCCACTCAAACAGAAGAAAACCTGGGACACTTCACCACACCCCGTTTAAAGCGAACGACACGAAACAGCACCATACATTTAGCACCAGACACCTACAGCTTGTGTCACACTGAATATATGAACGACAACACAGCAGAATCGAACTACACGCCAGAGCAGCAGGCGAGCCTTGCACGGCTCAACGTAGCCCAAGACAATCTGATGAAATCCCGCGCCTCCTATGAGAAAGCATGCGAAGGGCTCCAATCCATCAAAGCGTTCAACGAAACCATGAAACCGCTCATGGACTACTACGACAACGGATGGCTAGCCGACGTCAACACCACCTCGTCGATCTACGAACGACCAGAAGCCGCAGGCGAAGATGAAATCTGGAACATGCACGGTGGCCAATACGAACTTATGCGCGAACTACTTGCAATCTCCTCGCAATTCTTCGTACACGTCCCAGGCGAAGATAACGAGTCTGATCACTGACTAGCCACCACGCCGACCACATGTCAGCCGCCTATAGCAATGCCCAACAAGAGCGATGGCGGAGTCACCACCAAGGTGAAGTGCCCCAGATTTTCTTCCGTTTGAGTAGGTGGGAAAACCTGGGGCACTTCAGCGAACGTCACCTGCCATCCGTTAGCGAGTTAAACCTCGAAACCCTACTCGAACAGGGAAAACACGATACTAGGTAACGCAAAACCCAAACCCGCTAGCGCAAGCGATTTTTCACACCCCCTAAGCGATACTCGCTAACGTAAAAGGGTACTTATCAAATCCGACGTCTAAGTGGAGCGAGTGACGGGAATCGAACCCGCGTCATCTGCTTGGAAGGCAGAGGCTTTACCATTAAGCTACACTCGCGTATCACCATAAGTGACCCGTCGATCTTAGCAAGCCCGCCAAGTTTCTCAAAAGCTTCACCCCGTGAGATGATGCTCATCGGGGCTGATTCGTCTAACACGGCCAGCTCCTTTAAGATTGACGAAGGCCATTCGGCTACGGGCTATAGCGCAGGTTGGTAGCGCGTCCGCTTTGGGAGCGGAAGGTCGTGGGTTCAAATCCCGCTAGCCCGACTACCAGAAAACCGTGGCACATCAACGAAAAGTGAGCGTCGGCGTTGTGAACGATCCAGGCGCTGCCCATTCGGTTGTCCCTCATTGGTCATTCATTGGCCATTCATTTGTCGCGCAATATAGAGTCTCCCCGCCAAAAACGCGAGCAAACGACTGCGCCCAATTTCCACCCACTCCTCCACCCATTCGCCCCGCGCCAGCACAAATATCCGGGACGTTTTCGGCCTCATCTGCGTATATGTGCAGATGAGGCCGAAAACGTCCCGCAAATCTTTAGTGGCCTACGAGATCTCTACCGACGCCGCGATACCCAGCGCCTGCTGTAGCGCCGCGTCGTCGGCGCCGCGAATGCTCACCTCGTACAGGGTGCCGTTGAGCGTGGCCAGGTACACGCGGGCAACGTACCCCTCGCCTACCACCTGGAACGCGGGGACCAGCGCCACTCCCAGGTAGTCCTGCCCTAGGTAGACCACCTGTTCGGCGTCCAGCCCGAGCCGCTCTGCCAGTAGGCCCGCGTAGGCCTCCATGCCAGGCGCCAGGTCCGCGGGCCCGATCTCGCCCACGACCACCCGCTCGCTACCATCCTCACTGGCCAGCGCCACGGGGAACGCCCGCGAGCTTTCCACCACCGGCGTCCAATTGGTCGGCGCCACGAGCGAGAACTTTCCCTCCGCGAAGCGGTAGATGATGTTCTCCCCCTCCCGCTGCGTACTCAGGTCCGAGGGCTCGGCCGTTGTCTCGGTGGGTTCGGGCGCGGGCCCCGGCGTCGTCGGGCTTGCATCCACAGACGACGAGGGCCCCGCCGACGACGCCGCCTCACTCGCTTGCCCCGCCCCGCACCCGGCCAGGAGGAAGACGAGGGCGGTGGTGGCAAGCTTGCGCATGGGCGGACCTTTCGTGAGACAGCGCCCGCAAGGGCGCGGGCTGTCTACCAGATTATTCGATTACTTGATGAGGACCGAGTCGAGAATCGCCTTCAGGCTCCCCGCCTCGGCGTCGGTGCCCATGAGCGTGATCTCATACGCAACGCCGTCCACCTGGACCGCGTAAATCTGGGCGCCCAAACCGGACACCGTCATATCGTAGCGGTGAGCCGAGCCCCCATTGAGCTGGACCTCACCCTTGTCCTCCACCTCACCCTTTTCCAAGCCGAGGTTGTTCTCAAGCGCCTCGATGTAGGCCTCTTCGTCCGGCACGAGGGCCGCTGGGCCGATCTCCGTCACGGCCGCGAAGGCGGTGGTGTCCTCGTTGAAGATCGACACGGGCGCTTCCTCGGTCGATTCCTCCGGCTCGCCCCAGGCCGCAGGGACCGCAATGGAGATGCGGCCGTTGGCCAGCGTGTGGCGGATCATGTCACCTTCAGCTTCGGTGGTGACTGGCGTGTTGGCGTCGGCATTGGTCGCGTCGTCTGTCGTGGTGTCGTCGGTGGCCTCGGCGTCGTCGGTCGTGGTGTTGTCGGTGGCCGTGGCCTCGGCGCTCGACTCGGAAGTGTTTGCATACGGGGTGTCGTCGGACTGCGAGCAGCCCACGAGCGCAAGCATGAGCGCTGCGGCAGTAGCAATGGTCTTGGACATGTCACTCCTTACTCTTGAGGCACTTCCGATTTTACCGCTTTGGACACAAATGCACCGGCGCCGCGTAGCACCGCACGCTTCATCAGCTCGTTTGGTGGGCGTTTCTGGCTCCAGATTCCCGACGGCGCCGCCGCCTCCGTGAGGAAGTTTTCCGAGGTCACGGGGGTGTTTCGGGCATCCCAGACGAGGAGGGCGCCCATGATCGCCGACGTCGTGTTCGCTGGTAGCGACGAAAGTCCCATACGCGCCATTCCGCGGTAGGCGGCGCGCAACGTGGCCGAGCTCAGCACCGAGGCGGTTTCGGCCATTGGGGCCACGTTGTAGGACACGCGATGCCCGCGCGCGGCAAGGTCCGTGGCGCGCCAGCGGCCGATGCGCTTGGCCAGGATGTAGTTCGGCCCCTGCAGGTCGATGATCCCGTTGAAGACCTCTCCCCCGAGCACGTACGCGTCCGACGGCGAGCCATACCACGCCATCAGCGCCGGGCTACGTTCGGCGATCATGCGCTCCACCGCGTCCGCCGCGAGCGCCAGCAGCAGGAAGTCCGCCCCAGGCGCGTACAGTGTTTCGACGACGACGTCCGGGCGCTCGCCCAGCATCCAGCCTGCGACCGCGGCCGGGTCGGCGACGATGTCGGACGCCTCGGGCGGCGACAGCGTGAGGGCGCCGGGCAGGGCGCGGGCGTCGGCTTCGAGCTTGGTGCGGCGCGGGCCCGGGCGCACGACCCCGGCCACGTTCGCGCCGTGCTTGAGGAGGAAGCGTGTGGGGGCGAGCTCGGCGCCGGCGCCGAGGACGGAGAAGGTGAGGTCGGACAGGTCGAGCCAATCGGGGTTATCGGCGACGGCAAGGATGCGAGCCGCCGCGGTGTCGGTCAGCACGCCGGCCAAACGCCAGGACTCGATCTGGGCGCGGAGGGCCGGGCCCGTGAGGCGGGCGCCGCGGAGTGGGATGGTGAGGGCGGGGTTGTCGGCCGCGGTGGACTGGCCGGGTTCAGCGGCTGGACCGGGTTCGGTGGTCGGGGCGGTGGTCGGCTCAAGGTCCGCGAGCGCGGTTCCGCCCACGGTACTGACCGCGCAGCCGAGGTAGACGAGGGCACGGCGGGCGGCGTCGGGGCCGAGGGCGGGGTTGTCGAGGGCAGTTACCCGGACGACCGCCGCCGCGTAGCCCTTGCGCCAGTTCTTGACCGAGTCGATGGCGGCGACGGCCTCGGGGTCAGCGGCCGCCGCGGCGGCGAAGGCACGCCGGCCGAGCGCGGTGGTGCTCACCTTGGAGTCAAGGCGTGGTAGGAAGACGCGGCTGGGTGGGATCTCGGGTGGAGCGGCCGGGCGGGCGGCGAGGTGGACGAGGTCGCGGCCGGTGCGCTGCTCAACCAGCGCCCACGACTCCCCCACCGCCACGAGCTCAATCTTATTGGGGAGGGTGGTGGGCGCGCGGAAGCGGCTCGCGCCAGAAGCGGGCGCCGTGTCGTCAAGCCCGAGGGCCGCATGAGCGAGTGCCTCCAGGGCGGCGCCGTGAGCGATCGCGGCCGAGAAGCCAAAAGGGGCGGCTGTGACCCGCGAGAGGTGGATGGGGTTAGCATCGCCGGAGATGCGGGCCCAGCGCCGGCCCGTCGGGGCGGGGAGCGTGAAGGTGGCCAGCGTCGGGCCGTCCACCGGCAGCACGCCGGCGCGGGTGCCGTGCTCGGCGCGCAGGTCGGGCACGGCGGGGGCTTCCCAATCGGCGAGCTGGCCGCCCACGGATTCTGCCGCGCTCTTCTTGGGGTTGCGCGAAAGGTAGCGCGCACGCTCGACATAATGAACAGTCGGGCCGATCGCCACCATGGACGTCACCTCCACCGCGAGACCCGCCTCCACCAGCTCCATGCCCGTTACCTGCGACGAGACTCGCGCCCGCTCCCCCACCTGCAACGGGCGGAGGACCTCCCACGCCAGCGACTCATGGACCATTCCAAGTAGCGGCGCCGGCACAGACCGCGCACGTAGGGTGCGGACCGTGGTGGGAAAGCACAGGTTGTGGAAGGCCATGGGCGGCAAGTGGGTGAGCTCGGCTCCTACGAATTGCCCGTAGGCGCGGGCGGTCGCGGGCGTCATGGTCGCCTCTCGGCTGAATGGGACGTGGGCTGTGGACATCTCGCCTCCCTGGCTGCTGGTGCCGGTCGCACCGGCACCAGCAGCCTACCGGACCGTAACAAACTCCGCCTGCTACCACGCCAGCGGCCGCCACCCCTGCCGCCGAGTCGGCTGACATCCATGACAACCGACACTTCGCGGCCCAAATCGTCCCGGCAAGAGCGGGCTACAAGGTGAGACCTCACCCAGCTGCCAGTCGGAGCTGGGACGAGTGTAACAATTGAGAACATTGGGAGTAATGTGACCGCCCCCCCCCGGCGGGCACAAAAAATGGGGCCCCGGAGGGCCCCATTTTGTTAAGCCTTAGTCCACAAGACCCTTCTGCGCGGCCTTCGCCAGACGACGGGGGATGCGCTTCTCAACGCCACCAACGCGAACGGGCTGGAGCTCGGTCAGCTCAGCCTTCCACTGGGAGCGGCGAGAGCGGGTGTTGCTACGGGACATCTTTCGCTTGGGAACTGCCATGTCCTTCCGCTCCTTTCAATACTCATGTGGCCGCGTGGCCACCCCTTCATTCGGAGGCGCGCCTCCGAGCAGACAACGTTCGATATTACCCACCCCGGGCGCCGAAAGCTACATAGGGTGGGGCAACTGTGCTACGAAACACTGCAATAATAGCGTCATGACCGAACTTCGCCTGACCCGCCCCGGCCGCGCTGAAATTGAGATCAAGCGCTCCCGGTTCATCGCGCTCTCCCGCCCAGCCGCCTCGGCCGAGGAGGCTCGCGCCCTGCTTGCGGACGCCCGCGCCGAGTTCCCCGACGCCCGCCACCATTGCTCGGCTTACGTGGTGTCGGTGCCGAGCGCCCAGCCGATCCTTCATTCTTCCGACGACGGCGAACCGTCCGGCACCGCGGGCCGGCCGATGCTTGACGTTCTCACGGGTAATGAGTTGATGGACGTTGCAGTGGTTGTGGTGCGTTACTTCGGCGGCACGCTGCTGGGCACGGGTGGGCTGGTGCGGGCGTATTCGGATGCGGTGCGAGAGGTGCTGTCGGGCGAGCCGGTCACCCGCCGGATCACGCGCCCGCTCATGCGGGTGACTGCCATGCACGCTACGGCGGGCAAGTTGGAGGCGGACCTGCGCGGGCGCGGCTTCGACGTGGTGGGCACGGAGTACGGCCCCACCCGCGCGCACATTGACGTGGCGGCCGGCCAGGGTTTCGCCGAGGACGTGGCGGAACTGAGCGCGGGGGCGGCGCAGGTGGAGGTGGTCGGCGTCGTCGTGAGGGATGTGCCGGCTGGGACGTTGCCCACATGGTGAACCCCACGTTGACTGTCGGCCCGAAAAAAGTAAACTGAAACCGTTGAACTTTCACTTACATGACGTGTGCATGGCAACCTCGGAAAGGACGGTCCTGATGATGATGACCGCACCGATGTGTTGCTGCGACTGTCTGTAAGGTGGCATGCCGTAGTTTGGTGCCCTTCTTTTTCGGGCATGTGTGCCACCTCGGGTAGCTCCCCTCAAGAGCTTCTAACAGAACACCAAAACATGTGTGAGCGCCGCGCGCTCGTGAAGGAAGAACAATGATTTACAACAACGCAACTGAACTGGTCGGCAACACTCCCCTCGTCCGTATGAACCGTATCGTCTCCGACGATCAAGCTCGCGTCCTGGCCAAGCTCGAGTTCTACAACCCGGCGAACTCGGTCAAGGACCGCATTGGCGTGGCGATTGTTGACGCGGCGGAGGCGTCGGGCCAGCTTAAGCCGGGCGGCACGATTGTGGAGGCGACGTCGGGCAACACGGGTATTGCGCTGGCCTGGGTGGGCGCGGCGCGTGGCTACAAGGTGGTGCTGACGATGCCGGCGTCGATGTCGAAGGAGCGCCGGGCCCTGCTGCGCGGCTTTGGTGCGGAGCTGGAGCTGACCGAGCCGGCGAAGGGCATGCAGGGCGCGGTGGATCGCGCGAAGGAGATCGCAGCGCAGCGCCCGGGTTCGATCCTGGCCTCGCAGTTCGCCAACCCGGCCAACCCGGCTAAGCACAAGGCGACCACGGGCCCGGAGATCTGGGAGGCCACCGAGGGCAAGGTTGACATCTTTGTGGCGGGCATCGGCACGGGCGGCACACTGACGGGCACGGGCGCCTACCTGCGCGAGCAAAACCCGGACATCAAGATCGTGGCGGTGGAGCCGGCCGAGTCCCCGCTCCTGTCCGAGGGCAAGGCCGGCCCGCACGGCATCCAGGGCATCGGCGCGAATTTCGTGCCCGACGTGCTCGACACGGAGATTTACGACGAGGTGCTGCCGGTTGCGTCCGCGGATGCGGTAGCGATGGCGCGCCGGGTTGCCCACGAGGAGGGCCTGCTGGTTGGTATTTCTTCGGGCGCGGCGCTCAAGGCTGCGGCGGAGCTGGCGGCCCGCCCGGAGAATGCGGGTAAGACGATCGTGGCGATTGTGCCGGACTTCGGCGAGCGCTACCTGTCCACCCCACTGTTCGAGGGCCTGGTCGACTAGCAGCCCGCCACCTGAGACGAGACGACGATGACGAACCCCAGCCTGTGGAAGAAGATGCGCGAGGACCTGCGCGCCGCGGTGGATAACGACCCGGCGGCCCGCTCCGAGCTCGAGGTTTTCCTGACCTACCCGGGCGTGCATGCAGTGTGGGCATACCGCATCGCGCACGCCATGTGGAACAAGGACGACCGCCTCAAGCTCCCGGCCCGCCTGCTCGCGCAGGCGGCGCGTGCGATCACGGGCATTGAGATTCACCCGGGCGCGAAGCTGGGCCGGCGGCTGTTTATCGACCACGGCATGGGGGTTGTCATCGGTGAGACGGCTAAGGTGGGCGAGGACGTGGTGATTTTCCACGGCACCACGCTCGGCGGCACGTCGATGCGCCCGGGCAAGCGCCACCCCACGGTGGGCAACCGGGTGACGATCGGTTCGGGCGCGAAGGTGCTCGGCCCAATTGAGATTGGCGACGACGCCGCTGTCGGGGCTAACGCCGTGGTGGTGCGGGACGTGCCGGCGGGCAACGTCGCGGTGGGGATCCCCGCCAAGACCCGCAAGAAGTCCAACGTCGAGCACCTGATCGACCCGGCCATCTACATCTAACGTGCTCGGGCGCGGTCAAATGGCTGTGATCCCATGTGAGTGTGGCCCGAGCAAGCTGAAGGCCCCCGGACATCGGGGGCCTTCAGCATAGACGGGCGGCGTCGCGAAGCGCCGGCGGAAAGCCGGCCGGGCGGCGTCGTGAAGCGCGCTAGCGCTCGCCGGCCTCGTAGGCGCTCATCATCTCAATGCGGGACTGGTGGCGCGAGGCCGGGTCGTAGCCGGTGGAAACGAAGATGTCCACGAAGCGGGTGGCCTCTTCCAACGTGTGCTGGCGGGCTCCGAGGGAGATGACGTTGGCGTTGTTATGTTCGCGGGCGAGTTCGGCGGTGGATTCGTTCCATACGAGCGCCGCGCGCACACCGCTCACCTTGTTGGCTGCCATCTGTTCGCCGTTACCGGAGCCTCCGATGACGATGCCGAGCGAGCCGGGCTCGGCTACCACGGCCTCGCCGGCCGCGAAGCAGACGGGCGGGTAGGCGTCCAGTTTGTCGTATTCCTTGTAGCCGTGGTCGACGACGTCGTGCCCCGCGGCACTCAGGTGCTCGATGAGATGTTCTCTTAGTTCAAAACCCGCATGATCAGCGGCAATGTGTATACGCATGTCCCAAGTATACCGGCACGGTTTCGCCGTGAGGCGGCTTTAGTTTGCGCAGGTGTGCTTTCGGCCCGGCCCGCCGCATACACTGGTGGGATGGATAACACGACGAAAAACATCATCGACGGCCTGGATCATGCCGTTCGCCCGCAGGATGACCTGTTCCGTTTTGTGAATGGTACGTGGTTGGCGAGCGCGGAGATCCCGGCGGATCAGTCGCAGACGGGCGGGTTCATGGACCTGCGCCTGGAGGCGGAGGCGAACGTGCGGGAGATCATCCAGGACGCGGTCGCTCACGCGGAGGCCGGCGAGGCCGGGGATGAGGAGCGCAAGGTCGCGGTCTTGTACGACTCGTTTATGGACGAGGGCCGCATCAACGGCCTGGGCGCGTCCCCGCTGGCGGACGATTTCGCGCTCATCGACTCGGCTGCCACCAAGGAGGAGCTGGAGCTCGCGGCTGGGCGCCTGTACCAGGTGGGCGTGCCGATGCCGTTCGGCCTGGAGGTCTCGGCGGACCGCAACAATCCGTCGGAGTACATCTGCTGGCTCTACCAGTCGGGGCTGAGCCTGCCGGACGAGGCGTTCTACCGCGAGGAGCAGTACGAGCAGTTCCGCGAGCAGTTTAGGGCCTTCATCCCCACTCTTTACGCGCTTGGCACGGGTGCGAACGACGCCGAGGCGAAGGCTGCGGCCGAGGTGATTTACGGCGTCGAAGCCCGGCTTGCGTCCCATCATATGAGCGCGGTGGATTCGCGTGACACGGATAAGACGAACAACGTGCTGACCTGGGATGAGTTGCTTGAGGCGGCGCCGGGATTTGGGTGGACGACGGCGTTTTCTGGGCTTGGCCTGACCCGCGAGGCGGCTCCGACCCTTCTGGTGATGATGCCCGACGCCCTGGCTGGCTTTGCGCGCGAGTGGGCGGCGGCCGACATGGAGCAGCTGAAGACGTACCTGCGGTGGAACGTCGTCCGGGCGCGCGCCCCGTACCTGAGCCAGGATATCGCGCAGGCGAACTTCAACTTCTTCGGCAAGGTGCTCCACGGTGCTGAGGAGATGCGGGACCGCTGGAAGCGCGCAGTCGCGCTCATTGACGGCACGCTGGGCGAGGCCGTGGGCAAGCTGTACGTGGAGCGCCACTTCCCGCCCCACCACAAGGCACTCATGGAGCAGCTGGTCGATGATCTGCTGGCCGCCTACCACTATTCGATCTCCACGCTCGACTGGATGACGGAGGAGACGCGCGAGCGGGCGCTGGCCAAGCTCGCCACCACCGTCACCAAGATCGGCTACCCGGACAAGTGGCGCGACTACTCCGCGCTCGAGATCACGGATTCCCTGGTGGGGAACGTGCGCGCGGCGGAGAAGTTCGATTCGGACTGGCAGCTGGGCAAGCTCGGCACGCCGGTGGACCGCGACGAGTGGTTCATGAACCCGCAGACCGTCAACGCCTACTACAACCCGGTGGCGAACGAGATCGTGTTCCCCGCGGCCATCCTCCAGCCCCCATTCTTCGACGCCGAGGCGGACGCGGCCTACAACTACGGCGGAATCGGCGCCGTGATTGGCCACGAGATCGGGCACGCGTTCGACGACCAGGGTTCGAAGTACGATGGCGAGGGCCGCCTGCAGAACTGGTGGACGGACGAGGACCGGGCGGAGTTCGAGAAACGGACGGCGTCGCTCGTGGGCCAGTACGACGTGTACGTGCCCGCCCAGCTGGTCGGCACCCCGCACCATGTGAGCGGCGCACTCACGCTGGGTGAGAACATTGGCGACCTTGGTGGCCTGTCGATTGCGCTCAAGGCCTACGACATCGCGATGAAGCGCGAGGGTCACGCCTCCTCCGCGCACGCCCCGGTGATCGAGGGCTTCACGGGCCGCCAGCGCGTGTTCCTCAACTGGGCGCGGATCTGGAAGAACAAGCGCCGGGACGAGATCGCCATCAACTACCTGGCGATTGACCCGCACTCCCCTTCCGAGTTCCGTTGCAACGGCGTGGTGAAGAACGTGGACGCGTTCGCCGAGGAGTTCGGCGTGGTCGAGGGTGATGAGCTGTACCTGGCTCCCGAGGAGCGGGTGCGGATCTGGTAGCGCTTGGCCGGCGGGCGAAAGGCAGATTCGTACGCCGCCGATAGCGGAGGGGGGTTGGCCCGCGGGCCAACCCCCCCCTCCTTCATATTCACTTGCGTCCAACACGCCTTCGGGCGCGGGGCTAGTCGAAGATCGGCCCCACATCCCGCGAGCGCTTGAGCTCGAAGAAGCCCGGGGTTTTAGCGAGCGCCAGGGTGCCGTCCCAGGCGCGGGCGGCTTCCTCCCCGTGTGGGGCGGGCGACATGACTGGCCCGAAGAAGGCCGTGTCGCCAACCGCGATGATGGGTACGCCGACGTCGTCGCCCACCTTCTCCAGGGCCGCGCGGGTGGAGGCGGCGAGTGCCTCGTCGTATTCCCCGGCGTTGGCCCGCTCGAGAATGGAGGCATCGAGGCCGGAGGCGGCGAGCGCGGCGGCAAGGGCGGCGTCGTTCTTGTCGGCACCCTCATTGTGGATGGCCGCGCCCAGCACGGTGTAAAACTGCGCGAGCCGCTCGGGCGCCTCGATCTCCACGCCCATCGTGACGCGGCCGAAGCCGCGCAGCTCGTCGATGTGTGCGCGGTAGCCGGGGTCGAGCTCGCGGCCGCGGTTGAGCTCCCACAGGGAGAAGGAGTGCCAGGTGATGTTGAGGTCGCGAAGCTCGGAAACCTCCACGAGCCACCGGGAGGTGATCCAAGTCCACGGGCAGGACGGGTCAAACCAGAAATCTACGTTGTCGCTCATGTCCCCATTCTTCCCCTCTGCGCCCACGCTTTCCACAGCTACGCCAGCGGCGAATTGACGCGTTGGGCCGCGGCGGCCCGCCTGAGTATCCTTGGATATCAGGCCAGCACCGGCAAGAGAAAGGACACCATGCCCGGCACCAACTTGACCCGCGCCGAAGCGAGCGAGCGCGCGGACCTCATCCAGACCGAGACCTACCGGGTCGAACTCGACCTCACCGGAGAGGAGACGTTCCGCTCGGCCACCACCGTGCGTTTCGCGGCAACCCCGGGCGCGTCGTCGTTCATCGACCTCATCGCGGACGAGGTCCTGGCGATCCGCCTCAACGGCGAGGAACTGCCCGTCGATTCGTACGCCGATTCGCGCATCCCGTTGCCGAACCTGGCGGCGGACAACGAGCTGTACGTGGAAGCGATTTGCCCCTTCTCGCACACGGGCGAGGGCCTGCACCGCGCCGTCGACCCGGCCGACGGCCAGGTCTACCTGTACTCGCAGTTTGAGGTGCCCGACGCGCGGCGCATGTATGCCAACTTCGAGCAGCCCGACCTCAAGGCCCAGTTCACGTTCGTGGTGGACGCGCCGGAAAGCTGGAAAGTCTTCTCGGTATCTCCGACACCGGAGCCCACCCCGCTCGGAGGCGGCGTGGCGCGCTGGGAGTTCACCCCCACCGAGCGCATCTCCACCTACCTCACCGCGATCGTGGCCGGCCCGTACGTAGGTGGCACGGGCAGTTACACGTCCACCGACGGGCGCGTCATCCCCATGGGCGTCTACGCCCGTGCCTCGCTCGGCGAGTACTTGGACGCCCAGGAGTGCATTGACATCACGATCCAGGGCATGGAGGTGTTCGAAAACGAGTTCGACGTGCCCTACCCGTTCCGCAAGTACGACCAGATTTTCGTGCCCGAGTTCAACGCGGGCGCCATGGAGCACCCGGGCTGCGTGACCATCCTCGATGACTACGTCTTCCGCTCCCGCCCCACCGCCGCCCTGGTGGAGCGTCGGGCGATCACGATTATCCACGAGCTGGCCCACATGTGGTTCGGCGACCTGGTGACGATGAAGTGGTGGAATGACCTGTGGCTGAACGAATCGTTCGCCGAGTTCATGAGCCACGTGGCCACCGCAAAGAACACGCGCTGGACGGACGCATGGGTAACGTTTAACGCCTCGGAGAAGGTGTGGGCGCAGGCCCAGGACCAGCTGCCCTCCACGCATCCGATCTCGGCCGAGATCCGCGACCTGGAGGACGTAATGGTCAACTTTGACGGCATCACGTACGGCAAGGGCGCCTCCGTGTTCCAGCAGCTCGTGGCCTACGTGGGCTACAACGAGTTCATGACCGGCGTCTCACGCTACCTGAAGAAGAAGGCGTGGGGCAACGCCACGTTGGAGGATCTGTTGGTGGAACTCGAGGCCGCCTCCGGGCGCGACCTCAAGGCCTGGTCGAAGCTGTGGCTCGAGGAGGCCGGTATCAACACGCTCACCCCGGTGATCGAGGCCGACGGGGAGACGATCACGCGGTTCGCTATCCGCCAGACATGCGACGAGCACGCCTCGCTGCGCCCGCACCGCATCGGGGTCGGCGGGTATGCCCTGGAGGGCGGTAAGCTCGAGCGCGTGGTGAACGTTGAGCTCGACATCGACGGGGAGCTGACCGAGGTGGCCGAGCTGGCGGGCACCCGCCGCCCCGACCTCTTCCTTATCAACGACGGCGACCTCGCCTACGCCAAGGTGCGCCTCGACGAACGGTCGGCCGCCACGGCGCGCGATCACATCAACGCCTTCACCGATCGCCTCCCGCGCACGCTCGTGCTCGCTTCCATGTGGGACATGTGCCGCGACGCCGAGCTGCCCGCCACCGACTACGTGGAGCTCGCCCTGCGTGCTCTCGAGACCGAGGACCACGGCACGGTGCTGCGCTACCTGCTCTCCCAGCTGCAGACCGCCACTGAGCTATACTCCGCGCCGGCGAACCGACCGGAGCTCAAGGAAAAGGTGGCCGCGCGCCTATTCGAGATCCTCGCCACCACCGAGCCTGCCTCCGATCGCCAGCTTCAGATCGCGATGGCCGCCGTCACTATGAGCGGGGACAGCCAGCTCGACCTCGTGGCCGGGTGGCTGTCTGACGACAACGTCCCGGCCGGGCTGGCCGTGGATGCCAACTTCCGCTGGGTCATTTTGCGCCGCCTGGCCGCGGCTGGGCGCGTGGATGAGGCAACCATCGCCGCCGAGCTGGCCGAGCGTGACAACACGGCGTCGGGAGCGGCGGGGGCGGCCCGTGCCCGGGCGTCGATCTCGGACGCGGGCGCCAAGGAGCGCGCATGGGAGGACATCGTGGGCGGCAAGACCTCGAACTCCGTGCAGCGCGCGCTGGGATGGGGCTTCACCGAGGGCAATCCGGAGCTGCTCGTGCCGTACGTGGAGCGCTTCTTCGGTGAGATCCTCAACCAGTGGGAGAACCGGACGCTTGAGTTCTCGCAGAACTTCGTCAGCCTCGTCTACCCCGCCCCGCTCAACGGGCTGGACCTCGGGGTGGACCTCGTGGCGCGCACCCAGCAGTGGCTGGACGAGAACGCGGAGGCGGCCCCGGCGCTGCGCCGCATGGTCTTAGAGCGGCTGAGCAACGCCCAGCGGGCCGCGGCGGCCCAGGCCTGCGACGCCGCGCGTTCGGCCTAGCTGACACGGGCCCGGCCGGCGCACGACTTGAGCACCGAAGCTGGTGGCACGGTACCGAAGCGCGCGGGTGCGGCGATTCACACCCGCGCGTTTTTGCTACCCTCACGCCAGGAAGTTGTCCGTGGATTGTGGATGCGGGGCCCGCATCCACAATCCACGCATTATCGGCGGGTTAGGCTTGCGGGTTTTCGTAGGATGTCACCATGAACCAGATACGACCCTCATGGGCTAACACATCCGACCTCCTGCGCGACTACTACGACCAGGAGTGGGGCTTTCCCGTCACCGACTCTGCCGAGATATTCGAGCGCATCGTGCTCGAGGGCTTCCAGTCGGGACTCTCGTGGGAGACCGTGTTGCGCAAGCGCCCGGCCTTCCGACAGGCCTTTGCCGGCTTCGACCCCGGCGTCGTGGCCGCTTTCACCGAGGACGACGTCGAGCGCCTCCTCGCCGACCCGGCCATCATCCGCAACGAGCGCAAGATCCGGGCAGCGATCACGAACGCGAAGGCCACCGTGGCGTTGGAGGAGGCAGGCCAGTCGCTCGCCGAGCTCGTGTGGTCTTTCGCGCCAGACGACCCGTATGGGGAGGGGCCGGATGCGGGCCGATCGCCGAAGTCAGCCGAGCTCGCCAAGGAACTCAAGCGGCTGGGCTTCACGTTCGTCGGCCCCGTGACCATGTTCGCCCTCATGCAGGCGATCGGCATGTACGACCACCGCCTCTGACCCCGGCCGGGCCGCTACTCCTCGGGCTCGCCGAAGAGGCGCCGGGCCAGGTCCATGCCGATCTGCTCGGCCTCCGGGCCGAAGATGAGCTGCACGGCTCGCCGTTGGACCACCACGCCGATCGCGCCCATCCGCTCCAGGCGTGGCTTGTCCACCAGGTCCTTGTCCACTACGCCCACGCGGATGCGGGCCAGGGCCATATCCACCTTGCGTACGTTCTCAGCCCCGCCCACCGCGGCGAGGAGCTCATCTAGGTCCACTAGCGAGTGCTCTCCAGTTCCTGGTTGAGCCTGGCGACGAGCGACTGCAGGCGCGGGTTCGTGGCCAGCTCCTCCACGAGCACCACCTGCTCGGTTCCGTCCGCAAGCGGCAGGCGCCAGTTGGGATACTCCTGGTCGGTGCCCGGCTGGTTCTGGGCCCGGCGCTCGCCCACGGCATTGACCAGCGACACCTGCAGGATCGGGGCGGGCGTGCGCACGATGTACGCGTGCAGGGCCTCCACCACCTCGCGCTCCGAGGGGTCCTCCCCGATCAGGCCGTGTTCGCGCAGGCGGGCCATGACCCGATCTCGCTCCTCGCGCGCCTCGGCGCGCATCTCCTCCACAGGCTTGACGAGCAGGCCGAGGCTCTCGCGCAGGTCCACGTGCTCGCCGGCCAGGTAGCTGGCGGCCGGTGGCAGGTCGTGCGTGTCCACCGACACCATCGCGTCCGAGCGGAAGTCCTGCGGGTGGATCGGCCAGCCGCCCTCGTCCTTTTCAAACCAAAACACGGACGTGCCGAAGATCCCGCGCTCGCGCAGGTACTCGCGCACCCACGGCTCCACGGTGCCAAGGTCCTCGCCCACCACGACCACACCGGCACGGTGCGCCTCGAGCAGCAGCACGCCCACCATCGCCTCATGATTGAAGCGCACGTACGTGCCCTCGGTGGGCGCCGAGCCCTCGGGGATCCACCACAACCGGAACAGGCCCATGATGTGATCCACGCGCAGCAGCCCGGCGTGGCGCATGACCGTGCGGGCCATGTCGCGCAGCGGGGCGTAGCTCATCTCCTCGAGCGAGTCGGGGCGCCACGGTGGCTGGGACCAGTTCTGGCCCTGCTGGTTGTACATGTCCGGCGGGGCACCAACCCCGATCCCCCTGGCGAAGGCGTCCGGGAGCATCCACACGTCGGCGCCCTTGGGGTGAACGCCCACGGCCAAGTCATGCGAGACGCCGATCCGCATGCCGGCCGCTCGCGATTCGTTTTGCGCTCGGCTCAGCTGCTCGTCCATCACCCACTGCAGCCACGCCCAAAAGTCCACGCGGTCCGCAAGCTCGCGGCGCTCGCGCGCCACGTGCGGGGAGTTGATGTCGCGCAGCTGGTCGGGGAACTCATCCCCGTACTTCTCCACCAGTGCACACCACAGCGCAAAGTCCTCCAGGCCTTGGCCCTCCATCTCGCGGAAGCGGTCGAAGTCGCGCTGGCGGGCCTGGGAGCGCCCGGCTGCGAAGATCACGTCGAGCGCCTCACGCTTGGCCTTCCAGGCGGCGTCGCGCTCGATGAGCTCGTTCTCCAGCGACATCTTCTTCACGTTCTCACTCGCCCACGTCACCAGCGACCGCTCGGGGCCAGACAGGTAGGCGACCTCGCGGATGTCCTCGGGCCGGATGTAGACGGGGTTGAAGAAGCGCCTGGTCACCGGCAGGTAGGGCGAGGGTGACATCGGCTCGATCGGCTCGGCCGCGTGCAGGGGGTTGACCAGCAGGAAGTCGGCGCCGAGCTCGCCAAACAGCGAGCCCATCTCGGCCAAGTCCGCCGCGTCCCCAATGCCCCACGACTGGCGCGAACGCGTGGAGTACAGCTGGGCCATCATGCCCCAGGCGCGCCCGCGAAGCCGTGATTCGACGTCGAGACGGGTGGGGGTAACGATGAGGCTCGCCTCCTCCACGCGCTCTTCCCCACCGTCCATCACCCGCGCGCGTAGCTTGTGATAACCCAGCGGCGTACCCACGGGCACCACGAAGGAGGCCTGGCCGGTCAGGACACCGTCGATGTCGCGAGGCAGCTCCCAGTCATCGATCTGGCGGGCACCGATCGTGCCGCCGCCCTCCACAATGATCTCCACCTGCACCGAGCACCCGTGGGGCACGTGGACCTGGAAGGTGGTTTCCCGGTCATCGCGCGCGATCGTGCAGTGCGGCAGAACCCGCCGCCACGGCCGCTCGTCGCGTGCCTTGAGCTCAGCGCGGATCGACTCGTCGCTCGAGGCATCCACGCCCATCGCGGCGAGGACAGAGATCAAGGTCGAGGTAGACACTTCCCGGAAGTTACCATCGAAATCCCAAAAATCGAGCGCCACCCCGTAGCCCTCAGCCAGGGCCTTCAGCAGGTCTCGGTTTACCTCATGCGACATTGCATCTCCTTCTTTGTGCTAGGCCCAAGTTTAGCCAGATCACAATTCTTTGACGAAAGCGTAAAAGTAGTTTGCAAAGTTACCGAAGAGTAGGATGGGTACATGACCGCGTCCGCCACTGCGAAAGCGAGGAAAAATGCCATATCTGCCCGTGCCTGAGACCAACGACGAGCCGCTGTCCTCCGTGCTTCGCACGCTGAAGATGAAAGAACGCGAACCCGGCTCCTACGAGGGGACGAACCTCAACCAGGTCTCCGGGCGCGTGTACGGCGGGCAGGTCTTCGCCCAGGCAGTTGTGGCCGCGCATGCCACCGTGGCCGACGAGTACCTCGGCCGCCAAATCCATTCCATCACCGCGGCCTTCCTCCGCCCCGGAAAGCTCGATGTTCCCACCCAGCTCGACGTGGAAGAGGTCCTCGACGGCCGCTCATTTTCCACGCGCCGCGTCCACGCCTCCCAAAACGGCAAGACGATCCTCACGGCCCGCGCGTCGTTCCAAGAGGTCCAGGACGGCATGGAACACGAAACGCCCATGCCCGACGCGCCCGCCCCCGAATCCCTACCCTCCTCCGCCGACTACTTCGCCAACATGGACAACCCCGTGGGCCGGATCATGAACTCCACCAACGCCACCGACCTCCGCCATGTCGACGGCCCGATCTGGGTCAAGCCCGCGAGCGCGCGCACCGACCGCACCCTCATCTGGTTCCGCCTGCGCAACCCGATGCCCGAGGCATCCCAGTTCATGCACCGGGCCCTGCTGGCCTACTCCACCGACCAGTTCATGCTCGAACCCGTCCTGCGCCGCCATGGCCTGTTCTGGATGAGCCCCAACCTGTCGCTCGCCACGCTCGACCACTCGATCTGGTGGCACCGCGACGTCAACATGTCGAACTGGATCCTCGCCGAACTCACCTCGCCCTCCGCCCAGGGCGGGCGCGGCCTGAGCCTCGCGCGCTTCTTCCAAGACGGCAAGCACGTGGCCACGATGTCCCAGGAGGGTATGGTCCGCTCCCGCAGCGCAGCCGCGTAGGGCCGCGCTCCTAGCGTGCGCGCTTCTGACGCTATGTGCTCCCGCCGCGTTCGTGGCGCATAGCCAACGACGCCGTCAGCCCGGCTCACGTCGAAACCGGTGCTGACGGCGTCGTAGGCGCACCCTGCGGAAAACCGCAGGAGCAAAGGCTAGTCGCGCTTGAACTTGCGGTAGGTCGAGGACGCGGGGCGCGAGGCGTCGATCCCCAGGCGCTCGACCTTGTTCTTCTCATAGGATTCGAAGTTGCCCTCGAACCAGTACCAGTTGTAGGGCTCCTCCTCCGTGCCCTCCCAGGCCAGGATGTGGGTGGCCACGCGGTCGAGGAACCAGCGGTCGTGGGTGATGACCACGGCACAGCCCGGGAAGTCGAGTAGCGCGTTTTCGAGCGAGCCAAGAGTTTCGACGTCGAGGTCGTTGGTCGGCTCGTCGAGCAGGATCACGTTGCCGCCCTGCTTGAGGGTGAGGGCCAGGTTGAGGCGGTTGCGCTCGCCACCGGAGAGGATGCCGGCCTTCTTCTGCTGGTCGGCACCCTTGAAACCGAACGCCGAGACGTAGGCGCGCGAGGGCATCTCCACGTTGCCCACCTGGATGTAGTCCAGCCCGTCAGAGACGACCTCCCACAGCGTCTTGTCCGGGTCAATGCCGGCGCGCGTCTGATCGACGTACGACAGCTTGACCGTTTCGCCGATGCGCAGCTCTCCCTCGTCCAGTGGCTCGAGGCCCACGATGGTCTTGAACAGGGTGGTCTTACCCACGCCGTTCGGGCCAATGATGCCCACGATCCCGTTACGCGGCAGGTTGAAGGACAGGTCCTGGATGAGCACGCGCTCCCCGAAGCCCTTCTTCAGCTTCTTCGCGTCGATCACTAGGTTGCCCAGGCGCGGCCCCGGCGGGATCTGGATCTCCTCGAAGTCGAGTTTGCGCGTGCGCTCGGCCTCGGCAGCCATCTCCTCGTAGCGCTGCAGACGCGCCTTCGACTTCGCCTGGCGGCCCTTCGCCGAGGAGCGCACCCACTCCAGTTCCTCCTTCAGGCGCTTTTGAAGCTTGGCATCCTTCTGGCCCTGGACTTTGATGCGCTGGGCCTTCGTTTCCAGGTAGGTAGAGTAGTTGCCCTCGTACGGGTAGAGCTTGCCGCGGTCCACCTCCGCGATCCACTCGGCCATGTTGTCCAGGAAGTAGCGGTCGTGTGTAATGGCGATGACCGCACCGGGGTACTTCACCAGGTGCTGTTCGAGCCAGAGCACCGACTCGGCGTCCAGGTGGTTGGTCGGCTCGTCGAGCAGCAGCAGGTCCGGCGCCTCGAGCAGGAGCTTGCACAGCGCCACGCGGCGGCGCTCGCCACCCGAGAGCACGTTGACCGGCGTGTCCGGCGGCGGGCAGCGTAGCGCGTCCATCGACTGCTGCAACTGGGCGTCAATATCCCAGCCGTTCGCCGCGTCGATCTCCTGCTGGAGCTTGCCCATCTCATCCATGAGCGCGTCAAAGTCCGCGTCCGGCTCGGCCATCTCCATGCCGATCGCGTTGAAGCGTTCGACCTTGGCCAGGATGTCAGCCACGCCCTCCTGGACGTTCTCGAGCACCGTCTTATCCTCGGTCAGCGGCGGCTCCTGCAGGAGGATTCCCACCGTGTAGCCGGGCGAGAGCCGGGCCTCACCGTTGGAAGGCTGGTCGAGTCCGGCCATGATCTTCAAAATCGTGGACTTACCTGCACCGTTGGGGCCCACCATGCCGATCTTCGCACCGGGGTAGAACGCCATCGTCACGTCGTCCAGGATGACCTTGTCGCCCACCGTCTTGCGGGCCTTGATCATCTGATAAATAAACTCAGCCACAGTACTCCCATAGTCGTCTTGGATACTAGCTCAAGCCTAATTTATCCTCCCCGGGCGGCAAAAGCCCGCGCCTGGGCTTTTGATCACCCGGCGCGAGCCCGCCGCGTCTACACCAGCTCGTCCTCCTCCAGCTCGGCCTCGAGGGCGGCGTCGTCTGCGTCGACATCGTCCGCCTCGAACGCGTCTTGGTCGAGCCCGGCGATGTCGACGACGTCAGCGCCCGGCTCACTGCCGCCCATTTCGCCATCGGCGCCCGCCTCGCCCTCGGCACCCTCGCCCTTCGGCTCGGTCCGCCATCGATCGTCTCGCATGTCGCCCGGCGGGTTCTTCAGCACCTTGACGTAGTTAGCAACACCGGTGGAGATCTCCACCCCGATCGAGTCGGCATTCACGTCGAACGATGAGTGGACCACCCCGCTGGCGTCAACCCATTCGCGCTGGCTCAGCCTGCCGCGCACGAGCACCGGCGTTCCCTTGCTCAGGCAGCCGGCGGCGTTCTTCGCCAGGCGCCCATAGCACCGCACGGAGTACCAGGTGGTCACACCCTCCTTGTATTCGCTGTGGACGCGAGAATAGTAGCGTGGGGTCACGCCCACGTTGAGGAAGGTCACGGGCATAGCCTCGTTTCCTTCTGGGTCATAGTGGCGTGGCACGCCTCCCACCCATCCGCGGATGGTGACAATGGTGTCGTTCATCAGTTCTCCTTCATTGCTGGAAAGTGGCACTTCCGACTTTGCCAATTTCCGCGACGCCGCGTTTTCGGACTACCCCGAAAATGGGGTCACGCAGCCACGAACGCGACCTGTGGAGAACTTTTTTCGCGTAATCCCGCGCTTTTACGCCGTGCCCGCGAACACCTCGGAATCAAGTGCCTCGCGCGTTTGCCGGTGCTGGGAGAGGATCTCGCGCGGGCCGGCAACCAAATGCTCCTCGGTTGCCTCGCCCACGGCCTCACGCACGTTGCGCTCGTAGGCCGCGGCCGCGCGCGCCGCGCTCCGCACCACCGCGCTCTTGCCCAGCCACGCCACCAGCAAGCCCAGCACCACACCGCCCGCCACGACGCCGATCGTCACCCCAGTGCCCATCGCGCCAAGCACCGCAAACACCACGGCCCCCACCGCGAGAGCCACTCCCCCAACGAGCCCAGCGAAAGCCGGGGTGCGGGAGATGTCCGGCAACGGCGTCGTGCGAATAGCCGCACCCAGCGCGCGGCGGAAGCGATCAGCGGGCGACACCGCGCTCGTCACGGCCTCCTGCCACACGGGTGGCAGGCCGGTACGCACGTGCGCCACCCACGCGTCGCGTATTGCGTGCACCATCGTATTCGCCGGCTGCTCAGGCACCACCAGCGCGGACGCCTGGTAAGACTGGCCCGACACCCGGATCGACTCCACCACCGACGGGATGCCCGAAGAACGCACGATCCTGTCATTGATATCGGCCACGGCCTGCCCGTCCACGTCCGGCTCCTCCCGGCCCACGTTGGCCCGCAGGCGGCCCGCGATTGCGTCGAGCTCAGCGGCGGCCGTGCGCGCGTTGAAGGACTGGCCAGCCACGGCCCGGGCCAGCAGGTCACGCACCGCGTCCACGCCCTCCCCCGTCAGCGCCGACGCCCCAAGGATCGGCACCTCGGTCAGGCCGTCACGGTCGAGCAGGGAACGCAGGTCGCCGAGCAGGGTAGCGCGCTGGTCAGCCGGCACGCGGTCGATCTGGTTCATCACCACGACCATCGCCTCCTGCCGTCCACCCAACGTCTCGAAGAAGCCCTTGTGCAGCACCTCGTCCGCGTACTTTTGCGGATCCACAATCCAGATCAGCAGGTCCGCCATCGGCAGCAGGCGATCCACCTGCGCCGAGTGCGCGAGCGCCACCGAATCATGGTCCGGCAAATCGAGCAGCACCAGCCCGTCCAGCCGGTCATTGCCCACCGTCAAGATCGACGAATGCTCAATCCGGCGGTCCGGATCCACCTGAAGGTAGTCGAGCAACTCGCTCGCGTCCACGTCGAACGTGCAGGCGGCCGCCCGCTCCGTCGTCGGACGAATATCACCCGAGTCCGCGAAATCCAGCTCCGTGATCGCGTTAAACATGGTCGACTTGCCCGAACCCGTGCCACCCACCAGCACCGCCACCGTGGTGTCCAGCCCGAGCCGCATCCGCTCCTGGGCGCGGCGCAGATCGTCCTGGGCGCGGTTGGCCACAAACTGGTCGAAGTAGGGCCCGCCCGCACCCACCGCGCGTTGCAATGCCTTCAGCCGCCCAATGACCTCTTCATCTGCCTGGCGATCCATACATCCCCTATCGGTGTAAAAACTCGGTGGCGCGCAACCGCAGCGAGGCCGCGTCCCCCACATCTATCTCGTTCACGACGCCGGTATAGGCGGCTACCAGCTCATCCATCGCGCCCCGCACCCGGGCCGACAGGTCCTCACGCGCCTCCCGCACCTCAGCCTTCGCCCCAAGATTCTCCGCCGCTTTGCGCGCACCCGAAATGCCGGCGGCCGCCGCACCCAGCAGCGCCGCCTGCCCCGACTTGCCCAGCCACGGGTTATCCGGCACGTACTTGGCCAGCAGGTCAGCCTTCCATGCGTCCACCGCGCGCTGCGCGATCGCATCCAGGTCCAGCCGCTCGTTCGCGCGCTGACGCAGGTCGGAGGTGTTGACGACGTCGAACGCCCACGCCTGATCCACGTTCGCCCGCGCGGCCGTCAAACCTTGCGTGAGCGCCACGCCCACCGAGGTGGCCACCGCGTCAAAAACCGTGGTCATCGCCCGGTCGCGCGTTCCACTACGACGGCCGAACACATTCGGCTTGCGGCCCGCCACCATGCCCGCCAGCGGCCCGCCCGTCGACGCCAGCGACAGCCATGACGTGGTCGGCGCTCCCTGCCCAAACCGGCCATGCTCGATGTTCGTGGCCAGCTTCTCCAGCGGGGCGTGGGCGCCCTCAACCGCCTTATCTTTGAGGTCAGTCAGCGCGTGCTCCTGGGCCTCCACCGCGTCGGCCAACACGAGCAGATCGCGGCGCAACTGCGGCAGGGTCGCGGCCGTGGTTCGAGCCACCAACGAATCGGCTGCCTTCGTACGAGCCACCACCTCCAGCCACTGACGCAAATCCGCCACGTACTCCTCGGGCAGCAGGCCTTCGTGCGCCCCGGCGTCGGGAACAATAAACAGCGGGCTCTCTGCCAAGCCCATCCGGCCCATGCGCTCGGCCAGGTCGCGCCGCACCACCGACAGCGCCGACGCCGGCACCCGGTCCAGCACCACCGCACACGTCACCCCGCGCGCATTAGCTACCTGGAGCGTGTCCCATGCCACGGCGTCGCCGTAACGGGAGGCTGTGGTGACGAATACCCACAGGTCTGCCGCGTCGATGAGGCGCGAAGATAGGGCGCGGTTGGCGTCGTCCACCGAATCGAGGTCCGGCGCGTCCACAATCACGATGCCCTCAATGCCCGAGTCCACCGGCTCATACTTGCCCATCTTGGCAAGCGCGTGGCTCTCCATCTTCGGAAAATCGCTGGGGTGCATAATCATGACGGGCGTGCGCGTCGTGGGGCGCAGCACCGACGCTGGCGACACCTCCCGGCCGATCAACGAATTGACCAGCGTGGACTTACCCGCCCCCGACGAACCGCCAAACACGATCACCGCCGGGAGCTCATCCGAATGCAGATGCGGCAAGATCCGGCTCTCCAGCTGGGTCAGCAACTGCCGACGCGACTCCATCAACTCCCGCGCCCCCGGCATCTCCAACGGCAGCTCGACCTTGCGAAGCTCGTCGATCGTGCGCGTGACGAGGCCAGCCAAACTGGCACGGGAAAATGCTGGAGTACTCACACCTCTATTGTGTCCCAAAAGGACCTAAATATCGATTGGGCTCCCCGCCATTTGACCCGCTCGCCGGCGCCGGCGGTATCATAAACTGATTGCCTCCATAGCTCAGCGGATAGAGCAGTGGCCTTCTAAGCCATGTGTCGCAGGTTCGAGTCCTGCTGGGGGCGCTTGCTAGAATGGGTGCGTGAGCATGAATAACGACACGCCAATTGTCTGGATTGACTGTGAAATGACGGGCCTCGATCTCGAGGTCGACTCGCTGGTAGAAATCGCCGTGGTTGTCACGGACGCCCAGCTCAACCCGCTCGACGCCGGCCTTCGCCTGGTGATGAAACCCTCCGAGCAGGCCGTAGCCCAAATGGATCCCTTCGTCCGCAACATGCACACTGTCACCGGCCTCATCGACGAGTGGGACGGCGGGCTCAATATGGCCGACGCCGAAGAGCAGGTGTTGGCCTACGTCAAGCGCTTCGTACCCGAAGGGCGCAAGGCCCCGCTCGGCGGGAACTCGGTTGGCACCGACCGCACCTTCCTCGCCCGCGACATGCCCCTGCTGGTCGACCACCTGCACTACCGGGTGATCGACGTGTCCTCCATCAAGGAGCTCGCCAAGCGCTGGTTCCCGCGCGTGTACTTCGCCTCCCCCGAGAAGACCGGCAACCACACCGCGCTCGGCGACATCTACGACTCCATCGACGAACTGCGCTACTACCGGGCCATCCTCATGCCCGCCGGCGAAGGGCCGAGCACCGAGGAGTCCCGGGCCGCCACCAAGGAAATCCTGGCGGACCTGACTCGGGACCGGGCCGCCGATAAGTAGCCACTCCGGCCCCGGATTAGAATATTTTGGACGTTTTCGGGCCGATCTTCTTATATGAGGAGATCGCCCCGAAAACGTCCAGTTTTCTTTAATCCGCCGCTGTCGTCGTCGGTGAGTTCGTCGATGCCGCCCCGGCTTGGAATGTAGGGCGCCTAGGCTCTACCGGCGGCGTCAAGGGCGACCACGAGGGTGAGCGGGACGACGAGGACGACAACACTCACGGTTTTGGTTTCATGGTTGCACGTTGGTTGCACGGCGGGGAAAGAAAGAACCCCGGTTTCTCACTTTTCGTTGAGATTCCCGGGTTTTGTATGGGGTGGCTGACGGGGATTGAACCCGCGACCCCCTGGACCACAACCAGGTGCTCTACCACTGAGCTACAGCCACCATGCGCGTTGGCTTTCGCCGCGGCAACGAATTGAAACTATATCAAGCCAGGCCCCACCCCGCCTAAACGGCAGCGGTGAAGCACATCACCAGAAGGCGCGCATTTGGATGGCGTCGGCGAAGCGGGTGAGGTGGTCCTCGTCCTGGGACAGGTAGAGCTGGCCGTCGATGAGCGAGACTTCCATGACGTAGAACTCTTCCTCGGAGTCCGGCGCACCGCGCACCAGGTCCACCCGGTTGAACAGGAGGAGTTCGTCGCGGCCGGACATGTTCTTGATGTGGGCGTGCAGGGCGCGGCGGATTCGTTCGCCCCAGCGCCAAGTCTCCTCGGAGGCCTCAGTGGCGCGCACGACTTCCTCCACCACCCCGGCCTCACTGGTGTTGCGGTAGCGCGGGTGGAGCATCGGATCCTTTTCCACCTGGTAGGAGGCCAGCCCGTTGAGGTACACAAGCGAGGTCTCTCCGGCCACGTCGATGTCCTCCAGGTAGCGCTGGACCATGACGGAGCGTCCGGCGTTGAGCTCGTACTGGGCGTGGAGGATGGCTTCGCCGCGGGAGGTGGCGTCAGTGGCGGTGTAGCGCCCGGTGCCTCGCCCGCCCGATGACACCGCGGGCTTGATGACGAAGTCACCGTAGGAGGGGAAGCGGGAGTGGATCTGCTGCTTGGACAGGCGCTGCTCGGGCTCGAGCCAGACGGTGGGGATGACGGGCAACCCCAGCTTCTCCAGTGCCTGCATGTAGTGCTTGTCCATGTTCCATTCCATGGTCTTCGCCGAGTTAGCGATGCGCGGCACCGAGTAGGCCCACTTCATGAACTGCTTGGGCGCCTTGGCGTAGTCGCGCACGGAGCGTACCACGGTGAGGTCGGATTGCCCCCAGTTGACCGACGGGTCGGACCAGACGGCCACCACGGGTTCAATCCCGCGATCGCGCAAGGCATCGGGAAGGCCCTGCTCGTCCTCGGACAGGTTGGGCAGATTCTCGGAGGTCGCTAGAAAAACTTTTGGTTGAGCCACGCCTGCGATTCTAATGGATTTGCCGCTCCGGCGCGCGACAACGGGGTAAGTCCGCGTCACATGACGCCGTCACACGATTCGCGACGCCACCCCTCGCCTCGCGTCCACCCCGGCGCCTCGCGGCCCTCCCACACCGGCGCCCCAGCCCGCACCGCAACCCACACCCACCAGTGGTGCCCCAGTTCACAGCGGAAATGTGCCCGATCAATTTGCGCGAAGTGCCTGTGCGGGACTACAGTAAAACATCGTTGCGCACCGCTAGCTCAACTGGCAGAGCATCTGACTCTTAATCAGAGGGTTCTGGGTTCGAGTCCCAGGCGGTGTACCAAGGAAAGGCGATCAGCTCAGGCTGGTCGCCTTTCGTATATGATAACCCGGTAGCCAACTGGGAGGATAGCCGTGGGAACCTTGCAACGCTTGTTTTGGCGCTCCACGTTTAACCCGCTCATCGTGTTCGGCGCGATTTTGTTGGCGTTCTTCGCCTTCCGGGCCAACTCCACCGAGCGCGCGATCCTCATTGTGCTCGCACTGGCCCTGCTTGCCGCCGAGTCCTGGCGCGCCGTCGCCCGAGCCCGCCGCACGAACGACGCCACTGGCGCCGCCCCCCCCCGCCGACTCGCCAACCATCGACCCCGAGACTCTCCCATGATCCTTAACCACGCCCTTGACCGTCTGGAAGATGACCACGGCCTTGACCCCTCCCCCGACTCGATCCTGGAGGCCTTCACGGACGCCTTCGAGTCCTCGGGCAAGCGGATGTACCCGCATCAGGAGGAGGCCCTCCTGCACATCGTTGCCGGCGACCACGTCATCGTCGCCACACCCACCGGCTCGGGCAAGTCGCTGATTGCCGCGCAGGCGCTTTTCGCGGGCCTGGCCACCGGCCGCACGGCCTACTACACGGCCCCACTCAAGGCGCTCGTGTCGGAGAAGTTCTTTGACCTCATCGGCCAGTTCGGCGCTCATAACGTCGGCATGATCACGGGCGATTCCTCGATCAACCCCGGCGCCCCGATCATCTGCGCCACGGCGGAGATCCTGGCCAACATCGCGTTGCGCGAGGGCGAGGAGGCGGATGTCGGCGTCGTCGTCATGGACGAATTCCACTTCTACGGCGACCCGCAGCGTGGCTGGGCCTGGCAGGTGCCGCTGCTGGAGTTGCCGCAGGCGCAGCAGATTCTGCTTTCGGCCACCTTGGGCGACACGTCGTTCTTTGTCGAGGACCTTGAGCGACGCACGGGCCGCCCAGTTTCGATCGTCGACGATGCCGTCCGCCCGGTCCCCCTGCACTTCACCTACTCCACGGAGCCGGTGAGCGAGGTGATCGAGGAGCTGGTGGCCACGCACATGGCCCCGGTGTACGTGGTGCATTTCTCGCAACGGGAGGCGGTGGCGCAGGCCCAGGCGCTGATGTCCACCTCGCTCATCTCGAGCGATCAGCGTGAACGCATCCGCGCGGCGCTCGGCAATTTCAAGTTCAGCCCGGGCTTTGGCCAGACCCTGTCGAAGATGCTGCGCAACGGCGTGGGCGTCCACCATGCCGGTCTGCTCCCCCGCTACCGCCGTCTGGTGGAAAAGCTCACCCAGGCGGGCCTGCTAGTGGTCATTTGCGGCACGGACACGCTGGGCGTGGGCATTAACGTGCCGATCCGCACGGTGCTCATCACGTCGCTGGTGAAGTTCGACGGCGCGAAGATGCGCAATCTCGGCGCGCGCGAGTTCCACCAGATCGCCGGGCGCGCGGGCCGGGCGGGATACGACACGGTGGGCTACGTCGTCGTGCAAGCGCCGGAGCACGACGTCGAAAACGCGCGGCGCCTGCGCAAGGCCGGGGATGACCCGGCGCGGATCAAGCGGGTGCAGAAGGTCAAGCCGCCGGACGGGGAGGTGTCGTGGTCGCAGAAGACGTTCGAGCGGCTGCGGGAGGCCCAGCCGGAGAAGCTGACGTCGCATTTCCGGGTCGATCACGCGATGATCCTCAACTTGCTCCAGCGCCCGGACCCGGTGCCGGCGATCGCGAAGATCCTCACCGATAATCATGAGCCGGCTACGCCGCGCAATAAGTTCGTGCGTCAGGCGCTGGATATCTACGCCTCGCTTCGCACGGCCGAGGTGATTACGCACGAGGACCGCGCCTGGCGTGCCGAGCACCCCGGCCGCCCGGCGATTCACTTTTCGAAGGACGTGCCGGACGACTTCGCCCTCAACTCCCCGCTGGCACCATTTGCGCTGGCAGCGCTCGACCTGCTCGACCCGGAGGATGCGGACTTCGCGCTCGACGTCGTCTCGGTGATGGAGGCCGTGCAGGAAAACCCCACCCCGGTGCTTGTTGCCCAGCGCAAAACCGCGCGCGGGGAGCTGATCGGCAAGCTCAAGGCCGAGGGCGTGGATTACAACGAGCGGATGGCGCTGGCTGATGAGGTCACGTGGCCGCGCCCGCTGGCGGAGCTGCTTGAGCCCACCTTGCAGATGTATGCGAAGACGAACCCGTGGGTAGCTGGCCACGAGCTGGAGCCGAAGTCGGTGGTACGGCAGATGATCGAAGAGGGCATGACCTTCACCGAGCTCATCTCGCGCTATGACCTGGCGCGCTCGGAGGGCGTGGTGCTGCGCTACCTCACGGACACTTACCGGGCATTGCGCCAGAGCGTGCCGCACGAGTACCGCAACGACGAGGTAGAGGAGATCATCGGCTGGCTGGGGCGGCTGGTGCGCTCGATTGATTCCTCGTTGCTGGACGAGTGGGAGGCGATCGCCGACGGGCGGCTGACCCTGGACGAGATCACGGGTCTGGCGGGCGATGGCACGACTGGCGAGGAGGCCGCTTTCGGCGCGGATACGGACGGCAACATCACCTTCACGCGCAACAAGCACGCCCTGCGCACGGCCGTCCGCAACGCCATGTTCGCCCGGGTCGAGGCGCTCGACCGCGACGACTTCGGCTACCTGGCTCGGCTCGACCCCGCGTGGGACGCCGACCGCTGGGCCGACGCGATCGACCCGTACTGGGACGTCTACGCCCGGCTCGGCACCACCGCCGATTCACGCTCGGAGCGCTTCTTCTCCATCCTCGAGGACCCCTCGTATGCGGACCTGCTCCAGGCCGGCATGGGCGAAGACGAGGCCTCAGATTGGCTCGAGGGCCACAAGCCGGGCCGCCTGTGGCTGGTCATGCAGATCCTCGACGATGAGGGCTCGGCAGAGCCGGAGACCGGCGAAGCGGAGATGACGTGGGCGATGTGGGCGCTCGTGGACTTGGACGCCTCCGACGACACCGGGGCGCTGGTTCTTCACATGATTCGGTTAGATGAGCGCTAGGAGGACCATGATCAGCGCGAACATCGATTCCGTGCGCGAGGCCATTGCCCGCGCCGAGCAGGCCGCCGGCCGAGCACCCGGCTCGGTGACTTTGCAGGTGGCGGCCAAGCATCAGCCACTGGAAAACCTGCTGGAGGCGGCCGCGTGCGGGATCACCACGTTCGGCCACAACCTGGTCCCCCAGCTCGTGGAGTCCACGGCCAAGCTCGCGGGCGCGGGCGTGCTCGCCACGCACACGGTGATCGGGCCGGTGCAGTCGAATAAGCTGCGCACGGCGATGGATCATGCGGACCGCATCGACACCGTGGACTCGGTCAAGCAGGCCGTGCGGATCGCCCGCCGCCAGGAGGCGCGCATCGATGAGGGCCTCGCCGAGGGCCCCTACCCCGTCCTCATCCAGGTCAACTCCGCGGGCGCGGACACGCAGTCGGGATGCGCGCCCGAAGAGCTCATCGACATCGCGGGGCGCATCGCCGAGCTTGGCCTCATCCGCATCGACGGGCTCATGACCATCGGCGCCCACACCACCAACGCAGCCGAGATCCACGCCTCGTTCGCCCTCACGCGCGAACTGTCTGAGCAGATGCGCAAGCTGCCGGGGCTGGAGGGCGCGGCCGAGCTGTCGATGGGTATGACCCACGATCTTCAGATCGCGGTAGCCGAGGGCTCCACGCTGGTGCGGGTGGGCACGGCCATCTTCGGCCCGCGCCCGGCCTGAGCCAGGCCCTGAGACCGGCTCTTGCGGGTCACCCCGTCACAAGTCGTGAACCTCGGGCCGACCAGGCGCCTATAGCAATCGTCAGCCGGTATATTCACGAGTTCTGTCGGGCACCCAGCCGGGCCTGGCGCGAGCGGGGACAAAAATGCGCCGGGCGAGGTAGCCCGGCGCATCCTTATGCGCGTCAGAATGTGGTCAGCCCATGGGAGCGGAAGATCTCGCGGACCAGGTCCGTGTGCTCCTTCGCGGGCGGTTGGACGTCCCTGAGCTGGTATTCCATGCCGAGCGACTCCCACTTGTCGCGCGCCATCTGATGGAAGGGCAACACCTCCACGCGGGTGAGCGTGCTGAACTCCTTCATGATTTCGGCGGCGGCCTCGATGTTGTCGACGTCGTCGGTCAGGCCCGGCACCAGCACGAAGCGGGCCCAAATCTCCTTGCCGGCGTCCGAGAGGCGGTGGCCGAAGTCGATGGTGGGCTGGAGCGCGCGGCCGGTGGTGCGCTCGTAGTAGTCGGGCAGGCCGGACTTGATGTCGAGGAGCACCAGATCGGTGTCGGCCATCATCTCGTCGCTGAGGTTGCGCCCTAGAAAGCCGGAGGTATCGATCGCGGTATGGATCCCCATCTCCTTCGCCCCACGCAACAGCTTGGCAAGGAAGGCCGGCTGCATGAGCGGCTCACCGCCGGAGAATGTCACGCCGCCGTTGGTCACCTTGAACACGGCCTTGTATCGGCCCATGCGATCCAGGATCGCCTCCGGGGTGGCGACGGTGCCCTCGCGGGCGTGGAGCGTGTCGGGATTGTGGCAGTACAGGCAGCGCAGCGGGCAGCCGGCGAAGAAGACGGTCATGCGCGTGCCCGGGCCGTCCATCGCGGTCACGAGCTCCCACGAATGCAACGAACCCAAGTCTCCGTTACGGATCGCCATGATGTGCTCATGCCGATCCATCTCCGGGGCGCGAGCGATGCCATCCAGGCCCTTGCCCGCGGCGCGCGGGATCTCCTCCTCGAGCGGGGCGGGGGCGTACTCGCCGGTGGATCCCTCTCCCACCTCAAAGTACTTGCGTGCATCAAGCTGGTGATTCGCCAATCAGTCTCCCTAAAAAGTGTGGTCGCCACGAAATGAGGGCGGGCGCGCGGGAAGGCTCCCGCGCGCCCGCCTCAACGACTCACCTTACATCTGGTCGTGGAACGTGCGCGACAGGACGTCGAGCTGCTGCTCGCGGGTCAGGCGCACGAAGTTCACCGCGTAGCCGGACACGCGCACGGTCAGCTGCGGGTACTTCTCCGGGTGCTCCATCGCGTCCTCGAGAGTCTCACGGTTGAGGACGTTGACGTTGGCATGGTACAGACCCTGGACGCCACCGTTCGTCTCACGCTGGGCCTTCATCGAAGCCAGGCGCTCATCGTATGTCATAGCCATGATAAATCTCCTTGTGTGTATCTCTATTAGCCCTTGTGCACCATGCCGGCATCCATGATGCCAACAAGGTTGGTGACCTGCTCGTCGCGGTCACGGCCGAGCGAGCTGGGAACAATGGTGTTGGTCAGCGAGATGCCGTCGAGGGCATCCGTGTAGTCAAGCTTGCCCACCGAAAGCATGGAGGCAAGCATGCCGTGCGTGTCAGCACCGTTTTCCGGGTTGGCACCCGGGGCGAACGGCGTGCCGGCGCGGTGGCCGGAGGGGAAGTTGCCGGTGTTCTTGCCGTAGACCACGTTGGAGGTGATCGTCAGCACCGACTGGGTGGGCACCGCGTTGCGGTACATCGGGATTGCTTTGATCTTGCTCATCACCGTGTGAACGATGGTGGCTGCGATCTCATCCGCGCGATCGTCGTCGTTACCGTAACGCGGGAAGTTACCCTCGGTGCGGTAGTCAACAATGAGACCGGTTTCGTCGCGGATCGGGTAGACCTTGGCGTACTTGATCGCGGCGAGCGAGTCGGCCACGATCGACAGACCGGCGATGCCGCAGCCCATCGTGCGCAGGATATCCGTGTCGTGGAGCGCCATCTCGAGCGCCTCGTAGGCGTACTTGTCGTGGCTCCAGTGGATGATGTTGAGGGCCTCCACGTAGGTTTCGACAACCCACGTGAGCATGTCCTCGTACTTCTCCCACACCTCGTCGAAGTCGAGCGGGCCGTCGCCCTCGATGGGCGCGTGACCTTCCACGACCTGCTTGCCGGTCATCTCGTCACGGCCTCCGTTGATCGCGTAGAGCAGCGACTTGGCCGCGTTTACGCGGGCACCGAAGAACTGCATCTGCTTGCCCACCTGCATCGGGGACACACAGCAGGCGATCGCCGCGTCGTCGCCCCAGTGGCCGCAGATCTGGCGGTCGGCCTCGTACTGGATGGACGACGTTTCGATCGAGACCTCGGCGCAGAAGCGCTTGTAGCCGTCGGGCAGGCGCTCGGACCAGAAGATCGTGATGTTCGGCTCCGGGGCCGGGCCCAGGTTCATGAGGGTCTGGAGCAGACGGAAGGAGGTCTTGGTGACGAGCGTGCGCCCGTCCAGACCGAAGCCCGCGTCAGACCAGGTGGCCCAGTACGGATCGCCCGAGAAGATCTGGTCGTAGGCCTCGGTGCGCAGGAAGCGCACGATGCGCAGCTTGATCACCAGCGAGTCAATGATCTCCTGGGCCTCGGACTCGGTGAGGATGCCGCGGGCGAAGTCGCGCTCGAAGTAGATGTCAAAGAACGCCGACACGCGACCGAACGACATCGCGGCGCCGTCCTGGGACTTGATCGCGCCGAGGTAGCCAAAGTACGTCCACTGCACGGCCTCCTTGGCCGTCTCAGCCGGGCGGGAGATGTCGAAGCCGTAGCCCTCAGCCATCTTCTTCAGCTTCTTCAGGGCCGCGATCTGCTCGGAGATCTCCTCCATGTCGCGGGCCCAATCCTGGGAGAACGGCAGGTCGGCGCGCGCGAGCTTGTCGGCCTGCTTCTCCTCGATCAGGCGGTCGACGCCGTAGAGCGCCACGCGGCGGTAGTCGCCGATGATGCGGCCGCGGCCGTAAGCGTCGGGCAGGCCGGTGATGATGTGCGAGGAGCGGGCCGCGCGGATGCGCGGGGTGTAGACGTCGAACACGCCCTGGTTGTGGGTCTTGCGGTAGCGAGTGAAGATCTCCTTGACCTCCGGGTTCGCCTCCAGGCCCGCCTCGTGGATCGCGGTTTCAACCATGCGCCAGCCGCCGAACGGCATCATGGCGCGCTTGAGCGGCACGTCGGTCTGCAGGCCGACGATCACGTCGTCGTTGTCGGAGATGTAGCCCGGGCCGAAGGCATCGATGTCAGCCGGGACATCGATGTCGACGTCGTAGACGCGCTTCTCACGCTCGACCGACAGGTACTTTTCGTCAAGCTCCTTCCACAGCTCCAACGTCTTCTCGGTCGGACCCTCGAGGAAGCTCTTGTCGCCTTCGTAGGGGGTGTAGTTCTTCTGGATGAAGTCGCGCACGTCGATAGTAGACTGCCACGCGCCTTCCGTGAATCCTTGCCACTGCTGGATTGTCGTTACCTCGTCGGTCACGTTACTCCTTAGGTCGTTCTAAGTTCGACTCCAATTCTAAGGATACTCCTCCCCTCGTGCTCTTATGGGGAGCTAACTCACAGGGGCTAAATCCGACAAATCGGGCACCGCCCCGCGCACCCTGAATGGAGTTATTCCAGCATGGGACTAAAGGACCGACCCGCGTCCGCTATCAGGCTAAACGGCCTGGTGCCCCGAGCGGATGAGCCCGTAATGATACCCGCCCGTCAGCGCCTCCCACGCCGCCTCGATCACGTCCGCGCCCACACCCACCGTGGTCCACGTGCCCGCCGCGTCGTTCATCGTCAGCAGCACGCGCGTCACGGCGCTCGTGCCGTCGGCCGAGTCAAGGATGCGCACCTTGAAGTCCGTCAGCCGCATGCCCCTCAGCTCGGCATACACGGGCGTCAGCGCCGCGCGCAACGCCTGGTCGAGCGCGTGCACCGGGCCCACGCCCTCCCCCATACGCATGATCCGCTGGCCGCCAGCGTGCAGCTTGACGCGCGCCTCGCTCACGGTTTCCGACGGCGACGCCGCCGAGCGCACGTCCGCTGCCCACTGCTCCACCTCGAAGTAGCTCACCAGCTCCCCGAGCACCTCGCGCACGAGCAACTCAAAGGAGGCGTCCGCCGCGTCGTAGGTGTAGCCCATCGCCTCGGCGGCCTTGACCCGCTCCGTGATGAGGCGCAACTCCTCCTTGCGGCCCGCCAGGTCCACCCCGAACTCGCGGCATTTGAGCTCCACGGACGACCGGCCAGCCATGTCCGAGACCAACATCCGCATGTCATTACCCACCGCCGCCGGGTCAGTGTGCTGGTAGAGGTTGGGATCCACCCGGATCGCCGAGGCGTGCAGGCCGGCCTTGTGCGCGAAGGAGGAGCGCCCCACGTAGGGCTGGCGCAGCTGCGGGGCCATGTTCGTCAACTCCGCGATCGCGTGGGAGACGGAGGTGAAGTCGGCCAGCTGGGCCTCCGTCACCGCCTCCAGATCAGTCTTCAGCGCCAGGTTCGCCGCCACCGTCAAAAGGTTCGCGTTCCCCGTGCGTTCGCCATATCCGTTGATGGTGCCCTGCACCTGCCGGCATCCGGCTTCCACCGCCGCGATCGAGTTCGCCACGGCGCATCCGGCGTCGTCGTGCGTGTGAATGCCCAGCCTGGGCACGACTCCGTCCGCCTCGAGCCGTGCCGTGAGCTCACGGACCGTCGCGGAGACCCGGCTGGGCAGCGAGCCACCGTTGGTGTCGCACAGGATGGCCCAGCTGGCCCCTGCCGCGAGCGCCTCGGCGACGACGGCGGTGGCGTAGTCGGAGTCGGCGGAAAAGCCGTCGAAGAAGTGTTCCATGTCCACCATGACCTCGCGCCCGCACGAGCGCAGGTAGGTGACCGTGTCGCGGACCATGCGCAGGTTTTCCTCGGCGGTGGTGCGTAGCGCGCCGAGCACGTGGCGGATGTCGGACTTGGCGACCAGGCAGATGACCGGCGCACCCGAGTCCACGAGCGCCGCCACTTGCGGGTCCTCCGCGGCGGCCACCTCGGCCTTGGCGGTGGCGCCAAATGCGGTGAGCGTGGCGGACCTCAGCGGGTTACGCGCCTTGAGCGCCTCGAAGAACTCCGTGTCACGCGGGATCGCGCCCGGCCAGCCACCCTCGATGTAGTCCGCGCCCATCGCCTCGATGTGCGGGAGCATCGCGATTTTGTCCGCCACGGACAGGCTGATGCCCTCCATCTGGGCGCCGTCACGCAAGGTTGTGTCGTAGATGAAGACCTTCATTGGCTAGGCGTCAGCGATCTTGTACAGCCAGCCGAAGCGGTCCTCGCGGTGGCCGAGCTGGATGGCGGTCAGTTCGTCGTAGATCGCGGCGGTCTTCTCCCCCACCGGCACCTCCACGTCGAAGTCCCCGGAGGCCAAGCGCCCGATCGGGGTGACAACGGCGGCCGTGCCGCACGCGAACATCTCCGCCACATCGCCCGACTGAATGCCGTCCACCACCGACGCCAGCGAGATGGTCTCCTCGCTCACGGCCGCGCCCTCGGACTCGAGGAACTGCAGGATCGAGGAGCGTGTGCCGCCGGGCAGGATGTTGCCCGTCAGCTTCGGGGTCTTGACCGAGCCGTCAGCCATGACCACGAACACGTTCATGCCGCCCAGCTCGTCGATGTTGGTGTTGGTGGCCGCGTCCATGAAGAGCACCTCGTCGAAGCCGGCGTCGTGCGCCGTGACCTTGGGAAGGAGCGAGGCGGCGTAGTTCCCGCCGGTCTTGACGTCGCCCATCCCGCCGGGGCCGGCGCGGTGGTAGTCGCGGTCCACGAAGACATTAATCGGCTTGAGCCCATTCGGGAAGTAGGCGCCCGACGGCGAGGCAATCACCAAGTACTCGTACCGCGTGGCGGCTCGCACACCCAGGAAGGCCTCGGAAGCGAAGACGAAGGGGCGCAGGTATAGCGAGCTACCCGGCGCGGAGGGCACCCAGCGCGCGTCCGCACGCACGAGGTCCACGATCGAGCCCATAAAATCAGCCAACGGGATCTCCGGGATCGCGAGCCGCCTGCACGACATGTTGATGCGCGCCGCGTTGTAGGTGGGGCGGAAGGTCCAGATCGAGCCGTCATCGTGACGGTAGGCCTTCATTCCTTCGAAGGCCTCCTGGCCATAGTGGAGGATCGCGCCGGCCGGGTCCAGGCTGAGCGGGCCGTAGGGAGCGATTTCCTTGTTGTGCCAGCCGTTCTCCGCGGTCCAGGTGGCGTGGGCCATGTAGTCAGAAAAGTCGGTGCCGAAGCCCAAGTTGGCCATGATCCGGCCGTACTCGGCCTCCGACTTCAGGACCTTGTTCGGCTGGAGCGCGAACGTGCCGGCAAAGCTATCGGCGCTTTGAACCGGCTGGGCCGACAGTTTCTCGAGTTCCGTGTGCTGACGCATGAGAGTCCTTCCTTCTCCCCAATTCTACCGCTCGAGCAGGGCCACGATCGCATCGCCAATCTGGGCGGTGGTGCGGACCAGGGGCCGGCCTGAGGCCGCCGCCTCGGCGCGAGTTGCCATGTCAGCGTCGACGGCAGCGCGCACCCTCTCCCCCAGCTCCGGATAGCCCAGGAAGTCCAGCATGAGCGCCACCGAGGAGATCGTGGCAATCGGGTCCGCGATGCCCTTGCCCGCGATGTCCGGGGCCGAACCGTGGACGGGTTCGAACATCGAGGGGAACGTGCGGTCCGGGTTGATGTTTCCCGACGCCGCCAGCCCGATTCCGCCCGTGACCGCGCCAGCTTCGTCCGTGAGGATGTCACCGAAAAGGTTGTCGGTGACGATCACGTCGAAGCGGCCCGGGTCCGTGACCAGGAAGATCGTGGCGGCGTCCACGTGCAGGTAGTCGGTGGTGACGTCCGGGTACTCGGCGCCGACCTCCTCCACCGTGCGGCGCCACAGGTGGCCGGCGTGAACGAGGACGTTGTGCTTGTGGACGAGCGTAAGCTTCTTGCGGCGCGCACGCGCCTGCTCGAATGCGAAGCGCACCACGCGCTCCGCTCCGAAGCGGGTGTTGATCGAGACCTCCGTGGCGATCTCCTGGTCCGTGCCCTCGCGCAGGTTGCCACCATTGCCGGCATACAGCCCCTCGGTGCCCTCGCGGACCACGACGAAGTCGATGTCGCCGGGGTTGGCTAGGGGCGTGGGCACGCCCGGGTAGTACTTGGAAGGGCGCAGGTTGACGTACTGGTCCAGGTCAAAGCGCAACTTGAGCAGCAGGCCGCGCTCGAGCACGCCCGACGGCATCGACGGATCGCCCACCGCGCCCAACAGGATCGCGTCCTTGCCCTTGATCTCCTCGAGCTCGGCGTCCGTGAGGACCTCGCCCGTGCGGTGGTAGCGGCCCGCGCCGAGGTCATAGTGGGTGAGGGCAAAATCAACATCACCAGCCACGGCGGAAAGCACCTTCAGGCCCTCGGCCACAACTTCGGGGCCAATGCCATCACCAGGGATAACTGCAAGTTCAATAGCCATGGGGCAAGTCTAGGCAATGTCCGCGCCTCGGGATTGGCGGACCACGATCCGGACGTTGGGCTGGGGCTGGCCGGTGGGGCGGCCGATTATCCTGCGACTCGGGGCCTAGCCGACAGAACTCGTGAAAATACCGGCTACCGATGCTATATCGACCTGGCGGACCCCAGATTCACGACTTCTGACGGAACTGCCGGGTGCAACCTGCCGCCGACCGTGACAGGTGTGGCAAACGAGATAATTGTGCAGGATGCGCACACCCGGAAGCAGGCCCAGCACGCCGGCAGACCCGGTACGCGAGAAGGAATCCCATCACACAAAGAAGTTATCCCATCACGGAAACAGGCGCGGCACCAATTCGCTGAAAACTGGTGCCGCGCCTGTTGAGGAACGGTTGAAGATTCGCGGGCGGCCGCGAACAGGGCGACAGCGTCGTTAATCGTAGACTTCACCCATATAGACCGGATTAATAAGGTTTTCCACCGATAACGCGCGGTCGAGCTCCTCCTCCGACAGCAGCCCCGCCTCCAGCACGAGCTCCCGAATCCCCCGCCCGGTCTGGGCGGCCTCACGGCCGATGGCATCGCCGTGTTTGTGGCCAATAAGCTCGTTCAGATACGTAATAATGCCGATGGAATTCATCACATAGGCCTTGCAGATTTCCTCATTGACCGTGATCCCGTCAATGCACCGCACGCGCAACGTGGCGAGCGCGTTCGTCAAAAGCTCGATGTCCTCGAACAGGCACTGCCCGATCACCGGCTCCATCACATTCAGCTGCAACTGGCCCGCCTCGGAGGCCATCGTCACCGTCAAATCGTTGCCGATCACCTTGAAGCACACCTGGTTCACCACCTCCGGGATCACCGGGTTCACCTTCGCCGGCATGATCGACGAACCGGCCTGCATCTGCGGCAAATTGATCTCATTCAAACCCGCGCGCGGGCCCGACGACAGCAGGCGCAGGTCATTACAAATCATCGACACCTTCGTAGCAATTCGCTTAAACGCGCTAGACATCGCCACGTAAGCGCCCGTGTCCGAGGTGGCCTCAATGAGGTTCGGCGCCGACTGCACCGCCAGCCCCGTCACCTCCGCCAGGCGCGCCACCACGGCCTCCTGGAACCCATCCGGGGTGTTGAGCTTCGTACCAATCGCGGTGGCGCCCAAGTTCACCTCGAGCAGCAGCTCCATCTGCCGGCGCACATTCCGCGCCTCCTCCTCCATCAGCACCGAGTAGGCCGCGAACTCCTGCCCCACCGTCATCGGCACGGCATCCTGCAGCTGCGTGCGGCCCATCTTCAACACGTGCATGTTCGCCTGCGCGATCCGATTAAACGACGTGCGCAGCGCATCCAGCTCCCCAATAAAAGCCTCGCACATCTTGTACAGTGCCACGCGGAACCCCGTCGGGTAGGCGTCATTCGTGGACTGGGACTTGTTTACGTGATCATTGGGATGAACGACGTCGTAATCGCCCTTTTCCTTACCCAGCAGCTCAAGAGCGAGGTTGGCCACCACCTCGTTCGTATTCATGTTCACCGACGTGCCTGCCCCGCCCTGGAACGCGTCCACCGGGAACTGGTCCATGCACCGGCCCTCGTTCAAGATGAGGTCACAGGCTGCCACAATCGCTTTCGCCAGATCCTCCGGCAACACCCGCTTGTCCCGATTCGCGAGCGCCTCCGCCTTCTTCACCATCACCATCGCCCGGATGAATTCCGGGGTGTCGTTGATCGTGCGGCCCGAGATCGGGAAATTCTCCTTCGCGCGCAGGGTATGCACGCCGTAGTAGACATCGTTCGGGATCTGACGCGGCCCAAGCAGGTCTTCTTCGATGCGGAAAGCGGACACGTAATGCTCCTCGAGTGTTCGGCACTGAACTTCACATTCATCGTAGCCGCTGGCTCCGACACTTACCCGGCAAAAGGCGAAATATCCAAAAACAGGTGCAAAAGTGGGGGCGACCCGCGGCCGCCCCCACCCCCGGTTTCCCTTAGCGGGCCGCCGAGCCGTCCGTGTAGTCGGCGTCGATTGTGCCCCAGGCAAACATCTTGCGCAGCTCCACGCCCACCTTCTCAATCGGGTGGCCCTCGCCCTTGGCGCGTAGCTCCTTGAACTCGGCCGCGCCGTTGTCCTGATCCGCGATGAAGCGCTCCGCGAAGGTGCCGTCCTGAATGTCGGCCAGGACCTCCTTCATGTTCTCCTTGACCTGCGGGGTGATGACGCGCGGGCCAGAGACGTAGTCGCCGTACTCGGCCGTGTCCGAAATCGACCAGCGCTGCTTGGTCAGGCCTCCCTCATTAATGAGGTCAACGATGAGCTTCATCTCGTGCAGCACCTCAAAGTAGGCGATCTCCGGCTGGTAGCCCGCCTCCGTCAGCACCTCAAAACCGTACTGGATGAGCTGGGACACGCCGCCACACAGCACCGCCTGCTCGCCGAACAGGTCCGTCTCGGTTTCCTCAGTGAACGTGGTCTTGATGACGCCAGCGCGCGTGCCGCCGATCGCCTTCGCGTACGACAGCGCCAGATCCCACGCCTGGCCCGACGCGTCCTGCTCCACTGCCACGATATCCGGCACGCCACGCCCGTCCTCGAACTGGCGACGAACCGTGTGACCCGGGCCCTTCGGGGCCACCATGCAAATGTCGTGGCCGGCGTCGGGCTTAATGTAGCCGAAGCGGATGTTGAAGCCGTGGGCGAAGAACAGTGCCGCGTCGTCCAACAGATGCGGGGCGATCTGCTCGGCATACACCTTGCGCTGGTGCTGGTCCGGGGTGAGGATCATGACGACGTCGGCCTGCGCCACCGCCTCCTCAATCGTGGCTACCTTCAGCCCCTGGTCCTCGGCCTTCGCGATCGAGGTCGAACCCGGACGAAGGCCAACGACGACGTCGACCCCCGAGTCGCGCAAGTTCAGCGCGTGAGCATGACCCTGCGAACCGTAACCAATGACGGCCACCTTCTTAGACTGGATGAGGGACAGATCCGCATCGTCGTCGTAAAAAATCTCTGCCATGTCTACTCCTTCGATTTATGCTCCGCGCAACTGCTTGCGCTCGGCCTTGACAACTTCGGTCATGGAACGTGACCCGCGTGAAATCGCGACGGATCCCGACTGGACGATCTCCTTCACGCCATACGGCTCCAGGGCGGACAGGAGGGCGTTAATCTTGTCATCTGAGCCGGTGGCCTCGATCGTGACCGCGTCCGGGACAACGTCGACAATCTTCGCCCGGAACAGCTCAACCACCTGGATGACGTTCGTGCGCGACGAATCGTCGGCGCGGACCTTGATGAGGACCAGCTTGCGCTGAACCGACAGGTCGCGCTCCAGCTCGGAGATCTTGATGACGTTGATGAGCTTGTTCAGCTGCTTCGTGATCTGGTCGAAAGACACCTCGGAGGTGTCGACCACCAGGGTGATACGCGACAGCTCCGGGTCCTCCGTGGGCCCCACCGCGAGTGAGTGAATGTTGAACGCGCGGCGGGCAAAGAGGCCAGAGACGCGAGCAAGCACGCCCGGCTTGTTCTCCACCAGAACGGACAGGGTGCGGCGGTGGCTGATCATGCTTGTTCCTCCTCATGCTTGGGTCGCATATCGCGCGCGTACAGGATGTCATCGTTGGAGACGCCCGAGGGCACCATCGGCCACACCATCGAATCCGGGGAGACCACGAACTCCACGACGACCGGACGGTCATTAATGCTCATCGCCTCGGTGATCGCTGCGTCTACGTCCTCCGGGCGCTCCACACGGATCCCGTGGCAATCGTAGGCGTCGGCCATCTTGACGAAGTCCGGGATGCGACGCGTGCCGTGGCCCGTGTTGAGGTCCGTGTGGGAGAAACGCCCGTCGTAGAACAGGTTCTGCCACTGGCGCACCATGCCCAGCGACGAGTTATTGATGAGGGCGACCTTAATCGGGATGTCGTTGAGGCGGCAGGTGGCGAGCTCCTGGTTGGTCATCTGGAACGAGCCATCGCCGTCGATACACCACACCGTCTTGTCCGGGTTGCCCACCTTCGCGCCCATCGCGGCCGGCACGCCGTAGCCCATCGTGCCCGCGCCACACGAGGTGACGAGCTGGCCCGGGAACTGGAGCGGGATGAACTGCTGGGCCCACATCTGATGCTGGCCCACTCCCGTGGAGAAGATCGAGTCTCCCGCGAGCGCACCCAGGCGCGACAGGACATACTGCGGGCTCATCAGCCCGTCCTCCGGCTCCTCGTAGCCCACCGGGTAGGTCTCGCTCATGCGGTCGAGGAACGCCCACCATGCCGCCAGGTCCGGGGTGCCGTACTGCTCGAAGGCGTCCGGGATCTCGTCGATCAGTGCCTCGATCGTGAGACGCAGGTCGCCCTGCAGCGCGACGTCGACCGCCCGGTTCTTGCCGAACTCCGCCGGGTCGATGTCCGCGTGGATGACCTTCGCCTCCGGCGCGAACTCGTCCAGCTTGCCCGTGACCCGGTCATCGAAGCGGGCGCCGAGCGTGATGAGCAGGTCCGACTTTTGCAGGGCGACGACGGCCGGGACCGTCCCGTGCATGCCCGGCATGCCCAGGTGGCGGCGATCCGAATCGGGGAAGGCGCCGCGAGCGTTGAGGGTGGTGACCACCGGGATGCCTGTCATCTCCACTAGCTGGGCCAGCTCCTCATGAGCGCGGGAGCGGATCGCGCCGCCGCCCACATAGAATACCGGCTTGGAGGCGGCGGCGATCATGCGCGCCGCCTCACGCACCTGGCGCAGGCTCGGCCTGGTCTGCGGGCTGTAGCCGGGCAGCTCCATCTTCGGCGGCCACACGAACTCGCACTCCTCGTTCTGCGCCGACTTCGTGACGTCCACCAGCACCGGGCCCGGGCGGCCCGAGCGGGCCAGGTGGTAGGCCTCCGCGATGCGGGCCGGGATCTCGTTCGCATCCGTGATAAGGAAAGAGTGCTTGGCCAGCGGGTAGGTGGCCCCGATGATGTCCGCCTCCTGGAAGGCGTCCGTGCCGATCAGGCTAGCGCCCACCTGGCCCGTGATTGCCACCAGCGGCACCGAGTCAAGGTTCGCATCCAGCAGCGCCGTCACCAGGTTCGAGGCGCCTGGGCCCGAGGTGGCCATGCACACCCCGACCTCGCCCGTGGACACCGCCAGGCCCTCCGCCGCGTGCCCCGCGCCCTGCTCGTGGCGGACCAAGATGTGGCGAATGGACGACTCAAAGATCGCGTCATACAGAGGCAACGCGGCACCACCTGGCAGACCAAAAATGGTCTTGACGCCCAGCTCCTCAAGCGAGCGAATAACCGCTCGCGCACCCGTGGTTTTCTCACGGATAGTCGTCGGCTCTTCCTTAGCCTTCGGTGGCGTTGGCCCTAGTGCCATGGTTCCTCCTTGAAATTTCAGTGCCGGTCATTCACGCATGAAAAAACCCCCCGAGTTTCGAGGGGCGCACCGCAGGACAGCGTTACCTGCAGGTGCGCTGAACTACTACGAGAATAATCGACATATGCCGATCGTAGACTGCCGCCAAAGAGCCGGCCAAATCTTTCCCGAAAGATCTCACATGCTGGATCATGGTCTTCGCTGCCGGCCTGCTGGCGGGATGACGGGGGCTCGTTCCGTGAGACCGCAGGCTGGACGCCGGGAAGCCGAGGGGCCCGGAACCGCGCGGTTCCGGGCCCCTCATCGGCCGGTATCAGATGGCGCGACGGCGTCGTGCAGTCAAGCCGCGCCGCTCCGGCGTCGTGCCAATGCTGCCCGAACGCCAAACCGAGCCGCCGGGCGGGATCGCTACGGCATCGAGCCGAGGATGGTCGCCACCAGGATCTTGCCGATCATCGCGATCGGGTAAACCAAGGCATATCCGAGCGCGACGCGCGGATCGGAGTTCGTTCGCCCATTGGCGAAAGCGAGGACCGCCGGCTGTGTCTGCGCTCCGCCGAGCAGGCCGGACAGCTGCGTGCCGCCCATCTTGAACACGTAGCGCATCGTAAGGTACAAGCTGATGGCCAAGGTCGAGGTGAAGAGAACACCGAGCAGAAGGATCTGGATCCACGTACCGGATTCGAAGGCCAGAGCGATCTGGCCACCCGCAGTGGTTCCCGCCTGCGCGAGGAAGATCAGCAGGCCCAACTCAGACAGGACAGCACACGTCGTATTCGGCAGCGCCGTAATCTGCTTACCGATACGGCCGACGCGGCCAAAGACCAAGCCGACCAGCAGCGTACCCGCCGCCGCACCGATGGCGAACGTGCTGCCACCCGGCAACGGGAAACGGATGACACCGAACGCTATGCCGAGCGCCATCCCAAGCCCCAGAGCCACCGGGTTCAGATCCGAAAAACCGCGCGCCGAATCGCCAAAGAACTTGGAGATAAGCTTCATGTTCGACGTCGGGCCAATCACGCGCACGCGATCACCCATTTCAATCATGAATTCGGGAACGGCAAGCATGTCAGAATCCCCGCGGCGAACACGCGAAACCGTGGCGCCGAACTTGTTAAACAGGATCTCGTCAAGCTCCGCGATCGTCTTGCCCGCGATCTTCGGCTCAGACACCGTGATGCGCCGGAAATCGAGATAACGCCGGTCCGCACGCAACGAATGCGACGACTGGTGACCCACCATCGTCTTCAGCTCTTCCAGCTCATGCACGGGCCCAACGACCGTCAGCAGGTCACCCTTCTCCAGGACGTCATGCTTCGTGGGGATCCAGATCGGCCCCTCCTCACCGCGCCGCATACGCGAGATTTCCGGCGGGTTCTTAAACAGGCCAAGGATCGCCCCCACACGGGGGTTGTCGTCACGGTCCACGCGCAGATTCATGTGCGTGATCGGCGTCGGTTTATCGGTATCCGCTGCGGAATTACGCAACGCGATCGCAGCAGCAATCATCATTCCGATCACGCCGAACAGGTAAGAAATCGAGTAACCGACAGTCGCCTGCGCCTCAAATCCCGACGCCTCCGCGGCAGCCGCCAACGCCGGAGTGTTCGTCAACGCACCCGCGAACGTTCCTGCAACCAGCGCGGTGTCCATCCCGAGCACAAAGCGCCCAACAACGTATCCAACCCCGCCCGTCAGGAAGTAAATGACAACGAGCGCGGCCATCGGCCCGAGCGCCCTCCGGACGTTTTCAAAGAACGACGGGCCAGAGTTATTGCCGATCGCAAAGGTGAACAGGGCCAACCCGAGATGGCCAATCTTCGCGCTAATCGCAATGTCGATTCCGTGAGACTTCGCAAAAGCAGAAAACGCAATCGCCGCAAACAGCACCGCCGCCGCACCAAGGGACACTCCCTTCACCTTGATGTGGCCAAAAATCATGCCTATGCCGATAAGCAAGAACGCAAGCAACACTGGTTCTTCAGCGAAGAACTCCAGAAACCCCGTCATCCTCTACCTTTCCTAAGAACGAGACCTTCATCCATTATCCCCGGAAAGCCGCGTTATTCCCACCGAAAGCAGCAAGACAGAATACGTTCAGACCCGGGCGCTAGTTTGCACGATCCTCCAGATAGCTATCGGCCAGCTTGGTCGTGTCACGATCGTGCAACCAGCCTCGATCCGTGACCGCACGGGAGAACGCCAAGCCGAATCCGATCGCCATGATCACGAAGAAAACCTCCGCGATCGTCGTCAACGCAATCGACAAGTTGCCCTCGTTGATCGCCACCAACGCGCGGTAGAACGGCACGCCCGGAATCATGATCACCACAGACGGTACGGAGAGAGAAACACGGGAATGGGTGGTCCGCCATGCCACGAACGTCGCACACAAACCAGCAACGAAGGCCGCCAATCCCACCGCGATCTGCCACGGAATGCCCGAATAGTTCTGGAGGATCAGGCGGGTCGGGTTGGTCAGCGCGGCCACGCCAGCTGCCAGAAGCGCCACCTTCCACGCGGCATTAAAAAGGATGGCAAAGCCACCCGCCGCAACGAAGGAACACAGGATCTGCAAGGACAGGTTCAGCGCGAACGGCAACGCCATGGGAGCGGCACCCACCACGTCCCAATTCGTGGCGTGGGTCACGGCCCATAAAGGCAACCCCGCCGATCCAAGTACCATCACACAATAGGAGAACCGTGCCAACGCGGACTGAAAATCGGAACGCACGAAGTCAAGCATCGCGGTGGTTAACGGGAATCCCGGAATGAGGAACAAGATCGCCGAGATCAGACCCGCCTGGTGGCTCAGCTGCAGGACGTGGCCAAAGGAGGCCAACATGGACAAGATCCCCATGTACACCAGCGGGGAGACCATGCCACACACGACCCAAATGAAGAAGTGGGCATAATTGCGCTTAAGCATCAGCTTACGGACAAGCTGGCCAATGCCGGCCGCGAAAAACACCGTGGTACATTCGACGACGCGCCCACCATTGAGGAAGCAGAATGCTGCACACGCGAACGCCGCCGCGAACACGGTGGTCCACATCCCCCAGTGCCGATCCTGCTTGACCGTCTGCTCCAAGAGCGAGCGCAGGTGGGACACGCTACGTACCTTAAGGTCCTGGGTGCCGATCTCGGACAAGACATCAAGGCGTCGAGAGTTCACTCCCACGTGACGCTGCTCAGTAAAGTCCGTCTGTGAGCGCCCGTTCTCCCACGCGGTTACGGTGATATCCGTCATTGTGACGGACGCTTCAAGCCTGCTAATTCCGAGCTGATGGGCAGCGCGCGCCATCGAGTACTTCACACGATACGCACCCGCGCCAGAAGCCAGCAGTAGTCTGCCGTATGCGAGAATCGCCCGCGCCTTTTCCTCAAGAGTGTCAGGGTATTTCTCGTCTCCCATAACCAATCCATTCAGATCGTTAACAAACCCGCCGATACTATACCCATCGCAAGCGCGAGCAATGATCGACGCAAGTCCTACGTCTCGCTTTCACACCTGGCGGACCACTGCCCACCAACACGTCCAGGCCTAGATTTGGCGGACCGCGCCCGAGGACGCCGACGTCGCCATCGTCGCATACGCGCGCAGGGCCTTGGAGACCGTGCGGTCGCGGTTCGGCGCCCAGGGCGCCTCGCCCTTCTCCGCCCGACGCCGCGCCAGCTCTTCGTCCGACACGTCCAGCTTGAGCAGACGCGTAGGGACGTCAATCACGATCCGGTCCCCCTCCTCGATGAGCCCGATCGTGCCGCCCGAGGCCGCCTCCGGCGAAATGTGCCCGATCGACAGGCCCGACGTTCCACCCGAGAACCGCCCGTCCGTAATCAGCGCACACGTCTTCCCCAGGCCCAGGCCCTTAAGGAACGACGTGGGGTACAGCATCTCCTGCATTCCCGGCCCGCCCTTGGGGCCCTCGTACCGGATCACGACGACGTCGCCCGGCACCACCTGCTTCGACAAAATCAGCTCGATCGCTGCCTCCTGCGATTCGACCACGCGGGCCGGCCCCTCGAAGTGGAAAAGCGATTCGTCAATGCCAGCCGTCTTGATGACTGCCCCGTCCTTCGCCAGGTTGCCGAACAGGACGCACAGGCCGCCGTCGGCAGTGTAGGCGTGGCCAAGGTCGCGGATGCAGCCGACCGCCGCGTCGTCGTCAATCGACTCATAGCGCCGATCCTGCGAGAACGCCTGCGTGGTGCGGATCCCGCCCGGGGCCACCGTGAACAGGTCCTTCGCAGCCGCCGAGGCGCTGCCGCCGCGGACGTCCCACTCCCCCAGCCAGTCCTCGAGCGAGGGGGCGTGGATGGCGTGAACGCTGCGGTCGAGCAGGCCGCCCCGGTCGAGTTCGCCGAGGATCGCGGGGATGCCGCCCGCCCGGTGGAAATCCTCCATGTGGTAGCGCGTGGAATTCGGGGCCACCTTCGCCAGGCAGGGCGTGCGGCGAGAGAGCGCGTCGATGTCCGCGATCGAGAAGTCCACCTCGCCCTCATGGGCCGCGGCCAGGATGTGCAGCACCGTGTTCGTGGACCCGCCCATCGCGATGTCCATCGTCATCGCGTTGCGGAACGCGCCCGGGGTGGCGATCGAGCGCGGGAGGACCGACTCGTCGCCGTCGTCGTAATAGCGGTGGCACAGCTCTACGATCAGCTCACCCGCCCGCTCAAACAGGTCCCGGCGCCGCGCAGCCGTGGCCAGCGTGGACCCATTACCCGGCAGCGACAGGCCAAGCGCCTCCGTGAGGCAGTTCATCGAATTCGCCGTGAACATCCCCGAGCACGATCCACACGTGGGGCACGCGTTCTCTTCAATCGCGAGCAGCTGGGCGTCACTCACCGCATCATTCACCGACTGCGCCATCGCGTCAATGAGGTCAATGTTGTGATCCGCCACGCCCTGCACCGGCTTGCCCGACTCCATCGGCCCTCCCGAGACGAACACCACCGGGATGTTAAGCCGCATCGCGGCCATCAGCATGCCCGGCGTGATCTTGTCACAGTTCGAGATGCACACCAGCGCGTCCGCGCAGTGGGCGTTGACCATGTACTCCACCGAGTCCGCGATAATCTCCCGGCTCGGCAGAGAGTAGAGCATCCCATCGTGCCCCATCGCGATACCGTCATCCACCGCGATCGTGTTAAACTCCTTGCCCACGCCGCCTGCAGCCTCAATAGCCTTGATAACCAGCTGGCCCATGTCTTTGAGGTGCACGTGGCCCGGAACGAACTGAGTGAATGAGTTGGCCACCGCGATGATCGGCTTACCGAAATCCTCTGCCCCCATACCGGTTGCCCGCCAAAGCGCGCGAGCACCCGCCATGTTGCGTCCCGTGGTTGACGTCGCTGAACGAAGCTGTGGCACGATCTCCTCTTTTCTCTCTACTAAGCGCTATCGTAGCGGCCCGCTCCGACAAAACGTGTGGCGGTCCATACCTGCAACTGGTACGGCACCCCCACCACGGCGTCGTCACGCCAGCTCAAGTGCTTGAACATGTACCACTCGAGGTTGGCGCGCATCCGTGCCCGACCCTCAGGCGAAGCCTGTAACCACGACGACCGCGTCGTCCCCAGCCGCGCAATCTGCTCCGGGAGCAGCGGGTCGAGCCAGGTGTTGGCGTGCAACTCTGGCTCCGTGAACGGACGCTCCATGTGGCCGTGATGGCCGGGGATGCGCAGGTCCGGGACGCGATCGATCCGGTGCACGTCCCCCGAGCGCATGATCCGCGCCAGTCTGTGCACCCAAGCCTGACGCACGTCAAACTGGTTGTAGAGGATGAGCACGCGCCCGCCGGGCTTGACCACGCGCGCGGACTCACGTGCCGCCGCCCGCTCGTCAAGCCAGTGCCAGCATTGCCCGAAAGCAAGCACGTCCACGGAGGCATCTGCGAACGGGAGGTGTTCGGCCGTTGCGTCGAGTAGCCGCTCGGTCGGGAAGTTAGGCAGGGCCCGCGTGAAACCGACACGCATATCCCCCGACGGCTCAACCGCCCACACCTCCCCCGCCAGGCTCGCGAGCGTCGCGGTCAGCTTCCCCGTCCCGGCTCCCACATCAACGACGACGTCGGAGTCGAACACCAGCCCTTCCAGCGCGGAGGTGGGGTAGCCGGGCCGAACGTCCACGTACGTGGAGACGGAGCTACCTGCACGCGCGAACGGGTTATACGAATCGGGCGCTTGCGGCATGCCAATTCTCCTCTTCCTAACTCGTCCGTTACGTACGTACTTGTGCGTTGGTTGTGCGGTGTGTGGTCGTGGTGCTGCGCAGGGATAAAGCCTGACCACCCGAAGCTACGGCCATGATCACACACCGCCATAAGCCGTGACTGGGTATAGTAGTGAGCCCCGACCACACAGGGCCGGGGCTCACGATCAAGTTTGGTGACGGCGGTGTCCTACTCTCCCACACCCTCTCAAGTGCAGTACCATCGGCGCTGGTAGGCTTAGCTTCCGGGTTCGGAATGGGACCGGGCGTTACCCTACCGCTATTGCCACCGT
>NZ_LNIZ01000009.1 GCF_001469025.1 Trueperella bernardiae | reverse complement strand
TCTGCACCGCTAAGGGCCTGGCCGATGGTCTGACGATCGCTTACGACGCGGAGAAGGGTGCGTGTGTGATCACGGGTACCCCGACCGCTCCGATCGATGGCAACTACACCGTCACTGTTGAGGGCAAGACCCCGGACAGTGGCAAGGAAGTCAACACCTCGAACGATGGCAAGATCACCGTCACCGAGCCGGAGGCTCCCAAGTCCCCGGATTGGGGTAATGGTTCGGGCAAGCCCGGCGAGACCGTCGTGATCCCGAATGACGGTGGCCCGGTTCCGGACGGCACCACGGTCGAGACTGACGGTCCGGGCAAGGTGACCATCGATGAGAATGGCAACGTGGTTGTCGACATCGATAAGGACGCCAAGCCTGGTGACAAGATCGTAGTTATCGTCAAGGACAAGGACGGCAACGAGATAGACAAGATCGAGGTCACGGTTACCGATCCGGACAAGCAGCCTGAGGCCGATAAGCCGAACTGGGGCGACGGTTCTGTCAAGCCTGGCGAGACCGTTGTGATCCCGAATGACGGCGGCAAGGTCCCCGGCGACGCTAAGGTCACGGTCGAGGGCCCGGGTAAGGCCCAGATCGACAAGGATGGCAACCTGGTCATCACCGCCGATCCGAATGCCAAGCCCGGCGACAAGATCACGGTCACCGTGACGGACAAGGACGGCAACGTCCTCGATACGTCCACGATCACGGTCGCGGGTAAGACTGCGCCGAAGTCCGGCACCGGCAAGCTCTCGTACACGGGTGCTACCGTGGGCGGCTTGGCTGCTGCGGCTACCATGCTGACTGCAGCTGGTGCCTTCCTGGTGTCGCGGAAGCGTCGGGAGGACTAATCACCTTCAGGTGAGAGTCCACCTCTAGCGCGTGGATCCCCCGGTGTTCTGAAAAGAACACCGGGGGATCCACGTATGTGCGGGCGCCACCAGCCGACGGGGCTAGCCAGCACCAGCCGGCTAGAAGAAGTCCGGCGCGAGGATGCGGTTCCACGTCCACTAGTACGGTGGGCTCGAGGAAGAAGCCGTTGTTGAACGGTCGCCCGCCGCCCGCGACCGGGCCCCGACCGGGCCCTAGCCTTCGAGCTTGAAGGCCCGCACCGGGTTGCCCACCACCAGCTCGCGGATGGCCTCCTCGGCCTCATCCATCTCTAGCCGGTGCTCGGCCACCAGCTTGGCCACGTACCCGGCGTCGATACGGCGCGACACGTCGTGGCGGGCGGGGATGGAGCAGAAGGCGCGGGTGTCGTCGATGAAGCCGGACGTGCGGGTAAAGCCCGCAGTCTCGGTGACGGCGCCGCGGAAGCGGGCCATCGCCTCGGGCGCGTCGATGAACCACCACGGCACGCCGATAAACACCGACCGGTAGAAGCCCGCCATCGGCGCCAGTTCGCGCGAGTACACGGTCTCGTCCATGGTGAACGGGATGAGATGCAGGTTCTCGGAGTCGCCGCAGTCGGCGAGCGCGGGCTGTAGGGCGGCGGCGAACTCGGTCTTGAGCGGGATGTCGCAGCCCACGTCCGCGCCGTACTTGTTGAAGGTGGGCGTGTGGTGGTTGCGGTACACGGACGGGTGCATGGTCATGACCAGCCCGTCCTCGGAGGCCATGCGCACCTGCTCGTACATCATGGAGCGGCGGAGAGCGTCGGCGTCGGCGGGGGACACCTTCCTGGCGAGGGCCTGCTGGTAGATCCGCTCGGCTTCGGCGTCGGAGAGGCGGGCGGTGCCCGGGTCGCGGTGGGAGTGGTCGGTGGAGATCGCGCCGGCGGCCTTGAAGTAGGCGCGGCGGTTTTCCATCGCGGCGTTGAACCCGGCCCACGACGTCGTGTCCACGCCCGAGGCCTCCGACAGTGCCGCCATCAGCTCGGGCCAGTCGGCGCGGGCGGGCTCGAGGTACTTGTCGGGGCGGAAGGTGGGGACGACCGTGCCGTCGAAGGTCTGCCGGATCTTGGCGTGGTGCTCAAGCGAATCGCACGGGTCGTCGGTGGTGGCTAGGAACTGGATGTTGAAGCGCTTGTAGAGGGCGCGCGGGCGGTAGGCGGGGTCGGCGAGGCGTTCGGCGATCTGGTCGTAGATCTGGTCGGCGGTCTCCGCCGACGGCCGCACCCGCACCTCGAAGTAATCAAACAGCTCGTTTTCCATCCAGTACTTCACGGGCGTGCCGCGGTACAGCCACCAGTTGGCGCACAGGATGCGGAACGCGTTGCGCGACTGCTCCTCGGAAAACTCCTTTTGCCCGACGCCGAGCTCGCTCAGCTCCACGCCGTGGGCGTGCAGCATGCGGTTGACGTAGTGGTCAGGGGTGATGAGGAGGGACGTGGGGTCCTTGAAGGGGACGTCGTCCGCGATCCACTCCGGGGGAACGTGGCCGTGCGGGGAGATGATCGGGGCGTCCTTGACCAGCGCGTACAGGTCGCGGGCGATGCTGCGCGTGGTGGGATCGGCGGGGAAGAGGCGATCGGGGTGCGGCTGAAGTTCCATGTGTGCCTTCCTTGGGTTGGGGATCGGCGGGTGGTGAGCTGGACGCGAGGTGCCCGGCCGACGTCGGCGGGGCGACAGTGTCGTCAGTCTTTCGTCCCTACGCTCACTCTAAGGGGCGGGCGCGAACATGTCATGTGTTTTGAGGGTATAAACGGTAATTCAGCAGTGTGAAATACTACATTTGTCAAGTTCTTCCCTGGGTGTAAGGATCCTGATAGCCTCAAAGCATCTTCCAAGACGCACGCAAAGCCGCCGCGTCCCACGAGGACGACCGAAGCCAGTGCTGGCTCACACACCCACGGGGTGGCACCCGCGCCCCGCATGCTAAGGAGATCCAATGAAGAAACGTTGGAACCTTCTCGCTCTCGCAGCAAGCGCCTCACTCCTGCTGTCCGGCTGTGCCGGGCTCGGAGGCATCAAGCTTGACTCGGTGGGCGACGAAGATACTGTTTCCTACTTCAAGGTGGCCCTCAACCAGTCGGAATCCCACCCGTCATTTAAGGCCCTCCAGAAGTTTTCCGAAGACGTCGCCGAGCGCACAAATGGGCGCTACGTGATCGAAATCTTCCCCAACGAGCAGCTCGGCTCGCAGCAGGAAGTCCTCCAGTACGTCAAGTCCGGCGCCATCGAAATGTCTATCGTGTCCGGCACCCAGCTGGAAAACATTAACCAGGACTTCCGCGTCCTCAACATGCCCACCACCTTTAGCTCCATCGACCATCAGATCAAGGTCATCCAAGACCCCGACATCGTGGGCGGCCTCTTCGCCTCCCTCGAGGACAAGGAAAACATCACGGTGCTCGGCGGCTACACCCAAGGTGAGCGCCACATCTACACCACGTTCGGCCCGGTCCAAACCCCGGCCGACCTCGCGGGCAAGAAGATCCGCGTCCAAGAATCCGACATGCACATCGAGATGATTAAGCTCATGGGCGGGTCGGCCACCCCGCTGTCCTACGGCGAGGTCTACTCGGCCCTCCAGGCCGGCGTGCTCGACGGGGCCGAAAACAACCTCGTCTCCTACAACACCGCCCGCCACATGGAAGTGGCGCCCTACCTGTCCTACACCAACCACCTGGTCGGCCTCGACTACATGATCATGCGCCACGACCTGCTCGAGGCCATGCCCGAAGCCGACCGCGAGATCCTCTACGAATGCTGGTACGACTCCATGGACTTCCACACCGAGCTGTGGAAGGAATACACCGAAGAATCGCGCCAGATCGCCGAAGACAACGGCGCCACCTTCTACGAGGTGGACAAGGAAGCATTCGCGCAGGCCCTCGCCCCGATCGTCGACCGCTTCGTGTCCGACGGCTACCAGCGCGAGCTCTTCGACGCGATCCGCGCTGCCGACACCGAAGGGGGTCAGTAATGCAACGCGTCCATCAGTTCACCACCAAGTTCCTCGGCTGGCTGTGCATCATCCTGTTCGTCGGCCTCGTTTTCTCCACCACCTGGCAGGTCTTCTCCCGCCTGGTGCTGTCCTCGCCCGTGACCTGGTCTGAGGAGCTGGCCAAGATGCTCTTCGTCTGGCTGTCCTTCCTCGGGCTCGCGTTCGTGTACGGGGAGCGCGGCCACATGGCCGTGGAGTTCCTTGTCCTCCGCGCCCCGGAGCGCACCCAAAAGGCCTTCGCGATCTGGACCCACGTGGCCTCTCTCATCCTCGGCGCCACCGCGCTCGTGTGGGGTGGCTGGAACGCCGCGATGAATGCCTGGTCCCAGAACCTCACCGCCCTACCGGTTAACATCGGCTCCGTCTACCTGGTACTCCCCATCTCCGGCCTGGCGATCGTGCTCTACGCGCTGTACCACATCGTGGAAATCGCGGCCGGGCGCGAGTCCAACTTCCCGATCCCCGAGGCCGAAATGGCCTTGGAGGACGCGGAAAAGATCAAGATCGAGGCCGAGGCGGAGGGAAGCCCGGTCGACGACGCCGTCGGCGTGGCTGACAGCGAAGGCGCGGCTAGCGCTGGTGCCGGCACGAACGGCGCTGGCGAGGCCGGCGCTGCGGACGCGAACGGCGCGGACGGCGTCGCCCGCGACAACACGAAGGGAGCCCAGCTGTGACACCTACCGCTGTTGCAGGACTCATCCTGCTTGTTGGAATCATTCTCCTGATCGCCACCTCGGTGCCGATCGCCGTGGCCATCGGCCTACCCACCGTGATCGCCGCGATGGCGGTCATGAACCCGGACGTGGCCGCGATGTCCGTGGCCGGGCGCATGTTCACCGGCGTCAACTCCTTCTCACTACTTGCCATCCCGTTCTTCGTGCTCGCCGGCGTGCTCATGAACTCCGGAGGCATCGCCGCACGGTTGATCGACGCGGCGAAGGTGCTCGTGGGCCGCATGCCGGCGTCGATGGCGCTGACCAACGTGGTGGCCAACGGCCTGTTCGGCTCCGTGTCCGGCGCAGCTGTTGCCGCCGCCTCCGCGGTTGGCACCATCATGACCCCTCGCATGACCAAGGATGGCTACTCGCGCGAATACACCGCCGCCGTCAACGTGGCCTCCGCCCCGTCCGGCATGCTCATCCCGCCGTCGAACACGTTCATCGTGTACTCGCTCGTGTCCTCGACGTCGATAGCCGCCCTGTTCATGGCCGGCGTCGGCCCCGGCACCCTGTGGGTAGTGGCCTGTATGATCGTGGCCCTCATCCTGTACTTCCGTCACGAAAAGAACAACGTGGTGCAGGTGACCGAGCGGCCAAGCGCCAAGGTGGTGGGCGTGACCCTGTGGCGCGCCATCCCGTCGCTGCTCATGATCGTCATCGTGGTGGGCGGCATCCTCGGCGGCGCATTCACCGCCACCGAATCCTCCGCCATCGCCGTGGTCTACTGCCTGGTGCTCGGCTTCCTGTACAAGAACATCAAGCTCAAGGACCTGCCTGAGATCATCCTCTCCGCCACCCGCACCACCGCCGTGGTCATGTTCCTTGTGGCGGTGTCGGCGGGCCTGTCGTGGGTGATGGCATTCGCCCGCATCCCCGACATGATCGCCAACGGACTCCTGTCCGTTACCGACTCGCCCACCGGCATCCTCATCATCATCATGCTGATCCTGCTGGTGGTGGGCACGTTCATGGACCCGACCCCCGCGATCCTTATCTTCGTGCCGATCTTCCTGCCGATCGTCAAGGACATCGGCATCCACCCGGTGCACTTCGGTGCGATGGTGGTGATGAACCTGTCGGTCGGCGTGATCACGCCGCCGGTTGGCAACGTGCTGTTCGTGGGCGCGAAGGTGGCCGGGCTGCGCATGGAGGCCGTGACCTCCAAGCTGTGGCAGTTCCTGGTCGGCATCATCCTGGCGCTGTTCGTGGTGGTGTTCGTCCCCGCGTTCTCGCTGTGGCTGCCGGGGGTGTTCGGGCTCATCTAGCCGGCGGGCTGCGGGCCGGGATTTGAATTTCCTGGACGATTTCGGGGCGATCTCCTTATATGAGGAGATCGCCCCGAAATCGTCCAAGTTATTTTAATGCCCGGTGGGTGCTGGCCGCCACGGCCGCCGCACGGCAGCCGGCCTACCCGGGGGAGGGCCGCACGTCGGGGTGGCCCTCCGGCCCGCCGCACACAGATGCTGCACTACTCGGCAAGATGCGGTACTAATTTCCCGTTATTTTGTGCCGCATCTTGCGGTTTAGTACAGCATTTGCAGATGCAGTGGGGGCCCGGCGGGTGCTGGCCACCGCACGGCAGCCGGCCCGGCGGCCCACCGGCTAGCTCGGGTGGCTAGTCCCAGCGCTCCTCCGCCCGGCCCTCCGACCACAGGGTGTGGAAGGTGCCCTCCATGTCCACGCGCTTGTAGGTGTGCGAGCCGAAGAAGTCGCGCTGCGCCTGGATCAGGTTGGCGGACAGGCGGGGCGCCCGCACGGCGTCGTAGTACGCCAGCGACGACGTGAACGCCGGCACCGGGATGCCCGCCGCCAGCGCGGTGGTGAGCAGGCGGCGCCACGCGGGCACGGCGGCGGAGATCTCGCGGGTGAAAAACTCGTCGGCGAGGAGGAGGGGCAACGCCGAGTCTCGGGTGTAGGCCTCGGTGATGCGGTCGAGGAAGCGGGCACGGATGATGCAGCCGGCGCGCCAGATCTTGGCGAGCGCCCCGAGCTGGACATCCCACCCGTACTCGTCGGAGGCGGCGCGGATCAGCTCGAAGCCCTGCGAGTAGGCCACCATCTTGGAGGCGTACAGGGCGAGGCGGACGTCCTCGATGAACGCGGCGCGGTCTTCGGGCACCACCGCTCCCGCCAAATCCGCCGCGTGCCCGGGCAGCGCCGCCTGCGCCGCTTCGCGTTGCGCCACCGATGCCGACAGCGAGCGCGCGAACGTCGCCTCCGCGATCCCGGTGACGGGGATGCCGAGCCCGGCGGCGGTCTGCACGGTCCAGGCGCCGGTGCCCTTCTGCGAGGCGCGGTCGAGGACGACGTCGACGAACGGCCGGCCCGTCTTCGGGTCCGCGTGCCGCAGCACTTCGGCGGTGACGTCGATGAGGTAGGACTCGAGGTCGCCGGTGTTCCATTCGGCGAAGACCTCGCCGATTTCGGGGGCGCTCAGGCCGAGCGCACTCATGATTTGGTAGGCCTCGGCGATAAGCTGCATGTCGGCGTATTCGATGCCGTTGTGGACCATCTTGACGAAGTGGCCGGCGCCATCGGGGCCGATGTAGGTGCAGCACGGCTCGCCGTCGGCCTTGGCGGCGATAGTTTCGAACATGGGGCCGAGCCGTTCGTAGCTGGCGCGCGTGCCGCCGGGCATGATCGCCGGGCCGAGAAGCGCGCCCTCTTCGCCGCCGGAGACGCCCGCGCCTACGAAGTGCAACCCGCGCTCGGCGAGGGATGCTTCACGACGCCGGGTGTCCATGTACTGGGAGTTGCCGCAGTCGACAATGATGTCGCCTTCGTCCATTTCGGCCGCGAGCTGCTCGATGACGGCGTCGGTGGCGGGGCCGGCCTGGACCATGATGATGGCGACGCGCGGAGTGGACAGGCTGGCGACGAAATCCTTGATCGTTTCGGCGGGGAAGAACTGGCCCTCGGTGCCGTGATCGGCGATGAGGCGTTCGGTGCGGCCGATGGAGCGGTTGTGGACGGCGACCTTGAAACCGTTGCGCGCGAGGTTGCGGGCGAGGTTGGCGCCCATGACGCCGAGGCCGGTCACGCCGATGTCTGCGATGGCGGGGGTAGGGGTGGGAAAGCTCATGATTCTCCTTGGTAGGTCTACGGCTCTAACTTACCGCTCGTGCAAAAGTTTCGGTGTGTCGAAAGGTTTCCTGGTACGCGGTGGAGGCGTGGTGCCACATAAGTGCGGGCGCTGGGCGATTTACGCAAGACTTTCTCTGGGAGCTTTGAAATCGAGATTTAGATAGGTTAGGTTTACCTAAGTCAAATAAGTAACGGAAACGTTTCGTAATGACCCCATCCGACGCGCCGGACCCCGGCGCCACACCCAAAGGAGAAACCCGTGCACCTTCCCAAGGTCATGAAGCTCGCAGCTCTCACCGCCGCGAGCGCCCTTGCCCTGAGCGCATGCTCGTCGTCGCCGGCGGCGGAGAAGACCACCGAGGCCACGGCCCCGGAAACCACCGCCAGCGAAGAGGCCAGCGCCGAGGCCACCTTCCCTCGCACCATCACCCACGCGCAGGGCGAGACCACCATTGAGGCGATGCCCGAGAAGATCGTTGTACTTGACATGGCCGTGCTCGACACGATCGACGCTATCGGCGCCGGCGACCGCGTGGTCGGCACCGTCACCAAGTCCGTGCCCACGTGGCTCAAGGACGACGACGGCATCGACTACTCCCAGCTGACCTCCGTGGGCAACCTCAAAGAGCCCGACATGGAGGCCATCGCCAAACTCCAGCCGGACCTGGTGATTGTGGGCGGGCGGTCGTCGTCGTTCTACGAGGAGTTCTCCAAGACGTTCACGACGATCGACGCCACGCACTCGTGGGATACCGAGGATTACTCGACCACCGTGCCCGATAACGTGAAGATGGTGGCGCAGGCCGTGGGCGCCGACGCCAAGGGCATGGAGGCCGCCGACTCGATCACCGCGAAGATCGCCCAGTACACGGACATGGCGAAGGACAAGGGCAACGCGCTGGTCATCATGACGAACGCCGGCGAGATCTCGCTACACGATCGCGGCTCGCGCTGGGCCCCGATCTGGGACGTGTTCGGCTTCGGCCAGGCGTACGAGAAGCCTGAGGCCGACGAGGGCCACAAGGGTGACAAGGTCTCCTTCGAGACCGTCAAGGAGATCAACCCCGACTGGATCTTCGTGGTCGACCGCGACGCCGCCGTGGGCAAGGCCGAGGCCGGCGACACGGCCGAGCAGGTCCTCGACAACGAGCTCGTCAACTCCACCACCGCCGCGAAGGAAGGCCACATCGTCTACCTGAGCCCCGAGCGCTGGTACATCGTCATGACCGGTGCCACCAACTTCCCGGCCATGCTTGACGAAGTCGCCGATGCGATCAAGTAGCACGACGACGACGGGGGCGTCCGCGGCCGAAGCAGCCGCGGACGCCCCCGGGCAGGGCGCTAAGTCTCATCAGCAGGACGCCCGTTACCGGCGCCCACTCCAACCCCTCAAGCTGGAGGAATCCCGCGGCTGCCGCCACTCCGAATGCGGGGAATCTGCCACCTGTCGTCGCTCCGCGCGCCGGGGCCACTTCCTACGTTCGATGGGGGCGCTGGCCGGCCTCGTCGTCGTGCTCGGAGTCGTCTCCACGCTAATAGGCGGGGCGAACATGTCGATCGGCGCGATCCTCACCGGTTCCGCCTCCGCCGACGACCTGCAAATCCTCTTCGGCTCCCGCCTCCCGCGCACGCTCGCCGTCATCCTCGCCGGCGCCGCGATGGCCGTGGCCGGCCTCGTCATGCAGCTGCTAGTGCGCAACCGGTTCGTCGAGCCATCCACCACCGGCGTCACCGAATCCGCCGGCCTCGGCATCCTCGTCGCCACCCTCTTCCTCCCCACCCTCTCGCTCCCCGGCAAGATGCTCATCGCGTGCGCATTCGCGCTCGCCGGCACCGCCCTGCTGACCCTCATCCTGCGCAGCCTCAACCACCGCGACATCATCATCGTCCCCCTCGTCGGCCTCATTCTCTCCGGCGTCATCGGCTCGGCCTCCATGTTCCTCGCCTGGGAATTCCAACTCCAAGGCACCCTCAACGCCTGGATGACCGGCGACTTTTCCGGCATCATCCGCGGCCGCTACGAACTCCTCTGGATCGTCGCCGCCGTCGCCGCCCTCGCCTACCTCTTCGCTGACCGCTTCACCATCGCCGGCCTCGGTGAAGACCTCGCCCGCAACCTCGGCCTCAACTTCGCCGCCGTCCAAACCGTGGGCCTCACCATCGTCGCCATCGTCACCGGCATCACCACCGTGGTCGCCGGGCCGCTGCCCTTCCTCGGACTTGTGGTGCCCAACCTCGTCTCCATCCTCCACGGCGACGACATCCGCCGCTCCCTTCCCCTCGTCGCCCTCATGGGCTCCACATTCGTACTCATCGCCGACATCATCGGCCGCGTCCTCATCGCCCCCGCCGAAGTCCCCGTCGGCGTCGTCATGGGCATCCTCGGCGCCGGAATCTTCCTCACTATCCTGATCCGGAGGGTAAAATAGTGACCATCCGTATTCACGACGCGCGGGCCGCCGCGCCCGCCTCCGCCTCGGCTCCTGCGCCCGCTGCTACCGCCTGGGAAGTCGGGCAGGCGCCCGTCGTCCGAGCCCACGGGGCTGAGCCCGCGACCGGCGTCGTGAACCTACCCACTATCGAAAGCATCCTGCACGCCCGCCGCACCCAAACCCGCAGGCGGCTCGCACTCATCGCGCTACTTGCGCTCGCCGCCTGCGCCCTCTTCCTCCTCTACGACGCCCTCGACGCCTGGGCCATCATCGGCAAACTGCGAGCGACGCGGCTGGGGGCGCTCGTCGTCGTCGCCGTCTCGCTCACTACCGCGACCGCCGTCTTCCAAGCCGTCACCCGCAACCGGATCCTTTCCCCCTCGGTCATGGGCTTTGACTCCATGTTCCAACTCATGGCCACCGCCTCCATCTTCTTCTTCGGCTCGGCGCGCGTAAGCGCCGTGCCCAACGCGGTCATGTTCCTCATCAACACGGTCCTCATGACAGGCCTCGCCGTGTCCATGTTCTTGACGGTCCTGCGCGGGCGGCGCTCGAACGTCTATCTACTCGTACTCGTCGGGATCGTCGTGGGAACCTTCCTGCGTTCCATCACCTCACTGCTCTCTACTGTGATGGATCCCGGCGAGTACCTCACTGTCGCCGACGTCGGCACCGCGTCCTTCGCCGTCGTCAACACCGAATCCCTGGGGATCTCCGTGATCGTGGCCGTTGCGGCGATCGCCTACATCGTGGCGCGCAGTCGCGTGTGGGACATCCTCTCGCTCGGGCCGGAGGTCGCCATCGCGCTGGGGCTCGACTACCGGCGGGAGGCGAAACTGGCGCTGACGGCGTCGTCACTGCTGGTAGCCTGCGCGACCGCGCTGGTGGGGCCGCTCATGTTCTTCGGGCTGCTCGTGGTGAACATTGCCCACTATGTTGGCACGTCCACCCGGCTGCGGGAGCTGATCGGGGTGTCCGCGGGGGTCGGCGTGGTGGTGCTCGTAGGCGGGCAGGCTCTTTTGGAACACGTGCTACACCAGGCCACGATCCTGCCCGTAGTGCTTGAACTGGTGGGTGGGCTGTTGCTGCTCGCGATGATTGTGAAGGGAACGCGCCGATGATCGAACTGACCAATGTGACCATGGCCTACGACGCCGACCCCGTCGTCCGCGACGTCACCCTCACCCTGCCCGACTCCGGCGTGACTGCGCTGATCGGCCCGAACGGGGCGGGCAAGTCCACGCTTCTGTCCGGGATCGGGCGGCTACACCCGCTCATCGGCGGCTCGGTGCGGATCGACGGGCGCGAACTGGGTGAATGGGACACCGACGCGCTGGCCCGCACGATTGCGATCTTGCGGCAGGAGAACCACCTGGCCATCCGGCTCACCGTGGCCGAACTCGTCATGCTCGGACGGCACCCCCACTCCAAGGGCCGGCGCACCCGCGAAGACTACGCCCACGTGGCCGACGCCCTCCAATGCGTGAACATGCGCGACCTTGCCGACCGCTTCATCGACGAACTCTCCGGCGGGCAGCGTCAACGCGCCTTCATCGCCATGGCCCTCGCGCAGGATACCAAATACTTGTTGTTGGATGAGCCGCTCTCCGCCCTGGACATGCGCCACGGCCGCGACATGATGCGGCACCTGAAGGGCGTGTGCGCCGAGCGCGGGATCTCCGTGGTCATCGTTATCCACGACGTCAACACCGCCGCCGCCTACGCCGACCGCATGGTCGCCATGAAAGACGGGTATCTGGCCTGCAGCGGCACGCCCCCTGAAGTCATGCGCGAAGACGTACTGGGCGAGATCTTCGACGTCGAGGTCAACGTGGCCGAGCTGGGCGGGCGCCTGGTTGCGATGCCGGTGGCGTAGGGCCAGCGCCCGCGTGTCCCTACGCCAGCGCGGCGCTCACCACGTCCTTCGCCTCGGCCTGCACCTGGGCCAGGTGCTCGGCGCCCAGGAAGGATTCGGCGTAGATCTTATACACGTCCTCCGTGCCTGACGGCCGGGCCGCAAACCACGCGTTCTTCGTGGTCACCTTCAGCCCGCCGATCGGGGCGCCGTTGCCCGGCGCCTCGACCAGCCGTGCGGTGATCTCCTCGCCCGCCAGGGTGGTCGCGGCCACGTCTGCCGGCGAAAGCGCCTTCAGTTTAGCCTTCTCCTCCTTGGTGGCCGCCGCGTCGATCCGCGCGTAGGCGGACTCGCCGTAGGCCTCGGTCAGCTCGCGGTGCAGCACCGACGGCGACTTCCCCGTCACCGCCAAGATCTCCGAGGCGAGCAGGTCAAGGATGATGCCGTCCTTGTCCGTGGTCCACACGATCCCATTCTTGCGCAGGAACGACGCCCCCGCGGACTCCTCACCACCAAAGCCCAGCGACCCGCTGACCAGCCCCGGCACGAACCACTTGAACCCGACCGGCACTTCCACCATTGGCTTGCCCATCCCGGCAACCACGCGGTCAATCAACGACGACGACACCAGCGTCTTCCCCACACCCACCGTGGGCCCCCACTCGGGCCGGTTCTCAAACAGGTACTTGATGGCAACGGCCAGGTAGTGGTTGGGGTTCATGAGCCCCGCGTCCGGGGTGACGATCCCGTGGCGGTCGGAGTCGGCGTCGTTACCCGTGGCGATGTCGAACGGGACCGCGCCGTCCGCGCCCGGCTTCATCCGCCCAAGCAGCGAGGCCATCGCGTAGGGCGAGGAGCAGTCCATGCGGATCTTGCCGTCCCAATCCAGTGTCATGAACGGCCACGCCGGGTCGACCACCGGGTTCACCACGGTCAGATCCAGCCCGTAGCGCTCACCGATCGCGCCCCAGTACTCGGCCGACGCCCCGCCCATCGGGTCGGCGCCAATGCGCACGCCCGCCGTGCGGATCGCCTCAAGGTTGATGATCGACTGCAGGTCGTCCACGTAGGCCGACAGGTAGTCGTGCCCGCGCGTCGTCTCCGCGTTCCGGGCCTGTTCGTACGGCACGCGCTTGACGTTCTTCCAGCCCTGCCGCAGGATCTCGTTCGCGCGCGCGGCGATTACCTCGGTGGCGTCGGTGTCAGCCGGGCCGCCGTGCGGCGGGTTGTACTTGAAGCCGCCATCGCGCGGCGGGTTGTGCGACGGCGTGATCACGATACCGTCTGCCAGCCCTGGCCCCTCGGTGCGCACGCCCGCCGCCGTGTCCGCACCATTCGCCGTGAGAATCGCCAGCGACACCGCCGGGGTGGGCGTCCAGGACCCGCGGGCGTCAAGCCGCACCTCGACGTCGTTGGCAGCCAGCACCTCAAGCGCCGTGCGCTCGGCCGGCTCGGACAGCGCGTGCGTGTCGCGGCCGATGTACAGCGGACCGTCGATCCCCTTCGACGCGCGGTACTCCACAATCGCCTGCGTGGTGGCCACGATGTGGGCTTCGTTGAAAGCGCCATCGAAGGCGGAGCCGCGATGGCCCGAGGTCCCGAACACGACCTGCTGAGCCGGGTTGTCCGGGTCCGGCTCGATGTCGTAGTAGGCGGAGATCAGGGCATCGACGTCGATGAGGTCTTCCTTTTGGGCAAGCATGCCAGCACGTTCGTTCATGCTCCTATCGTCTCACTTTTCCGCCCCACCTTCTATGGTCAAACACGACTCAACGCTGCCCCCCCGGCCGGGTTTGCGCGTGGGGCATTTGAATTTCCTGGACGATTTCGGGGCGCTCTTCGTATATGAGTAGATCGCCCCGGATTCGTCCAAAACTCTTCAATCGGTCCGACGCCCCGACGACCCCGGCCCGCGGGCGTTCGAACTCGCCAACAACCACTTTGTATCAGAGGATTGTCTGACATGCCGTGTGCTGATACGCTCGATAATGCACAATAATCGCGTCCATATGCGTGGGATCGTGCAACCCATGCGCCGGAGCGTCGGCATTTTTCAAAGGGGAAAGAAATGACAGGAATTCGGCGCCTTATCGGCGTTGGCCTGGTAACCTGCCTTTCGGTGGCAGGCTTGCTATCTGTGCCGCCCGCGCCCGCGGCGCTTGCGGACGGGGGTCCGGTCGGGGAGATGGTCACCATTGCTAAATGGTATGATAATATCCCAGAGGGCATTAAGTATCTGATCCCGGCGCTGACCCAGACGCCCAACGGCGACCTCCTCGCCGTCTACGACATGCGCCCCAATCAGGACGCCCTGGCGAGTAACATCGGCGTCGTGAAGCGCACAGCCTCCCAGACCGCGCCGGCGATCGCGGACTCGATCGTGGAGGGCGCGGCGGTTCCGAGCTACGAAATCCCGGACAATGGGATCGGCTACGAGCTGGATGGCAAGCTGGTCGAGCCCGGCGTGTACCGGGCCCAGCCGGGCGAGCGCATCGACCTGAAGCTGCATGGCCTGGCCGAGCACGGCTACACGCTACCCGCGGACACCCCGGTCGCTTGGACACACACCTTCCTTAAGGTCACCGCCGGCCCGATCGTGGTGCACGCGGGTGAGGTGATCGCGGCCACACCGGTTGACGTGGTCGGCAATGGCGGCGCGCTGAGCTTCGAGCTCGGTGATGGGGCACCGGCGTGGCTGGAGCTCTCCGACGACGGCGTGCTGACCGGCACCGCGCCCGCCGATGCGCCCGAGGGCACCGTGACATTCCCGGTCCTCGTCACCGAGCAGGTGGACGCGGAACACGCGGCCATCCCAGCGAGCATCCCGGGCACGTACACCGCGCAGGCGATGGTCACGCTGACCGTCGTGCCGGCGGGAGTCAACCCGGATGACCTTCCGCAGCTGAGCGTGGTGCTGGCGGGCAACCCGTACGACGCCACGGTGGGCGAGCCGGCCACTAGCCTCGCGCCCGACGCGGTAGATGCTACCGGCATGCCGGTGGCGTGGCCTGAGGGCACCACGTTTGAGTTGGCGGACGGCGCACCGGAGGGCGCGACCATCGACTCCGTCGGCGCGGTGACCTTCACGCCGGGCGAGGCCGACACAGGTGAGGACGTGGACATCACGGTCAACATCACCTACCCGCCGCTCACGGCCCACGCGGATTCCGAGGCGTCGTTTGTGCTGACCTTCCGGGTGGCTGAGGGCGAGTCGGGACCGGACCAGCCGGGCGTAACCTGCCAGGCTGAGAACTTCACCGGGCGGGCACCGTACGCGACCAACCGCTTTGGTGAAGCCACCGGTGATCGTCTGGCCGATCTGTGGTCGCTCGACGCCGAGGGCAAGATCCACTTCTACGAGAATGTCGGATCCGCGTTCGTCCACAAATATGTCGCGCACTGCCCGGGTGCGGAGGTCACGGCGATGACGGCGATCATGGATGCCAACGGGGATCGGCGCGCCGACCTCCTCATCCGCCACGCTGACGGCGACCTGTACTTCTACTACTCGTTCGGGCGCGGCCAGCTGGTCCAGGGGATTAAGGCTGGGCACGGCTGGAACGGGATGGACAACATCACCTACATGGGCAGGCTGGGGACGAAGGAGTACGTCGTCGCGCGGCAGGTCGCAACCGGCGACCTCTACCGCTACGACCTCACCCGCAACGGCCTGGCGAACGGCACGAAGATCGGCCACGGCTGGCAGGAGATGACCAACATCGTGGGCATCGGCCAGTTCGTCGGCGATTCGTACCCGGCCGTCGTCGCCACGAGGTCGGACGGCAAGCTGTTCGTGTACGCCGGCACCAATAGGGGCGTGCTGGTGGGCAAGGGGCAGATCGGACACGGTTGGTCGAACTTCGGGATGCTCTCCTCTCCCGGGGACGTCGACGGTGGTGGCACCTTCGACCTCATTGGCATCCGCAATGACGGTACGCTGTTCCTTTACAAGAACCTGCTGGGTGGGCGCTTCGGTGGTGCTACCCAGATCGGCCACGGCTGGGGTTCGATGAAGGCAGCTAGCTAGGCGCTTGCGATCAGGGGGGCCGAGCGTCACGCCCGGCCCCCTGTGCAGGTGGGATTTGAATTTCCTGGACGAATTCGGGGTGATCTTCGTATATGAGGAGAGCGGCCCGGATTCGTCCAGAATTTTACAATCGTCCCGCGGGATGCCGGCTCAACGACGCTCGGCTGACTCCGGACCCAACGACGCCGTGGCTCGACTTTCCCGCCGGCCGGCGGCCAGCCAGCCCGGCTAGACGATGTTGCGCTTCTGCGCGATCTGCAGCGCCACCCAGCCGATCGGCACGCGGCCCCAGAAGGTGAAGAGTCGGTAGAGCACGGCGGTGGAGAACGCGATCGAGGAGGGCACGCCGGCGATCACGAGGCCACCGGTGAGGGCCGCCTCCACGGGGCCAATGCCGCCGGGGGAGGGCACCACGGAGCCCACCGAGTTGGAGATCAGGTAGGTGACGGCGAGGGTGATGATCGGCAGCTCGTAGCCGAACGACTTGAGCGCAAACCCGAAGCAGGCGATGAACGCCACCGACATGAGCACCGACCCCAGCGCGCCCAGCAGGAGCCGGGTGGGGTGGGTGAAGAGCCACACGAGGCGGGGCCACACCTGGCTGATCGTGGGCCGGATCTTCGCCATGACCCAGCGGCGCAGCTGCGGCACGCCGCCCACAATCCCGCCGACTACCACCACGATCGCGATCGCTATCTGGATCGTGCCGGACGGCAGGGAGAGGTTGCCGAAGTCGCCGGTAAACAGGGACAGCATCACGAGCAGCGCGATCGTCACCACGAACTGGCCCACCTGCACCACGGACACGGTGGCGATCGCGGCGGGAGTTGCCACGTTCTTCTTTTGCAGGAAGCGCAGGTTGATGGCGGCGGGCCCGATGCCGGCGGGTGCCACGAGCGTGATGACCGACGCCGCCACCTGCACCAGCAGCGCCTCACGGTAGGGCACGGCTTCCTTCGAGAACGCCACGAGCGTGAGCGCCACGCCCGCATACGTGCCGAGCCCGAAGAGGAACGCCACCACCATCCACCACGGGTTGGCGCCGAGGATGGCGGTGCGCAGGTCGTCGAAGTTGAGCGAGCCAAACAGGATGATGAGCGCGATGACGCCGATTGCCACCGTGGCGATCGTCTTGAGGGAGAACCGCTTATACTCCACGGTTTGCAGGTTGGAGGCCTCGGGCACTTCGGCGGCGAGGGCGTCGCGCAGCGCCTGCAGTTCCTTCTTTTCCAGGGCGTCGCGCGTGGCCTGCGGGAGGATGGAGGTCTGGAGGAAGGGCGCGATGGAGGCGACGGTCGTCGTGGTCAGGTTCCGGTTCGCCGACGCCACGGCCCGCTCCACGCCGACGACGCCGGCCAGCATCGCCACCGTCTGCGCGAGGTCGACCTGCCGGGCCGTGTCCGTGGAAAGTACGGCGGCGTGCTGCCAGTTCGCCACGTGGAGGCCGGCCGGGGTGATCTTGACGTACTTGGCGTGCATGTTGCCGTGCGACATGCCGTGGCGGTGGGCGCGGGTGAGTTCGTCCCAGAGGTGGTCGAGGTCGTCGTCGGAAAGCGCGCCGGGATCGGCGTCGATCAGTAGCGGGTCCTCGGTGGCGAGCTCGGCCACGAGGATCGAGGAGTCGAGGCGGGCGATCGTGGCGCAGGCCGGCTCGGCCACCCCAATCTGCTCGGCCCGCATCTGCACCAGCAGCATCTGTTCGGCGGTGGCCTCGAGCGTGCGGCGGGTTTGGCGGATGACGGTGCGCAGGGAGATTCGCGCCCACACGTCGTCCAGGAAGGACAGGATCTGGCGGTCGTTGTCGAGCACCTTGAGGTGGAAGGCCCGCCCGTGAATGTCGGTTGCAATGTAGTTGCGCGACACCGCCGACGGCCGAGTGGCCGGGTAGCGCGCCATGGTCTCGTCGCGGAAGGCGTAGGAGTCGACGTCGGTGAGCTCACGTTCGTCGCTGGGGCGAGTGAGGTTGTCGATCTCGTCGATGAGGTTGGCGGTGTCGGTATCGGGCACGTCGTCGGCGGGGTCGAGGATCTTGCGGATCTGCTCGAGCGCCGCAAGGTTCGTGTGCCCGATGGGGGAGGAGGTGGTGACGTCGGTGGCGTGCAGCATCTCGTCGCCAGTCAGGGGGTCGATGCGGACGGCGGTCACGACGTCGATCCCCGCCTTGCGTATCAACGCTACGAAGCGCGCGCCGGTGGTGCGGTCCGGCGCGCCGCCAACAATGTAGCGGGTGAGTAGGCCGGACAGCCCGCCGATGAGGACGGTGAAGAGCGCGCCGGAAAGATTCTGGTTGCCGCGCAGGATCGACAGGACGAGCGCGATGCCGAGTAGCCACCAGCCCACGCGCGTGATCCAGGATCCCTTCGACGATCCGGACACGGTGAGGAGCGTGGCGAGAAGCGCCACGTAGGGCAGGGCCGCGATGAGCGCCACGTAGGGCAGGGCCACGATGAGCGACTGGTCCTGGATCGAGTCTGAGACCTGGTCAAACAGGTCCGAGTTCGGCCACCACTTCGTGCCCATCCACACCACGAGCGCCGAAATCCCCACGGCCGCCGCCGACCCGATGAAGGCCGTGGCGAGGGCGCGCCAGCGCTTGCGAATCACCATCTCGCCCAGGATGAGGATCGGAAGGAAGAAGGACATGAGGCCCTCGAGGGCGTTGATCGGCAGGGCCAGGATCGTCTCGAGGATGCCGGAGGTGGCCTGCCGCACGTCCTGAGTGACCGCGATCGTGGTGGACTTGGCGTAGACCGACACCAGGATGACGAACGCGATCCCCACCACGCACAGCGCGGCGCCGAATAGGTCGGCGGGGTTGCGCACCCAACGTTGCTGGGAGTCGATCAGGACCACCTCCCGCTCGGGGGTTTGATCCCTCGCGGCGCGGCTAGCTGTATCGTGGTGGGGTTTCACATGCCCGATCCTACTCATCCGCGGGGTGTTGACTCCACTTTGCCGGCCCGCGGGCGGGGTCACGGGAGCGCGGCCATCAAAAATCAGGACTCTGAGAGTTTTCGTTGCCGAAATCGGGCGTTTTGCTCTCAGAGTCCTGACGTTTGACGGAGATTGCTAGGCATTGCGCAGGCGCAGCGAGTTCCCGACCACAATCACCGACGAGCTCGCCATCGCGAACGCCGCGATCCCCGGCACGATCACACCGAATACGGCCAGCGGGATCGCGATGAGGTTGTAGGCGAAGGCCCAGGCCAGGTTCTCCTTGATGATCTGCAGGGTGCGGGCCGAGACCCGCAGCGAGTTCGGGATAGCGCGGATGTCGGAGTTGACGATCGTGATGTCGGCGGCGGCCTTGGCCACGTCGGTGCCGGAGCCCATTGCGATCGACAGGTCGGCGCCGGCGAGGGCCGCGGCGTCGTTGACCCCGTCGCCCACCATCGCCACCTTCTTCCCCGTGGCCTGCAGCTCTTTGAGCACCTCGAGCTTCTGCTCGGGCAGGACGTCGGCGCGCACATCCTCGATGCCGAGCTCGGCGGCCACGGTGGTGGCTGCCGGGGCGTTATCGCCGGTGACGAGCACTGGGGTGAGGCCCCGATCGCGCAGGGCGGCGAGAGTGTCGGCGGCCTCGGGGCGGACCGTGTCGCGCACGGCGATCAGCCCCAGTGCGGTGTTGCCCCTGGTCACGACGACGACGCTCGCGCCCTCGCGCGCGAGGTCCTCGGCACGCTCGGCCAGATCCGAGGGGACGTTGGCCGCAAGCCAGGTGAGGCGGCCGGCGGCGACCCTCTCGCCGCCGGCCGTACCCGCCACGCCCATCCCCGCATGGTTGGCAAAGTCAGAAACAGGGGCGGGTGTAATGCCGCGCTCGCGAGCCGACCGCACAATTGCCTGGGCGATCGGGTGCTCGGAGTGGGACTCCAGCCCGGCGGCAAGCGCCAGGACGGCGTCTGCCGCCCGCGTGCCAGCCGTGCCGCTATCGGCGCCCGAGGCTGCCGACTCGGCGTCTGCAGCGTCGGCGCCGGTGCCAATACGCCCAAACCCGGCTCCAGCCGCGGCCTCAACCTCGCTGACCGACATGACGCCGCTGGTCAGGGTCCCGGTTTTGTCGAGCATGATGGTGTCCACGGCGTGGGCGCCCTCGAGCACCTCGGGGCCGCGGATGAGCGCGCCCAGGCGGGAGAGCCGGCCCGAGCCGACCAGCAGGGCCGTAGGAGTTGCGAGCCCCAGCGCGCACGGGCACGCCACCACCAGCACGGTGATCGCGGAGGCCAGTGCCATCTCGGCGTTATCGGTAAACATCCGCACGCCGAACGTCGCCAGCGCGATGAGGATCACCACGGGCACGAACACGGCCGATATCTGGTCGGCGATGCGCTGCACGGGCGCCTTGCCCGTCTGGGCCTCGGCGAGGAGGCGGCCCATCTGGGCCAGGGTCGTGTCCTTGCCCACGCGCGTGGCGCGCACCTCGATCGACCCGTGCGTGTTGAGCGTGGCGCCGGTGACCTCGTCGCCCTCGCCCACGTCCACAGGCAACGATTCGCCGGTCACGAGCGAAGCGTCAATTGACGACGAACCGGCCACGATCACCCCGTCCGTGGCCACGGTCTGTCCGGGCCGCACCCGGAAAACATCTCCCACGCGAAGCTGCGCCACGGGGACAACCTGCTCCACGGTGTCGTCGGAACCGGCCCTCCGAACAAGGAGCGCCTCGGACGCGCCGAGCTCGAGGAGGGAGCGCAGGGCGTCACCGGCACTGCGGCGCGAGCGGGCCTCCAGCCAGCGGCCGATGAGCAGGAACGTGACGATCATCGCGCTGGTCTCGAAGTAGAGGTGCGGCTCGGCGGCATGCCCCAGGCCGTGGACGCCGGTCATGTGCATCGTGTAGCCGATGCGCCCGGCGCCGCCCAGGGTCAGCGCCCACAGGGACCAGCCCATCGACGCCAGCACACCCAGCGAGACCAGCGTGTCCATGGTGGAGGACCCGTACCGGGCCGCGCGGAACGCCGCCCGATGGAACGGCCACCCGCACCAGAACGCCACCACCAGCGACACCGCGCCGATCACCCACTGCCAGCCCGGGAACTGCAAGGCCGGGACCATCGACAGGCCTACCACCGGCACCGACAACACAGCAGAAACGACGAAGCGCCGCCACAGGTCCGCCACCCGCGCCTGGGCGGACGCCTCCGCGGCAGCCTCGGCGGCCTGGATCATGTCCGCGTCGGGGGCGTCGCCCGTGCGGCTGATCACCGAGGCGTCGTAGCCGGCCTTGACCACGGTGCCCACGAGCTCCTCGTTGGACAGCTCCGCGGCCGAGTCATCCAGCTCGATGTGAGCGCGCTCGGTGGCGAGGTTAACTACCGCCGTCACCCCGGGGACCTTGTTCAGCTTCTTCTCAACGCGCGCCACGCAGGAAGCGCAGGTCATCCCGCGGACGGCGAGGTCAACTTCGATCATGAGCGGACGATCTCGACGACGCTGTAGTTACCCGCCTCATCGACAGCGCCGCGCAGGGCCTCATCCGACACCTCGGCCGACGTGGTCACGCGGACCTCGGACGTGCCCTTCGGATCCAGGGTGACATCCACGGCATCCACGCCGGGCAGCTCCATGAGCTCCTCGGTCACGTGGGCGACGCAGTGATTGCAGGTCATTCCGTTGACCTTGACAGTGGTGGACATGGCAAGCCTTTCGCTCGGTTTTCGTTGGTATCTGGGCCAACGACGCCGCCTGCCGATTTATTCCTGCCCCGCCCGGTTCACCGGATTATCGGCGCTTTGGACAGAGCCTCGGGCGTCATGGCCGACAGAAGTCGTGAACATACCGGCTGACTATTGCTATCGGGCCCTGGTCGGTCTCAGGTTCACGAGTTGTGTCGGGGGTAGCCGGTGCCGGGCGGAAACTGGGGTGTTGGCACGTATTATCGGCGTCCGGCTCAGTGGGTTAGCGGCCCGGCCCACGTTATCGGCGCGCGCCTAGCCGGCTCACCCCATCGGGCATGCGCAACGCTAATTTTCCATGTGCAACGGTAAAAAGCGGTTAATTGTTGTTGCATGCTGCGGATTAGCGTTGCACATCCGGGAGGGTGGGTCAGGCCTGCTGGAGGTCGCCGATCCACTGGATCCCGGCCGTGAGGTCCGCCGAATAGGGCGAACCCTCGCGGGGCGCGGGCGCGCCGCCGGCCTGGGCGCCGCCGGCAAGCTCGGCCTCCCCGGCATCCCCGGCGGGGTCATTCGCGAGCCGGGTGAGGAGCCAGTCGGGCATGGTGTCGCCGGTGCGGGGGAAGGCGTCGGCCTCGTTGCGCCATTCTTCCACCGGCACGAGGTCGGCCCACACGGGTTCCTGCACAGCGTTGACGTTGAGTTTGCCCTGCCCGGCCTTCGTGAGGTTGATGACCGCCACGAAGAAGGGCGCCTCCCCGGCGATTGCCAGGTTTTGCTTGAGGCGGCGCAGGTGGTGGATGACCGCGGTGGGAAGCACGCGCAGCTGGGCGTTCGTGTCCCCCTCGAGCTTCGCGTACCCTTCGTAGATCGCGGATTGGCCCACCAGCTGGACGCGCACGGTCTCCTCGATCCAGTCCGGCGGGGCGGTCTGGGATAGGAGGGAGAGGCACTCGCGCAGGAGGGCGTTCGTGTCGGAGAAGTCGATCGCGGCTGAGCGCGCGGCGATAGCGGGCCGGTCGGAGACGTCCCAGATCACGGGGCGGGCCTCCTGGCGCTTCTGGTTGGTGAGGTTCGCGGGGTCGACCAGGGCGGTGTACACGCCCGTCGACCAGCGCTGGAACTTGGCCCGCTCCAGGTAGTGGGCGTCGTTGATGAGGGCTGCCACCTGGAAGAGGAGCCTGTCGCCGTCGCGAACCGAGCGCACCACCCGCACGGGGATGCCGGACACCTCGCCCGTCACCAGGTCCGCGTAGATGTCCGCGCCCTCGCCCACTGCGATCCGCTTCGCCCACATGCCCGACTCCAGCTGAGTGAAACCGTCCTCCGCCTGCGGGTTCGTGGGGCTGACCATCGTCACCGCCGCCGGGCGCCCGCCCTCCAGCTCAACGTCGCACGGCACCCCGCCCCACGCGCGCTTGATGACCGGGCCGATGAACGGCGAGGGCACCGTGGCCGTGAACGTGCCGGTCTCGACATTCTCCCAGCCGTAAGCCAGTCCGTGGTAGACGCCGCGTAGCTCCGGCTCCGGGTTGCCCGGGTGGAAGCGCCACAGGCGGCTACCCGCCGTGAGCCGCGCCGGCTCGATGAGCAGCAGGTCGGTCTCCACCCCGCCGCCGCGCGCCACACCCGAGCCGTCGTACGGCGGGTATTCCACGACGCCGCCCCGGAACGCCTCCGCACTCAGAGGGCCCACCGCGTGACGGTCGAACACGAACGGGTCCACCGGCACGTGCAGGATGTCGAGCGGTTCGTCCTCCGCATACGGCGCGCCGGGGAAACGCAGGCAGAGCAGGTCCATGAGGTCGCCGACGTCTGTGACGGAAGCCGCGGCGGCGGCGTCGACAGCGAAGCCAGAAAAGAGGTCGTAGCCCATGTCGAGGAAGGACTGGGCCTGCTGTGCGGAGACGGCAAGTTGGAAGGTGAGCATGAGGGTCTTTCGTCGGGGGCGTTGCCCTACTACTCTACTGGCTCGCGGCCGGCGCGGGAATCGGGCGCGGCTAGCCGGATCGTGGCGGGCGGGTCTGCCGGCTGGGCTGCGAGGAGGTCGGCCCGCGCCGCCGGCCGCCAGCGGGCAGGTCGGGTTACGCCGCCCGGTTTGCGCGCAGGCGCTTCACTACCCACCACCCCAGGAGCACGACGACGAGCGCCGCCACCACGTACGACAGGAGCCCCACGTACTGCTCCACCAGGTGCCAGTTCTCACCCAGGATGTACCCCGCGCCGACGAGGGCCGTGTTCCAGATGGCCGCCCCCGCCGTCGTGAGCAGGGTGAACCACAGGAAGTTCATCTTGATGACGCCGGCCGGCAGGGAGATGAGCGAGCGGAAGATCGGCAGCATGCGGCCGAAGAAGACCGTGGACTGGTCGTGCTTGTGGAACCACGCCTCAGTCTTGTCCACGTCCGACATCTTCACCAGCGGCAGCCAGTTGAAGATTGCGCGGGTGCGCTCGCGGCCGATGAGGCGCGCGATCCCGTACAGTGCCCACGCGCCAACGAGCGAGCCCACCGTGGCCCAGACGATCGCCTCGACCAGGCCGAACGACGTGCCCTGCGACGCCGTGAAGCCCGCGAGCGGCAGAACGATCTCCGAGGGTAGCGGCGGGAACAGGTTCTCAAGCGCGATGAGGAACGCGACGCCGAGCCCGCCCAGGGACTCCATGATCGTCACGGCCCAGGCGGCGATGCCGGTCAGCTGGTCGGCGCCAGCGGTGGCGGTGGCGGCGGTTGCGAGGGTCAGTAGGCTCATGTTCCCTAGCGTACGAGCTTCGGCGCCAGGCCCACGTAGGTGGCCGGGGTGAGATTGGCCAAGCGGGCCGCGACGTCGTCGGGCAGCCCGAGCGAGCCGATGAAGGCGCGCATCTCCTCAGCCCCCACCTGGTGGCCGCGCGTGAGCTCCTTGAGGCGCTCGTACGGGTCCTGCATGCCCGTGGCGCCGGCGATCGCGGCGGCGCGCATCGCCTGCTGGATCGGCTCGCCGAGGACTTCCCAGTGGGCTTCGAGGTCGGCGTCGAGGGCGGCGCGGTTAGCCTCCACGCCGGCGACGCCGCGGCGCAAGTTCGTGATCGCCAGCAGCGAATGACCGAAGGCGACCCCCACGTTGCGCAGGGTGGAGGAGTCGGTGAGGTCGCGCTGGAGGCGCGAGGTGACGAGGGTGGCGCCGAGCGTGTCGAGCAAAGCGCAGGAGATTTCCAGGTTTGCCTCCGCGTTCTCGAAGCGGATCGGGTTGACCTTGTGCGGCATCGTGGACGAGCCCGTGGAGCCCTGCGCCGCGAGGTTCTGGGCGAGGTAGCCGAGCGAGATGTACGTCCAGAAGTCGGTGGCGAGGTTGTGGGCGATGCGGTTGAAGCGGGCGACGTCGGCAAAAAGCTCGCTCATCCAGTCATGGGACTCGATCTGGGTGGTGAGCGGGTTGAAGGTCAGCCCCAGGCCCTCCACGAACTGGCGGGCGAGCGCCGGCCAATCCGCGCCCGGCACCGACACCGAGTGCGCGCCATACGTGCCCGTGGCGCCGTTGAACTTGCCCAGGAACTCGGCGGCCTCGATCCGGCGGACCTGGCGCGCGAGGCGGTGTGCCAGCACCGCGACCTCCTTGCCCAACGTGGTGGGCGAGGCCGGCTGGCCGTGCGTGTGCGAGAGCATCGGGGTGGCGGCGTCCGTGGCGGCCATCTGCTCGAGGTCGGCCACGAGGGCGCGGGCGGCCGGCAGCCACACCTGGGTGAGCGCGTCCTTGATGATGAGCGCGTAGGAGAGGTTGTTGATGTCCTCGGAGGTGGCGAAAATGTGGACGATCTCGTGCATCTGCGGCAGGGTCGTGTCGCCGAGGGCGGCCGGGGCGGCGTCCATCTTCTCCTTGAGAAAGTACTCCACTGCCTTCACGTCGTGGCGGGTCTCGGCCTCGATCACTGCGAGGCGGGCGATGTCGGCGTCGTCCATGTCCGTAGGGATCGCACGCAGGTAGGCGATGTCGGCGTCGGTCAGCACGGGCGCGCCCGGGAGGACCCTGTTGGTGGACAGGAAGATCAGCCACTCGACCTCCACATGTGCGCGGGCCCGGTTGAGGGCCTGCTCGGAGAGGTGGTCGATGAGCGGGGCGACCTCCGGCCGGTAGCGACCATCGAGGGGGCCCAGGGCATACACGTCAGAGAACTTCATGCTCCCATGGTGGCATATTCGGCGTTTGCGCCGCCCGGCATCCACGATGAGGACTCGGCGCGCAGGTTCTGGCTCACTCTCTGAGACGGCGAGCGTGTGCGGGCGCGCTGGCGGCGGGCCGGAAGCGGGCCGACGGCAAGTCAGAGGTAGGGGCCCGCCGCCGCGACCGTCTCCCGCCCATAGCCCCCGCCGAACAGCGCGGCGTGGATGATGAGCATGTGCAGCCGATGCAGTCCCACCCGCTCCTGCCAGCCCTCCGCCAGCGGCGAGGTCTCGTTGTACCCGGCGTAGATGTCCTCCACGAACGGCGCCCCGAACACGGTCAGCTGCGCCAGGTCCGATTCGGCGTGCCCGCCCTGGCACGCGGGGTCGATGAGTACGCCCACGACGCCGTCGCCACCGGTTGCGCCCGTGCCCTCCATGGGCGAGTCGGGCTGGGACCACAGGAGGTTGCCGGACCAGAGGTCACCGTGGAGGAGTGCCGCATCCGTGCGGACGAGGGCGGGTTGGGGTGAGTCGAAGAGGCCATCGCGGAGGCGTTCGGCCAGGCGCTCCATGAGGGCCGCGTCGGCCGGGGTGAAGGAGCCGTTAGCGAGGGCGTCGCCGACGTAGGGCAGGAGGCGGTCGGCGGCGTAGAACTCCCCGAAGCGCCGGGCCGGCGAGCCCGCCGCGACCAGCGGCAACGGCGCCATCCCCATCGCGCCCACGGAATCGGAAAAGCCGTCGGGTGCCTGGCCGAACACGCGCGGGCCCTCTGAATAGGCGTGGGTGCGGGCAAGCCGGGCGCCGAACTCCCGTGCGGCGCCCGCCGACGCCGGGGCAGGCCGCAGAGTGTACGTGGACAGCGAGCCGGCGTCACTGGAGGAGACCCGCGCGACTGGAGCGCCGGCGTCGTGGGCGGCCTTGGCAAGCGCGGTGAGGCCGCAACGCTCGTGGGCGATGGCTCGCCGCGGCCCGCGCTTGGTGTGAACGGACACGCTAGTCGCGGCCGGTGGCCAGGCTCAGCGCCCAGTTCACCAGGCCCACCACCATGCCGCCGAGCACTGCCCAACCGAAGCCGTCGATCACCAGGGCCAGGGCGAAGTGGCCGGTAATCCAGGCGGTCAGCATGAGCATGAGCGCGTTGACCACCACAAAGAACAGGCCGAGCGTCAGCACGTAGAACGGGAAGGACAGCACCTTGACAATCGGGCGCACCACCATATTCACCAGCGCGAGCACCGCGCCGGCCAGCAGGAAGTACACCGCCGCCTGGCCCGCCGGGCCGAGACCGGCGAAAGCCGCCTCGCCCGCGCCCTCGAGCCGGATGCCCGGGAAAATCAGGGTGGCAACCCACAGAGCAATGGCGTTAAAAGCCGCACCAATGAAGAAATTCATGCCCCCATCCTACGGGCAAAGCCGAGCGGTGATCCGCCAATGCGCGGCCCGCGAAATAGGGGCAAGATAGAGGCATGAGTTTCTTCCGCCCCGAGATCGATCAGTTGCCCGCTTACGTCGCCGGTCGAAACCCGGCCGCCCCGGACGTCATCAAGGTGGCCTCCAACGAGATACCCTTCCCCACCCTGCCCGGCGTGGCGGCGGCGCTGGGGCTGAGGCTCGGGGACTTGGGGCGGTACCCGGACATGGGCGCGGCCGCCCTCAAGCAGGCGATCGCCGCCTTCCACGAAATATCGTTGGACAACGTGGCCGTGGGCAACGGCTCCGTGGCGCTGATCGAGAAGTTCCTCCAGGCCGTGTGCTCACCAGGGGCTGAGGTGGTGCTGCCGTGGCGCAGCTTCGAGGCCTACCCGATCGCGATCCAGGCCGCCGGCGGCACGGCTGTGCGCGTGGCACTGCGTGGCGGGGCGATCGACCTTCCCGCCATGCTCGACGCCATCACCCCGCGCACCCGCGCCATCATGGTCTGCACGCCGAACAACCCGACGTCGGCGGCCCTCACCCACGACCAGCTCCACCGCTTCCTTCGCTCCGTCCCCGCCGACATCCCCGTACTCATCGATGAAGCCTATGTGGACTTCGTGGAGATGGACGATCCCGTGCGCGGGGTGGAGCTGGCCCGCGAGTTCCCGAACGCGGTGTCGCTGCGGACGTTTTCCAAGGCCTACGGGCTGGCTGGGTTGCGGGTGGGGTACGCGCTCGGGATGGCGGACGTGGTGGCCGGGCTGGACAAGGTGGCCACCCCGTTCGGCGTGAACGAGCTGGCGCAGGCCGCGGCGGTGGCCGCGCTCCAGGAGCACGGCGAGGTGGTGCGGCGCGTGGGGATGATCAAGGCCGAGCGCGCCAAGCTCGTCGCGGCGCTGCGGGCGCTCGATTGGGACGGCGCCGCCCCGCAGGGCAACTTCCTCTGGTTCGACCTCGGCGAGGACTCCGAGCGCTTCGCCGCCCTGTGCGAGCGCGCGGGCATCGTGGTGCGGGCTTTTCCCGACGACGGCGTGCGCGTCACTGTGGCCAGCCCCGAGGCATCACTTCGGCTGGTGCGGGCATATCGGACATTCCGCGCTGCGTAACCGGCTTGGGCCCGCCGGTCGACAGCGGCGCCGGCCTTGCTAACAGGTGAGTTTGGGGCAGGAATGAGCGTTTTTCGCGATGAGATTTCAGATTCACCAGTTAGCCACGCCGGGAGCAGCCAAGATCAGATGAAGGCCAGGAACAGGGCCGCCGAGATCGCCACTTCGCCTAGGCCAATCGGCAGCGGCGGCAGCCAGCCGTGGTGGTAGCCCCAGGCGGGGACGGCCGCCGCGCGTGCCACGATGACCACCCACAGCGAGGGCAGCACCCACGGCTCCCCGACCAGCGCGGCCAGCACCACCACCCCGACCAGCCCCACCGCGTGGAAGGCGATGGATGCGAGGAACCAGGGGCGGTTGCCGCGCTCGCGGATGTTGGTCTTGACGTAGAAGATTGTGCCGAGGAAGTACCACCCGACGATGGCGGTGACGATCCAGATCCAGCCCCAGCCGGTCACGGACCCGTTGCCGGAGGCGCCGGGGAGGGTGGCCAGCCCGTGGGTGGCGAGGTCGTAGGCGACGGGCAGGGTGAGGGTAGCGGCGGTGACGGTCGCGGCATCGTTGAGGAAGGAGCGTTCCTTGCGCCGGGAGTAGCACCAGGCTGAGATCACGACGAGCGGTGCGAAGGCCAGCGTCCAGCGCACTAGGAATGGGGCGGTCACCAGGAGGGCGACGCCGAGGGGTGCCGCGATCGCGGAGTAGGTCAGCGCCGGCGCGACAAAGCGGGAGCGCCTGGAGCGTCGGCCATCCCGCCCAGCCCGGCCAATGCGCGCCGGCCCCGCTCGCAGCCACTGCCCGATGGCGTAGAAGGCGAAGTATCCCACCCACCACGTGCCAAGAAGTAGGAGGTGCTGCCAGACGAATCCGCCGAGCACGATCCCCAGCAGCACGGGCACGGTGACCATCGCCCACGCCCCGTGATAGCGCGGAATCCAGCCGGGAGGAAGCTTGCGCCCCACGGGTTAGAAGATCCGGTCGTTGGCGCGCTTGAGCTCGTAGCCGTGGCCGGACATGACCGACCAGCAGGTCACCCCGTCTTGTTCGAGCGTGCAGGCGAAGCCGTTGAGGGCGACTGCGGTGCCGTAGTCGTACACGTCGGCGACGGACACGGAGTGCTGGCAGTCGGCGTCGACCGCCCCCTCGGCCCCGACCACGTACGTGGCGGTGAGGCCCTCGCACTGTTTGGGGGAGGGGTAGTCGTAGGTGTAGATGGAGCACTCGACGTTGTCAGAGTTGATGCGGCAGTGAATGTTCTTGGCCGGCGTGGTGAAGGAGGCCGCCTCGATGGCGCCCTCAGGCGCGGGCCGCTCCGGCGTGGGCTCAGGCTCTGGTTCGGCGGTCTCAGATGGGGAGGGACTGGAGCTCGGCGCGGGTGAGGAGGTCGGGGAGGGCGGGGGCGTCGTCGTTGGGCTGGTGCCGATCTCGCGGCCGTTGGAGATGAGCTGTTGGAAGACGAGGGCGAGGACCACCAGGAACAGGAGGGAGGCGGAGCCGATGAGGAAGTATAGCGGGCCGCGGTTGGTGGCGGGCTGTGGTGGGCCGGCGTCGGGTAGCTGGTGGCTCATGATTCCTCCTTGAGTATCACGCCCATACTAAGGGATGTCGGAGGTGCTGTGTAGGCTGGAACTGTGCGCGCAGGAGCGGACCTGTGCGCTGATGGGAGGGCTCATGGCACTGGCAACGGGGCAGATTAACGACGCCGATCTGGCGCGTACTGAGGATCTGATCGGGCGCGTCCGGGGTATTTTTCGTGGGAGCGTGGTGGGTCAGCAGGATCTGGCGAGGGCGCTGGTCACGGCGTTGATGGCGCGCGGACACGTGCTGCTCGAGTCGGTGCCGGGATTGGCGAAGACCACGGCGGCGCTGACGCTGGCGGACTCGATTTCGGGCACGTTTTCCCGGATCCAGTGCACGCCTGACCTCATGCCGAATGACATCGTGGGTACGCAGATTTACTCGTATGAGACGGGCAGTTTTTCCACGCAGCTGGGGCCGGTGCACGCAAACATGGTGTTGCTCGATGAGATTAATAGGAGCTCGGCGAAAACTCAGTCGGCGATGTTGGAGGCGATGCAGGAGCGCCAGACGTCGATCGGGGGCACGATCTACAAGCTGCCCGATCCGTTCCTGGTGATGGCCACCCAGAATCCGATCGAAGAGGAAGGCACGTACGTGTTGCCGGAGGCGCAGATGGACCGCTTCCTGCTCAAGGAGGTGCTCACGTACCCGGAGCCGGAGGAGGAGGTGGAGATCCTCACGAAGTCGGCGGAGGGCAGCTTCGGGCGTGGTGACGTGGAGCCGATTACTGCTGACGACGTGCTGTTTTTGCAGGCCACGGCTCGGCAAGTGTACGTGGATGAATCGATCAAGCGTTATATCGTGGCGCTCATTAATACCACGCGCGGGCGGGGGCCGCGGCCGTTGCCGGAGTTGGAGCGGCACTTGCGGGTGGGCTCGTCGCCGCGCGGTGGGTTGGCGCTCATGCAGGTGGGGCAGGCGCTGGCGTTGCAGGGGGGGGCGCAACTACGTGACGCCGGAGGACATCACGGCGATGCGCTACCAGGTGCTGCGCCACCGGCTTGTGCGCACGTATGACGCGTTGGCGGGCGGGGTGAGCCCGGAGTCGTTGATCGACGCGGTGTTTGAGACGGTGCCCACGCCATGAGTCGGAGGGTGAGGTCTACGGGGACGCGGTCGGCGCTGGTGCGCGCCAAGGTCTCGTTGCCGGTGATCCGCCGCGCGTCGGGGGTGTTCGAGGGCCAGCACAGCTCGATGCTGACCGGCCAGGGGCACGATTTTGACGACCTCACGGACTACGTTCACGGGGATGATGTGGCGGATATTGATTGGAAGACGTCGGCGCGGGCCGGCCGCCCGATCATCCGCCGCTTCGAGCGGGAGACCGACATGTTCACCCAGCTGGTGGTGGACACGGGCGCGGAGATGAGGGCGGCGGCGCCGTCGGGGGAATCAAAGGAGCAGGTGGCGATGTTCGCCGCGGACGTGCTCGGTTACCTGGCGATTCAGCGCGGGGACCGGCTGTCGGTGGTGTACGGGGATAGTGCGGGGGTGTCGCGGATCCCGGCGCGCAATGGCAACTCGCACCTGGACTTTGCGCTCGATGCGGTGCAGGAGCGGATGGAGGCCGGCGCGGGGGAGTCGGCGGTGTCGGACATGCTGGAGGAGCGGCTGCGCGTGCCGCAGCCGCGGGCGTTGTTGGTGCTGGTCACGGACGAATACTGGCCGGGCCTTGCCGACGGGCACACGCTCCGCCGCATCCGCACCCGGCACGAGGTAGTGGTGTTGCGGGTGGCGGACATGTCGGTGGCTGCGCAGGGCGTGGAGCACATGGTCGACCACGCCACGGGCTCCCTCATCCCGGAGTTCTTGCGTGACGACGCCGCGCTGCGGGCCGACCTTGAGGAGGAACGACGCCGTGCTCACGCCTTCGCCGCGGAGTTGCTGCGCGCGAACGGGGTGCGGCACGTGACCGTGGGGTCTACCGAGGAGGTCCCGAGGGCGATTATTGAGTTGTTGAGGCGCCATGCTTGACCAAGTGATCGATCCGTTTGGCACGCCCGCCGTGTGGTGGGTGATTTTTGGAGGGGTGCTGGTGGGGTGTGCCGGCGTCGTGGTGGCGGCGCTTAGGTATTGGAGGCGCGAGCCGGCCGCGCAGGCGGCGGCGCCGGAGCCGGTTCGGACGCGGCGGGTTTCGGGTGCGGTGGCGCGGATTGATGCGGTGGTGGCGCGGCACGCGGCGGACACGCCGGAGGACGTGCGGGCGCTGCACCTGGAGTTGGCGGCGGAGCTACGGGCGATCATGGGGGAGCTCGTGGGCAAGGACCTGTCGGCGTGGCAGGTGGCGCAGTTGCGCGAGGTGGCGGCCTTTAGCGCGGCGGCGGACGCGATCGAGGAGTGGGAAGAGCCCTCGTTTTCGGCCGAGCCGCACGCGAGCGCCCAGGCGGCCCGTGATCGGGCGGTAAGGGCGGTGTCATGGTAAATCCGCTCCTGGGAATTGGGTTGGGCTTCGTGCTGGTGATCGCGGCGGGGCTTGGCTGGTTGCGCCGGCGCCGGGCGGCGGAGGGCGTGCGCGTGGCACATACGCGCGCGGCGCTCCAGCACCCGCGGCTGCGCAAGAGGTTGGCGATGTTGCGCGTGGGAGTCGGGGCCGTGGTGGTGCTGGCCGTCGTCGTTGGCGGAGGAAGCGCATACCTGGCGGCGCGCCCGGCGGGGGCGGACTCGTTGCGGCGGGAGCTCGCCAGCCGCGACATCATGCTGTGCCTCGACGTGTCCGGCTCGGTGCTGACCTACGACGCGGAGGTGCTGCGGTCGTTCGCCAAGCTCGTGGAGAGCTTCGAGGGTGAGCGCGTGGGGCTGAGCATTTTCAACTCGGCCTCGCGGCTGGTCTTCCCGCTGACCAGCGACTACAACGTGGTGACGGGCCAGATCGATGCAGCCGTGGATGTGATGAGCACGCAGGACCCGGCCGGGCTCAACCGCCTGATCGCCGGCACGGAGGCGGGCGTGGAGGTCCACGGGTCGTCGCTCATTGGGGACGGGCTGGTCTCCTGCCTGTTTTCTTTCGATTTCGACGACGCCGACCGCGCCCGCACCGTCATCTTCGCCACCGACAACGAGCTGGCAGGCGACTCGGTGTTCACGCTCGCGGAGGGGATTGAGCGGGCGAAGGAGGGCGGTGTGGTGGTGCACGGGATCTACATTTCCGGGCCGTGGAGTGACGACAACGCCGAGATGCGCGATCTGCTGGGTGCGGCCGGGATGTATTACTACCCGTTCAATGACGTGAGTGCGGCGGCGCAGATCGTGGAGGCCGTGGAAGCGCAGGACGTGCAAAACGTCGTCGTGGAGGGCGACGCGGTGATGGTGGACCAGCCCGGGCGATGGCCGGCGATCATCGCCGGGGCGCTGGTGGTGTTGTTGGCGGTGGCGTGGAGGTTCAAGCTATGAAGCTCCTGTATCTGATCGATCCGGTCCCGCTCGCCGTGGTGGCGGGTGTGGGACTGGTGCTTGTAATCGGCGGGCTGGTGACCGGGCGGGAGCGGTGGCTGGCGTGGCTACGTCGGTTCGGGATGCTCGCGATGGCGGTGGCGATGGGCCTGGGGCCGGCGGTGAGCGTGGAGACGCGCACGCTCACCTCGAACCTGGCGGTGTTGTTCGTGGTGGACGCCACTGGTTCGATGGCGGCGCAGGATTACGGTGACGGCCGGCGGCTTGACGGGGTGAAGGCGGACGCGGCGGCGCTCATGAACGCGCTGCCCGAGGCGCACTTCGGGATCGTCGAGTACAGTTCGCGGGCCACCCAGCAGCTGCCGATGACCACGGACAAGCAGGCGGCGCGCACGTGGTTCGACGTGTATGACCGGGAGATGACTGACTTTTCCGGGGGATCGTCGATCAATCGCCCGGTGGAGGAGGTCACCGCCGTGCTCGAGCAGCTCCAGGGTGAGAGGTACGTGCCCGTGGTCGTCTTGATGACCGACGGCGAGGCCACCGATGCCATGAGCTCCCGGCGCGGGGAGGCCCCGAATTATGGGGCATGGGCGCCGCTGGTCAAGGGCGGGTACGTGTTCGGGTACGGCACCGAGGCCGGCGGAAAGATGCTCCGGCGGGACCCCGCGGGCGAGAGCGGGGACTACATTATGGCGCCCTCGGGCGGGGTGGCGATCTCGCGGGCCAACCCGGCCGTGCTGGAGACGATCGCCGGCCAGATCGGCGTGCCGTACGTGCACCGCAGCGGGCCCGGCGGGATTGAGGAGCTGGCGGCTCAGCTGAGCGCCGAGGCAAGCTTGGGCGAGGGCGTGGAGGAGAACGTGTACAGTCCCGTGATCTGGGCGTTTGCCGTGGCTCTCGCGGTGTTGGCTGCGTGGGAGATCTTCGACCTCATGCCGCGCGTGCGGGCCGTGGCTATGATGTCCACGCGGCGCACCACCATTGACACCGGGGGTCGGCGATGAGGCGGGCGATCGTGTGGAGGACACCGGGCGCGGGTAAGCGCGTGGCTCCGGGGTCGGGTGCGGATGTTGGCGCAGGCACGGGCGCGGCGTCGGGAATTGGTGAGGCGCGGACGGTGAGCGGGGCGGCGGCGCGCCGATCGGCGTGGAAGCGGGCCGTGGCGGCGCTGGCCGGGCTGGTCGCGCTGGCGCTCGCGGTAGTGACGATCGTGGCCGGCGTCGCGGCGTTTTCCCTGGCGGCGGGGAAGAGCAGGTACGACGCGGGCGAGTTCGCGGCGTCGGCGCAGGCTTACGACGTGGCGACCCACGCGATGCCGGACTCGCTGGGCCGGTGGAAGGCCTTTTTCGGCGCGGGCACGGCCCGGCTCAAGGGCGGGGAGGCGGCCGCGGCGATCAGCGATCTGGAGAGGGCGCTGGAGCTGGTGCCGCCGGGAATCTCGCGGGACGAAGGCGGTGTGGCGGAGGCGAACCCGGATGTGGTCGCCGAGGATACCGGGCCGACCGACGAGTGCAAGGTGCGCATCAACCTCGCCGTCGCCACGATGAGTGTGGCCGGCGGCGAGTCGGACCCGCAATTCACCGCCGCGGGCTACGCCGACGCCGTGAGGATCATCGCCCCGTGTGAGGACGAGCAGTCGGAAAAGGTCCGCACGCAGGCCGAAGAGAGCCAGGCGGAAGCCGAGGAGGAGGCCGCGCGCCAGGAAGCCGAGCGTCACGAAGAGGGAGATCAGGAACCCGATGCGGGCGAGGCCGGCGACCAGAACTCGGAGCCGATGAGCGAACAGGACCGCGAGTTGCTCGAGCGGATTTCTGAGGCCGAACAACAGCGCCGCGAGTGGAGCGAGTATGATAAGCAGTTCGGGAGCAAGAACGGAGAGAACTGGTGATCTTCAACCAGGAAGGCCGCCCGGCGATCATCGTGCCGGTGGTGGGAACCACCCCGCAGGTGATCCTCGAGGAGGCGAGGGAGTGCGAGAAGGCGGGGGCCGACGTCGTCGAGCTCCGCGCCGACTACCTGCTGGCTGCACACCCGGGCACGGATATCGACGCGATTGCGCGCGACCTCCTGCGTGACCTGTATGCTGGACTGTCCGTGCCGGTGCTCATCACGTTCCGCACTCTGGGCCAGGGCGGGGAGGTGGAGCTCACCCCGTTCCGGTACCGGGTGCTGCTGGCCACGATCCTCGACATCCTCATGCAGGAGGCGATTTCCGCCGACCGCGTGGGGTTGGACCTCGAGTTCGCCTCGGAGGCCACGGCGGAGCTGGCCGCGCGGGCGGCGGAGCTGGGGTACACGGCGGTCGTGTCGCACCACGAATGGCAGGACACCCCGGACGCGGAGGTCATGTACCTCATGCTCGAAGACATGCTGGCCGTGCAAAACGCGATACCGAAGCTGGCCGTCATGGCCCACAGCGAGGAGGACACGGCGCGGCTGCTCGAGGTCACGAAGCAGGTGGCGGAAGAGTCAGGCCGGCCGCTCATCACGATCGCGATGGGGGAGGCCGGGATCCGATCTCGGTTCGAAGGGCACGCCTACGGGTCCGTGGCCACATTCGCCACCGCCGGCGCGTCGACTGCGCCTGGACAGCCCACAATCGAGCGCCTCCGAGCGGTGCTCGGAGGCGCTGATTCAGGCGATATGTAATTCTTGCCCGCGTGCCGGGCGCTGGGCGTTAGTTGGACTCTTCGTCGGCGGGAGCGGCGGCCTCAACCTGCTCGACCGTGCCGTCGAGCTTGCCCTCGAGCTCCTTGAGCGCGGCCTCGTCGCCGGCGATGTACCAGTTGTCGCCCACCAGCGCGGTGAAAGACTCGCCCGCGGCCTGCGCCTTGTGGATGTAAGCCGAGCGGGAGCCCTGGTTGGTGAACACGGCGAAGAAGTCGGCCTCGGAGCAGGTGCCCTGGTTCCACTCGCCGTCGGTCCAGTTGTCGCAGGTGTAGCCGGCGTCCACGGCGGCGTCGCGCAGCTCGGCCACTGAGTTGTACGTGCCTGACAGGGTGCGGGTCACCTCGGGGGTGGGCTTGGTGGTCTCGTTGGAGCTTGTCGAGTCCGAACAGCCGGCGAGGGCGAGTGCAATGGTGATGGTCGCAAGGATCTTCTTCATGGTATTCCGTTCTGCTGAGTATAAGCCGTGCGCAACTATACTCCTTCCCGCTATGCGGACCCGAACCCGAACCGCTCGTAGGTGTTCGCCGACACTAAAAGAAATCGTGATAACTGGCAGCCCCGGCAGAACTCGTGAATATACCGGCTAGCGATTGCTATACGGGCCTGGTGGGCCTCAGGTTCACGAGTTGTGTCGGGCTCCGGGGTGCCGGCGGATCAGCAGCCCAGGCCGGCCGGGGCCGGGGGAGTCCTTCCACCCTCGGCGCAATCGGAGCGGGCAGGGTCCGAGGCGGCGATTAAACTCGGGTACATGAGTAAACAAATGCCATATAACCGGCTTGGATCTGCAGGTCTTCAGGTTTCCCAGTTCAGCTTCGGCTCCTGGGTCACGTTCGGCGGGCAGGTGGACACCGGGCTTGCCAAGGAGCAGCTGCAGGCCGCCGCCGACGCCGGGGTCAACTTCTTCGACAACGCTGAGGTCTACGCCGGCGGCAAGTCGGAGCAGATCATGGGCGAGGCCATCCGCGAGCTGGGGTGGAAGCGCCACGAGTACGTCATTTCCACCAAGTTCTACTGGGGCATCAACGGCGAGATGCCGAACATGCACTACACCCTCAATCGCAAGTACCTCATGCAGGCCATTGACGGCTCGCTCGAGCGGCTCGGCCTCGACTTCGTGGACCTGGCCTACTGCCACCGGCCGGACCCGAACACGCCGATCGAGGAGACGGTGTATGCGATGAGCGACATCGTGGAGTCGGGCAAGGCCCTGTACTGGGGCACCTCGGAGTGGAGCGCGGATGAGATCCGCGCGGCGTGGGAAATCGCCGACAAGCGCAACCTGCGCAAGCCCGTCATGGAGCAGCCGCAGTACAACCTCCTCCACCGCGACCGGGTGGAAAACGAGTACGCCCGCCTGTACGAGGACCTCGGCCTGGGGCTGACCACGTGGTCGCCGCTGGCGGGTGGCATCCTCACGGGCAAGTACGTGGACGGGATCCCGGAAGGTTCGCGCGCCACGCTCGAGGGCCACGACTACCTGCGCGCTGGCGCCGAAAAGTCGCGCGACCAGGTGCGCGAGCTCGCCAAGATCGCCGCCGACCTCGGCGTGAGCACCGGCCAGCTAGCCCTCGGCTGGGTGGCCGCCAACCCGCACGTGTCCACGGTGATCTTGGGCGCGTCCTCAGTTAAGCAGCTGGAGGAGAACCTCGGGGCGCTCAAGGCCCTCGAGTCTCTGGATGACGACGCCGGCCTCAAGGCCTCCATCGACGAGCTGTTCTAACGCCGCCCGGCGCCGGTTACCCCGGCCAAGCGAAATTTGCGGGACGACTTGAGTCCCACCTGCATATATGTGCAGACCTGGCCCAGATCGTCCCGCAAATTATCCGTCGAGGCTGAGACAAGGCACCCGGCCGGCTGGTTGCCGTGCACGTGAGATCTGCTCGGCGCATAGGCTAGGTTAGATGCCATGCCCGGTCTTTTGCTCGTCAACCTTGGTACGCCCGATTCGCCGTCGCGCGCGGACGTGGCCACCTTCCTTGACGACTTCCTGTCCGACCCCGACGTGATCGATTTCCCGCGCGCCCTCTGGCTACCTATTCTGCGCGGGATCATCCTGCGTACGCGCCCCGCAAAGTCGGGCGCGCTGTACGAGACGATTTGGACGGAGGAAGGCTCGCCGCTCGTCGTGATCACGCGCCAGCAGCGCGACCTGCTCGCGGAGGCGTTGCCGTGGGAGGTGCGCTACGCGATGACGTACACGAAGCCGTCGATCGCGCAGGAGCTGGACGCGTTCGCCCGGGAGGGCATGCGGGATGTGACCGTGTTGCCGCTGTACCCGCAGTGGGCGCCGTCGAACACGGGGTCGATCGTGCAGCAGGTGCGGGCGTGGCAGGCCGCCTCGCCCGAGACCCGGGTGCGGATGATCGGCCCGTGGCCGGCCCAGGGGCACTTTGTGGACTGGCATGCGGAGAAGATCGCGGCTGCCGTCGCCGCCCTTCCCACCCCGGAGCGTGCTCGCATCCTGCTGTCCTACCACGGCGTGCCCGAGCGCCGCGTCCACCGCCCCCACGAGTACGCCACGCAGTGCGAGGCCACCACGTTCGCGATCGAGGAGGGGTTGCGCAGGCGCGGGGTGAGCAACGCCGTCGTGACCACGTACCAGTCCAAGTTCGGGCCCGGCAAATGGCTCGAGCCCGCCACAATCGACACGATGGGCGCGCTGCCCGGCCAGGGTGTCACCAGTGTTGTGCTGGCCACCCCCGGGTTCCTCGCCGACTGCATCGAGACCCTCGATGAGCTCGACGTCCTCAACCGCGAGGCGTTCGAAAGCGCAGGCGGGACGCACTTCGTGCGCGTGCCGCCGATGAATGACGACCCGGTGTTTGCCGACGTCGTCGCCCACCTTCTCGAGGACGCGGGCCCGCGTCCAACCGCGGTACGAGATCGGGTTATCGAGGGTGAGGCAAGTTAGGCAATAATTGTGCACAAACACGCCGTTGCACAAAAGGACCGTCCATGCCTACTGACCATTCTGCGCCTCGCCGCGCCCGTTCGATCGCGCCCGAGGCGATAGCCCCACTTCCGGACCGGGTGCGTGCCTGGCTGGTGCATATTTTTACGATGTCGGGGATGGCGTTCGCTGCGCTCGCCACGCTCGCGCTCATCGACCGGCAGATCGCGTGGATGTGGCTGTGGCTTGGGGTGGCGCTGATCGTGGATGGCGTGGACGGGTTCTTCGCCCGGCGGTATCGCGTGCGCGAGGTGTTGCCGTGGTTCGACGGCGGGATCCTCGACATCGCGATCGACTACATCACCTGGACCTTCATCCCCGCGATCTTCATGTACACCCAGCTGGACCTGGGGCCGAAGCCGCTGGCGGGGGTGTTGACGGTGCTGATTTTGACGTCGTCGACACTGTGTTACGCGAACGAGAACTGGAAGTCGGTCGACTATTACTTCTACGGCTTCCCGGCGGCGTGGAACATCGTGGCCGTCATCCTATACGTGCTCCAGCTGGGGCAGGCGACGAACATCTTCTGGGTGACCCTGTTTATTGTGCTGACGATCGTGCCGTTCTACTGGACGCACCCGTTCAGAGTGAAGCGTTTCATGGTGCTGAATTTGGCGTCGATCTTCGTGTGGATCGCGGCCACGGGCTGGCTGGTGGTGGTGTTCCCACATCAGCCGATGTGGCTACTGGTGACGTTCTGGGTCTCGGGCGGGTGGTTCATCGGCACGGGCGTGATCCGTACGGTGACGGGGCCGGATCGGCCGCGGCGCCCGGGGCGCGCGGCCTCCGCATAGCCCGCCGGAGCGCCGCCTGAGCCGCATAGCTCGGGGGCGGCGTCGGGCGGCGGCTAGAGACGGGAGTGGCGCAGGCCGGCGGCGACCGCGCGGTCGCGAAGGTAGTTGAAGCCCTCATACAGGAGGGCGCCGGCGATCATCGCCCCCACGACGCCGTGCACCCACCACGAATACCCGCGTCCATGCGACCAGAAGTAGATGTAGGGCGCGATGAACGTGATGAGCGTGACGGCAAACCCGGTCACCCGCACCCAGGTCTTGTGCGCGGTGAAGAACGCGACCAGCCCCCACGTGTAGGGGATCGCCGTCACCACATCCATCGTCCACAGCAGCAGCACGCTGCCGTGGAAGTGCGGTACGAACGTGGCTGGCAGCGCGCGTAGCGTCGAGTAGATGAAGACCACCAGGTAGGCCCAAAACGTGGGGCTGTGCAACGCGCGGTACAGCCGCGACGACGGCACCACCCGTGCTCCGACCTCGCGCAGCGCCCGGTAGTTGTGCGAGCTGATCGTCGACGATTCCTCGCCCACGAACGCCATTCGCACAAACTCTTGCTGGTCGGGGGTGCCCGCGGCCCACGCCCGCAACCACGCCGACGGACTCATCCCGACCACCACGTGAGGCCGATCCACCCCTCCGAGGTAGCGCTCGGCGAGCTCGGGGGAGAGGGACCCGGCCCTGACAAATTTGAGGGCCGAAGGGAGGAAGGAATCGCTCAGTGGCTGGAGGAGGTGGGTCTCCGCGTGGGAGGGGTCGGCGCCGAAGAACACCTGAAGGGCGGCCAGCCGCTCGGCCGGGACCAAGGCAAACATGAGGTGTTGGCGGGTGGTGATGAGGCGGCGGAGGTCGGTGGCTAGGGTGTCGCGAAGGTCGGTGGGGAGGGTGGCGGGCGTGGTCGGAGAATCGGCAAGCAGAGAGGAGAGCGGACCGAGCACCAGGCTCGTGGCGGTGCGGCGCGCGGTGAGATTGCCCAGGCGGTCGATGCCGGAGACGCGCTTGACCGCCGCCGGATCGATCCCGATCTCCCGCAGCATCGGGTAAGCGAGCGCGGAGTGGCGGGTGAGGAGGCGCGCGGCGTCGTCAGTGCTGGTCAGGGCATGTGGCATGCTCGCTCCTCGGGTTGGCCAATCTCAGCCATTATAAGGAACGGGGGCGTGCGCGTCCTCATGCCCAGGGTGTGTGGCTTATTAGGGGCGGCGGTCAGCGGGGCGGGCGGCGTCGTGAACGCCCGGGGCGTCAGCAGGGTGCGACCTCACATTCGGCCTCCGCCACCTGGACATGGAAATAAGGCGATTCTACCGAAGCGGTCAGTTCGCGCTTCTTCTTCCGAATGGCAAGCGTGAGGATAAGGAACGCGCCGATCCACGCGAGTGGATGGCACACGACGATCCCGACGAAACCGTAGACCGGGGCGATGAACAGCGCCGTGGCCACGCGGGCGCCCATCTCGATTAAACCGGCCAGCGTGGGGACCAGCGCGTTGCCCAGCGACTGCAGCGAGTAACGGTTGACGAACAGGATCGTGAGGAACGGGTAGAACGGTACGGTCACCCACAGGTAGATGGAGCCGAGGCGGAGGATTTCGTCGGTGAGGCCGGAGCCGAAGAAGGCGCTGATCACCTCGTGCTGGAAGACGAGGATGAGCGTGCCGATGATGGCGGCGTAGGCAAGCGACATGTAAATCGCCTGGCTGATGCCCACCCACATGCGCTCCATCTTGCCCGCGCCGTAGTTCTGCGCCACGAAGACGCCAGCCGCGATCCCGAAGGAGACGAAGGGGAACATGGCCAGCTGCTCGATTCGCTGGGCGACCGTGTAGGCGGCGATCGCGGCGGCGCCGTGCCCGTTGAGCGCGATCTGGATGACGATGAGGCCGAGGGCAATGACGGAGGTCTGGAAGCCCATGGGGATGCCGAGGCGCAACTGCTCGAGGGCCTCGACCTTGAGGATGCGGAAGTCGGCCCCGCTGATGCGCAGGATCGGGATGCGGGTCTGAATGTAGATCGCGCACGCCACCACCGACAGGCCCTGGGCGATCACCGTGGCCAGCGCCGCGCCCTCCACGCCCATGCCAACGTAGAGGATGAAGACGAGGTCGAGCACGATGTTGAGCGTGGCGGCCATGACGAGGAACAACAGTGGGGTGGTCGAATCGCCGATCGCGCGGATTGCGTTGGCCAGCAGGTTGTAAAACACCGTGAAGGCCAGGCCCGCGAACAGGACCTGGAGGTAGTAGGTGGCGTCGGGGAGGATGTCGGCGGGGGTGTTCATGAGGCGCAAGATGTCACCGGAAAAGGCCACCGCCGGAACCGTGATGACAAGCGCCATGATCGCCGACAAAACGATCGACGTGGCGAAATTCCGGCGCAGAGCCGGCAGGCGCTGGGCACCAAAGTGGCGCGACATCGGGATCGTCATGCCCACCGTGGCCGACTGGGCAAAGCCCATCACTAGGAAGAACAGGGTGCCGACCGAGCCGACCGCCGCCACCGCATCCGCGCCGAGCGTGCGTCCCACGATGAACGTGTCCGAAATGTTGTACAGCTGCTGGAAGAGGTTCCCCGCAAGCAGGGGAAGCATAAAAAGCAAAATCAGCTTGCCCTCATGACCATGCGTCAGTTCTTTAGCCATACTCGTCTTTCCCGACGGCGCAATTACAATCCTCAAAAACCGTCAAAAATCGTACCATTCTTTGCCGTTGGGAAATAAGGGTTTGTCCATGTGAGATGCGAGGCAGGGGGTGGGGCGGGCGGCACGGTGAGCCCGCCGGGGCGTGCGAGGTGACTGCCCCTGCGCGAGGTGAGGGCGTGGGTGCAAAGCGGGACGATCGCGACGTGGGGTGTGGGCGCAAGGCGCGGGCGGCGTCGTGAAAAACGCCAGTGGCAAACAGTGACGAAGAGTACACTTGGGGCATGTCTGATACCGATTCCCTCTCAACAAAGCTCCCCAAGCTCGACTCGCGCGCGTACGACAAGGAGCTCCGCCGCCTGCAGGCAGAGCTCGTGGAGATGCAGCAGTGGGTTATTGCCACTGGTGAGCGCATCGTCATCCTTTTTGAGGGGCGTGACGCGGCGGGGAAGGGGTCGGCGATTAAGCGCGTCACCCAGTACTTGAACCCGCGTCATGCGCGAGTGGTCGCGTTGCCTAAGCCCACCGAGCGCGAGTCTACGCAGTGGTACTTCCAGCGCTACGTGGCGCACCTGCCCGCGGCGGGCGAGATCGTCATCTTCGACCGGTCCTGGTACAATCGCGCGGGCGTCGAGCGCGTGATGGGCTTCGCCTCGCCCGAGGAATACCACCGCTTCTTGCGGCAGGCGCCCGAGTTTGAGCGCATGCTTGTCGACGACGGGATCCGCATCCTCAAGTACTGGTTCTCCGTGTCGGCGGAGGAGCAGGAGGCGCGGTTCAGGTCGCGGTCATCGGACCCGATGAGACGCTGGAAGCTGTCGCCGATCGACGTCGAATCCATCAACCGCTGGGAAGAATACTCGCAGGCGAAGGACGCCATGTTCGCCGCCACGGACACGCCGTGGGCGCGCTGGCGTACGGTCGAGTCGGAGGATAAGAAGCGTTCGCGCATCAACGTCATTTCCGACATCCTGCACGAGATCCCCTGGGAACGCATTGAACCGGAGAAGGTGGAGGTGCCGAAGCGGCCGGCGATCGCCGAGCAGGACGCCCACCAGCGCCTCGACCGCACGAAGTACATTTATGTCGACGACGTCGCCGTGAATCTGGAAAAGGACCGCGTGAAGGCCGCAAAGGATGAGCGCAAGTCGGCCAAGAAGGCTCGCAAGGCGGCCAAGAAGGTGCGCGAGGAAGACAAGGCTGCAGGCGGGGAATAGGCGCGCGGCGGGATAGGTGCGGGCGAAGGTTGGCTGGACCCCGGAGTCGTCGGGATGTGGGAAGAGTAAGGACTCCCCACGCACCCGCCAGAGCCCAAGTACCCTTGCTGCATTCCTGCCCTGGGGGAGTTCCTCAAGATGACGCCACGTGGGGAGCCGCCACCGATCCTACCATGAGTTTCGGGGTGGCAACGTCGGGAGGGTGAGACTAACGGCACCCGCGCCTGGCGGCCCGCAATTTCCCAAAGGGCGCCAGTTTTCGTAAACTGGGTAGGCAGATTGGCAGAATCTGAGGAGGATTCGCCTAGTGGCCTATGGCGCTCGCTTGGAAAGCGGGTTGGGTTAACGCCCTCGGGGGTTCGAATCCCCCATCCTCCGCAAAAGTCCCGTCCCGCAGTAGCGGGACGGGACTTTTTGTTGGATTATCGCGGGTTTTCGTTGGTGTAGTCGGGTTTCGTCAGACACCACCAAAACCACCCCAAAACCCCAAGCGACCCCACAAGACCCCACCGTAAGGGGGGTGCAAAAGGGGTACAAACAAAAACTGAGAAGGGGCACAGGAGGCCCATGACGTCGTCGACGCGTTCGTCGAGACGCGCTTCCCCAGTCGTCCATGCCGGCGTGAGTCCTGGGCTAGCGGCCCTTTACCAGAACGATGGTCTGGGCAGTCGCGCCGGAGAGAGTGTCATCTTTACTGGTGGAGGCGTTGAGCGTGGGGAAATCGATGAAGGTTTTTGGTGCTGCTACGGGGCTGCCTCAATTGTGTGGTTGTGGTACCTAGGGCTATCTTGCCGCAAGAGGACGGGCGCATGCCATAAAACTTGCGACCGCCCGGCGAGGTTATCCCCAGGTGGCGGCCGGCGAAAGATTTGTCGGAGGGTGTGCGTAGACTAGGAGGCGTGAGTATAGCCCTGTATCGCCGCTACCGGCCCGAGTCCTTTCAAGAAGTGATCGGTCAAGATCACGTCACCCGGCCACTGATGGCCGCTCTTGAGGCGGGCCGCACCACGCATGCCTATTTGTTTTCCGGGCCGCGCGGTTGTGGCAAGACGACGTCGGCGAGGATCCTCGCCCGCTGCCTCAACTGTGTGGAGTACCCCACCGCGAAGCCGTGTGGGAAGTGTGAGTCGTGCCGGGAGTTGGCGCGCGATGGGTCGGGGTCGCTCGACGTCGTGGAGCTGGACGCGGCGTCGCACGGCGGTGTAGACGACGCGCGGGAGCTGCGCGAGCAGGCCGGGTTCGCGCCGGTGCGGGATCGCTTCAAGATCTTCATTATCGACGAGGCGCACATGGTCACCAACCAGGGCTTCAACGCGTTGTTGAAGCTGGTGGAGGAGCCGCCGCCGCACGTGAAGTTCATTTTTGCGACCACCGAGCCGGAAAAGGTGATCGGCACGATCCGCTCGCGCACGCACCACTACCCGTTCCGGCTGGTCCCGCCGCTGGAGCTCGAACAGTACCTGGCGCTGGTTTGCGCGCGTGAGGGCGTGAGCGCGGGGAAGGACCTGCTGTCGTTGGTGGTCCGCGCGGGAACGGGCTCGGTGCGTGACACGCTCTCGGTCCTCGACCAGATTATCGGCGGCTCCGAGGGCACGCGCCTTGACTACGACCGCGCCGTCGCCCTCCTCGGCTACACCTCGGCGGCGTTGCTCGACGACGCCGTTGACGCCATCTCCACGCGGGATGGCTCGGCGCTGTTTGGGGTTGTGGACAAGGTGGTTAAGTCTGGTCACGACCCGCGGCGTTTCGTTGAGGACATGCTCCAGCGGCTGCGGGATCTGGTGATCATCGCGCTCGCGGGAGATGAGGCGAAGGACGTGTTCGTCTCGGTGCCGGAGGATCAGTATGGGCGGATGGTTGAGCAGGCGGCGGCGCTTGGGGCGGAGCGCGCCTCGCAGTGTGCGGACCTGACGAACGCTGCGCTGAGCGATATGGCCGGTGCCACCGCGCCGCGACTCCAGCTGGAGTTGCTGTGCGCTCGGCTGGTGATTGCGCGGGTGGGCGTGCCGGCGCAGGTGGTCGAGAGCGGGCCCGAGGCGCCCAGCCCCGAGGTGGCCAGCAGCCTGGCGAAGTTCCGGGCGAAGCCGGCCGGGTCTGGGCGCGTGACCGGTGGCGCACAGCTGGCCGGGCGCGGGCCGGGGCAGCCGGAGGGACATCAGGTCGGTCAGCAGGCGGGCCAGGCCGGAAATGCGGGCCCAGGCGGGCAGATCTCGGGTGCGCAGGGTGTGGCTGGATCTGTTGAGCAGCAGCGGCGCTTGGACCAGATGGATCCACGCAGACGGCCCATGCCTGTGATGACGAGTGCAGGGTTCGACGGCGATGGCAAGGCGCCCGCGCAATCTGTTCTGGAAAGACAGAGCTCGCAGGAGGGGGAGTCGGCCGGGCGCGCGTCCGAAGGCCGCGCGCCCCAGCAGGGGCATGCCGATATGCCAGCCCCCGAGCGGCAGGCCGGGGAACAGCAAGAAGTGCGGCAGGCGTCGGCGCAACCGGCACCCGAACGCGCTGTTTCCGAGCAGTCGGCTCCAGCACGGCAATCGGCTCCGGAACAACAGGCGACTCACCCTCCGCAGCCAACTCAGGCCCAGGGTGCGCCCGAGCAGGCGCCGGCACAGCCGGCCGAACCCGCCGGGCAGTCCGGCGGCGACCCGCTTGCGCAGATCAGCGCGCAGTGGCCCGCGATCATGGCCGACCAGAGCCTGTCCCGCATCGCCCACGCCCAACTCGGTGCGGCAAATGGCCCGGTCAGGGTCGAGGGCGGGGTACTCTACGTCGGCTTCGAACAGCCCGGCGTTGCCGGGGCGTTCACGGCGCGTGGCGCTCGCGAGGTCGAGCGGATCATAGCGAACATGTTCGGACTCGCCCTCCGAGTCGAAGGATTGGCGGGAGGCGAACCGTCGGCCCCAAAAGCTGACGCCGCGCAGGCCGCGGCACCCCAACCGCCGGCCGTCGACTTTGAGCGAGCCGAACCATCACGCCCAGCGGTGAGCCGAGATCCTGAGCATGCACCAGCCGGCCCGCCTCAAGATGCCGAGGGTTTGCGGGGTGCGCAGTCAGGTGACTTGCGCGCATCTGCAGCGGAGTCGGAGCCGGAGTCAGCCGATGTGCGTGAACCGGTGGCCGGCTCAGGCTCGCACCAGCAGGCAAGGCCGGTAACGAAGCGGGCGGGCGAGCCCGCAGAAACTGGCGAACCTCGCAGGCCCTCCAAATCTCACTCGGCCGCGGAGCCCGACTGGGCCCCGCCCTACGGCGACGAGCCCGACTTCGACGAATCTAACGTCGACGATTCTGATCTCGGCGAACCGGACCCCGCCCACGACCCGAGCTTTACCGCAGAGCCGGCCACCGACGGCATGCCCGGCACCCCTGCCTTTGGCGCGACCGGCGGCCCTGCTTTCGGGGCGACACCTGCTACAGAATCCGGCGCGGCGCCCGGCCCCGGTCTTGACCAAGCTCCCGGCCACGATCACGGCGAGTCGCCCGAGCGCTCCGCCGCTGACATCCTCGGCTCCGCAGCCGAGAGCTTCCCGATGCCGCCTCCGGCCGAGCTACCAGAGAGCTTGGCCTCCGGCCACGCCAACACCACGGGCCACGACCCGACCGGGTTCGCACAGTTCCACGTGCCGCCCGTCGAAGATCCCTATACGCATACGACATTGGGCAAGTGGGCGCAACCGTCGTCGTTGGACCGCCGCCCGGACGGCCCGGACCCGGACGACCTCCCGGACGAGGGCGCCGACGCCTCCACCCAGACGTACCCGGCCCAGGCCGCCCCCACCCCCACCCGCGCCGGCCTTACCGGCACCGACTTCCAGGCCCTCGCCGCCGCACACGCCCACCCCACTCGTGCCGACTACCCGGACGAGCCCGCCGTCGTCGACGATTCCCACCCCGAATGGGAAGGTGCCTCCGCCGACGACCCGGACATCTCACAGTCGACCATGGTGGGTCTGCAGGTCCTGCTCGAGCGCTTCGAGGCTAAAGTGATCGAAGAACGGGAGGAGTAGGCATGGCCGGAGTGTATGACGGCGCGGTCCAAGCGCTCATTGACGAACTGGGGCGCCTGCCCGGGATCGGCCCCAAGGGCGCGCAGCGAATCGCGTTCTACCTGCTGGAGGCGGATGACTCGGAAGTCGACGCCCTGGTTGGCGCCCTCGAATCCGTCAAATCCAAGGTCCGTTTCTGTGAAATCTGCGGCAACGTCACCGAGGACAAGCTCTGCCGCATTTGCGCCGACCCCCGCCGGCTCGACTCCGTCATCTGCGTGGTCGAAGAAGCCAAGGACATCGTCGCCATCGAGCGCTCGCGCGAATACCGCGGCCGCTACCACGTACTCGGCGGCGCGATCGACCCGATCGGCGGCATCGGCCCCGAAGACCTGCGCATCCGTGAGCTGTACGCAAGGCTGGGCTCCGGCGTCGTGCAAGAGGTCATCCTCGCCATGGACCCAAACGTCGAAGGAGAGGCCACGGCCACGTACCTTTCCCTCAACCTGTCGCACATGAACGTCATCGTCTCGCGGCTCGCCTCCGGCCTGCCCGTGGGCGGCGACCTCGAATACGCCGACGAAGTCACGATCTCCCGCGCCATGGAAGGGCGTCAGAGGATTCACACGCCCAGCACGTGAGAGCCCCAGCCGAACCCGGGGCGCCTCCCGTAGCATGAGGGCACCGAAAGGAGTAGACGTGGCTCTTATAGTGCAAAAGTTCGGCGGCTCGTCAGTTGCTGATGCCGATGGCATCAAGCGCGTCGCCCGGCGCATCGTGGACACCCACAAGGCGGGTAACCGGGTTGTGGTCGTGGTCTCCGCCATGGGCGACACCACCGACGACCTCATCGACCTCGCCGCCGCCGTCACCACCGAACCCACCGCACGCGAAATGGACGTGCTGCTCTCCGCCGGTGAGCGCATCTCCATGGCGCTCCTCGCGATGGCTGTCACCGACCTCGGCGTCCCCGCCCACGCCTTCACTGGCCAGCAGGCCGGCCTTCACACCGACACGGTCTACGGCGCGGCGTCGATCGTCGGCGTCGTGCCCGAACGCATCGGCCGTGTCCTAAAAAACAACGAAATCGCGATCATCGCCGGCTTCCAGGGCGTGAACCGGCACAACGACGTCACCACCCTCGGCCGCGGCGGCTCCGACACCACCGCGGTTGCCTTCGCGGCGGCGCTCCGGGCGGACGTGTGCGAGATCTACTCCGATGTCGACGGCGTCCTCACCGCCGACCCCCGCATCTGCAAATCCGCCCGCCACATCGCTGCCCTCACTTACGAAGAAACCCTCGAAATGGCGGCACACGGCACCAAGATCCTCCATCTGCGTGCCGTCGAATACGCCCGCCGGTTCGACGTGCCCCTGCATGTTCGCTCATCGTTTTCCAACAAGGAAGGAACGTGGATCGTGAACGAGTCCACCCGCAGCCGCTGGGACGGCGACAACGAAGCCCCCATCATCTCCGGCATCAGCCACGACACGTCGCAGGCGAAGATCACGGTCACGCGCGTGCCCGACGAACCCGGCGCCGCCGCGCGCATCTTCCAAGTGGTTGCCGACGCCGGCTCCTCTATCGACATGATCGTCCAAAACGTGCCCGTCAACCAGCCAGGCCAGGCCACGATCTCGTTCACGTTGCCGGTACCCGAAATCAAGCGCGCCGTGTTCGCGCTCGAGCGGGCCCGCGAGGAGCTCGGCTTCGCTGAGATCATTAAGGACGACGGCGTCGGCATCCTGTCACTCATCGGCACGGGCATGCGCTCCCACCCGGGTGTCACCGCGAAGTTCTTCGCTGCGCTCGCCGAAGCCGGCATCAACATTGACATGATTTCCACATCCGAGATCCGGATTTCCACGGTCCTCGCCGCCGCCGACGTGCCCGAGGCCGTCAGGGTTGTCCACAAGGCATTCGACCTGGATGCCGAAGATGAAGCAATTGTTTATGGAGGTACGGGACGATGAGCATCACCCTCGCAGTTGTAGGCGCCACCGGCCAGGTTGGCCACGTCATGCGCACCATCCTCGAGGAGAGGGAGGTGGACGTCGACGCCGTCCGCTTCTTCTCTTCCGCACGCTCGGCTGGCACTGTGCTCCAGTTCCGGGGGCAGGATGTGGTGGTGGAGGACGTTGCCACCGCGGATTATTCCGGGATTGATGTTGCTGTGTTTTCCGCCGGTGGTGCGGTCTCCCTCGAGTACGCGCCGAAGTTCGTAGCGGCGGGCGCGGTCGTCGTGGATAATTCCTCGGCGTGGCGCAAGGATCCGGACGTTCCGCTGGTGGTGACCGAGGTCAATCCGGAGGCGATCGTGAACCGGCCGAAGGGGATCATCGCGAACCCGAACTGCACCACGATGGCGATCATGCCCGTGGTGAAGGTGCTGGCCGATGAGGCCGGGCTGACGAACATGGTGGTCAACTCGTACCAGGCCGTGTCGGGTTCGGGGCTCGCGGGCGTGAACGCGCTGGCGAACCAGGCCCGGGCCGGCGTGGAGGAGGGCGAGGCACTCAAGGGGCTGGCCACGGACGGCTATGCGATTGCTCACCCCGCGGACACCACGCCGTATGTTGCGCCGATCGCGTTCAACGTGGTGCCGATGGCCGGGGCGATCGTGGATGACGGCACGTTCGAGACCGATGAGGAGCAGAAGCTACGCAACGAGTCGCGCAAGATCCTCGGTCTGCCGGAGCTGAAGGTGGCGGGCACGTGCGTGCGCGTGCCGGTGTTCACGGGTCACTCGATGGCGGTGTCGGCGCAGTTTGAGCGCGAGATCTCCGTGGAGCGTGCGATCGAGCTGCTGAAGGATGCGCCGGGCGTGCAGTACGTCGAGGTGCCCACCCCGCTCGAGTGCGCCGGCGAGGATGCGTGCTACGTGGGCCGTGTGCGGCAGAACTTCGCCGCGGATGACCCGGCGAAGGGGCTGTCCTTCTTCGTGGTGGGCGACAACCTGCGCAAGGGCGCGGCACTCAACACGATCCAGATCGCGGAGCTGGTGATCCAGGAGCTGCGCGGGTAGAACGTGGCCGGGTTGTGGGCCCCGGGGTTTCCCGGGGCCCACTGCTGTGCCACGGGTGTCAAATATCAGGACCCTGTAGCTTTTCATTGCGCAATCCCGGGGTTTTGCGCTCAGAGTCCTGAGATTTGACGGGAATCTTGAGATCTTGACGCTGTGCGCTATGCCGGATGTCCGGTTTGTCGGGTGTTTGGGGTGAGGCGGCCAAGGATCTTTTCCACAGACAACGTTCGTGGAGTGGGAACCCCATTTTCGGGGAGCATCGGAAAACAGCTGCGCGGAGTTCTTGTCATGCTGGTGCCATGTTCCATGGTGTTGTGTCTCGTGCAGAGCTCGAATTGCAAGGCTTAGACGGCAACGGCATAGCTGAGCTCGTTTCTGCGGGTGAGCTCCGACATCTGAGTCACGGTTGGTATGCGTGGAGAGGAGCGGAAGAATGCGTTGCGATAGCCGCGTCGAGTCACACTCGGCTTGGATGCCTTTCGGCTGCAAAGTTGCACGGACTTTGGATTCCGCCGGAGCCAGGGCCGACTCTTCACGTGGTCGCGAATCACTGGGAGTCGGCCAGCAAGATCAAACAAGCCGTGTCAGGTCTTGGCAATAGCCGAACTGTTGCGCAGGTGCACCGTGCTGCAGGCGACAAGCGGCAGTTGGTTGTCGCCGCTGAGGATGCCGTTGAGCAGGTTGCACGGTTCCATGATTCGGAGACTGCCCTGGTGGTGATGGAATCAGCGCTGAATCTAGGCATGATGACGATGTCTGGGATCCAGATGATGTTGGAGAGAATTCCGGAAAGCAGAGCACGGAAACTCGGTTGTGCCGCATTTGGGTCACAGTCCGGTAGCGAGACTCGCGTTGCTCACTTCATGCGCAAGCGGGGTGTGAAGGTTGTTCAGCAGTTCTCCCCGATCGCGGGGCGATTCGCCGACATGTTGATCGGGGAATCGTGGATCCTTGAGTGCGATTCCGTGGCGCACCACATGGGGCGCGTTGAATTTGAGAACGATCGCCACCGCGATCTCTTGTTCCGTTCACTGGGCTATGAGGTCACGCGGCTGAGTTACCAGCAGATCTGGTACGACTGGGAAAACACTCAAAAGCATCTGATTGCGATTCTCAAGCAGCGCCGCTACCTGCGCCGCCCGTCTCCGTCAAGAATCAGGACCCTGTAGCTTTTCATTGCGGAATCCCGGGATTTTGCGCTCAGAGTCCTGAGATTTGACGGGCGGGCGGTGGTATACGATGGGACACGAGCCCAATCCCGACGTCAAGGACGACCATGAACCAGCGCCTCGACCCCGCGCGCAAACAGACCCCCGGCCTGCGCTATCGCAAGATGGTAGCGGTCATCGCCTCGATCACGATCGTGTTCGTGCCGCTCATGGTGGTGGCGGGGTTGCGCTCGCAGGGGATCCCGCAGGCGGCGATGTTCCTGGCGGCGATCCTGCTACTTGGCGTGCTGGCCAGGCAGGCGATCGGCCTCAGGCTCAACTATGCAGTTGACGCCCCGGACTTTTTCGAGTTGCGCGAGTGGCCGGCCGCACCAAAGCGCATCGCCTACGCGGACTTGGCCGAGGTCCGCTTCCTCAACGAGCCGCGCAACTACCTCCACCTGCTCGACACGAGGGGCACGCTCATCAAGGTCGACGTGCGCTACTACAGCCTGCCCACCCTCATTGCCCGCGCTGAGAAGTTCGAGCGGCGCCAGAACCAACGCGGCCGCAAGCGTGCTTGAGCCTACCTCCACGAATGAAAGGACATCCCATGGTTAACTACGGAATCGTCGGAACCGGCTACTTCGGCGCGGAGCTCGGCCGCGCGTTACATCGCCTGGAGGGCGCGAACGTGCTCGGCGTGTACGACCCGGTGAACGCCGCCCGCCCTGCCGCCGAGTTTGGCGCGGAGGTCTTTGACTCGATGGAGGCCCTGGTGCGCGACCCGCGGGTCGACGCCGTGATCGTTGCCTCCCCGAATTCCATGCACGTGGAGCCAACCCTGGCAGCTGCCCGCGCGGGTAAGGCGATCTTCGCTGAGAAGCCGATCGCGTTGAGCTACGCCGATTGCGCCGCAATGGTAGACGCGGCCCGCGAAGCTGGCGTCTTCTTCATGGCCGGCCACGTCATGAATTTCATGAATGGGGTGCGCCTAGCCAAGCGCCTGATCGCGTCGGGCGAGCTGGGCCGGGTCTTGCACATCCGCTCTACGCGCACGGGCTGGGAGTCCGTGCAGCCGGTTGCGACATGGAAGAAGGTCCGCGAGCTGTCGGGCGGCCACCTGTATCATCACGTCCACGAGCTCGACTGCGTGCAGTCGATCCTTGGCCCGGCGCGCTTTGCCACGATGATCGGCGGGAACGTGGCACACAGCGAGGACGACGTCGACGACATGCTCCTCATCCAGCTCCAGTTCGACGGCGCCTTCGCCACCCTCGAGTATGGCTCGGCCTTCCGCTGGCCGGAGCATTACTTGCTGATTCAGGCGGAGAAGGGTGCGATCAAGATTGACCTCCAGGATGTGGGGGTGACGGTCCGGGTCGACGACGACGAGCGCCGCTACCTTCTGCATCGCACCGAGGAGGAGGATCGCCAGCGCGCGGAGATTTACGCGGGCTTGACCGGTACGGATGGTGGGGTGCAGTTTGGTCACCCGGACATGGAGTTGCCGTTGTGGCTGTCGGGGATTGTGGAGGAGGAGATGACCTACTTCCATGGGCTCATGCAGGGTGAGCCGGTGGCAGAGGAGTTTGCGAAGCTGTCCGATGGCACGGCGGCGATGGAGTCGATCGCAACAGCGGACGCCTGCACGCTGTCCCTCAAGGAGAACCGCACTGTGGCGATCTCGGAGATCACGGGTTAAGTCTGACGTTGGCCGGTTGGGCCCGCGGCGGAGCCGCGGGCTAGCCGCGAGCCCCGCCCCTAGTCCCCGAAGATCGTCCCGACATCGAATTCCTCGGTGGCGGGCCCGTCGGCGTCGCGCCCGATGAATTGCGATTCGTCGCGGCGGTGGGTGAGGACTTCGTGGACGTAGGAGTTGACGGCCTCGCGCATGGGCACGTCGCGGTTTTGGCGTTCGGACATGAACCAGCGGTGTTCGAGAATTTCGTGGAAGAGCTGGGCGGGCTGCAGCTTGGTGCGTAGCTCGGGTGGGACAGCTTGGACGGTGGGCTCGTAGACGTTGGTCATCCATTCGTGGGCGACGATCTCGAGCGGGTAGTCGGATTTGCCGGTGTAGGTGCGGTAAGACTCCATGTCGTTAACCAGGCGGCGCGCCTGCTTTTCTTCCACGTCGAGCCCGGTGAGGCGCATGAGTTTGCGCGAGTAGTGGCCGAGGTCCACCACTTTGGGTTGGATGGAGATGGAGGTGCCGTCGATGTCGGTGGACATGGCGAGCTCACCCACTTCGAAGCCGAGGTCGTTGAGGCGGCGGATGCGGGCGTCCACGCGCCAGCGCTCGGAGCGGTCGAAGGATTCTTCGCTGGTGAGTTCGTCCCACAGTTCGAGGTAGCGTTCTTCGAAGCGGTTGCCGACGGCGATGGCGTCGAATTCGGGGTCGAGGATGGAGCCGGCTTGGAGGTCCATGAGTTCGCCAATGATGTTGACGCGGGCGACGTCGATGTCGTAGTTTCGCTTCTTCTCGGAGAGGTTGTCTTCGAGTTCGCCGGTTTCGGCGTCCACGAGGTAGGCGGAGAATTCCCCGGCGTCGCGCCGGAAGAGTGCGTTAGAGAGCGACACATCTCCCCAGTAGAAGCCGAGGAGGTGGAGGCGGACCATGAGCACGGCGAGCGCGTCGATGAGGCGGCTGACGGTGTCGATTCGCATGGAGGCCTGGCCGAACAGGGAACGGTAGGGCAGGGAGAAGGGCAGGTGTTGGGTGACGAGGGCGGCGTTGAGGGGTTCGCCCGCGGCGTCGAAGCGGCCGGTGATGACGGCGATGGGTTCCACGCAGGGAGCGTCGATCCGGTTGAGGTCGCGAAGCGTCTCGTATTCGTGGTGGGCTACGGTTTCGCCGATTTCCTTCACGGCCACGACCTTGCCCTCTAGGTAGGCGAATCGCACGATGTGCCGGGAGATACCGCGGGGGAGGGCGGCGATGATGGAGGTGGGCCACTGTTCGAGGGGCACGTTCCACGGCAGGTCAAGGAGCGCCGGTTCCACCTGCGCTGACGTGATCTGCAGCGACTTGATCACTTTGTTCCCCCACTTCCTCGGCGTGCCGAATCAATGCTACCGCACGCGCGAATGACGCCGGAGCCCGGTCGAAACCCGAGCCCCGGCGTCGTTCACTCAGCTACTGCGATTAGTCCTCGATGTGGACTTCGGCGGCGTCGTTGTCCACGTTCCCCATCGAGGGCTTGTGCATCGAGCTGTCGATGCGCTCGCCCGTGGAGGTCGAGAAGTAGTGGGTGTGCTCGGCCTTGGGCTTGAGGTAGACGACGTCGCCCGCCTTGGGAACGACGTACGGCTCGATGCGCACGACCATGGTCTCGGACTGGTCGCCGGAGCCGAAGTTGGTGTTTTCGCGCTCCGCGCCGACGATCGTGCCGTAGACGTAGGCGTCCGAGCCGAGGGATTCGACGAAGGTGACCTTCACCGGGATGCCACCCTCGCCAGCGCCGGCGACTTCGAGCGCCTCGGGGCGCAGGCCGACCGTGAGGGAGCCGTCCGGGCGGGCGGCGGCGAGCACGTCGGCCGGGAGGGCGAAGCGGGCGTCGCCGAAGACGGCGTCGTTCCCGTCGATGCGCCAGGTGCCGAGGTTCATGGCGGGGGAGCCGATGAAGCCGGCGACGAAGGCGTTGGCCGGGCGGGAGAACATTTCGGCGGGGGAGGCGACCTGCTGGAGGAGGCCGTCCTTGAGGACCGCGATGCGGTCGCCCATGGTGAGGGCCTCGGTCTGGTCGTGGGTCACGTACACGGTGGTGACGCCGAGCGAGCGCTGGAGCGAGGCGATCTGGGTGCGGGTCTGGACACGGAGCTTGGCGTCGAGGTTCGACAGCGGCTCGTCCATGAGGAAGACCTGCGGCTTGCGGACGATGGCGCGGCCCATGGCGACGCGCTGGCGCTGGCCGCCGGAGAGGGCCTTCGGCTTGCGGTCGAGGTATTGGGTGAGGTCGAGGATCTTGGCGGCTTCCTCCACGCGCTGGCGGATGACGTCCTTATCTTCGCCAGCGATCTTGAGCGCGAAGCCCATGTTGTCGGCCACGGTCATGTGCGGGTAGAGGGCGTAGTTCTGGAACACCATCGCGATGTCGCGGTCCTTGGGGGAGACGTCGGTGACGTCGCGGTCACCAATGAAGATGCGGCCGGAGTTGACGTCTTCGAGGCCAGCGAGCATGCGTAGCGAGGTGGACTTTCCGCATCCGGAGGGGCCGACGAGGACGAGGAATTCGCCGTCCTTGATCTCAAGGTTGAGTGCATCGACGGCCGGGGTGGTTGCTCCAGGGTAGACGCGGGTAGCGTTATCAAATGTAACAGTCGCCATGGTTCATGGTTCCCTTCACCGGCAGGTACGTGCCGGACGATCCGTAGTGAAAGGTGTCAGTGTCAACTCTGACACGATGCCGACGTCCGTGTTGGCATCCCTTAGATTGTGCCACAGGTGGCCCGCGGTAGGATACGACTGTGACGTATTTGTAAGACAATTGTGGGGTGGATCCCTGGCAAGCGGCGTGTTTGCGCGGTTTTGCCCGGGCGGGCGTCGGGATTGTCGGAGGCGCTTGCAAGAATGAGCGACGACGGTCGCGCGGCTCGCGTCGATCGCGGCGACGTGCGTGGCGGCGTGCACGACGCGCGGCTGGGGCGGGCAGCGTCGTGACGGCGTGGCTGGTGTCGTGGCTGGGGCGGACGGCGTCGTGACAAGACAGAAAGGAGGGTGGCATGAGGCAACGGGCGATGATCGGCGGCTACCGGATCGTGAAGAGGATCGGTTCGGGTGGGATGTCGTTCGTGTATCAGGCGGTGGACGCTGACGGGCGGGATGTCGCCCTCAAGCTGCTGCATCCGGAGTTGGCGGCGGACCCGCGCTCGCGGGAGCGGCTGCGGCGCGAGGTGGCGATGCTGCAGCGCGTGCGGGGGAAGTACGTGGCGCAGATCCTGGATGCGGAGACGGACGAGGAGGAGATTTTCCTTGTCACGGAGCTGATCGACGGGCCCACGTTGGATCAGGACGTGCGCGATTCGGGGCGCTACGAGGGGGCGGACCTGGTGGAGCTGGGTCAGGAGCTCGCGGCTGCGCTGGAGTCGATCCACGACCAGGGGGTGCTACATCGGGACCTTAAGCCGTCGAACGTGATGATGGGCGAGGAAGGGCCCGTGCTCATTGATTTTGGGATCGCGCAACTGGGAGATGACCTGCGCATGACCCAGACCGGTGCTCTCACCCACACACCCGGTTTTTGTGACCCCGTGGTGGTGCGCGGGGGAGACCCTGATGCGGACGCCGACTGGTGGGCACTCGCCGCGGTCCTCGCGTTCGCGGCCACGGGGCAGGCGCCGTTTGGCGTGGGGAACTCGCCGGCGGTGATGCACCGGGTGGTCGTGGGGGAGGCGGATTTGCCGGGGCTCGCGCCGGAGGTGGAGCGGGCGTTCCGGGCGGCACTGGCCCCGCGCCGGGAGGAGCGCATTACGTTTGCCCAGCTCATGTATGTGTTGGGCGGGGCGAGCTTCGGTGACGTGGCGCGCACTGCCCTGCACCCGTGGCCCGGCGAGTTTGGCGGGGCTGGCCAGGGCTGGACCGGTGAGGGCGGCGAGGCCGGAGTGAGCGCGGCCCCGTCGTACGAGCCGCCCGTGGCGCCGGCGTTCGCCCCGATGTCGGCGGGCGATGAGACCGCGGGCGATACGGTGGCCTACGGCCCGGCGGGGCCGGGCGGTGCTGGTGCGGGCCGCGCGGGTGGCGGGGATGCGACCCGCCCGATCGTAGGCGCCGGATCCTCCTCTTACTCCGGTGGGTATTCGGCGGCACAGCCGCCGGTCGATGCCACGGCCCCGCTGCCGGTGGCTGATCCGACTCCGGGAACGGGGGCGGGTGAGGGGCCCGATCCCTCACCCGCCCGAACCTCGGTGTTCGAGAGAATGTTGGAACCAGAGCCAGCGCCACCCGTCCAGCTGCCAGGCGCGGTGGGCTACGGCTATGGCTACGGGTACCCGGCGGGCCAGCTCCCCGCCTGGGCGGTGCCGCCGCGCAAGGCGCGGTTGCAGGTGTGGGTGGCGTCGATCGTCGTCGGGCTGTTTGCGCTGGTGTGGCCGGTGACGTCGGCGGCGGTGATGGCGGCGCTCATCGTGGCACTGTCGTGGCTCGGGGGCGCGCAGAGCGACCTGCGTGAGCGGCGGATGCGCAACGGCGGGCCGTACCAGAACGACGTCATGGGCGCGGTGTTGCGCTCGCCGCTCACGCTTATCGGCGCGGTGGCCAGGTCGGTGGTGTCGGTGGGTGTGGGCGCCGGCGTCGGGTGGCTGACCTGGTTGTTCCTCGACTTCCTCGGCGCGTTGCCACCCGCGAGCGGCCAGGCGGTGGGGGTGTACGTGGGCGTCGTCGTTGCGTGGTTCATCGCGCCGAACGAAAACGGGCGCGAAGGCGTGAGGTACCTCATGGAGGGCATCGCGCCAACCGCGGGATACCGACTTTTCTGGATTGCGACTACGCTATTAGTTGCGCTCGCTGCGGGCGTAGTTGTCAGCCAGGCCCATCTCCAGATAGTTTAGAGTTCAATGAGTGATGATGCGTCGCAACGCATGGTTGACCGCGGAAATGTTCGAAAGAGGAACAATGGCAACGAAGAATAGCGCACAGAGCGTGACGAAGAAGGAACGGCGTGACATGGCCCGCGAGCGAGCGCGGATCCTACGGGAGCAGGAAGCTAAGCGGGCACGCCGCAATAAGGCGCTCATGATTGGTGGAATCGTGCTCGCGGTCGCGCTTGTGGCCTTCGCCATTTTGCAGATCGTCGGCAAGGGTGGCAAGGCAAACACGGGCGATTACGAGGGCACGGTCCGCCCCGCCACGCTCGCCAACGTCACGGACGACTACGGCATTGACGTCAATGCGGCCGGCGTGGCAGGCCAGGTGGTCGAGGATGCGGGCGTCTTCGCCGTCTATTCCGACTACACGTGCTCGGGCTGCATCAACCTCGAGCGCAACTATGCCGACACCTACCACAACCATGCCGACGCCGGCGAGCTCTCGGTGCGCCTCTACCCGGTGGCGACCCTGAACAACTCGGTGTCCGATAACGCCGCCGCGGCCATGTTCTACGTGGCCACATACGCCCCCGAGCAGGCGTGGGCCTACAACGATGCGCTGTTCGCACGCACCGCCGAAGCAGTCAAGGGCGGCGGAAGCGCGCCCACCCTCGCCGAGTTCGCCGACATCGCCAAGAGCGTGGGCGTGCCCGACGACGTGGCCAACGACCTGCCCGCGTCCGTCGCCTCCGACGACTGGAAGGCTGTGGCCGTTGCGGCCACCGACTCCTTCCGCGAGAAGGGCTACACCGCCACGCCCACCCTCGAGGTCAACGGCGTGGTGGACGATTCCTGGCTGGCGGAGGGCGACGTCGACTCGGTGATCCAGTCCGCGATCGAAGCCGGCGCGAAGTAAGCCTGGCGCCAGCGTGAAGTGAATCTGACGCCGGGAAGCCGGTGCGGGGCCGCGGGGAAGCATCCCCGCGGCCCCGCCGCATCCCCGCATGCTTGCTTTGTCAATGGTCGCGGGTATCTGGCACACTGGGATCGTCTGGCCCGTGCCAGGTGCCTCCTTAGCTCAGTTGGTAGAGCGCCGCTCTTGTAAAGCGAAGGTCGTCAGTTCGAGTCTGACAGGGGGCTCTCCCAAGGCTCCGGAACTCACCAGGGCCGGGGCCTTTGCTGTTCTGGTCGAGTCCATGGTCGTGAACCTGAGGCCCACCAGGCCGAAATAGCAACCGGCAGCCGGTATATTCACGACTTCTGTCGAACGCGCTCTGTCCCTTACTCCAGCCGCCAGTCGATCGGCTCCGCGCCCTGCTCCACGAGCAGGGCGTTCGCGCGCGAGAACGGCTTGGAGCCGAAGAAGCCCCGGGTGGCGGACAACGGCGAGGGGTGGGCGGAGGTGATCCTCGGCGTCGTGCGAAGAAGGGGCGTCAGCTCTTGGGCCTGCCGGCCCCACAGGATCGCTACGAGCGGCTGGTCGCGCTGGGCGAGCACGCGGATGGCGTGGTCGGTGATTGCCTCCCAGCCTTTGCCCCGGTGTGACGCCGGCGCACCCGGCCGCACGCTCAGCACCCTGTTGAGTAGCATGACGCCGTGCTCGCACCACGGGGTGAGGTCGCCGTGGGAGGCGGGAGCGATGCCGAGGTCGTCGCTCAGCTCTCGGTAGATGTTCGCCAGCGACCTCGGGAGCGGGCTGACCTGCCTGTCCACCGCGAAGCTCAACCCGATGGGGTGTCCGGGCGTGGGATAGGGGTCCTGGCCCACGATCAGAACCCGCACCTGGCTCAGCGGGTAGGAAAACGCGCGCAGTACGTTCTTCCCGGCGGGCAGGTAGCCGTGCCCGGCGTCGTTCTCGGCGCGCAGGAAGTCCCCCATCGCGTGGATGTTGGCCTCTACCGGCGCCATCGCCTCGGCCCATTCGGGATCCATGACGTCGCTCAAACTCATGCCTTTAACCTACACCGCCCACATCCTGATATCCGCCCTGCGGCGGACATCGGGGAGCTCGCACCTCGAATAGAATCGGCTTAATAATGCCGGCGAGGAAGCTAGGTTCGTGGTAGAAGAAATAGCAGTACGCACAAACGACCTGTCAAAGTTGTACAAGGTAGGCCGTTCGCACGTCGTCGCCCTCAACCAGGTCAACCTTGAGATTAAGAAGGGTACGTTCGTGGCCGTGGTCGGCACGTCCGGCTCGGGCAAGTCCACGCTGCTCAACATGCTCGCGGGCCTGGAGCCGCCGTCGGCGGGGAGCGTGGAGGTGGCCGGGTGCCGGATCGACAAGATGAGCCAGGCCGAGCTGGCCGCGTTCCGCCGCGACCACGTGGGTTTCGTCTTCCAGTCGTTCAACCTCATGCAGGAAATGACGGCGCTGGACAACGTGGCCCTGCCGCTCACTTTCCGAGGGATGGGCAAGGCGGAGCGGCGCAAGCGGGCCGCCCGGGCGCTCACCACGCTGGGCCTGGGCACGCACCTGAATCACAAGCCGAGCCAGATGTCGGGCGGTGAGCAGCAGCGTGTCGGCATTGCGCGCGCGCTCGTGTCCAACCCGGAGATTGTCTTCGCGGACGAGCCCACCGGCAACCTCGATTCCCACACCGCCGCCGCCACGCTTGACCTGTTTCGCCGCCTCATCGCGCACTACCACCAGACGTGGATCATGGTCACCCACGATCGGCACCTGGCCAGCTACGCGGACGTCATCGTTTCGATTGGCGACGGCCGCATCCAAGACATCACGCACACCAACCATATGGACTGAGGAGACACCCGTGAAACGCTTCAGCACCCTTTTGGCCTTCCTAACGTTGCTTTTCGCAGGCCTCATCGTTCCCGCCGCCAGCGCGGATACGGCAGATGCCCCCGAGCCGGGCGACGCGCCGACGGCCGACGCCCCAGTCCAGACCGGCAAGTCCACCCCGCGTCTCATGGTGGAGGGCTTTACTACCACGCCGAAGCCCGTGGTGGCAGGCAGCGATTTCGACATCGTCTTCACCGTCCGCAACACCTCCGCTACGGCCCGGGTGCAGAACATCAAGTTCTCCCTGTCGGCCGAGGGCGGGTTGCTGCCGCGCTCGGGGTCGGCGTCGGTGTACCTGGCCAAGCTCGGCCCGCGCGAGTCGGTGGACGTCACCATGTACTACACGTCCCTGCCCACGCTTGAGGACAGGCCCTACCCGCTCACCCTCACGATCGAGTATGAGGACGCGGATTTCACGGCCCTGACCTCCACTGAGACCGTGGCGGTCGTGGTCAGCCAGCCGGCCCGTGTGGAGACGTCGGTGCCGCAGGTGATGCCCGAGATGCTCACCCTCGGCGGCGAGGGCTCGATCGTGTTCACCGTGAACAACCTGGGCAAGTCCGCGATCTCGAACGTCAAGGCTTCCATCAAGGAGGGACAGGCGATCACGGGGCAGGAGGCCTACGTGGGCAACATCGCCGCGGGTTCCACTGCGAACGTTGACATGATCGTCCGAGCCGAGGACGTCACCGAGGGGCCCATCACTCTCGTCCTCACTTACGAAAACTCCGAGGGGGAGACGGCCAGCATCGAGCGCGAGGTGCCCGTCACCGTCATCGAAATGATTCCCGAGGATGGCCCCATCGCTCCCGGGGACATCGACGAAGAGGAGTCCACGATCCCGTGGGGTCCGATCGCGATTGGTGCGTTGGTGTTGATCGGCGTCGTGATCGTGGCGGTGATGGCCGTGCGTCGTCATCGGAAGAAGAAGGACGTCGAGGACGAGGCGGACGCGCTGAGCCTCCTGGATAGCGACGGCCTGATCTAAATGCGCTTTACCGACATCCTCGCATCGGCGGTGGCGTCACTACGACGCCGGCCGTTGCGTACCGTCCTGACCTCGACGGGCGTGGTGATCGGCACGATGGCCGTGGTGGTGATGATTTCGCTCGGTGTCGGGCTGGCGCGGCAGAACGAGGTGAGCGCCAACAGTCCGTCGGTGCGGCAGGTGAGCGTGCAGTCGCCGCCGCGGGCCGAGCGGGGTAAGCCCGCGCCGAAGATGGACGACGCGCTTGCCCGGTCGCTGGCCGGTTTCGAGGGCGTGGAGGCCGTGTTTCCGGTGTATGCCGTGGACATGAAGATGAAGGCGGCGGGTATGGAGGAGTACCTCCAGATCCGCGCCATTCCGTCCGACGGTTTCGAGAAGCTGGGCTATGAGCTGGCCTGGGGCGCGGCGCCCGTGCACGGCGGCACCGTGCAGTTGCTTGCGGGTGGCAAGGCCAACCAGTCGTGGGACCCGCGCACTGGCGAGTCGAAGGAGATCGACCTCCAGGGCCGCACCTACTTCCTTACGGTGGAAACCGAGGGCGGCATGGCCTACGAGATGGCGGAGCCGCAACCGGCGCCGAGCGAGGGTTCGAGTGAGGGTTCGAGCGAGGGTTCTGGGGGCTCGGGTGAGGGCACGACGTCGGTCGCGCCGCCGCGTCCGATCCTCGCCACCGTTTCGGGGCAGCTGTACGAGGAGCCGCAGGTGTGGTCGATGATATCGTCGTCGTACTTCGCCGACCTCGACACGTTGGTGGCGGCCCTGAAGAAGTCGATCTCCACCGAGAAGCTACCCGGCCAGGAGAGCGCGAACGCCAAGCCGGGGCGCAACTTCATTTACAACGAGTTCATCGTCATGGCCAAGGACGCCGACGCCGCCCTCAGCCTTTCCGAGGAGTTGCGCGATTCGGGTTACGGGGCTTACTCGGAGGCCGAGTGGATTCTCGAGGCGAAGAAGACGGCGGCGCGCATCCAGGCGGCGCTCGGCGGAATCGGCGCGATCTCGATGCTTGTGGCCGCGATCGGCATCGCGAACACGATGCTCATGAGTGTGTATGAGCGCCAGCGCGACATCGGTGTGATGAAGGTAATCGGCGCCTCGATGCGGGACATCCGGAGGCTGTTCCTCGTGGAATCCTCCTCGATCGGCTTCCTTGGGGGCGTGATTGGGATCGTGCTCAGCTACGTGCTGTCGGCGGTCATCAACACGTTGGCCTCCTCGCCCGACCAACAAGGTGGCGGCATCTCCCAGATCCCGCCGCTGCTGGCGGTGGCGGCGGTTGCGGGCGCGACCTTCATCGCGATGGCGTCGGGCATGGTGCCCGCGCGCCGGGCCATGAGGCTCAGTCCGCTGGCGGCGATGACGGCACAGCGCTAGCGGCTGGGCCGGGACTAGCGCACCAATCCTTCCTGTTTGCGGCGTCTTTCTGACATCCGCGACGGCAATTTGCTATCGCGCGTGTCGGAAAGGCGTCACAAATTATTGTCGGAGGGGCGCGCTAGAGTGGTGGGCATGGACGACGAGCTGACAGAGGTGGAGCGTTCGATCCTCGACATCGAACGCGGTTGGTGGCGGATGGCCCCTACCCGGGAGCAGGCCATCCAGCGTCAGCTGGGGATGACGGCGTCGAAGTACTACCTGGTCCTGTCGCGGATGCTCGACGAGCCGCGGGTGTGGACTGCTGATCCCGCGCTTGTGGACCGGCTGCGGCGCTTGCGCGACTCGCGCCTGACCGAGCGCGGCCTTGACTTGCCGGAGGTGCCGGCCCCTCATGCGCCGCGCGGGGGAGGGCCCGAGGTGGGTGTCGGGTCTGACTTGGGTGACGGTGAGTCCGGCGGTGAGGGCGAGGCGGGTGGCCAGAGCGGGCAGGACAGCCAGGGCGCACTCGAGCTCGACGGGCGCGATTAGGCCGCAGATAGGACTGGGGGCGCCGACGAGGCGCGGGCGGCTCGGCCGCGAGCCGAAACACAGCCCGGAATCTCGATTCGGTGCCGATTCCCTGTAAACTTGCCCCGTGGCCACTACATATCCTGAAGACGAATTCGACCGACTCGCCGCCGAGCGCAAGACGATCGGCGGCCACCGCCAGCCTCCGAGCGCTCGCCCGTGGATCATCGGGATCGTCGCGGTCTTGGTGCTTGCCCCCTTGCTGGGCATCGGCATTGGGAAGTTGGTTGCGGGGTCGGACTCGCCGCGGGTGGAGACGACGTCGTCGGCGCCTGCCCGGGAGACCACGGAGCCGGAGGCTACGGAGACCAGCGCCGCGCCCACCGAGGAGCCGAGCGCCACGGAGGAGCCCAGCGCCACCGAAGAGCCGGCGGCTGAGCCGAATCTGAGTCAGCGGGTGCTCGTGCTCAACGGCCGCGGGACCGCGGGCTTTGCCGGGCAGCAGTCGGCGATCCTGCAGGAGGCTGGGTTTACGAACCTCAACGTGGCCGATTACAAGGGTGGGGCTGAGCCGACCGAGTCCACCGTGTATTACAGCGGCGCCGAACATAAGGGCACCGCGAAGAAGGTAGCTGAGACCCTTGGGTTTGCGAACGTCGTGGAGGATGCGGCGGTGACGGGGCAGTACCAGACGGAGGTTGTCGTCGTCGCGAGGTAGCACCTCGGGCGGCGCATGCGGAGCCTCACGCTCTCACGAGAAGTTGATATAGCCGCGCTCAACTTTTAGCCGGCGGTGAAACGGCCGGGCGGGGTCGTGGGGAGATTTGCACTCCCGGGCGTCGAGTGCCAAAATCGTTACTGGCACTCTTGAAGTGAGAGTGATAATTCTGCAGCCGATGAGGCTCGCCGATGGCCGGGAAGGAAACGGCCGCACGCGGGTCGTCCGTCGCGGGCGTCGGCTGGACAACCACTAACGTGGAGGAAGTTCGCATGGCAAAGATCATTCATTTCGATGAAGAGGCGCGCCGCGGGATGGAGCGGGGCCTGGACCTGCTCGCCAACACCGTCAAGGCAACGCTTGGCCCCAAGGGCCGCAACGTGGTTCTCGACAAGCAGTGGGGCGCCCCCTCGATCACCAACGACGGCGTGTCCATCGCCAAGGAGATCGACCTGGAGGATCCGCTCGAGCGCATCGGCGCTGAGCTGGTGAAGGAAGTCGCGAAGAAGACCGACGACGTCGCTGGCGACGGCACCACCACCGCCACCGTGCTCGCCCAGGCGCTCGTTAAGGAGGGCCTGCGCAACGTTGTGGCCGGCGCGAACCCGATCGCCCTGCGCCGCGGCATTGACCTGGCGGTTGACGCCGTCGTCAAGCAGCTGCTCAAGGACGCGAAGGAAGTTGAGACCCGCGAGGAGATCGCCGCTACCGCGGGTATTTCCGCGGGCGACGCCGAGATCGGCGAGCTCATCGCCGAGGCGCTGGACAAGGTCGGCAAGGAAGGCGTGGTCACCGTTGAGGAGTCCAACACCTTCGGCACCGAGCTGGAGCTCACCGAGGGCATGTCCTTCGACAAGGGCTACCTCTCCCCGTACTTCGTAACCGACGCGGACCGCCAGGAAGTCGTGCTCGAGGACGCCTACGTCCTGCTCGTCGAGTCGAAGATCTCGAACGTCAAGGACCTCCTGCCGCTGCTGGAGAAGGTCATGCAGACCGGCAAGCCGCTGGCCATCATCGCTGAGGACATCGAGGGCGAGGCCCTGGCCACCCTCGTGGTCAACAAGATCCGCGGCACCTTCAAGTCCGCCGCCGTCAAGGCCCCCGGCTTCGGCGACCGCCGCAAGGAGATGCTCCAGGACATGGCAGTCCTCACCGGCGGCCAGGTCATCTCCGAGACCGTTGGTCTCAAGCTGGACACCGCCGATATCTCGATGCTCGGCCAGGCGCGCAAGGTCGTCATGACCAAGGATGCCACCACCATCGTTGACGGCGCCGGCACCGAAGAGGACATCAAGGCTCGCGTGTCCACGATCAAGGTCCAGATCGAGAACTCCACCTCCGATTACGATCGCGAGAAGCTGCAGGAGCGCCTCGCCAAGCTCGCGGGCGGCGTGGCCGTCATCAAGTCGGGCGCGGCCACCGAGGTCGAGCTCAAGGAGCGCAAGCAGCGCATCGAGGACGCGATCCTCAACGCGAAGGCCGCCGTGGAAGAGGGCATTGTCGCTGGTGGTGGCGTTGCTCTGATCCAGGCGGGCGACGAGGTCCTGGCCGGACTCGGGCTCGAGGGCGACGAGGCCACCGGTGCGCAGATCGTCAAGATTGCCGTGGCCGCCCCGCTCAAGCAGATCGCTGAGAACGCTGGCCTCGAGGGCGGCGTCGTTGCGGAGAAGGTCCGCTCGCTCCCCGCGGGCCAGGGCCTCAACGCCGCCACCGGCACGTACGAGGACCTGCTCGCCGCCGGCATCGCCGACCCGGTCAAGGTGACCCGCTCTGCCCTGCAGAACGCCGCCTCGATCGCAGGCTTGTTCCTCACCACGGAGGCCGTGGTGGCGAACAAGCCGGAGCCGGCAGGCGCTGGTCATGATGACCCCGCCGCGGGCATGGGTGGCATGTACTAAGCCGCACGTAGCTGGATAGGGGGCGGCCCGCCGAGGAGACTCGGCGGGCCGCCCTTTGTCTGTGCGGGAGCCTGTTTGGGTCGGTGTCTACTTGGGCCTCCGGCAGTCACGCCGTTGCCTCGGGCTGTGAAGCCTCATCCCTCCTCGCCGGCGTGACCGCCTCCGGCTACCCAGATCTGCCCGGACGTTTGCGACGCATTTCCGGCAGGGGCGATGGCAATTTGCTGTGGCGGGTATCAAAAAGGTGTCGCGGATGCGGGGTGGGCTGGGCTATTCGACCAGGCCGGAGGGGAAGTCAGTCTCCCGGACGCGCTCCAGGGCCTCGCGCGCCCGCTGCGCCTCCTTGGCGGCCTTGGCGCGCTCGATCTTTTCGTAGGTGGCGCGGGCGATCTCGTCGCGGCGGGCCTGTTTGGCCTCCTCGGGGGTGAGGGGGCGGTCGGGCATGCCGGGGTCGAGGTCCGCGGAAGCGGACTCCAACGAGGAACCCACATGCTCCGTCTGCGACGGGGCAGGAGCCGCCACGGGCCGCTTCTCCGGTTCGGCCATGAGGCCCGGGTGCGGGGCAGTAGACTCGCGGCCGGAATCGGCGCCAGCGGTGGTCGCGTCAGACTCGAAGTGCGCGTGAGGCTCGCGGGGCTCGGCGGGAGCCCCGACGGACGGATTGCTGACACCTGCAGGTCCGCCATGCGGCGTTGAGCCGGGCCCGGCCGGACTGCCAGTTCGATCGGCGGCGGTTTCGGCGGCGTGAGCGCCAGCCCCAGCCGCCCCCGCGGCAACGCCAGCACTCGGCCCGCCGGCAGCACCAGCTACCGCGCTAGCACCCGGCCCGCCATTCCCGCCGAGCTCGGCCTTAATCACCGGGATGCTCCCGGTGGTCTTCTGCAGTTTAACGATCAGGCGCTGCCGCTCGAGTTCGAGGTTCTGGCGCGCGGATTGCTCCCACTGCGTGGCAAGCGGGGTGCTGAAGATGCGACGTCGGTCGAGCAGGCGGGTGACCACTTCGAGGCGCGCCTCGAGGAAGTGCAGTTCGGGGATGTGGGCGTATTCCTCGCGGACCTTCTCCATGTAGGTCTTGTACTTTTGGGGTTGGTTGGCAAGGAAACCAAGGTGGGCGTCGGTGAGGACGAGCAGGTCCATGTCGTGCGAGTCGAATATGCCGGATTCGGGCACGGGCAGGGGGTGCTTGCGCATGTGGAGGATGAGTTGGCGGATCTCTTCTACGGTGTCGCCGGGGACGCCCAGTTCGTCGAGGTACTTGGCCATGAGAGCCGCGGAGGCACCGCGGTCTTCGCCGCCGTTACGCGTGTAGAGGGCTTGGCCGTCGGTGGAGAAGACAAGCCCGTGTCCCCAGGCAGCCAGCCGGACGACGTCGGCGTCCTGCGCCTCAACAGCGAGGGCATCAACGCGGGCCAGGAGGTCGTAGAGGTGGGACGTGCCGTGGAAGTGGCGGCCGGGGCTGGACCACAGTTCGATGAGGAGGCAGCACACGCGGTCGATGGTCTCGCGTGGGGCTGTTGAACCTACCGCGAGCGCGGAACGCATGAAGGATTGCGTTACCCACTGGGGTACGTCGGTACAAGACATCTCTCTCCAAAATTTCGATGACGTCCGCGATTCTACCTACAATGGCGGTAGTATCTGAATCGGCAATGTTCTATCTGGGCCGGAGGGCGATGGCAGTATGACGCATCCAACGTCACTCGTGCGCGGGAGGGCGCTGATTACGGGCGGTTCGTCGGGCCTGGGCTTGGAGTTTGCGCGGCAGTTGGCTGCGCGCGGCTTGGATCTTGTGCTCGTGGCGCGTGACGCGGAGCGTCTGGCGCGGGCGGCGCAGGAGTTGCGTGGTTCGGGTGTGTCGGTGGAGACGCTACCGGCGGATCTTTCCGACGACGACGGCGTCGCGGCCGTCGCCCAGCGTCTCGGCTCTTCGCAGTCCCCGGTTGACGTTTTTGTGAACAATGCCGGCGCTGGTCTGTATGCGAAGATGGCTACCGCGGATGCGTCGGAGCTGGTGGCGGGCGCGGAGCTGATGGGGATCACCCCAATGGTGCTCGGTGGTGCGGCTGCGGCGGCGATGAAGGAGCGCGGGCGCGGCGTCATTATTAATACGTCGTCGATGTCGGGTGCGGCGCCAATGGGCGCGTACTCGGCGATTAAGGCGTTTGTGCGGGTGTGGTCAGATTCGTTGGCCATTGAGGTGGCACCGTTTGGCGTGCAGGTGGTGACGTTCATCCCGGGGTGGGTGCGCACCGAGTTCCATGCGCGCACGGGTGTGTCCACGTCCTCGATCCCGGATTTCCTTTGGTTGGATGCCCAGCGCGTGGTGGCCGAGTGCCTCGCCGACGCCGACCGTGGCCGTACCTCGTCCACCCCTTCGAAGCGCTTCAAGCTTATTGGTTTCCTGGCCAAGCACGCGCCGGCGGGCGCGGTGGCGGTGGCGGTGAAGAAGCTGAATAAGGGTCGGCGATGAGCGAACTGCAACCGCTGGATGACTATCATTCGGAGTCGAAGATGCACGCACGTAAGAACGTGCGGAGGTTTTTCACGCGCCCGGCGCTGAAGACGATCCTGTCCACGAATGTGGAGGGGCAGGAGAACGTGGAGGGCCTGGAGGGGGCGTACGTCGTGGTCGGCAATCACACGTCGCATCTCGACGCGCCGATGGTGTTCACGCTGTTGCCGGAGCACATGACGGAGAGGCTGGCCACGGGCGCCGCCGCGGATTATTGGTACCGGCGGCCCACCCTGTCGAAGATCACGGCGCTGTTTTTCAACACGTACCCGATCGAGCGCAAGCGCGGCGCGAACCAGGTCAGCGGGCCGGCGAAGGGCATGACCGCGCGACTGTTGCGCGAGGGCATCCCGATCTTGATCTTCCCGGAAGGCACGCGCTCCCGCTCGGGGGAGATGGGCGAGTTCAAGGTGGGGGCCGCGGCGCTCGCGATCAAGTTCGGCATCCCGATCGTGCCGCTGGCCCTGCGCGGCGGGCATGACGCGATGCCGGTGGGTGCGGTGCTCCCGGCCCCGAACCGCCCGCCGGTGGACATGTTTATCGGTAAGCCGATGTTTGCCGAGGAGGGCGAGGACGCCGAGGCCTTCATGTCCCGCGTGCGCAGCCAGATTCTGGCGATGCTGGAGCAGGGGGCTGCAAACCCGGAGTAGCCCGCGCCCGCCGGCCCTGGGTTTGAATTATTTTGGACGATTTCGGGGCGATCTCCTCATATGAGGAGATCGCCCCGAAATCGTCCAGTGTTTTTAAATCGCCCCGTGAGTTGCTCGCGTGCGGGCAGCCGGGCTCAGCGCCCGAGCAGACCCCGCTTCTTCTTGGTATCCCCCGTCATCACTCCCGGGAATTCGAGGCGGATGGTGAGCCCGCCGCCGGGGGTATCGAAGGCCTGCGCCGAACCGCCGTGAACTTCCATGATGGCGGCCACGATCGCGAGCCCAAGCCCGGATCCGCCCGACCCGCGCGAGCGCGAGGTGTCGGTGCGGAAGAATCGCTCGAAGATGCGCCCGGCCTGCTGGGCGTCGATGCCGGGGCCGTGGTCGCGTACGTCCACGACGCCGACCTGCCGCTCCGCGTCCACGCCCACGGCCACCTCGACGGGTGTGCCCTCGGGGGTGTGGTTGATGACGTTGGATAGCAGGTTGGTAATCACCTGGGTGACCTTTTCCGCATCCGCAGTGACGATGACCGAGCAGGGCTCGTCGCCTGTGAGTCCCACGACCTCGGCGGGCCACTGCGGGGCCCGCACGTGAAAGTCGGTGACCGTGTTGAGCGCGATGGTGGCCAGGTCGACGGGCTGCATGTTGATCTGGCGCCGCTCGTCAAGCCGGGCCAGCTGGAGGAGGTCTTCAACCAGGTGGGCCATGCGTTCGGATTCGGATTCGATGCGGGACATGGCGAGGTCCACCCCGCCGTCGGGAACGCCACCCAGCCGGTAAAGCTCGGCGTATCCGCGGACGGTGGCGAGCGGGGTGCGGAGTTCGTGGGAGGCGTCGGAGACGAATTGCCGCATGCGTTTCTCGGAGGCCACCTGCACCTCGAAGGATTCCTCCACGCGGGCGAGCATCTTGTTGATCGACTGGCCGAGCAGGGCCACTTCGGAGCCGTCGGTGCCGGTCGGTACGCGCACGGACAGGTTGCGGGCGGCCACCTCGTGGGTGGCGCGTTCGATGTCGCGCAGGCCGGTGAGCGACTGGTCGACCAGCAGGTAGGCGGCGAGCGCGCCGAGGATCAGGGTGATGAGCACGAGGGTGGCGAGCGCTCCGCCGAGGTTGCGCACGGTGTCATTGATCGGCTCGAGCGGCAGGCCGATCACCACCGATCCCACCGAAGTAAGGTTGGTGGGGGAGTAGTTGAGGTCGGTGGTGATGATGCGCCACTCCTGCCCGTCGCGGGTGGAGGGCACGGTGGAGGGCGCTGAGCTTTTGCGCTGGGCCAGCAACTCGGGGTTGAGCGGCGTGCCGTTTTCGTCCTTGATCTGGGAGTTGACAACCGTCAGGTGCCCGAAGGGCACGTTCGCCGCCGGATTTGTGTACGTAATAAAGAGGTAGAAGTCGCTGGGCAGGAGCTGGTCTTGCGTGTCGTTGATGAGCTGGTCGATCGTGACCGTGGCGATCGTGCGGCCCGAGGAGCGCAGGTTGCGGTCCGTCTCATCGATGAGCGAGCCGCGTAACGTGACCGTGGCGAGCCACGACACGGTGACCAGCACGATCGCCATGATGACGATGAACGCGAACACGATGCGGACCGACAGGGTCCGCCGCACCTTCGGCGCCGGGCGCCGGGATTGGAACGTGACGTTCATTTCGCCCGGCGTAGCACGTAGCCGATCCCGCGCTTGGTGTGGATGAGCGGTTCGAGGGCGGCCACCTCGTCGGGGTCGGTGATCCCGAGCGCTTCGGGCGAGTCGATCTTGCGGCGCAGGTAGGAAATGTAGGATTCGACGATTGACGCCTCGCCCACCCAGTTGTAATCCCACACGTGGTCGAGGATCTGGATCTTCGACACCACACGCTCGGCGTTGATGAGCAGGTAGCGCAGGAGCTTGTATTCGGTGGGCGACAGGTCGACGTCGTGCCCGGCCCTGCGTACTTCGTAGGAGCTTTCGTCCATTTCCAGGTCGTGGTAGCGCAGTACGTCGGAGCTGGCGGATTCGGGGGCGGTGCGGCGCAGGATCGCGTGGATGCGCGCTACTACCTCCTCGAGGGAGAACGGCTTGGTGACGTAGTCATCGCCGCCCACTTCCAACCCGCGCACGCGGTCCTGCACGTCGTCCTTCGCCGTGAGGAACAGGACCGGCAGCTCGGGCTCCTGTTCGCGCAGGTGGGTGAGAACTTCGAAGCCGTCCATGTCGGGCAACATGATGTCGAGCACGACGATATCGGCCAGGAACGTCCGCTCCACCTTGAGCGCCTCGGCGCCGTTTTCGGCGGTGGCGACGTCGAAGCCGGCGAAGCGCAGCGAAGCGGAGAGTAGCTCGCGGATCGTGGGCTCGTCGTCGACCACGAGCACCTTCGTCTCGGGCTTCTTTGATGCCATGTCCATCCTGGGTCCTTAGATGAAGGCGAGCGGATCGAAATCGTCGATGTCGATCGGGTAGATGCGGTTGAGGGTCTGGTTAAACGCCGCCACGTCGTATTCGAGGTCGATGATTTTCAGCCCCTGGTCCTCCAGTTCGGTCAGCTGGGCCGAGAGGAATTCGCGGAAGCACATGATCGCCACGCGGTGGCCGGCGTCCAGCAGGTCGCTGACCTGGGGGAGGTAGTCGACGTCGTGGGAGGCGATGACGATGTCCGCGCTCGGGCGGTGCATCCCGATCGCGTCGAGCGTGCGCTGGATGCCGACATCCACGATCTTCACGTGCGGATCGTCGGACGTAAGCAGTACGGGCTTCCAGCCGATCGCCAGCAGGGCCTGGACGAAGGTGAACGCGGTGCGCTGGGAGGCGTTCATGTAGAACAGGCCGGTGGTCTCCTCGTCCTCGCCCCATGGGCGGTAGCGCAACACGCGATCCCAGCGGGGGCGCTCCTCCGGGTGCGGGGCGCGCTTGAGGATGTTGACGCCCAGGGTCGCGTCGATATTCTCGCCGTCGATCAGAAAATACATATTCTCATGCTATCGCGGAATGAGGCGGCGAGGTGCCCGGGGTGGGCCACCTCGCCGTCGTATCGCGCTGGGCTGATCGATTTAGTAATCGGTGAATTCCGTGCCCTCGATCGCCTTGGGTGCCTCGCCTGCCTGGAGGGCGGCGAGACGGGCGGCGACCTCGGCGGACGTGTCGGTTGACTCCAGCTCGGCGAACTGGGCATCCAGCGAGGACGCGGACACCTCGGCCTTGCCAGCCGCAATGGCTTCCTCGCGGCGCACCTTGTCCTCGAAGCGGGCAAGCTCCGAGGTCGGGTCGAGCACGTTGATCGACGCGATGGCGTCCTGGACCTTGTTCTGGGCCGCGGCGGACTTCTGGCGGGCGCTGAGCTGATCGCGCTTGGACTTGAGCTCTGCAAGCTTGCTACGCATGACGTTCAGGCCGTCCTTGAGCTTGGACACCACTTCCTGCTGGGAGCGGATCATCGGCTCGGCCTCGCGGGCCTCGCCCTCGTGCTGGATCTGACGCTCGAGGGCCACCTTGGCGAGGTTGTCGAACTTCGCGGCACCGTCCTCGTTTCCGGCCGCGCGCATTTCGTTCGACTTCGCGACGGCGGCCTGTGCCTTCTGCCCCCACTCGCGAGCCGAGTTGATGTCCTCGTTGTAGTCGGCCTCGGCCAGGCGCAGGTTACCGATGGTGACGGCAACCGCGTCCTCCGCCTCGGCGATGGAGTTGGTGTAGTCGCGCACCATCTGGTCGAGCATCTTCTGCGGGTCCTCGGCGCGGTCGATGAGTGCGTTGATGTTGGCCTTGGCCAACTGTGCCATGCGCCCAAGGATGGACTGCTTTTCTGCCATGGTAAATTACCTTTCTCTTACCTGGTCAAAATTGGACATGGACAAAACTAGAATCCTCGGCGCCCGCCGGTAGAGCCGCCGCCACCGCCGCCGAAGCCACCGCCGAAGCCACCGCCTGAGCGGCCTCCGCCCCCGAACCCGCCGGACAGCCCGCCGATGATGAGCCCGCGGGCTACGCCGGACAGGATCGACCCGGCGAGCGCCCCGGCGAACGCGTCGCCGTCGGAGGAGTACCCGCCCGAGCCGTAGGGCCCGCCGCGGTTCATCCGCTCCACGTCCGACAGGGCGGCCTGCTTGGCGCGGTTGGCCGCCACGCGGGCGGACTCAGCCAGCTGCAGGCGCTCTTGCGGATCCTCGCCGCTTGCCGCCTGCTGGTAGGAATCCTGGGCTTGGGCCAGCTGCTCACGGGCCCCGCTGCGGGCCGAGGCCCGGTAGCGCGTGACCGTGGCTTCGGCGTCGTCGATCGCGCGGCGCGCGTAGGCGAGGGCCTGGTTGGCGTTGGCCTCGAGCTTCTTGCGGTTTTCCTCCGCCGCGCGGAAGGGCTCGAGGGCCAGGTCGATCTTCGTCTCGGTCTCGTGCAGTTCCTCGACGCTGCGGAACGGGTCCGCGTTCGCCCCCGATGCCCGCTGCACCGCCTCCTGGGCCGTGGCCAGTAGCGGCGCCACCGTGGGATCGGTGGGGGCCAGCCGGCGGGCGTCGGCAATATCGGAGGACAGCGAGGCCACGCGCTCGCGCATCTCCGCGCTCGCAGCCTCCAGCTGCTGCGGGGCGTTGAGGAGGGCGTCCGTGAGCTGGGAGGCCTGGGCGAGCGTGGCCTCTGCCATCCGCACGTACGGCACCGCCCCGTTGCGATCGCCCGCGGCCACCTCGGAGTCGGCCGAATCGAGCGACGTGCCCGTGGCCTCAAGCAGGTGCGCCACCTGCGCGGGATAGGTGCGCAGCGTGGCGAGCGCCGACGCCGGGTAGTTCACCTCAAGGTTGTCCACCGTGCGCTTGCCCAGCTCCAGGCGCTGGTTAATCTCCGCTACGCGCGTGCGGAACTCGGCCACCTTCGCATCGGCATGCGCGGCGAGGTTGCGCAGCTCGGAGAATTCCTTCGTGTGGTGCTCGAGCGCCTCCTGCGCCGACCGCACCAGCTGCGTAATCTTCGCGCTCAGGTCCAGCTTCTGCTGCGGGGTCTCCGGATCGGCGTCGTGAAGCTGGGAATGGATCTGGAAGGCCGCCGACGTCGCCTCGCGCGCCTTGTCGATCGTTAGCTGGAAGCTTTGGGTCGCCTCGAGCCCGAACTCGGCGCGGGCGAACTCGAGTTCAGCGCTGGCCGCACGCACGTCGTCGTCGACCTCGAGCAGGGCCGCCGATGCCTCCTGGACCTGCTTGTCCGCGTCCGCCACGGAGGCCTTCGTCTTACGGCGATTGGCGACGGCGATCGCGCCACCCGCGCCCACCGCCACCGTGCCAATCCCCACCAGCGGCCACGGGAACCCGCCCGAATCGTCCACGAGCTCCCCGCCACGCGCCACCGACGCCACGTTCTTGGCGAGGGTGGTGACGCCGGCGTCCCAGTCGCCGTCGCCGAAAAGATCCATGACGTACGGGCTCAGCGACTCGTTCAGCACGGCCTCGGACACGTCGCCCGAGCTGGTCGAATGCCAGCCCACCTCGAGCGTGTCCACCGAGATGACCACCACGCCGTCGTACTTATCCATCCCCGACACCGCGTGCGTCTGCTCGGCCCACTCCTGGGCGTCCATCCCGTCGAGGTTCTTGACCGTCACCACCCACAGGTCCTGGCCCGGCACCTTCTCGACCTCTGCGGCCGCCGCCGCGTCGTCGTCGACCACGCCCGCCAGGTCGGTAAAACGCGCATCCAAGTCCTGGGGCGGTTCAGCGAACGCCGCCGCGGGCACAAGCACGATTCCAAGTGCCATCACCGTTGACGCCAGGACGTGCGACTTTCTCATGGGACCTCCCTGAACCTGCGCGTGTGTCGCGCAACACTAACCTACCAATTCCGGCAAGCCCCGCGCGAGTAGATGCCGGGCCGGGCGCCGATATCGCCTCAGAGCGGACAGGCCGGGGTGGCGGCGTCGTGAAGAAAAAGAGGCACAGGAAAAAGCCGCGGCGAAAGTGTCATAATAGGTGGACGTAACAACATTGATGAAAGGGAACGCTAGGTGCCTAAGGGAAAGGTGAAGTTCTTCGACGAGAAGAAGGGCTTTGGTTTCATTGCCGGCGACGACGGGCAGGAGGTCTACCTGCCCGAAACTTCGGTGCCGCTGGGAGTGCGCCTGCGTGCTGGAACGCGCGTTGAATATGGCATCGGCGATACGCGCCGGGGGCCGGCCGCGCTGCAGGTCACGGTGATCGAGAAGCAGAAGTCGCTGGCGGCCGCGAACCGCCGCTCGGCTGAAGACATGGTTCCGCTCATCGAGGACCTCATTAAGATTCTTGACCATGCTTCCACCTCGCTCCGCCGCGGGCGCTATCCGGAGGGCGGCGCGCGGATTGCTCAGGCGCTGCGGGCCCTCGCTGAGGATTTTGATGTCTCATCGTATTAACCCAACCCACAACGTCACTCGTGAAAAGACGCTCGCGCGCGCCGTCGACCAGGCGCGCGAAGCCCTGCTCGACGTCACGCACGCGTCCAACGTTGGCGAGCACGCCGGCGTGGTGCAGGAGGGAGAGCGCGTGGTGACGCACGCCTTCACCTGCCAGCTGCCCGGCTACAAGGGCTGGTTCTGGACCGTCACGCTCTCGCGCGTGCCGCGGGCCCGGCGCGGCACGGTGGACGAGGTCTCGCTACTGCCCGGCCCAGACGCTCTGCTCGCCCCTGAGTGGGTGCCGTGGGCAGACCGGCTCCGGCCCTCCGACGTCAGCGGCACCGACCGTCTGCCCTACAACCCCGACGACTCCAACCTCACCGCCAACGACCCCCTGCTGGATGAGAGCTTCGAGGCCGCGGGCGTGGACGGGGACGAGCTCGCCGAGTTTGAACTGGGGCTCGGCCGGGCGCGCGTCCTGTCCGATCAGGGCCGCCAGGAGGCGTTCAAGCGCTGGTACGACGGCGACGGCGGCCCCCACAACCAGGCCACCCGCACCGCCAAGGCTACCTGCTCCACCTGCGGCTACCTGCTCCACATGGGTGGCTCGGCCCGCCAACTGTTCGGCGTGTGCGCGAATGAGTGGAGCGCCTACGACGGCCGAGTGGTCTCGCTCGACCACGGCTGCGGCGCACACTCGGAAACCGATACGCCCAAGCCCGATAAGATGTGGGACCCCACCGACCCCGTGCTCGACGACCACGATCTGGATATCACCGCGAACGAGTAGCTCTCCATGCACATCATTCAGGGTCGCGTGCGCGATTATACCTGGGGCGCGCGCGATGTGATCCCCGAGTTCTTCGGCCTGCCCGCCGCCGACACGCCCGTTGCCGAGCTCTGGCTCGGCGCGCACGCCGGCGCCCCCGCCCGGTGCGGGGTGGGGCCGCACGCGGTCGCGCTCGCGGCGGAGGATGTGCGTGTTGACGACGCCGGCCCGGCGGCTAGCGCTGGTGGTGCCGGTGAGGCCGGGGCCGATGTCGCTTGCCCGGCCGACGTCGTTAGTCCAGCCGACGTCGTCAGCCCAGCAGGTCCCGCCGCCGACCTGCGCGACTACATCGCCCGCGACCCGGAGGGCGTGCTGGGCCGGGACGTCATGCGCCGCCACCAGGGCGAGCTGCCCTTCTTGCTCAAGCTCATCGCGCCGGCCCAGCCCCTGTCCTTGCAAGTGCACCCGTCGATGGAGCAGGCGGCCCGGGGGTTTGTGCGCGAGTCGGAGCGGGGGATCGCGCTCGACGCCCCGAACCGCTCCTACAAGGACGCCCTCCACAAGCCCGAGCTGGTCTACGCCTTCACACGCTTCGAGGCCCTGGTCGGCTTCCGCTCCCCGCGCCGGATTATCGGCGTGCTCGAAGGGCTCGGCACCGAGCTGACCGACCGCCTGGCCGACCTCATTCGCTGCGAGCCCAACGCGGGCGGGGTGCGCGAGGCCTTCTCCTGTCTTCTGTCCGCTTCGCGCCCGAGCGCGGACGCCGTGGCGGAGGTGGTCGAGGCCTGCCGCACGCGCCCCGCCGAGGACTCGCCCTCCCCGCGCGCGGACGCGATCGTGGGCCGCCTGGCCAGTTTCTTCCCCGGCGACCCCGGCGTGGTCGCCTCCCTCCTCCTCAACCCCGTCACGCTCAACCCGGGCGAGGCGATGTTCACCCCCGCCGGCACGGTCCACGCCTACCTTTCCGGCTTCGGGCTGGAGATCATGGCGAACTCCGACAACGTGCTGCGCGCCGGGCTGACCTCAAAGTATGTGGACGTGCCCGAGCTACTCGACGTCATGGAGACCGTGGCCGCCCCGCCCATCCGCATCGCGCCCGAGCGGATCTCGCCCGTGCAGTCCACGTACTATGCCCCCGTCGACGACTTCGAGCTTTCCATCGTCAACCTTCGAGATGCCACCCGGCGCGTCAAGCTGCGCGGTGCCGGCCCGCGCATCCTCCTGTGTGTGGCGGGCGCCGCCGAGATCCGCACCGCCTCCGGGCAGTACTGCCTCATGAACACCGGCCAGGCCGCGTTCGTCCGCGCTGACGATGGCATCCTCCAGGCGCGCGGTGCCGGCCGGCTCGTCCTCGCGGAGGTCCCGTAAGGCGGCCGGGTACCCTGGTCGGGCGGTCTGGCCGACGGAACTCGTGAATATATCGGCTGGCGATTGTTATAGCCACCTGGCCGGCCTCAGATTCACGACTTGTGACGGGCACACCCGGTACCGGGCGGTAATTGGGAGGGTGGCGCCGTGAAGCCGCGACCTCGGCAGTTGCCTGTTTCACAATGTGACCAACGCGTCGCCGCGAGTCTTTCAGAGTGTGAGACGGAAGTTGCTACACCTGTTTCGCGGTGTAAAACTCACGTAGGTGAGCACTACGAAGACCACTGTGAATAAGCAGAACACACCATCCATTCTTGATTCTTACTTCCGCCTCTCCGAGCGCGGATCGTCCGTGCGCCAGGAGCTGCGCGGTGGCCTCGTGACCTTCTTCGCGATGGCCTACATCCTCGTGCTGAACCCGATCATCCTGTCGGGCCCGGATTCGACCGGCCAGTTCCTCGGCGGCGGCAGCGAGCCGAACCTCCCCGCGATCGCGGCGGGCACCGCCATCGTCGCGGGCCTCATGTCGATCCTTATGGGCGCCGTGGCGAACTTCCCGCTGGCGCTCGCGGCCGGGTTGGGCCTGAACTCGATCGTGGCCTACACGATCGTCCAGCTCCCGGGCATGACCTGGGCCGACGGCATGGGCATCATCGTCATCGAAGGCATCGTCATCGTGCTGCTGGTGCTGACCGGCCTGCGCGAGGCGATCTTCCGCGCCGTGCCGAATGTGCTGCGCACCGCGATCTCGGTGGGCATTGGCCTGTTCATCACGCTCATCGGCCTAATCAACTCCGGCATCGTGGGTACGGGCGCCACCCCGCTCGCTTTCGGCGTCAACGGCTCGATTTCCACGTGGCCGCTCGTCGTGTTTCTTGTGGGCCTGGTGGTCACGCTCGCGCTGATGGTGCGCCGCGTGCAGGGCGCGATCCTGTGGGGCATCGTCACCGGCACCGTGCTCGCCATCATCGTCGAGGCCGTTGGCCACCTGGGCCCCAAGGGCGCCGAGAACGTCGGCGGTTGGGGCCTGACCATCCCCGCGGTCGAGGGCTCGCTTGTCCAGGTGCCGAGCTTCTCCACGCTCGGCCAGTTCTCCATCACCGGCCCGTTCCAGAAGATCGGCGTGCTTGCAGTCATCGTGCTCGCCTTCTCGGTCATGCTCGCCGACTTCTTCGACACCATGGGCACCATGGTCGCCGTCGCCTCCGAGGGCGACCTGCTCGATGAGGACGGCAACCCGCCGCACACGCAGTCCATCCTGCTTGTCGATTCCCTCGGCGCGATCGCCGGCGGCATGGGCGGCGTGTCCTCCAACACGTCCTTCGTCGAATCTGCCACTGGTGTTGCCGACGGCGCCCGCACCGGCCTGTCGACCATCTTCACAGGCATCTTCTTCCTGCTGGCCACCTTCCTCGCTCCCCTGTTCGCGATGGTGCCCTCCGAGGCCGCGGCGCCCGCGCTCGTGGCGGTGGGCTTCCTCATGATGCAGCAGGTTACGGAGATTGAGTGGACCGACCTCAAGGTCGCCATCCCCGCCTTTGTCACCATCATCTTCATGCCGTTCGGATACTCGATCACGGTGGGCATCGGCGTGGGCTTCATCGTCTACGTCATTATGCAGGCGGTGGCCGGCAAGGCCCGCGACGTGCACCCGCTCATGTACGCTACGGCGGGCACGTTCGTCATCTACTTCCTGCTTGATCCGATCAACAAGGCGCTTGGCCTGGCCTAAGGCTGGCTAATCGTGGGGCCCGGGCGAACGCCCGGGCCCTTTCCTATCCCCGACGTCGTGTACGGGTGGGGAGCTAGCCGACCAGCTCGTCGATGACGCCGAGCAGCCGCGTCACATCCTCGACGTCGATCGCGGGGAACGTGGCGATGCGCAGCTGGTTGCGCCCAAGTGAACGGTACGGTTCGACGTCGACGACGCCGAGCTCGCGCAGCTGGGCCGCAATGCCCGCGGCGTCAACGCCCTCGAAGTCGATCGTGCACACCACCGGCGAGCGGTACTCGGGCGCGATGAAGGGTGTGGCGAACGGGCGGGCCTCGGCCCACTCGTAGACGGCCGAGGAATTGTCCCGCGAGCGCGCCTGCATGGTGGACAGCCCGCCGGTCTCGACCATCCACTCCACCTGCGCCTGGAGCATGAGGAGCGTGGCGATCGCCGGGGTGTTGAGGGTCTGGGCCTTGCGCGAGTTGTTGACCGCGAGCTGGAGGTTCAGGAAGTCGGGCACCCAGCGCTCGGCGGTGAGGCGCTCAATCCGCTCGAGCGCGGCCGGGGAGGCGAACGCCAGCCACAGGCCGCCGTCGGCGCCGAAGCACTTTTGCGGGGAGAAGTAGTAGAAGTCGGCGTCGGCGGGGTCGATCTTCAGCCCGCCGGCGATGGACGTGCCGTCCACCACGGTCAGGGCCCCCGATCCGGGCGCGACCCGGCGTAGCGGCGTCGTGGCACCCGTGGAGGTCTCGTTGTGGGCGTATAGATAGGTGTCGACATCGGCGGGACGGCACTCGACCATCTGCCCCGGCTCCACGCGCAGCACCTCGGGCTCGCCGAGGAACGGGGCGCGCTCGACCGCACGGGCGGCCTTGCCGGAAAACTCGCCGATGACGGCGGCCTGTGCCCGGTCCTCCACCAGGCAGAAGGAGATCGCGTCCCACAGGGCGGACGCGCCGCCGTTGCCCAGGATCGCCTCGTAGCCCTCCGGCAGGCCGAACAAATCGGATAGGCCCTCCTGGATCGAGCGCACCGCCCCACGAACGGCCGGCTTACGATGGGAGGTGCCCATCAGGCCGGAGTCAGCGATCGCCGCGATCTGGGCGGGGCGGACCTTGGAGGGGCCGGAACCGAAGCGGCCGTCGTCGGGAAGAAGTAAACTCATGGTCCGATCATCTCACTTGGGCGCAGGCGGCGGGCAAGATTTCGAGTGCTGAGCGCGCGGGGGTGCCAGCGGCTAAGATGGCGGGGAGAGCCAGTGAGGGGGAGCCGTGAGCCAGCTGATCGATACCACCGAGATGTATCTGAAGACCATCTTCGAGCTGAACGAAGAGGACATCCCGGCGTTGCGCGCGCGCATCGTGGAGCGGCTCGGCCAGTCCGGGCCCACCGTGTCCGAAACCGTGAGCCGGATGGAGCGCTCGGGTCTGGTGTCGATGGGGCGCGGGCGCGAAATCGACTTCACGGAGGAGGGGCGCCACTACGCGATCCGCGTGATGCGCCGCCACCGGCTCGTGGAGCGGCTGCTGCAGGACGTTATTAAGCTTGACTGGCCCCACCTTCACGACGAGGCGTGCCGGTGGGAGCACGTGGTGTCCGACGACGTCGCCGAACGGATCGACGCCCTGCTCGGCCACCCGGAGGCTGACCCGTTCGGTAACCCGATCCCGGCGGCTGGCGAGTCGGCGATTCACAACGTGCGCGAGGCCGGGCTCAAGTCCGTCATGGAGGTCGAGCCGGGCGGGGAGTACGTCATCGAGCGGCTGGCCGAATCGGTCCAACTTGACCTCGACATCCTGTCGATGTTCTCCGATGAGGGGCTCGTGCCCGGGGTGAAGATCACGGTGGATGTTATCGACTCCGACAGCGCGATCGTCGTGCAAAACGGCGATTCCGTGCGGCTTTCGGCCAATGTGGCGCGCGGAGTTTTCGTTCGCGAAGCCAAGTGACGTATCACATCGTTATCAAATCGTGACAAATCGTTATTGTCCCGTTATGCTGATCTCGTAGCGCGCCGCACTGGCGCGGAGTTCTTAGCACAACGGAGAAAAAACTATGGCGAGTCGCCACGACATGATCGCGCCCCGCTCGACCTTCTCGAAGTCGACCGTGACTGCGGTTGCAACGGCTTCCACGGCAGGGGTCCTCATGGGTATCGGTTCGCCGATGGCTCTGGCTGATGGCAACGCTTCCGCCGCCCAGGCGTCGAAAGCCTCGATCGAGCTGGCCACCTCGGCTACCACCACCAACCCGGTTGCCACGGTTGATCTGGGCACGGTGTCGGTGGGCGAATGGGAGATGGAGACCGTCACCGTTGAGGCCGAGGGCGCCCCGGTTGCCGCGGCCCCTGTCGAGGCGACTGCCCAGACCGCCACCGCCGAGGCTCGCACCACCTCCGACACCGCTCAGGCCACGCCGGCTGTTGGGGCCGAGCCGGTCCAGCAGGCATACTCGGGCTCCGCGAGCTCCGTTGGCGCCACCGCCCTCGCTTACCAGGGCGCCCCCTACCGCTGGGGTGGCACCACCCCCGCCGGCTGGGATTGCATCGGCTTCGTCCGCTACGTCTACGCCCAGCACGGCGTGCACATCGGCGGCTACACCACCTCCGTTCTTTCGGTCGGCTACCAGGTCCCCTACTCGGAGGCCCGCGCAGGCGACATCCTCTACTGGCCCGGCCACGTGGCCATCTCGCTCGGCAACGGCATGAACGTCGGCGCCTGGAACGAGTCGATGGGCACCACCACCGGCTCGGACGCCTCCATCGGCATCCCCACCGTGATCCGCGTGTTCTAACACAAGCTTTTCGATGAAGGGCCCGAAAGGGCCCTTTTTCGTGTGCGTTGGTGGTGCGGGGCGCCGGCGTCGACATCGCCTATTTCCTACCGCTGTGACCTCGACTTTGAGACAATAGAGGCAACTAAGGAGGATGCAATGGCGCACGAAAACATTGTTGTCGTTGGTATAGATGGATCCGAGGCGGGTAATTCCGCGCTCGAGTGGGCGCTCGCCCAGGCCCGAGCCCGCGAGGCGCGGCTGCACATCGTGTGTGGGTACGAGTTGCCGTCCCAGTACATGTCGCCGGAATTCCAGGTCGCCCAGGGCAACGTAAATCACTTGTATGACTCGGCGCGCAAGATTGTGGACGAGGCGGTGGTCACGGTGGAGGGTCAAGGCGTGGAGGTGACGTCCGCGCTCGAGTTCGGTGATCCCACCGAGGTGCTCGTGGAGATTTCGAAGCGCGTGGCACTCGTGGTGGTGGGCGGGCGCACCCAGCACACGGGCCGGCTCGCCGACCGCCTCTTGCGCACCGTATCCTCCGCCGTGCCGGCCAACGCGTACTGCCCTACGGTGGTGGTGCCCACGGATTCGCCGTCGTCGCACGTCCCGATCGAGCGGGTGGTGTGTGGCGTGGACGGCTCGGAGCACGCGAAGATGGCGCTGCAGCGAGCGGTGTGGGAGGCGGATCGGTGGAACGCCAAGCTGACCGTGCTGGTGGCGGTGAACCCGTCTGCGGTGGGCTGGGTTCCGGCTTACACGTTCCGCGACGAGCACCTGCACGAGATGGAGTCCGCCGTGGCCGCGCAACTGGCCGAGGTGGACGAGGGCCGCAAGATCGACGTCGAGATCACGGCGGTCGAGGGCAGCCCGGCCCACATCCTGGCCCAGATGTCCGAGGAGTCGGACCTGGTGGTGCTCGGCACGCGCGGGCGCGGTGGCTTCACCGGCCTCCTCCTCGGCTCGACCTCCCAGACCCTGCTCGGTTACTCCGCCTGCCCCACGATGGTGGTGCCCAGGCGTGTGCGCAAGGACGACGATCACGGGCCGGGCCCGGTCCAGCTGGTCGACGACGACGAGCCCGGCATCAAGGGCTAGTCCGGCCGGCAAGCACTAAGTGCCAGCCTATGGCTGGGTTGCCGGCCAGCGCCGTTTTTGCCCTTGGCTCCTTTCGGGTAGTCTTGCAGGGCATGCCCTCGTAGCTCAGTGGATAGAGCACGGCTCTCCTAAAGCCGGTGTCGTAGGTTCGATTCCTATCGAGGGCACTTTTCATGCCCGTAGCGCACTGTGCCGGCAGGTGGCGTGGCTAACTGGTGGGTCTGGAAGCTTTCGTCGCGTAACTGGGCCTTTGCGGGCTCAGATTCACCAGTTGTCCGCGCGATCTGCGTGTGGCGGGGCTCGGGGCGGTTGCGGCGCGCGTCTGTCAGAAGTGGCGCAGTCCTCTGTACGGTAAGAGAGTGAGTCCTTTCTTTAAGCGTAAGAAGTCCCAGCCGAAGGCCGACGAGCCCGCGGTGGCGCAGGCGCCTGCCGAGCAGGCTCAGCAGGCCGAGCAGGCCCCCGACCTCGAGGAGTCCGCGCCCGAAGCGGCGATCCCCGCGCCGGAGCCCACCCGCTCCCGCGAGGAGCTCCTCGACGCTGCCTACCGCGCCTGGCATGCCGAGCTGGCAGCGCGCGCCCAGCAGGCGGACGAGGTCACGTCGGATGAGGCCAACGGTGTCATTGACTTGACCCACCCGCACCCGACCGGGGCGGTGGCCTTCGCGTCCGGCTCGGCGGTGCGGATCACGTCGCTCATTCGTGAGAACGTGGCCCAGCGCGAGGCGCTTGCCAACCTGCGCCGGCTCCAAGCCACCACGCGCCGCATCTCGGAGATGTATGGCCACGCGCCGGTCTCGCTGTCGGTGGGGCGGCTGACGTGGTCCGAGCTGCCGTCGGCGTCGAAGTCTGAGGCGCCCGCGGCCCCCACGAACGTTGAATTTGCCGAGCTCACGGGCGAGTTCATCATCGACAACGACGGCTCGCTCGTGTCTGTGGACACCGACGGGGAATCCTCCGCCACCTTCGGCGGGAGGGCCGACGACGCCGATGGTGCCGCTCACGCCGACACCCCCGGTGACGCCCGTACCGAGGATCCGGCAGACGCACACCGGGCCAGCTCTGACGAACAGGCAGGCGTGCAGGCGGCCGAGCCCGCCGGCGAGGAGCGCGCGGTGGAGAGGGAGCCGCGCCAGGCCGTCGTCGTGAAGGAGCCGGCACTGTACCGGAGCGTGGCGATCGAGTTCGAGGAAGGCGACGCGGCCGTCCGCCAGCTCAATCACACGATGATCAACCCGGCCTATCTGCGGGCGCTGCGCGAGAACGGGGCCACGGCCGAGCAGTTGGCGGAGCTGACCGGCGCGGCGGCGTCGATGGACTTGGAGCAGGTGCTCGAGCTGGTCGCGGCCTATGGGCGGAACTTCCTGCCCGGATTCGACTTTGAAAACGAGATGCTGCTCGGGTGCTTCGAGCGCCCAGAGCGGACCATGCTGGCCGATCTGGAGGCGATGGAGCCGTACATCCGGACGTCGGGGATCATGATGGCGCTGGCGGGGGATGAGGAGACACGCCGGTTGTCGGCGGCGCCACTGCCCCCGGGTGGCGAGGAGGATCGCGCGCCGGAGGTCGAGCGCGGGGCGGGCGACCTGGACGTGGCCGAGCTGAACGTGGTGGAGGCGGTGGCCTCGGGGCGGTCGATCGTGGTGGATTGCCCGCCGGGTTCGCAGCGAGTCCAGACCGTGGCATCGATCTGTGCGGATGCGGCGGCGTCGAAGAGATCCGTGGTGGTTGTGCCCTCGCGGCTGTCTTCGGGGCGCCAGCTGATCGCGGAGCTCGAGCGGCTCGGACTTGGCGACCTCGTGCTTGATTTTTCGGCGGTGGAAAAGGTCCCGCAGCGGATCCGCACCGGTCTGCGCCTCGCCACCCCAGAGCTGCCGACCGAGGACACGCTGCAACTGCGCGGCGAGTTGGTCTCCGCGCGTCGTCAGCTCGAGGCGTTCGTGGGCGACCTGCACCGCTTGGACGAGGACTGGGGCACGTCCATCCACGGCCTGCTGGAGAAGCTCGCCGGGCTCATGGCGAAGCCGGACGCGCCGCAGACGCGCGTGCGCCTGGGTAAGACGGCCGTGGCCGCGATGAAGCGTGACGGGATCGAGGCGATCACAGCCGACCTCGACCAGGCAGCCGAGCTTGGCGCGTTCGACCCGGCGATCTCGCGGTCGGCTTGGGCGGGCTCGACCATCTCGAACGCGGCCGACGGACAGAGCGCGCTCGACGCCGTGCGGCGCCTCAACGACATCACGGTCCCCGCCGCGATCAGCCAGTCCTCGCGCTCGGCGGGCGAAACCGCAATGAAGCAGCCCAAGACGCTCGGGGAATGGTTCGAGCAGATCGACGTGCTCGACGGCATCGCCGACTCCCTCGACACGTTCTTGCCGGTGGTCTTCGAGACCTCGCCGATGAACCTGGCGATCGCCACCGCGCCCAAGCAGTGGCGCGAGGCGCACGGGCACTCCATGAAGATGTCCGACCGGCGGCGCTACCGCAAGCAGGCGCTCGACATGGTCCGGCCCGGTGAGTCCACGGCCACTCTGCACGAGGAGCTGCTCAAGGTGCAGCAGCGCCGCGAGGTGTGGCGCCGCTACAGCCCGGAGGGCGGCTGGCCCACCCTCCCCGACGGCCTCACTCAGATCCGCGCCACCCGCTCCGAGGTGCAGCGCGACCTGGAATCGTTACAGTCGTACCTTGGCGGCGAGTCGCTGCTCGACATGGACTTCGACTCCCTGCAGGCTCGGCTCGCGGCGCTTGTTGCCGACGCCGGACACATGGCCACCCTGCCCGAACGCAACGCCACGTTGGCCTCGCTGCGCGAGCGTGGATTGGGCGAGTTCATCGAGGATATAGCGAACCGGCAGGTGGCACCAGCGAGGATCGCGGCCGAGCTTGACCTTGCCTTCACGAGCGCGGTCTTCGAGGAGATGATCCGCACCACCCCGGCCGTGGCCAGCTTCGGCCCGAGCGACCTCACCCGCCTCCTTGACCGTTTCCGCCAGCTCGACTGCGCCCATACCCGCACCCTGTGGGGGCCGGTGCTACGCGCGGTGGTGAATAACGCGCGTGAGGCGATGCAGTCGCGCCGCCAGGACACGCTCCGCCTGGATGAGATCCTGGCCGAGCAGGGCCTGTCCGGCCTGCGTGACGCGATTGCCACCTACTCCCGGCTCGTGCAGAGTGCGCGGCCCGTGTGGGTGGTCCCGCCGAACGTGCTGGCCGAGTTCATCCCGCCGATGCCGTGGGCGGACCTGGTACTCGTGGAGGCCACCGACTTGGTGGCGCCGCTGATCTCCCCGATGATGCGCGGCCGCCAGGCCGTGGTGGTGAGCGACCTGCGCCGGCCCGACGCCGAGGCAGTGCGGGTCTTCGACGAGGTGCTGCCCGTGGCCACCCTGCCCACGTTGCGCGCCGAGCATGACGCGCTGTCGGCCCATGCGCTGAAGGAGATCGGCTACGAGCTCTCGGCGATCCCGTCCGTGCGTGCGAGCCGTGAATCGCGGCTCATCTACGTGGACGGGCGTGGTGTTCCGGGGATTTCCGGGGACGGCGCGGTGGAGTCCACGCAGGTGGAGGTCGAGGCGGTGGTGGACGCCGTCATCGAGCACGCTGTGGCGCGCCCGGGGGAGACCCTCGCCGTGATCGCCCTGTCGGTGCTACACGCGAGCCGTATCCGCGACGCGCTGGTGGCCGCCGATTCGAGCGACGTGCACCGGCTGAAGGACTTCGTCATCACCGACATCACGCGGGCCGCCGGCCTGCGCTACGACCACGTGATCCTCTCGGTCGGCTATGGCAAGACCGTGCACGGGCGCGTGCTGCACACCTTCGGCGCGCTCGCCACCCCGGCCGGCCTGGCCGGCCTCATCGACACGATCGCCGCCGCTGGCTCCGACCTGACGATCATCTCCGCGCTCGGGCCGGGTGATATCGACACGCGCCGCGTCTCCACGCCCGGCCCCAAGCTGCTCGCTCGCTTGATCGAGAACTCCGCCGGCGCCGACGTCAGCGCCACCTTCGACGACGCCGTCACCCCGCTCCTCGCCGACGTCGCCCAGCGCTTGGGCGCCCGCGGCTGGCAGACTCGCGCCGACTACGGCTACGAGGGGTGCCCGCGCATCCCGTTGGCGGTGGGCAAGGACGGCCGGTTCACCGTGGCCGTGGTGCTCGATGACGAGGCGTACGTGGCCGAGCGCTCCCTGCGCCGCCGCGACCGCTTCTGGATCGAGACCCTTCAGGCGCACGGCTGGTCCGTGTTCCAAACCTTCTCCAGTTCCCTCTTCATCGATCCCGCCGGGCAGGCTGACGCCATCGAGGCGTTGCTCATGGCCAGCTTTGGCACGCCGGGCGCGCCCGTCCAGGTCCCGATCGTCGACGACGACGGCACTGCGGTCCGCGACCCCGAGCGCAGCGACGAACTGACGACGAGCATCGGGCCTCGCGCGGCAATCGGTGCCGGTGCCGTGGCGGCAACGGGCGCTGATGCCGAGCCGGTCCGCGTGGCGCGGCCGCGCGGACCTCGCCCCGAGGTGGTCCCGGGCCTTAGCCTGGCCGCCTACTCCGACGACCAGCTCGACGACATGACCGCCTGGATCGCCTCCGATGGCCTCGTCCGCGGCGAGGATGACTTCGTCCACGACCTACGTTCCGAGCTAGGCATCACCCGGCGCGGGGAGCAGGTGGACGTGATCCTGCGCAACGTGGCCCGGCGCTCGGGCCTGGTTGGCGTGGCCGTGGAGGCATCCGCATACGTGGCGCCTGAGGCCGCGGCCGAAGTGGTTGCTGAAACGGCTGCCGAGCCGGTTGCCGAAGAGGTGGCTGTGGTTGAGCTCGCCGCCGAGCAGTCCGAAGATCCCGCTCAGGACCTAATTGTGGAGGTGGCCGAGCCGGAGTCCTTGGCAGAGTCCCAGGTGACCGTCGGCGAAGAGCCGGAGCACGGCGTCGACGAACCGGCACCTGGATCGGTAGCCGAAGAACCGGCCGATGAGCCGGCAGACGAGCCGACCGATGAACCGGTAGACGAACCGGCTGTGGAGGAGATGACCGAGGAGGAGCCGACCGCTCACGAAAAGCCGGCCACGGCCCCCGACGATCCCCTGTTCGCCCCGGTGGACTATGAGATCGTGGAAGAGCGGACGGATGATCTAGATCTCGGTGATGAGGACCCCTTCCTAAGCGGCGATAATGACTGATATGGACGACGCGGTGAGCCAGGCGGGTAAGCCGGTGCGGCGTCGTGGCTCCCGCCGCGTCGTCATGGTCTCGCAGGTGGATGCGAAGCGGATCGCGGCAGGTGAGTTCGCATCGGTTGAGGAGGTTTTGCACGCCAGCGACGCCAAACAGCCCGCGCGCGAGCAGCACCCATCCGGTCGCAAGCCAGCCAGCCACAAGCCCCGCGATCCCAAGGGCAAGGCCAAGCAGCCCGCGCCCTGGCTCAGTGCCCGCGACCAGGAAATCCTGAACGAAGTACCCCCACATTTTGGCAAGCTCTAACCGCTAGCGGGCCCGGAGAGCACGGCGTGCAGGGGCGCCCGCGTGGACGCCCCGATCACTTTGTGGATCTCCTTTTCCGGGACGGCCAGGTAGAACACGCGCGTGTCCTCGGTGGTGCCGAGGAACGTGCTGGTGCCCTTCTCGTGGGCAATGCCGGCCACGAGTACGTCCCGGGCGAGGAGGGTGGCGGCGCCGTCGGTGAACTCGTCGGGCGGGCTGTAGAGGTTCACCGTCACGCCGGGTTGGAGGATGGCGAGGCCCCCGGCGTCGGCGACGGGCAGCGCGGCGATCACGGTCCCCGCGGGCGCACGCCCGAGGAACTCGGAGGAGAGCAGGTTGGACGTGAAGACAGGGGCGCCCTCGGCAACGGGCGCCACCACGAACTCGCCGACCACCAGCTCGGCCTCCCGTGCCACATCGGGCAGCTCCTCGGCAAAGCTGACCACCCGCACGTCGCCGTCTTGAACGCGCTCCCCGCCGGAGAGCGGCCGGGCGGCCACCACGGTGGCGAACGCGGGCGGCTCCTCCTTCTCGGGCAGCAGCGCCTGGATCGCGAGGACGGCGAAGAGGGCCATGCCCACCCACCTCCAGCGCCACATGAGCGCCCGGATGGGTGTGGTGCGGGACGAGGAGGGTGCGCGCGTGATCTTCATGCACCCGATTGTGCCAAGTCGCCCCGCGCAAACCGCCGAGTTAGCGGCTAAATGTGGATGGCACCCCCGTTAGAGATGCTGTGGAAAAGTCTGGCCCGCGGCCTCAGTGGGGACGATCTCGGTGGGGAAGATGGCGTATGGCACCCGCACGTCCATGTCGTCCTGCGGGATCGACACGTCAAGCAATTCGTCCGCAAAAATCATCGCGCCCACGGCCGCCTGCGGGGTCGTCTGCTTGAGCGCCCGGTCATACCAGCCACCGCCTTGGCCAAGCCGCGCGCCGTTGCGCGAGAGCGCCAGCGCAGGCAGGATCATCGCGTCCACGCCCGCCAGGATCGAGTTGTCGAAGGCCTCGCCTTCGGGTTCCGGCGGCCGCCCGGGCGCCATGTTCACCAGCTCCGTACCGGGCTCGAAGTATCCCCAGGCGCGTGAAAGGCCCGGGCCGAGCTTGGGCAGGAGGACGCGCTTGCCGGCGTCGTGAAGTGCGGTGAGGACGAATGCGGTGGACGGTTCGGCGTTCGTGGACACGTAGCACGCGACAAGCTCACGCTCGCCCACGAAGTCCATCACTGTGGGAACCCAGACCTCGGCCAGCTCGGCGAGCTTGCGTTTTGAACGCTGCTTGCGGTGCTCGCGGACCGCGGCACGCAGGACCTGCTTGGCTTCCTCGACCTCGACGTCGGCGATGTCGGGAATGCTCAACGGGGAGATTGACATGCCCCCATTCTTCCATGAAAGGAAGAAGTGCCCGGGGAAGCTACGCTCTTGGGTAAACTGGTCTTAATCTAGAGGAGGCCCGATGAAGTCTGTTGCCGACCACCTTGCCGAATGCCTCGCGGTGGCCCAGCCGCTGCCGCCGTTTGCCGTGGCGCTTGGCGACGCCGTGGGGTGCGTTCTCGCCGAGGACGTGCGTTCCCTTGTCGATGTTCCGCAGGCGGATTTGGCGGCGCGGGACGGGTATGCGGTGCGGGTCGCCGACGTCGATGGCGCCAGCCGCGACAACCCGGTCACCTTGCCGATGCTCGAGGAGGTCCGTGCCGACACGGTGGATCCCACGGCGATGGTGGAGCGCACAACCGTGCGCATTTCCTCGGGTGCGGTGCTGCCTGCGGGGGCGGACGCCGTCATCCCGATCGAGGCCACGGACCAGGGCAGGGCCGAGGTGCGTTTCTTCGCGGGCACGCGCGAAGGCGAGAACATTCGCCGCCAGTCCGAAGATTTTGCCGCCGGTGAGGTGCTGCTACGGGCGGGCGTGCGTATCGGGTCGCGCCAGGTCGCGGTGCTCGCCTCCGCCGGGCACTCCACCGTCATGGTCCACCCCGCCCCGCGCGTCGTGGTCATGGCCATCGGCGATGAGCTGCAAGAGCCCGGCATGCCCGCCACCCGCGGCAAGATCTACGATGCCAACTCCCACGCTCTCTCCAGCGCGATTCGCGATGCCGGCGCCGAGGTTTTCCGCGTGGGCGGCGTGAGCGACGACAAGCGCGAGCTGCGCGAACTGCTCGAAGACCAGCTGGTCCGCGCCGACATCATCATCACCACCGGCGGCCTGTCCTACGGCGGCGGCGACACCCTCAAAGAGGTGCTTTCCCCTCTCGGCACGGTCCGCTTCGACAACGTGGCGATGGCGCCGGGCCGCCAGCTCGGGGTCGGCCGCCTGGAAGGGGAGACCACCGTGTTCTGCCTGCCTGGCTCGCCCGTGGCCGCGATGACGGCCTTCGAGGTCTTCATCCGACCTGCGCTTCGCCACATGGCCGGCTACTCCTCGATCAACCGGCGCTCGATCCGCGCCGTCGTGGAAAAGGGATGGGAATCGCCGGAGGGCCTGCGAGAGTTCGTGCGGGCGCGCGTCGTCGGCAATCCGCACGAGGGCTACCGGGTGGAGCCGCTTGGCGACCCGGGCCGGCCGCTCCTGACCGCGCTTGCCACCGCGAACTGTTTGGCGATCGTGCCGGAGGAGCAGCGGGCGGTGCAGGTGGGTGACACGCTCGAGTGCGTCGTCTGGGAGCGGTAGCCGGGGTCGCCGAAGGCCTGCCGGAGGGCCCGGCGGGCGTGACTGGTGTGGCCAATGTGAAGGATGTCTGAATTCGTCACAAATGGCGCTAATCCAAGGATACGGGCAACACACCAGCGCCGGTTCGCCGCGCCCTTCCCGCTTTCGTCATAGCGTTGGACCATGGGTATCGAAGGGGCAGTTGTCGCCATGGGAACGCTGTTCCTCCTGGCATACGTCATCCCCCAGATCACCCGAAGGAGAGCCGTTTTCGCGGACGCGCCAATCGGTGAGCGCTACTCAGAAGACCTGAGGCTCATCACCGAACGGACCCTGCGCCAAGAGGGCGGCGATCACGGCAGGATCTTTACGACGGAGCGAACAATGAGCACACCTACTCGGCCGAGCGGCACCCGTGGTTCCGACGCAGCCAAGATGCGGGCCATCGCCCGCGACCGTTCACGTGCTCGCGCCCGCATCGCCCGCCGTGGCGCTCACCAGCAGCGCGCTCTCGTGGCTGGCGCCGCGCTCGCGGTCCTGGCCGCGGCGCTGTGGGTGGCGGTCGGGCTGACGTCCCTCGCTCCCGGGTTTGCCATTGCGGCGACGGCGGTCGGCGGGCTCTACTTGCTCGGTGTCGGCTACCTGGTCTCCTCCTGGGCCGTGCTCAACGCCGCTGACGAGGAGCGCATCGCCAAGGCCAACAAGGTGTTGCGCCGGGCCAAGCGCGCGGGTGTTCGCGACTACGTGGCAGCTCGACCGGCGGCGGAGCTGGAAGCGGCTGAAGTTGGCTTGGCTGAGGTCGAGGCGGCCGAGGCTGAGGTTGGTGAAGATGAAGTGGCCGCGGCGAGTGCCGCTGAGGCGGCTGCGGCCGAGCCTGCCGTGGAAGCGCCTGCGGAGGTGCCCGCCGTCGAAGCGCGCCCGGCCCGAAAGGCTCGTCCGGCGAAGGTCGTAAGTGCGCGGGTCGACGTCGTCGAACGTGAGGAGCGCCCCGCCGACGTGCCGTCCTACACGCTGAAGGCGGTGCGGCGCACGGTCAAGCCGTACGAGGCTCCCGAGGCGCCGGTGGCCGACGTACCCTTCCGCCCCACCCGGCTGGGGGAGCGGATCGGGGACGGGCCGCTCGAGGCGGCGAGCCCCGCACCGGCCATGACTGGCAATGAAGAGTTCCGTGCCGACGTGCTCGGCGGTGGCTCCACGCTGGACGCGCTGCTCGACCGCCGGCGGGCATGACGGCCGTCGCCTTCATTCACGGCCACGCCCACACGCCCGAGGTATGGCGGCCGGTCGCTGACCACTTGCCGCCCGCGTGGGCTGTCGTGGCGCCCGACCTCTTCGCCGCGGCGCGCGTCGGTTCCGACGCCGACGCCCACCGCCACGCCATGGCCGCACACATCAACCGCGACCTGGCGATGATGGGCCTGGAAGAGCCCGTGATCGTGGTAGCCGAAGGGCTCGGCGCGATTCCCGCGATCCATTACGCGGTCGAGCACCCGGGCCGGGTGGCCGGGGTCTTCGTTTCAGGGCCGAGGCTGGCGTTGCGGCGTGGGGAGTCGATGCGGTTGCAGGTGGGCGCGGTGATGCGACGGAAGGGGCCGACGGCGGTGACGTCGGAGCAGATGGGGACGTATCTTGCTGGGCTGGTCGGACTCGATGAGCGCAAGGCGGCGGCGCAGGTGCGGGTGCCGCGCGTGGCGATCGCCGGGGAGAAGGACAGTGTGGGGACCCGGGGTGCCACCGAGCTCCAGGGTGCTGGCTGGGAACGCGACGTAGCCAGGGAAGCCTCCGAAGACTGGTATGCCTACGCGCCTGCGGCGTTCGCCGCGCGGGTGGCCGAGTTCGCCACGGCTCACGGGCTTTAGTGAGCTACTTTACGGTCGCGGACGGGCGAAGGGCGGCCGAGTAGTGCTACTATCATCTGGTCAGGGGCTATGGCGCAGTTGGTAGCGCGTCTCGTTCGCAATGAGAAGGTCAGGGGTTCGAATCCCCTTAGCTCCACGATGAGGAGTCCGAACGGTGAAAAAGCCTTCGGGCTTTTTCATTAGTAAGGACGACGAAATAGTGCTTAATCCCGTTAGGGATTACTAGCACCATTAGGAAGTTCATTTTGATACAAAGTGAGCGTCCTTTTGCTTTGCCCACGTGGGTGACGTTTTGGTCTTATAGGTCAGGTTGTGTTGGTTTTTGGGCTGTCTTTCGTTGCTACAAAGCCGAAAGGTGGGGGTTGGACTCGTTGTGACTTGAGTTCTTGGTTGGCCAGGTCGTGTTGGTTTTATCCCGGTTTTTGATTGATATTCCGCGGTAAGGTCGGGGTTTGAATCGATTTGGATTAGGGAATGGGAAATCCTCGATGCAAAATCTGTGGTGGCACGACGCAAAAATGGGGCTCAACTCGAGCAGGTAGGCCAAGGGGTTGCGTCCCTTAGTGTGGTGTAACGCTTGCTGATGGTGGGCCCCGGAAATAGTGGGGCGGCCATCGTCAGTAACCTTCGACTCAACTACCACATCTCACCGAAAGGCACGTAACGATGACCGCT
>NZ_LNIZ01000008.1 GCF_001469025.1 Trueperella bernardiae | reverse complement strand
CAACGCTCGCAATCGAGGTCTGTTGATCAATCACAATCGAGGCCGCATCCCGCCGAAACTCCGGCGTATACGACTTCCTCGTCTTCTTCTCACTCACGAGTCTTCCAACACCCTTCCCAGCCAGACAAGCCAGCCTCATCAAGTGTCAACAAACACAGGGTAACCCCAATCGATAAGGTCATCATCCACCACAACGCCGGAAACCTCACCATCAGGGGCTGCTACGACGTGTGGCAAACCCGTCCAGCTTCCGCCCACTACCAAGTCCAAACCGACGGCACAATCGGCCAGCTCGTATGGGATCGCGACACCGCCTGGCATGCAGGCAACTTCGCCGTCAACACCACCAGTATCGGCATCGAGCATGCGGATGTGTCCTCGAACCCATGGGCAGTATCCGAGGCGTGCCTCGATAACGGAGCACACCTCGTGGCCGCGATCTGCAAGTTCTACGGCCTTGGCCGCCCGGCCTGGGGCAAGAACGTGTTCGGACACAAAGACTTCTCCGCGACCGCTTGCCCAGCGTCTCTTGCTGGTTCCCAGCATGCCGCCTACATGTCCCGCGCACAGTCTTGGTATGACCAGATGAGCGGTAGCGCACCAGCACCCGCTCCTGCAGCACCGAACATCGACGCATTGGCTGACGCTGTCATTCGCGGTGATTACGGGAACGGGGAGGAGCGTAAGCTCCGCCTCGGAGCCAACTACGCCGCTGTCCAGCAGCGAGTGAACGAGAAGCTCTCTGGCAACACGCCGACGAAGCCAGCAGGGCCCAACATCGACGCGCTTGCCGACGCCGTGATCCGTGGCGACTATGGCAATGGTGAGGAGCGTAAGCGCCGCTTGGGCAACCTCTACGCCGCTGTTCAGGCGCGCGTGAATGCCAAGCTCGGCTACTAACCCCACGTTGCTCCGGCGAAACTTAGCCCCGCTGCTACCCGTCATGGGTGGTGGCGGGGCTTTTCGTCGTTTCATGGATGGATTTAACAATCGGGGGTTTGTCGGCAGTGAGGTGAAGGGAGTGACCCCACTGTGAATGATCTTGATGAACAACGTATCCGCAACCTGCGCACGGCGGGCTGGGGGTATAAAGCGATTGCCGAGTTTTGCGCCCTGACTCGTGACCAGGTCCGCTCGTACTGCACAACCCGAAACCTTGACGCCGCTCCGGTGATGGCCTGGCAGGTATGCCACTGGTGTGCCAGCCCTATACAGGGAGGGGCTCGGGCTCGGTTTTGCTCGCCCGCCTGCAGGCATAAAGCGTGGCGGCATCGACAGAAAACCGAGCCTGTGCGCGAGCAGACCTGTACGCACTGCGGACGCCGCTTCGCGATCGTGGACAAACCAGGTCAAAAGTTTTGCTGTCACGCCTGCTATGTACGTGCTCGCTTCGGCACGCGTGGCGGACGACCATGAACACGCTCGCCGCTCCTGTTGATCAACTGGCCCAACCTGACGTGTTCGCCCGAGAACTCGCCTTCATCACGGACTCTCACACGTTGAGCGTGCTGGCGGGGCGGGGCGTGCTCACACCCGCAGAGTATCAGCGTGCTCACCGGTTGTTATGGAAGGCGTGGACGCCGATCTATCAACCACAGATTGTGGGCGAAACGACTGGATAAACACCGCCTTTAGAGCGTGTATAGACCTAACGCGAAAGGAGAAAACGTGGCACACATCAGTGTGGTGACACCGATGCGGCAGCCTGCCCCGAAACTGGTCAACGTGGCGGCATACGCGAGGGTCTCAACCAACGCCGTCGAGCAGTTAGCATCCCTATCGGCGCAAGTGTCGTATTATTCGCGCCTGATCCAGTCCACACCCGGATGGGCCTATGCGGGCGTGTTCACCGATGAGGGTATTACTGGCACGTCAACAAAATCCCGGCAAGGCCTGGCCGACCTGATGGACACAGCCAGGAGTGGGGGTGTCGATATTGTGTTGTGTAAATCAATCTCACGCCTGGCCCGCAACACAATCGACCTGCTCGCTACGGTCCGTGAGCTCAAAGACCTGGGCGTGGCCGTGCGATTCGAACGCGAACGCATCGACACGCTTAGCGCTGACGGGGAACTGCTGTTAACCTTGCTGGCCTCGTTCGCCCAAGAAGAATCACGCTCACTATCCCAGAACGTGAAATGGGCAATCCGGAACCGATACAAGAGCGGTGGCACGAACTCCTTCGTTGTCTATGGATACCAATGGGCAGACGGCCAGTTCACGATCGTCGAAGAAGAAGCCAAGATCGTGCGCTTACTGTTTGCCAATTATCTCGATGGGATCAGCCCGGAGAAAACCGCGACGATGCTCAATGCTGAAGGTAAACGCTCTCGAGGAGGGGGACGGTTCTACGGATCCGTGTTTCGTCGCATGCTCGAAAACGAGCGGTACAAGGGCTGCCAAATGCTACAGAAAATGTACCGCCCCACAATCCAAGCACCCACACGCTCCTTCAACGACGGGGAGATGCCGCGATACTGGGTCGAGCAAGCCCTCCCAGCGATCATTGATCAGGCGATGTTTGACACGGTGCAAGCAGAAATCGCGCACAGGCGTGAGGCGGGCCCGGCTGCCACCCCGTCAAAGAACACGGGCGTATTCACTGGGCGGATCTGCTGCGCGGCGTGCGGGAAGAACTATCAACGCAAAACCCGCACCTACAAGTCTGGAACCTCATACAAGTTCTGGCGCTGCTGGAGTGCCTGCACCGGGAACGGCAACCCCTGTAGGGGGCACAACCTGCGCGAAACACTCCTCGAACAAGCCTGCGCAGACATGCTCGGCACCCAGGGTTTCGACCCCGTCCAGGTTGGCGAGCAGATCGTGATGATCGAGGCCTTCGAGCATCAGCTCACCTTCCACCTCGCGGATGGAACCATGACACCAGTGGGGTTAACCAGTGAGGGGAGGCTGGCATGAACCGCACCGTCACCGCGATACCCGCAACAAAGAAGCTTCGATCTGCCGCAGCCTCATCTGGCGCACCGGCACGCAGACGGGTCGCCGCCTACGCTCGCGTCTCTACCGAGATGGAAGAACAAACCTCCTCGTATGAGGCGCAAATCGACTACTACACCACCTATATTCGCTCACGTAATGATTGGCAGTTAGCAGGAATGTATTCCGATGAGGGCATCTCTGGCACCTCTATGAAACGTCGCGAAGGTTTCCAAACCATGATCGATGACGCCCTGGCAGGCAAAATCGATCTGATCCTCACCAAAAGCGTCTCCCGGTTCGCACGCAACACGGTCGACTCCTTGACCACAGTCAGGAAACTCAAAGAAGTGGGAGTGGAGGTGTACTTCGAAAAGGAAAATATTTACACCTTCGACGCCAAAGGCGAATTACTCATCACGATCATGTCGAGTCTGGCGCAAGAAGAATCCCGCTCGATCTCCGAGAACGTCACCTGGGGACATAGGAAGCGTTTTGCCGATGGAAAAATCATGGTGCCCTACAAATCCCTACTCGGATACAAGAAAGGCGAGGGTGGCAGCCTCGTCATCGATGAGACGCAGGCACCAACCGTCCGGCTGATCTACCAGCTGTTCCTTGACGGGATGGCGATCAGTGAGATTAAAACCGAGCTCGCTGCCCGCAAGATTCTCACCCCGCGTGGGAAAGAAGTGTGGTCAACCTCGACAGTGCGCTCCATCCTGTCCAACGAAAAATACAAAGGCGACGCCCTGCTTCAAAAGACGTTCACCATCGATTTCCTTACTAAGAAGATGAAAGTCAACGAAGGTGAAGTACCCCAATACTATGTATCAGGTAATCACGAGCCGATCATCGAACCGCGTATTTGGGATCAGGTGCAATACGAGCTCGCCACCAGACATGGCAACATTTCTTCAGCGAAGGTCGGCTTGTTCTCCACCCGGCTGAAATGTGCTCGGTGTGGGGCGTGGTATGGGCGTAAAACGTGGGCGTCGAACACGAAATACAAGTACACAGTCTGGCAATGCAACCACAAATACACAGACGAACATCCCTGCAGCAGCGCGACGGTGAAAGACGAGCAGATCAAGGATTCTTTCGTCCAAGCGCTCAACCAACTGATCGCTCGCCACCGGTACGAAAGCCACCTACCGCAGATACTTGGCGATATGTTCGATACGAGCCGTTTGGAAGAACAAGCCGCCGCCTGCCAGGCGAAAATCGTGGAGCTGACCGAGCAAATCGAGGCATTGATAGCGGAAAATCAACGCCACGCACTCGACCAGGACGCCTACCAAAACAAGTACACAGAGCTCGATACTGCCTACCGTAAGACGCTCGCACGCAAAGCGAGCCTAGAGGCAGATATTGCAGCGGACACCGCCAAGCACGCCGCCATCACCACAACCCTGAATGATCTGGCAGGGGAACCGGTGAGCGAGTTTCACCCCGCACAATGGAGCGCACTCATCGACCACGCCATCGTAGACGAGGATACGATCCGGTTCATTTTCAGAACCGGGAAAGAAATAACGGTGGGGCTTTGAAAAGAACGCAGGGCGCTAACATTGGATGCAAAACCGGGCTCTACTAACTTAGAATTCTTTGCCTGCCATGATCTTTCGACTTATCCATAGGGATACTGCGGTAAGTACGATCGTCACGGTCAGTAGTATTCCTGCGTTTGTGAGTGGGGGTAGGGTTATGGCTTTTGCTACCCATTGGAAGATTGCTTGTTTGTTGGAACCAACAAAGGACGATCCGGCGAATACCACGATGAATACGGCGACCAGAAAAAGCTTGGCTTTTTCTGGACCGAATTTGTAAAACAGCGGTAGCTGAATAATGGTTAAAAGCAAAGTGACCGCAAAGGCACAGCTGGCCACCAAAACGGTATTTTTCCAAGGCATCTCAACCATTAAATAGGCAAGAACACCTGTAACCGCGAAAGCCACTATCCCAAGAGCGAGTGTAATCAGAAAATTTAAATTAACGAGTTCGTTTCTACTGATAGGTCCGGCAAGAATCGTTCGGTTCACCTTGGATTCAGCATCACGAGCAAAGGTGGCCGTAAAATAAAGCATCCCAATCATGCCAAAAATAAACGGAAAGATGATCAACTGGTTTGCATAAATCCCCACAGCGCTGATCGCAACGAGCACCAGAGCTAGAACAGCTATATATGTACGATTGGCAATAAGGTCTTTATAAAATGCAGCTCTCACTGATCTTCTCCTTTAATCGTGTAGACCATGATGTCCTCAATCGTGGGTCTACCAGCTTGCACACCAGCAGGAACTGCCCCGGTGCGGACGATTACTTCTTGACCAAAATCATGACGGCGACGCCCTAACACTTGCGTGGAATCAAGCTGGTTTGCCTGCTCATTGGTCAACGCTACGATTCGCCAAGAATCTAAGAGCTCGTCTTTTTGTTCCATGAACTTCAACTTGCCCTCACGGATGAAAGCAACGTAGTCGGCGGCTTTTTCAATATCGGAAACGATGTGGGAGGAAAATAGAATCGAGTGGGTCGGATCTTCGATAAATTCGAGCATAATATCAAGCACCTGATCACGAATCACCGGATCTAAACCACTGGTGGCCTCATCAAAAATCAGTAAATCTGCTGCATGGGAAAGTGCCATCGCTAGTCCCAGCTTCATCCGCATACCGCGAGAGAGTTCACCAACTCGCTTAGACGAAGTAAGACGAAAACGCTGCTGGTAACTAGCGTATGTTTGCGCATCCCAACTCTTGTACAGGCGCTTGCCGAACTCGCCAGCATTCTTAACAGTAAAACTATCTGGCAGGCTAATATCGTCAAATACTACCCCCACTCGTTCATGCGCTTGTGGGTGATCTGCACCTGCAGGCTGCCCCAACAGGTTTATTGTCCCGGCATCGGGGTGAGCAAGACCTAAAATCAAACGCAGCGTAGTGGATTTACCGGCACCGTTCTCGCCCACGAAACCCACGATTGCCCCCTGGGGAACTTCAAGGTTGAGCGGACCGAGCGTGAATCCCGGATACTTTTTCACTAGTCCGTTGGTTTCAATCACATTCATCGGATCCTCCTAATAAATCAATCAGCTCTTTCAGATCAGAAACAGACAAGCCAGCAACCCGAGCCGAGGCGAGGGCGGATTTCAAATAGTCCTCGACTTTTTTACGCTGCTCTTCCTTGAGCAATTCAGTGTTTTTAGAAGCAACAAAGCTACCTCGCCCCTGTACGGAATCAATGAAACCCTCTAGCTCTAGCTCGTCATAGGCACGCTTAGTAGTAATCACTGACACGCGAAGCTGTGATGCCAAACGCCGGATCGACGGCAGCTTGTCGCCGGGCGCTACCTGATCGTTGATTATTGCCGCCTTGAGCTGATTCTTAATCTGAGCGTAAATCGGATCAGAACTTGCATTACTAACGATGATATCCACGAACACCTCCTAGTGTTTATAGTGTACATGAACACTAGGATGAATTAAGTAGAACACTCCACATTCAGAGAAACATTTCAAACGCCATTGCGCTCAACAGGAAAAAGGCAGGGTCAGTAGTATTTCCGCAAGTCAGAGCTAACGCGCTATACACTCGCTAACGGAAGGGATTTTCTTGACCCCCTTGGGGCATACCCGCTAACGCAAACGCCTACTTATCATTTTCGACGTCATAGTGGAGCGGGCGACGGGAATCGAACCCGCCTCTGCAGCTTGGGAAGCTGCCATTCTACCGATGAACTACGCCCGCGAGGGTGACCCCATCTTATCCATCCATCGCCTCCGACGCCAATCGGCCCATCCCCGTCTCCGCCTCCAAGCCCTCCGGTCGCGTTGCTACCGCCGCACGGGCCGATCCTGGACCGCAGACCGTCGCCCGCCCCAAGTCCGCGCCCACCCACTTGGTGAAATCCGCCGCCCGCCACCGCGGGCCGTGAAAGAATTGGGACATGCTTCTTTCTGATCGTGACATCCGGGCCTACGTCGCTGACGGGCGGATCGCCATCGACCCGTGGGATCCGGAGATGGTTCAGCCGTCGTCGGTGGACATCCACCTGGACCGCTTCTTCCGCCTCTTCGACAACCACAAGTACCCCATGATCGACCCGTCGCAAGCGCAGCCGGAGCTCACGCGCCTGGTGGAAGTCTCGGCGGACAGCAGCCTGGTCCTGCATCCGGGCGAGTTCGTGCTCGGCTCCACCTACGAGCAGATCACGCTTGCCGACGACGTCGCCGCCCGGCTCGAGGGCAAGTCGAGTTTGGGGCGACTCGGGTTGCTGACGCACTCGACGGCGGGGTTCATCGACCCGGGCTTTTCCGGTCACGTGACACTGGAGCTGTCGAACACGGCGACCATGCCGATCATGTTGCTGCCGGGGATGAAGGTGGGGCAGTTCTGTTTCTTCCAGCTGTCGTCGGCGGCGGAGGCTCCCTACGGTCAAGGGGCGAGGGGCTCGCGTTACCAGGGCCAGCGCGGCCCGACTGCCTCCCGCTCGGACCTGAATTTCCACAGGATCGACGTCTCGGACCACAACTTTTAAGGCCAGCCCAAGAGCGGGCCTGCTGCACCGGCGGGCGGGCTCACGCCCGCCCGCACCCGCTGCCCACATCCCTACTCCGGCTTTGCTCTCAGGCTGCACCGCGACATTTCTTATTTCTTTCTCTAGGATTAGTAGGGGAGAAAAGCACCTGTTCGTTGCCATGGTCTGGGGAGACGTATGCTGATTTTGTTGGCCGCTTTCGCGATGGGTGCGCTCGCGGCGCCCGCGATCATGAAGGCGGGCCGACGCGGCTACGTGTACCTCGCGGCGATTCCGGCGCTCTCTTTCGTCTACCTTGCCGCCCAGGGCCCGGCGGTGATGCGCGGTGACTTCCCGTCGGAGAATTACGCGTGGGTGCCGCAAGTGAGCCTGGAGTTGACCTTCCGCCTCGATCACCTCTCGTGGATGATGTCCCTGATCGTCACGGGCGTGGGTACAGCCGTCCTTTTCTATTGCGCCCGCTATTTTTCCGCCTCGGCCCACGGCATGGGCCGTTTCGCGGGGGTCTTCGTGGCGTTTGCGGGCGCGATGCTGGGCCTGGTCACCACCGACAACACGCTTGCCCTTTACCTTTTCTGGGAGCTGACCTCGGTCTTCTCCTTCCTCCTCATTGGCTTCCAGTTCGACAAGCAGGCATCGCGCCGCGCCGCGATGCAGGCGTTCATTGTGACCACTGCGGGCGGCCTCGCCATGCTCGCTGGCCTCATCACGCTGGGTAACATCCCGGGCGGCTCGTATGTGATCTCGGAGCTGGTGGCCTCCGCCAGCAGTGGCACCCTCGGCGTCGCGGCGATCGGCGCGGAGTCGACCCCGCACGCCGTCATCGTCGTCGCCGTCGCGGCAGTCCTCATCGGCGCGATGGCCAAATCCGCGATCATCCCCTTCCACTTCTGGCTTCCCGCCGCGATGGCCGCCCCCACGCCCACCTCCGCCTACCTGCACGCGGCGGCGATGGTGAAGGCCGGCGTCTACCTGGTGGCCCGCCTTGCCCCCGGCTTCTCCGACCTCGCGGCCTGGCGCTACATGATCCTTGCCGGCGGGATCGCCACCCTGGTCCTCGGCGGCTACCGCGCGCTCAAGCAGTACGACCTCAAGCTCGTCCTCGCCTTCGGCACTGTCTCCCAGCTGGGCCTCATCCTCCTCATGGTCGGCTACGGCACCCCGGCGATGCTGCTCGCGGGTCTCGGCATGCTGGTCGCCCACGCGATGTTCAAGTCCACGCTCTTCCTCGCGGTCGGCCAGGTCGACTGGGCCACCGGCACCCGCGACCTTCGCGAGCTCTCCGGGGTCGGCCGCCAGATGCCGGTCACGGCGTCGGCCGCCGCGCTCGCGGGCCTGTCGATGGCGGGCGTGCCCGGGTTCGCGGGCTTCGTGGCGAAGGAGGCCGCCCTCCACGCGCTCATCGGCGGCACCACTGCCGATACCCTCACCTGGCTCGCGATCGCCGCCGGCTCGATCTTCACGGTCGCCTACACCCTGCGCTTCTGGTGGGGCGCCTTCGCGGACAAGCCCGGCGCCCGCACCCCGGTCAAGCGCCGCTCGCCCATGCTTACCGCGCCCATCGTGGTCCTCTCCCTCGCCGGCCTCGTTTTCGGCCTGGCGGGCGGGCTTCTCGACGCCGTCTTCCAGCCCTACGTCCGCGCCCTCCCGGGAGATTCGGGCCACCTCGCGTCCTGGCCGGGGATCGGCGCGCCGTTCCTGGTCACGACCGTGATCCTCGCGGCCGGCGTCGTGCTGTTTGCTGCGCGCACCACGATCGAGCCGAGCCTTCGCGCCCACGACTTCCCCGTCTCAGCCGACCGGGTCTACCACAGGATCGTTTCCGGCCTGGAGGACCTGTCGGGCTCGGTCACGGCCTTCACCCAGCGTGGCTCGCTCCCGGCTTACCTTTCCACGATCTTCACCTTCACCGCTTTCGCGGTCCTGCTCGCCTTCAGTGTGGGCGACTGGCAGGGAAGCATCAGCTTGCGCCCGTACGACTCGGTGTCCCAGGCCCTGGTCGGCGTCGTGACAATCGTGGCCGCGATCCTCGGCGCCCGCGCCCGCCACCGCATGAAGGCCGTGCTGCTGATCGGCGCGTCGGGCTACGGGGTGGCCCTCCTCTACGAGCTCTACGGCGCGCCGGATCTTGCGCTTACCCAGGTGCTGGTGGAGACCATGTCGTTGGTGGTGTTCATCCTCGTGTTGCGCCGACTGCCCGCTTATTTCTCCCACCGCCCGCTGCGCTTTTCGCGCACGTGGCGCATCATCGTGGCCACCGCGTTCGGCGCGATGACGGCGGTCCTCGGCGTCGTCGCCGCCGGCGCCCGCATCCACACCCCGATCTCGGTAAACTTCCACGACGAGGCCTACACATACGGGTACGGCAAAAACATCGTCAACGTGACGCTTGTGGACATCCGCGCGTGGGACACCTTCAGCGAGATCGCCGTGGTAGTGGCCTGCGCGATCGGCATTTCCTCCCTCCTCTTTATCCGCGACCGCGGCGGGCGCATCGACCGCTTCCGCAACCTCCAAGCTCCGCGCACGAACGTGGCCGGCCAGCTCATCGCCCCCGCGCGCGACGACGCCGGCCCCACCTGGCGCCGGACCCGGGCACGAGTGATCGAGTCGTCGGTGGTGGCGCCGGCCCGCAACCGGCGTTGGCTGGTCGGCACGGACCAGGTGCCCTTCGGGCGCCGCTCGGTGATCTTAGAGGTGGGCACGCGCCTGGTCTTCCACACGATCGTGGCCGTGTCGGTCTTCTTCCTCTTCGCAGGCCACAACGCCCCCGGCGGCGGATTCGCGGGCGGCCTGCTCGCGGGCATCGCGCTGGTGCTGCGCTACGTGGCGGGCGGGCGCTACGAGCTGGGCGCGGCCGTCCCCCTCCACCCGGGTCACCTCATGGGCGCGGGCCTAGCCACCGCCGGCGTGGCCGCGCTGGTGCCAGTGGCGCTCGGCGGCACGATCCTACAGTCGGCGAAGATCGAGCTGATGCTCTGGGGTTTCGGTGACGTCAAAATCGCCACCGCGATCTTCTTCGACATCGGCGTCTACCTGGTGGTGGTCGGCCTCGTGCTCGACGTCTTGCGCTCCCTCGGCGCCGAAATCGACCGCCACGGCGAGGTCGAAGCCGCCGACGAGCCGCACTACCAGCTACGCCCCTCCGCCGATTCCCGCCGGGACACCTCCGACGCGGAGCAGGCCCGCTCCTACGACGCCGTCCCAGGCGTTGCGCCCGACGCGCCGATTCCCGCGGGTGCGCCGGTAGTGGCACCCGCGGCCCAGCCCACCACGGCCGGCCCAGCCCAATCTGCTGTGGCCCAGTATGCCCCGGCGCCTGGCCCCGCACACCCGCCCCACACAGAGAGCGAGTTCGACATCGACACCACGGGCCTGACCACCATCGCTTCCGACCCGGCCACCACCTCCACGGCCCTGACCGGACGGGAGGAAACCCGATGAGTTCCTCCCTTGCGCTCGCGATAGTGTCCGGCGTGCTCGTCGCCGTCGGTATTTATCTGGTGCTTGAGCGCTCCCTGTCGCGCATCGTGCTGGGCCTCGCGGCCCTCACCAACGGGGTCAATATCCTCATGCTCATCGCGGGCGGCCCCTCTGGCGCGCCGGCCATGGTGGGGGAGGCCGCGCAAGAAGACATGGCCGACCCGCTGGTCCAAGCCATGATGCTCACCGCGATCGTCATCTCCCTTGCCCTCACCGGCTTCCTCCTCGCGCTCGCTTACCGCTCCTGGCAGCTCAACGCCTCCGACGAGGTCCAAGACGACCTCGAGGATCGCCGCATCGCCGACCGCACCGAGGACGCCAAGTTCGAGGCCCGCACCGACAAGCCCGCCGACCTCGAGCTCGACGCCCCCGACATCCGCGACGAGACCGACGACGACCCGGCCTCTCCCGACGAGCCTGGCCCGGCCGTCGTCGACGCCGCCCCCGCGGCCCACCCCGGCCCTCACGAGGGGAGGCGCTCATGACCTGGGACTTCCTCGTGGCCCTGCCCGTGGTGCTGCCGTTGTTCGGCGCGGGCCTGTCGTTGGCGTTTGCCTCTGTGCGCCGCCTCCAGGGCATCCTCTCGGCCGGCATCCTTGGCATCGTGTGGCTGGTCGCAGGCACGCTACTGGTGATGTCCGCGTCGGGCCCGGTTGTGCTCGACGTCGCGAACTGGGCGGCCCCCGTCGGCATCTCGCTGGTGGCCGACCGCCTGAGCGCCATCATGCTCTTCACCTCGGTCACGGTCACGCTCACGGTTCTGCTGTATTCGCTGGCCCAGGGCGCGGCCGACGGCGACGACGCCGCCCCCATCGCGGTCTATCACCCCGCCTTTCTCCTGCTCTCGGCGGGCGTGTCGAACGCGTTCCTCAGCGGGGACCTGTTCAACATTTACGTGGGATTCGAGCTGCTACTGACGGCATCGTTTGTGCTCATCACCCTGGGCGGTACGCGCGACCGCATCCGTTCAGGCACGGTGTACGTGGTGGTCTCGCTCATTTCTTCGGTGGTCTTCCTCATTGCCATCGCGATGACGTACGCCGCGGCGGGCACGGTCAACCTCGCCCAGCTGGCGCTGCGCCTACCCGAGATCGACCCGGGCGTACGGATCGCGATCCAGGTGATGCTGCTGGTCGGTTTCGGTATCAAGGCGGCGGTCTTTCCGCTGTCGGCTTGGCTGCCCGACTCCTACCCCACCGCCCCCGCGCCTGTCACCGCCGTGTTCGCCGGCCTGCTCACGAAGGTGGGCGTGTATGCGATCATCCGCACCCAGACCCTCCTCTTCCCCTACAACCGGCTCACGCTGGTGATCGGCGTCGTCGCGATCCTCACGATGCTCATGGGCATCCTCGGCGCGGTGGCCCAGCAGGACATCAAGCGCCTGTTGTCCTTCACCCTCGTGTCCCACATCGGCTTCATGATCTGGGGCATCTCGCTGTACTCCGTGCACGGGCTGGGCGCCACGATCTACTACGCCGTCCACCACATCACCGTCCAGACCGCCCTGTTCCTGGTGGTGGGCCTGGTCGAACGACGCGGCGGCACCACCTCGCTCATCCGCCTCGGCTCGCTTGCCAAGCTCTCCCCGATCATCTCCGCGCTCTACATCGTGCCGGCCCTGAACCTGGCGGGCATCCCGCCGGGGTCGGGATTCTTCGGCAAGGTGGGGCTCATTCAGGCCTCCGTCGACCGCGGCGCGATCATCGACTGGGGGCTCATCATCACGGGCATCGTCTGCTCGCTGCTCACCCTCTACGCCGTGTCGCGCGCGTGGAACATGGCCTTCTGGCAGACCGCCCCCGAACCGCTCTCCGCCAAGCCGATCCCGTGGGGGATGACCGGCGCCGCCGGCGCGCTCGTGACGTTCTCGCTCATCATCTCCTTCTTCGCCGGCCCGATCTACAACTTCACCGAAGGCGCCGCCACCGAGCTCAAGGCCCGCTCGCCCTACATCGTGGCCGTCCTGCCCGAGGGCGGGCGCGGCAGCGGGGAGTCGAAGGTTCCCGAAGCCGTGAGGCAGCCCGCGCCCGCGAGCACCGAGGAAGGAGGTCGTCGTGGCTAACGACTACACGCCATCCGCGCGCGCCATTTACCGCGTCGCCCGCCGCCCTGGCCGCTTCCCGCATGCCTCGGTGGGCATGCTCGCCTGGCTGACTGCGGTGTGGGTGTTGCTGTGGGGCGAGTTCTCGGCGGGCAACGTACTGGCCGGCCTCATTGTGGCGCTCGGGATCACCACCGTTGCGCCCTTCCCCTACACGCCGTTCGACGGGCGGTCACGGCCCATCGCCGTCGTCGTGCTGGTCGCGCGCTTCCTCATCGACATCGTCATTTCCTCCGCGCAGATCGCCGCGTTCATCCTGCGCGGCAAGCACCCGCAGGCCGCGATCATTCGCGTCCACCTGCGCTCCCACTCCGACGTCTACCTCGCCACGATCGCCGGCATGACGGCGCTAGTGCCGGGTTCTGTGGTGGTCGAGGCGCACCGCGTGAGCGGCACGCTCTACGTCCACGTGTTCGACACCGAGCTGGCTGGCGGTGTGGAGGGCGTGCACCGCACCGTGCTCGAGCTCGAGGAACGGGTGCTGCGGGCTTTCGCTTCGCACGACGAGCTTGTCGACGCCGGCTACGTGCCCGGCCCCACCCGCCGCTACGGGCGCCTGCCCGTCCCCTACGCGCCGGCCACGGGTGAGCCGCGCGAGGTCCGGGAGGGGAGCTCATGACGTACGTTCTCGGATTCTGCATGGCGCTGCTATTTATCGCGTCGCTGCTGGTGCTCATGCGGATCTTCCGCGGGCCCACGGCCCTGGAGCGGATGGTGGCGCTTGACGTCATGACCTCGGTGGTCATCGGCGCGGTGGCCCTTCTCGCCGCGCTCACCCGCCGCGAGGACCTACTCGCCCTGTTCGTGGCCCTGGCCCTGGTCGGCTTCGTCGGCTCGACCACGCTCGCCCGCTTCATCACCCCCGGGGTGGCCAAGCGCTACCCCGAGCGCCGCGACGACGCCCGGCGGGGTGCCGCCCCGAACGCCCCCGGGCAGAGCGGCGTGGCTGGGCCGAGCGGCGTCGGTGGGCTGAATGACGTCGCGCAGGGCGCTACTGGGCGAAATGGCGCGGCTGACGGCTCGGGCGTCGTCGAAGAGGGGAGGCAGCCGTGAACTGGGCACAAATCGCCGACTGGGTGGGGATCACTCTCATCGTCACAGGCTCACTGTTTACCCTCATCGCCGCGATCGGAGTGTTCCGCTTCCGCGACCTGCTGGCGATCCAGCACGTGGCCACCAAGCCGCAGACGTTCTCGCTCATCATGCTGATGGTGGGGGTCTCGCTCATCGTGCGCAGTGCGACCATGACGTGGACGATGATGCTGGTGATCGGCTTCCAGCTGATTACGGCGCCGATCTCGGCGCACATGATGTCGCGGGCGGGGTATCGCACGGACCGGATCGACAAGAGCGCGCTGATCATCGACGAGCTCGGCGAGGACATGACTGTTGGCGACGACCACGGCTGAGTCCGCCGCCCGACGGATCTGGCTGCCGGATCTGACCGCAGGATCTGGTGGCTGGAATGGTCCTGGCCGCAGACAATTCCGCCTGCCCGGGCGAACGCGCTGGCCAGAGACTAAGATGAGACCAACTAGGTTTTTGGAGGAACAATGAACATCGGCTGGAAACTGATCACGGTCGGAATCGCTGGCGCGGCCGGCGCGGCGTCGAACTTGGTGGTCAACCAGGTGTGGGAGAAGGGACTGGGCAAGCAGCGTCCCACTGACGAGGCGGAGATGATGCAGATGCCGATGCGCGACGTCGTGGTCTTCACCGCCGTCACCGCCGTGGTGTCGGCCGTGGTGTCCACTGCGCTCAAGCGCAAAGCCGCGGAGTGGTACGGGGCGTAACGTTCCCCTTCTCGCGCCCTCGCCCTCTCGGGCCTTCGGACGCAGATGCTGCACTACTCGGCAAGATGCGCCACTACTCGGCAAGATGCGGCACTACTTTACCGTTATTTAGTGCCGCATCTGTCAGTTTAGTGCCGCATTTGCGATAGCAGGCGCCCGCGGGGGCGGCGCGGGCGTGGTCGACGTCGTCGTGGGCGATTTGGTACGGTAAGGCGTACGACAGGGGAGCGCACATGCGCTGAGAGTGCGGAAACGCAGACCCTCGAACCTGCTCCGGTTAGCACCGGCGAAGGAAGTCGAGCTCTCCCCGGGTGCGCCCGGGCCCTCCCGAACACATGGGAGGAAAAATGAAGACGAAGAGCCTTTTCGTTGTGGCGCTTGGCGCCACGCTCACCGCGACGATGGCCGCATGCTCGGCCGTTGACCAGGCAAAGACGACGGGCGACACGGTCACCGTGCTCACCCACGACTCGTTCTCGATCTCCGACGAGGCCAAGGCGGCCTTCGAGAAGGAGACGGGCATGACGCTGAAGACCACCGCCCCCGGTGACGCCGGCATGGTGCTCAACCAGCTCATCCTCAACAAGGACAACCCCACTGTCGACGCCGTGTTCGGCATCGATAACTTCTCCGCGCAGAGCGCGCTGGACGCGGGCGTCATCGCGCCGTATACCCCGGCCTCGGACCCGGGCGCGGACCGCCGCATTGGCGACTTCACCGCGATCGACTACGGCGACGTCTGCCTCAATGCGGACGCGGCCTACTTCGAGGAGCACGGACTGGAGCTGCCGACGTCGTTCGCGGACCTGACCAAGCCGGAGTACAAGGACCTGCTGGTGGTGACGAACCCGGTCACCTCTAGCCCGGGCCTGGCGTTCCTCGTGGGCACGATCGAGGAGGCGGGCAATGACTGGAAGCAGTACTGGACCGACCTACTCGACAACGGCACCAAGGTGGTTGACTCCTGGTCGGACGCCTTCTACACCGACTTCTCCGCTGCCGACGGCAAGGGTGCCTTCCCGCTCGTGCTGTCCTACGCCTCTTCGCCCGCTTACGGTGAGGGCGCCTTCGTCAACGTGCCCGGCACCTGCGTGGCGCAGACCGAGTACGCCGGCGTCGTGAAGGGCGCGAAGAATGCCGAGGGCGCAGAGAAGTTCATCGACTTCATGCTCTCCGAACAGGTCCAGTCCGAGATCCCGGAGACGATGTACATGTACCCCGTGGCCGACGTCGCCTTGCCGGCCGAGTGGGAGACCTACGCCCAGCGCCCCGCGAACTCGCTCACGCCCGACCCGAAGAAAGTGGCGGAGAACCGTGAGACCTGGCAGAAGGAATGGTCTGCGTTGCGCGAAGGCCGCTAACGCGTGAGAGGAAGAGTCGCCCACCTGGGGTGGGGTGCAGCGCTGGCAGTGCCAGCGCTCTTCCTCATCCTCTTTTTCCTCTGGCCCGTGGGGCGCATTCTCAGCATGGGCCTGGGAGACGTGGCCATGTTTGGCGAGGTCCTCGGCCAGGGGCGGACGTGGCGGATTGTCGGGCAGACGCTCGGCATGGCGCTCGCGGCTACCGCGATCTCCGTGGTGTTGGGCGTGCCGGGCGCCTACGTGCTCTACCGGCTGAAGATCCCGGGGGCGCGGGTGGCGCGCGCGTTCGCCACGGCTCCCTTCGCGCTGCCGACCGTGGTGGTGGGCGTGGCCTTCCGTGCGCTGCTCGACGACGCCGGCCCGCTCGGCTTTCTTGGGCTTGGCCAGACGACGGCGGCCGTGGTGGCCGCGATGGTCTTCTTCAATTACGCCGTGGTGGTGCGGACGGTGGGGTCGATGTGGGCGGGGATCGCCGATCTCACCGACGCCGCCCGCACCCTCGGCGCGAGCCCTGCGCGCGCATTCTTCACGGTGACGCTCCCACAGCTTGGGCCGTCGATCGCGGCGGGTGGTGGGCTCGTCTTCCTGTTTTGCTCCACGAGTTTCGGTATCGTCCAGACCCTGGGCCGGCCCGGGTACGGCACGTTGGAGTCGGAGATCTACGTCCAGTCCACCGCCTACCTCGACCTGGGGCACGCGGCCGTTCTATCCGTGTTGCAGCTGGTGATTGTGGTGGTGGCGCTGATCGTGTCCACTGCGCTGTCGGCGCGGACGGAGCGCGCGTTGGACGTGACGCAACGGCCGGCGAAGCGGCCCACGCGCGCGGCCATTCCGGCGATGGTGGTGACCGCGGCCGTGTTGGTTTTCCTGGCGGCGCCGCTGCTGGGCTTGTTGGCCGGGTCGTTGCGCTCGCAGGGCCAGTGGTCCCTGCACAACTACCGGGTGTTGGCTCAGCCCGGCGCCGGCTTCGCCGGTGGCACCTCTATTCTTGACGCGCTCGACCACTCGGTGAAAATTGCGCTCGATGCGGCGACGCTGTCGCTGGTGGTCGGCGTGATCCTCGCCTTCGCGCTGTCACGCCGGCCTCGCACGCGCCTCGTCCGTACGGGGCAGCGGGTGCTGGACGGCGTCGTGCTCCTGCCGCTCGGGATCTCGGCCGTGACCGTGGGCTTTGGCTTCCTCGTCACCTGGGGGCGCGTGCAGTCCGTGCCGACCGGGCTGATCGTGCCGCTAGCCCAGGCCGTGGTGGCGTTGCCGCTGGTGGTGCGCTCGCTCGTGCCGATCCTGCGCGCGATCGACCCGCGGATGCGGGAGGCCGCCGCCACGCTGGGCGCGAGCCCGGCGCGCGTGCTCGCCACCATCGACCTGCCCATCATGGCGCGCGGGCTGGGGATCGCCTTCGGGTTCGCGTTCGCGATCTCGCTGGGGGAGTTCGGGGCCACATCCTTCCTGGCCAGCCCCGACTACCAGACGCTGCCCGTGCTCATTTCGAAGCTGCTGGGCCGGCCGGGCGTCGACAACTATGGGATGGCGCTAGCCGGGTCCGTGATCCTGGCAGGGCTCACGGGCGTGATCATGTTCGTCACCGACCTGGTGCGGCCAAGCGGCACCCGGGGTGCGTTCTAGGTGCAAGTGCCTTCTAGGTGCGAGTGAAGGAGAGAGAATGCTGAGACTCGTCAACCTTGACCTGTCCTACGATCAGCCGCCGGTGCACGCGGTCAACGGCGTGTCGCTGACGCTGCAGACCGGCCAGATCCTGGCGTTGCTGGGTGAGTCTGGCTCGGGGAAGTCCTCGTTGCTGCGCGCCGTGGCGGGCCTGGAGCCGGCGACGGGCGAGGTGTCGCTCGGCGGGCGCGATTTGGCCGGGGTGCCGGTCCATCTGCGTAACATCGGGATGGTGTTCCAAGACGGCCAGCTTTTCCCGCACCGGTCGGTTGAGGGCAACATCGCCTACGGGCTCGAAGTGCAAAAGGTGGCTAAGGCCGAGCGGCACGAGCGCGTGGCCGAGCTACTCGAGCTGGTGGGCCTGCCCGACTATGGCGGCCGCCCGATCTCCACGCTGTCTGGTGGCCAAGCCCAGCGCGTGGCGCTCGCCCGTTCGCTTGCCCCGCGCCCCGACCTAATTTTGCTCGACGAGCCGCTCTCCGCGCTCGACCGCATCCTACGCACACGCCTATCCACCCAACTGCGGGAGATCCTGTCCGCCGTGGGGGCCACTGCGATCTACGTGACCCACGACCGCGACGAGGCCTTCAACGTCGCCGACCTCATCGGTGTCATGGAGGACGGCCGCCTCATCCAGCTCGGCACGGCCGACGAGCTACGCGAGAGCCCGGCGTCGGACACGGTCCGCCGGCTGATTTCCTAGGCCGGAACTGCCGAATGTGAGGTCCGGTTTGGCTAGTGTGAAACGTCGCGGGGGTAGTCTTTGGTTTAATAGGCTTGTGCTTCGTGCACGTGGCGAGCGCCTGTAGGATTGCCCCGGTGAGACGATGAGGTCACCGATGAGTGCTTGCGTTTCTGATTGTTGGAAAAGGAAGGACTTGTCATCGTCGTGATGGATCTAGCTTGGTTGAAGTCGCATGTGCGTCTATGAGTGCTCGCCCTGTTTGCCTTCACGGTCAGTATGCTCCTGGTGTTCCCGCGGGTGAGCTTCGCGCTCGACGGCGAGGAAGAGAGCGCTGGCGGCACGAAGGCCTACGAAATCGAAGTCCAATGGAAAAACCAACCGGAACAGGTGACCTCCGGGCTCGACGTGTTGTCGATGATCTGGTGGATGGACATCAACGATTCTGCCCCCGCCCCTGGAAACGAACCGACCACCGACAACCTGCTGGTTGTGACAGTGGAGAATGCTCATTTTGGCGAGATCCCGAGCCAGTGTCTGAGTGGCGATGCCGGTAAGTCGGCGCTGTCTGAAGACGCCTGCACGTTGACCTGCGACATCGGCACGCGCGACCAGGGCACCGCCCAAATGGTCCTCTCGGGTGTCGAGATGGACGGCCCGGCAGGATCAAACGTGAAGGCCAAGGCGCAGTTCCGTGGCCTTGAGGCTACACTGCCCGAGATCCCGATCATCGCGCCTTTCATCATGGATGCGAAGTTTGACGGCGGGCCCGTCGTCGTTGACGGCCGTGGACCCCAACTTCCAGGACCTGAACTTCCCCTTCTCGCTGGTGCACTCGGCGGGGTCCTCCAAGGGCCCGTCGGAGGTCAGCTACGACATCACGATTAACGGTGTGCGCAACGAGCGCGTGACGCTGCAGGATGTTGCGTGTGCTCCGATCGACCGCGTGCACTCCGGCTACCCCTACTCGGCCGACGGCTTCCCCGCGAATCAGACCGCGCGTTTCCCCACCTGTAAGTTCGAACTGGTGGACCCGGATACCAATACCTTCCGCCTGACGCTCTCGGACCTCGATTACTCCGGTGATCGTCCTTACTTCGACTCGAACGGTGTGCGCCTGCCGCAGGTGAAGCCGAACTATCCGAACTCGGTGATCGCCGCCGGCGAGCTTCGCGTGAAGGTGCCCTATGTGCGGAGCGGTAATAACGCGAATGACAACACGAATGTGACGCTGAAAGCGTCGACACCCACCTACGTCGCTGCAGATGGCTCCGAGTCGGTTGAGGACGCGTCGAACAATCAGAACCGCACTCCGATCGTCCGCGGTAACTGGACAGGCGCCTGGGTGGTAGCCTCGCAGTACCCGAAGGCCTACCCCGGCATCGGTTGGTCGGATACTTCGCGGGCGCCCAAGGGTGCGACCGTGATGTCGGTGTCTGGCATTGTGCCGCAACGCACCGAGGCAACGGCGGACGCCTGGGTGTGCAACACCCCGATACGGAGCGTGTCGACTTCGTGGATGCGCGCGTCGTGGCCGATGTAGATGCCAAGCCGAATGTGTATTACGGTGATCCGGTAGAGGAGCTCAAGATCCTCTACTACACGGGCGAGGTCAAAGATCCTAACCTGTTTGAATGCGGTACCGTCGAGACGAGACGCGACGAGGGTACGGATGAGAAGGACGGGTGGACCTATACAAGGCCCGCTGATCTGTCGACGGTGAAAGCCGTCAAAGTCCGTGTTTCCCGTGAGAATAGTTATCTGTCGAGTCTGCCGCAGTCGCTTTTCTACCTGGTGGTCGAGCAGCGTATTCACGATGACGTCCAGATCGGCGATGACGTGTGGACTTGGACATCGGTTCCCTGGACGGGCATCTATGATGCGGGATGGGAGTTAGACCTGCCTGCGAAACGTTACTACGACCGCACCACCTTTGAAGACGGCGACGTGATTGATGCCCAGTACGCTTCGCCCGGCGTCCTTACCGACGGCGTCCGCTACCCCTACACCGGCCCGGGCCGTGACCTGCTACGCGTGGTCGGCTCGCTGCCGGTGGTCGCCAAGGATGTCGCTCAGCCTGAATATGGCCCCGGCGACGAGGCGGACTACACCATCCGCTTTGGCCTTGAGTCCGAGATCGCGAACATGCCGAACGATACCGTGGTGATCGAAGATACCCTCGCGCCCGGCATGACCTATGTGGAAGGTAGTGCCGCCACCGAGCCGACGGTCTCGAAGGACGCGGAGGGCCGCCAGGTGCTGACCTGGACGGTTGAGGACGTCGTGCCTAATATTGACGTGCTCAAGAACAACCCGTACACCATCAACTACAAGGCCACGATGCCGAAGGACGCCAAGGCAGGTGCCGTGTTCACCAACACCGTGGTCGCTTCGAGCCAGGGCAACTCGCGCCGCGCTGAGGTCAAGGTGACGGTGCCGCGAGCCGGCTACACTTCCATCAAGAAGCATGTGGAGAAGTAGGTTGTCGACACCCTGACCAACGGTGTCGCGGCGAACACCTGGACCATTGATCTGACCTCAAAGGACCCGGAGAAGTCGACCGTCACCGACGTCATCGATGTGCTGCCCTACGACGGCGACGACAAGGGCTCGAAGTTCAGCGGCACGCTGGTAGTGAAGGGTGCCGAGGCAGGGGAAGGCGCGACCGTCTACAGCACGACGGCCGAGGCCTTCACGATCGATGAGGACCCGAACGCCAAGGTGAACGGCAAGACCGGCGAGCCCTCGGACATGTGGACCAAGGGCGTGCAGGAGAACGCGACCGCGATCCGCGTGGTCACGAAGGCCGACTTCCCATACAGCGACACCCAGACCATCACGGTGAAGACGGAGCTGAAGGACGCGAAGTCGAGAGACGTCGTCGTGAACAAGGCCGTGGGGCGCGCCGACCATACGAAGATGCGCATGCGCACGTCCGCCCAGTTCGTGGTGCTCACCCCGGTCGAGCTCACCGTGAAGAAGGTGTGGAAGGATGCCGAGGACGAGGTGGAGGACTTCACCTCGGAGGTGGCTGTGGATAAGGTTGGCGAGAACTACTCGGTTATCGTGACGAACACGGCCGAGCTGGACCCGACGCCTGACCCGACGCCTGACCCGACGCCCACTCCCACGCCGACACCCAAGCCGGATAAGCCCCTGCCTCTGACAGGTGCGCAGACGTCCCGCTCATGGTCGTTGCTGCGGGAGCGATGGCACTCGGTGTGACGTTCCTGCGCTACGCGCGCAGGCGGTAGCACGCGGTAGCAAGAAATAGTGGGCCCGGTTCGGCAGAACCGGGCCCACTGCTACAGGTGCAGCCTGGGTCCATGCCACGCCGGGCGCCCCGGTGGCTACAGCGTCGGGTTGTACTTGAGGCAGTTGACCTCGCAGGAGCATTCGGTAGCCACCGAGATGCCGCCGGCGAGCTTGCCCTCCGCGCGAAGTTCGAGCAGACGGGGGACCACGCGGTCGCGCAAGGTCCACGGGTCGATCGTGTTGACGTAGATCTTCGAGCCGCCCTCGAAGCCGGCCAGGGTGGACACGCGCCACTTGAGGAGGATCCGCCACGGCATGTTGACGTCGGAATCCATGGGCTTCGTGTACCACTCTTCGTTGGTGGGCACGTGCGCGCCGGTGGCGGCGTGCATTGCGTGGACCAGGTCCGACATGGCGCGCTGCTCCTCGCGCGTGTGCTCCCACGGCTGGATTCGCGGCGACTTCGACCAGATCTCCAGCGTGGGGTAGCGGTGGCCGAAGCCTGCGATCGCCACCGCGTGCTTGTTCTCCGCGATCACCAGGTTGTGGTAGCTGGCGTAGTTGACCCCGGCCTCGTTGTACAGGTTCGGATTTCGGCGAACCTTCGCCACTTCCATCCGGCCATTGACCGTGCGCTGGTCGATCGCCACGAGCTGCTTGTGCAAGTGGTCGAAGGACGCGCCTGCGGGCTTGAGCCAGTTTTGGAACACCTGCACGTAGCGAACGTACCGGTTCGTCTCATACAGGTCGCGCATCGCCTCCACGGTCATGCGCATGTACCACTCGTGTTCTTGCGGGGTCAGTGTTCCCGACGCCGCAAGCTGCGTGTCGTCCGTCGCCCCGTCCACGAAGTGGCGACGGCTGAGGATGAGGTCGTGGCCGCCCCCGAAGAAGGAGTAGGCGCCCTTGATCTTGTCGGCCTCCGGTAGCTCCTCAAACTCTTCCGGGGTCATGCTCGAGCAATACTTGTTGCGTAGCACGCGCATGACGTGCGCGCGCCCGGCCGGGTCGGCAATGTAGTGGTCCATCCGGCGCTGGGCCGCCGGCGACAGCTTGTAGTCGTAGTTCGCGGCCCAATAGTCGAAGGACAGGATCTCGAACAGGTTCGGCACCCGCCGAAACTCCCACTGCTTCGACAGCATGTCCACGGAGTCGGTCTGGACGATCTCGGCGTCGTCGCCCTTGCGGATCAGGCGTGACTTTTCCGGCGGGGTCTCGAGCACGCGCTGGGTGCAAAAGGCGCAGTGGAGGCCGTCGTGTGCCGGGTCGAGCGGTTGCGGGTCCGGATACTTGATCCCGAGCGGGCGGTTGCCGCGCCCAGGTACAGTCCACACCTCCGTCCCAGAAAATGGGTTCAGCTGCTTGATTGTGCCATCGGCCATGATGGTCAGCGGTTCAGCGAAGGTTTCGTACGGCTGCATCCATATATCCTTTCAGCGTCCGCCCTATTCTATCAGCGCGGTGGCGGTCTTCACATCGGGCTTTGACCCTACCCGGGTAGGTGGTAGAAAGGCGGAGTGAGTGAGCGCGTTCAACTTCCCCGCGAAATCTGGGTTTTGGTGGCGGCCGCGGTGGTCGTCTCGCTTGGATACGGCATTGTGGCCCCCGTCCTTCCCCAGTTCGCAAAGAGCTTTGGTGTCACGACGACGCTCGCCACCGTTGTCGTGTCCGCCTTCGCTTTCATGCGGCTCAGTTTTGCGCCGGTGTCTGGTGCGCTCGCGGCCCGGTTCGGCGAGCGGTCGATGTACATGGTGGGGATCGTGATTGTGGCAGCGTCTTCGGCGGCGAGTGCGTTGGCGCAGAATTACTGGCAGTTGCTGGTAGTGCGGGCGGCGGGCGGTGTTGGCTCGGTGATGTTCAGTGTGGCGGCGATGTCGCTCATCATCAAGCTTTCGCCGGTGCATGCACGGGGGCGGGCCTCGGCGGCGTATGGCTCCGGGTTCTTGCTCGGTTCGATCCTAGGGCCGGCTGTGGGCGGGGTGCTCGCACCGCTCGGGTTTCGCTGGCCGTTCGCCATCTACGCGGTCCTGTTGTTGATCGCGGCAACGATCGTGTTCGTGCTGATCCCGAGGGAAGGGCAGCGAGGGGCTGGCGGGTCTGAGGGCGAGGCGCGGGCGGCGCTCGCGGGAGCCGCGGCGGACGCAGCCGGGGATGTGTTGCGCGAGCCGGGCGACGGCGTCGTCGGAGAAAACGTGCGTGCGCCGGAGCCGATGACGATCGCCGAAGCGCTGCAACTGCGGCGGTTTAAGATCGTGCTACTGACCGCGTTCGCGCAGGGATGGACGAACTTCGGGGTGCGGGTGGCGGTGGTGCCGCTGCTGGCGGCCGCGATCCCCGGCGCGCCGACGTGGCTGCCGGGCGCCGCGCTCATGGCGTTCGCGGCGGGCAACGGGCTCGCGCTCACCAGGTCCGGCTACCTGTCTGACCTGTACGGGCGCAAGTACCTGGTGGTGGCCGGGCTGACGATCTCGGGCGTGTTCACCGTGCTCATGGGCGTGTGGGATTCGGCGGCGCTGATCCTGGTGGCGTCGTTCATGGGAGGCTTCGGGTCCGGGGCGATCCAGCCCTCGCAGCAGGGAGCCGTTGCCGACATTATTGGGGAGCGGCCGGGGTCGAAGGTGGTGTCCTTCTTCCAGCAGTCCTCGGACCTGGGGCAGATCCTCGGGCCGATCGCCGCCGGGGTGATGATCGATCACTCCGGATACCTGCTCGCCTACGCTTTTTCGGGGGCGATTTTGCTGGTGGTGGCGTTGGTGTGGGTCATGGGCGTGAGGGAAGTCGGGCGGCGGAAGCCTTAGGCTCACCTAATTACTTTGCTAGCGAAGTGCGCGGCCGGGGAGCGGCGCCTGCGGGATAATGGAAGCAATCAAGCCTTTAAGGAGGGCACAATGCAGTACGCAGGCGTTTACGACGATCAGGGTAAGAAGCCATGGGTGATCGACATGGAGGGCGAGACCCTCAATAACGACACCTTCCGCACCACCATGTGGACCGGCAAGCACCTCCAGATGACCGTGATGTCCATCCCGGTGGGTGGTGACATCGGCCTGGAGGTCCACCACGGCATTGACCAGTTCCTGCGCATCGAGCAGGGCAAGGGCAAATGCCAGATGGGTCCCGCGGAGGATGACCTCAATTTCGAGCGCATCGTGGAGGATGACGACGCGATCTTCGTGCCCGACGGCGTGTGGCACAACGTCACCAACATTGGTGACGAGCCGCTGAAGCTGTACACCATCTACGCGGTGCCGGACCACGAACCGGGCACGGTCCACCAGACTCAGGCCGATGCCGAGGCCGATCCGAACGAGGACTAAGACTCACAGACCGAGGGCTTAGGGTACGCCTCAGCGCATAGGCATGGCAATGGCGGGGAGCGGGCGCTCCCCGCCATTTGTGTGCCCGCGGGCGCCGGTACCTGTTCCGGCCGGCCTGGCCGACGGAAGTCGTGAATATATCGGCTGGCGATTGCTATAGGCGCGTGGTGGGTCTTAGGTTCACGAATTGTGTCGGGGGTGGCGCCGATAGCCCGGCGGCCGGGTAGGCTGGAGGGTATGGAACTAGCCGCAGTCATCGTTCAAGCTGGGGGAACGGGGGCGCGCCTCGGGGGTGCTTCCAAACCTGACTATGTGGTGGGCGGCCGGCGCTTGCTTGACATCTTTTTTGACGAGCTCGCCGGAATCGGCTTCTCAGGCAAAGCGGTGGTGATCGCGCCGGACGGCGTGAAAGTCCCGGAGGGAGTCGTGCGCACGTTGGAGGATCCGCCCGGCGGCGGCCCCCTACCGGGAGTCGCCGCCGGCCTTGCCGAACTAGATCTCGGCGACGACGCCGTGGTCGGGCTGGCCACGTGCGATGCTCCCCTCGCGCCGCGGCTCTACCCGTGGTTGCTCGAACGCGTCGAGTGTGACGGTGTGGTTCCCGCGAACTGCGAGGGTTGGCCGCAATACCTGCATGGCGTGTACCGGCTGAGTGCCCTGCGCGCGCTGACCTTCGAGCGGCACGGTTCGATCCGGGGCGCGTTCGGCGGGCTTGACGTGGCGCGGGTCGAGGATCGCGAGGGCTGGTGCATCGATGTTGACACCCCCGAGGATGCGGAGGCGCTCGCGGCAACACTGGCACGACTGTGAGAGTGCAAGGCGAGCGTGGCGAGGCGTGGGCGGAAGTCGTGAATATGCTGGCTGCCGGTTGCTAGAGGGGCCCGGTAGGGCTTAGGTTCACGAGTTGTGTCGGCGCTCGGGGCAGTGACCAGTTGGCGCATACTGATACTGGAACCATGGAAGTCCGGATTATCGGCTCCCTTGCACGCGGAGATTAAAAGAGATTGGAGGTTTTCGGGGCGATCTTCCCACATAGAAGATCGCCCCGAAAACGTCCAGGAAATTCAAATGCGCACGAGCCCACCCGCTCGCGCGGCCCGAACTACTCCCGTGCCAGGTCGGCCGCGCCGATAATGCCGGCGTCGTTGCCGAGGGAAGCCAGGAGCACGGCGGGCTCGGGGCGGTACTCGCGGGCCGTGAGGCGCTCAAGGAAGGCCTCACGCGCCGGGCGAAGCAGGACCCCGCCCGCCTCCGACACGCCGCCAGCCAGAACGAACACCTCCGGGTCGAGCAACGCGGACAGGTCGGCCATGCCCTGGCCGAGCCACTTGCCGATTTCGGCGAATGCGTCGTTCGCTCCCTTGCAGCCCTTCTGTGCGGCCTCGGTGATGATGAGGCCGGTGATCGCCTCCGGGTCCCCGGCGGCGAGCTCGAGCATGCCGGCGGAGCGCTCGCGATCCTGGCGGGCAATCTTGCGTGCCGCACGCAGCAGCGCACCGCCCGACGAGTAAACCTCCCAGCATCCGCGCAAGCCACAGCCACACGGGATGCCACCCTCGACCATGTTGATGTGCCCGATCTCGCCCGCGAACCCGCGCGAGCCGCGCACCAGCTTGCCGTCAAGAATGATGCCACCGCCGATGCCGGTGCCGACCGTGACCACCACCGCCGAGTTGTACTCTCGCGCCGCGCCGAAGCGGAACTCGCCCCAGGCGGCCGCGTTCGCGTCGTTCTCAACCACTGTGTGTAGGCCGGTCGCCTCCTCCACACGCTGGCCAAGCGGCTCGTTTCGCCAGTTGACGTTCGGCGCAAACGTGACTGTTGAGCGATCTTCCTCGATGAAGCCGGCAGCGCCGATGCCGATCGCGTCGGCGTCGTGGGCGCCGAGCTCCTCAATCACTTCTAGGATTGTGGCAACCACGGAGTCGGCCGTGCGCGTATCCGTAGGTTTGCGGGCCATCTTGAGGATGTTGCCATGCTGGTCGACTACACCGGCAGCAATCTTCGTGCCGCCAACATCTACGCCAATAATCTCGCTCATACCTCTATTTTTGCATGATCATTCACGGAATTCAGGCGAGTACGACGGATGGAAGGGCTACTTTCCCAGGTTGCGTTTCCGGCGCGGGAGTGCGTCCTCCGCACGACGACGATCGTCGTCTTCCGCGTCCCCCTCGGCCTCGGCCGGCTCGGGAGATTCGGGAGTGTCGGACGTAGGAGAGCCGGCAGGGCCGGCGGGGTCGGAATCGCCGGAATCTGGCTCTACGGACGCCCCGGAGGTGTCCGACTCGGCCCCGGACTTCTCTGGCTCGGCCCCGGAGTTGGCAGCATCGGCCTGCCTCGGCGCCTCGCCTTTCGCGTGCGTGGCCTTGTCCCGCTTGTGGTCGGATGTGGGAGCCGCCGGCTGCTCGTCCGAGACGATCACCGTGGCGCGCGAGAGCACGCGCGTGACGATGATGCCGCAGATCGTCTGCGCCAGCATGATGGAAACCAGCACCACCACCTGGAAGCGCGCGGCCTCCAGCGGCGAGGCCCCGCCGATTAGCGCGCCCACGAAGGCGCCCGGCATGGTCACCAGGCCGGTGGCCTTGGTTTGGTCGATTGTGGGTAGCAACATCTCCTCGATCGCCGTGCGGCTGACCCGCCCAAACGCCGTGCTCGACGGCGCCCCGAGCGCGAACCAGCCCTCAACCTCCCCGCGTTGCGCCTGCGAGCTCGCAAGGAAGCGCCGCCCGGTCAACGTGGCCGCCGACATCGAATTGCCCGTGATGATCCCACTCATGGCAATGAAGTTCGAGACCGTCAACTCCATCATCCGCACCCCGAACACCAGGGCGATGGTGGTACCCGCGGCGGCGACGATCCCGATCGCCGCCGCCCGCCTGCCATAGGGCAGCTCGTGGAGTCGCTTCCCGGCGGTCAGTGAGGCCACGGTCATCATCACGGCCAGCATGAGCGCGGCTGTCCACGCATACGTGAACACCCCGTGCAACACCAGTGCGAGCACCGCGAGCTGGACCACGGCTCGGATGGTTGCCACCATCGGCTGCCACCCGGCCCTCACACCGGCCCATCGCTGTAGGCCAAGGATCGCCGCCACCGTCACCACCAGCCCGATGCCGGTGGTGACGAACAGCCACGCCGTTTCGTTCACACTGACCTCCCCGCACCCACTAGTCCACGCCAGCCGCGCCGACGCGCGCCTTCACACCACAAATCGCTGCTACTCCTGATCGGCCAGCAGCGCGCCGAGCTCTTCGAGCGCCCCGAGCGAGAGCGCCAGCACCCCGCGGTAGAAGGCCGTGGCGGCGTGCTCCCGTGCGGCGGCGAGCATCTGCGGCGCCCACAGCTCCAGGTGCTCCCGGTAGAACCTGCCCACGACGTCGATGTACCGGTTCGCGTCCGTCAGCGCACTGACCTCGAGCGCACCGAGCGTGCGAACGAGCCCCTGGGCTACGAAGTCGAACTCGAGGCCCACGTGATCGTCCGGCTCCTTGTGCAGGTAGGGGGCTTCGAGCCCCAGCTGGCGGTATTCGGCGCGGACCTGCAGCGTCTCCTCGTCGAACACCAGCCCGTCCTTGCCGCGGTGCACTGATTCGAATGGCGGTACCAGCGCGGTGGCCGTACGGCCGTAGAGGGCGTTGATGTCCGAGCGCAGCTGGTCGGTGCTCTCCCCTTTCTCGAACGACTCGGCCCAGTCGAGCAGGCCGGCCGCCGTGTGCGGCGACTTTGTGCCGGCCAGCGGCCACTCGGTGTACATCTGGCGCAACTGGCCGAGTGTGGCCTCATCCGGCGCGTCGAGGTGCAGGCGCCCCAGGGTGAGGAAGGCGGCCGCGAGGGCGTCGATACGATCTTCGTTCATCATGATGGTCTTTCCGCTCTATTGGTGTTTTGTGCTCTACTTGGCGAGCTTGTGGTCAAGGAAGGAGAAGATGAGGGCGGTCATGAGCGCCACCTGTTCGATGTCAGCGGCACCCGCGTGCCCGCCCTCGGTGTTTTCGTATAGCCACGATTCGTGGCCCATGGCGCTCAGCAGCGCGTGGAACTTGCGGGCGTGGCCCGGGTGCACCCGGTCATCGCGCGTGGAGGTGGTGAGCAGGATTGGCGGGTGCGGCTCTTCGCCTACGTTGTGGTAGGCCGAGTACTGCTCCATGTAGGCCCAGTCCTCCGTGTCCGGATCGCCGTATTCCCCCATCCATGACGCCCCCGCCAGCAGGTGCGAGTAGCGTTTCATGTCCAGCAGCGGCACCCGACACACGATCGCCCCGAACAGGTGAGGGTACGTGGTGTACATGTTGCCCATGAGCAACCCGCCGTTCGAGCCGCCGATCGCCGCGAGCTGCGCCACCGTGGTGATGCCGCGCTCCACCAGGTCCGCCGCCACCGCCGCGAAGTCCTCATACGCCTTGTGACGGCGCTCCTTGAGCGCCGCCTGATGCCAGGCCGGCCCGAATTCGCCGCCGCCACGGATGTTCGCGACGACGTACACCCCGCCCCGCTCCAACCACACCTTTCCGTAGGTGGCCAGGTAGGACGGCAGGCGCGAGACCTCGAACCCTCCGTACCCGTCAAGCAACGTGCGGGTGGGACGCCCGCCCCTCAGCGCCTCCTCCGGCCCCACCACGAAGTAGGGAATCTCCGTGCCGTCCGCCGACGTGGCCCACAGCTGCCGGATCCCCAGCCCCGCGGCCTCAAAGCGCGCCGGTGCCGAGCGTAGCTTGCGCACCGCCAGCTCCTCACGCCCGATCTCACCCATATACAACGTGGTGGGCGTGACGAAACCCGCGACCGTCAGCCACACCTCGTCCGACTCCAGCCGATCCACCGCCGCGATTCCCACCGCGGCGAACTCCGCCGCCTTCGGCGTGACTTCCGCGATCTGCCACGGCTCGACGACGCCTGCGGCCGCCCGCCCCTCAGCACAGAAGAACAGCTTGGTTTTGACGTTGTCGAGGATGGTCATCACCAGGCCCGTGCGGGTGACGGTGAGGTCCAGGAACGACGACGTGGGGGAGGGCGAGTACAGCACTTGCACGTCCTGCGCCCGCGGCTCCGTGATCGACGATGCTGGCATCACCACCACAGCCCCCGCAGGGAAGGTGGCCCCATCGAGCTCCCAATCATGGCGGAGGGTGGCCAGCAGCCAGTCCCGTACGAAGCCGACCTCGGCCGACAGCGGCATGTTGACCTGCGTCAGCGCACTCGGCAGGCCCGCCCTGAGCGCCTCGCCCTCCGGCCCCACCACGGCGCCGCCACCACCGGCCAGCACGCCCTCCAGGTCTGCAACAAACGAGATCGTGCTGCGGAAGTCCGGGTAGCGGAAGGCAACCAGCCGCTCATGCCCCGGCGTGTGGTCGAAGTACGCCCCCGACAGCACGTCGGTAGCAGCACCCTCGATGATGACGGGCGCGCTGGCCAAATCCTGCCCGCGCCGCCACAGCCGGGCGCTCTTGGGGTAGCCCGAGTCGGTCAGCGTGCCCGGTCCGAAGTCCGCGCCGATCACCACCGTGTCCCGATCCACCCAGCTCATTGAGCCCTTCGACTCCGGCTTCTCAAAGCCGCCCTCCACAAAGGCATGCGCCTCCACGTCAAACTCCCGCACGACGTTCGCATCCGACCCGCCCTTCGACATCGTGATCAGCGCCCTGTCATAACTGGGGTAGAGCAACGAGGCCCCGCCGAACACCCACGATTCGCCCTCGGCCTCGCCGAGCGCCCCGATGTCGAGCAACACCTCCCACGCGATCTCCGCCTGCTCCTTGCTCAGGTACTCCTCAAGCCGGGCGCGCCGCCACAGGCCGCGTGGGTGATCCCCGTCCGTATAAAAGTTGTAAATCCATTCCCCGCGCTTGGTGCCGGTATCGAGCTTGTCCGTGGCAGAGAGAATGCCCGCGACGTCATCGCGGTACGCGGAAAACGCCCCGCCGTCAAACTCGGCGAGGGTGCGATCGGACTGTTCGCTCACCCACTCCAGCGAGGCATCGATGTCCTCCAAGTGCAGGTAAGGGTCCGAAAAATCTGTGGCCGTAGCCTGTGGCTTCTTCATGCTTCCATCCTACGAGCGCCCTCCGACAGTTTTCGAACGCACGGTGCCCCCGGCGAAAAACCGGGGGCACCTCTGCTGACGTCTTGCCGTTTTGCCGACGACGACCGCCCAGTCGACTCACGACCGCTCGGCGAGCGTCCGACTGCGCGCGGCCGCTCAGCCTTATCCGATACCGATCAGCTGCTGGGAGTCATAGTGGAGCGAGCGCCCCATGAACTCGGCGGCGAGCAGTACCACGAACCCGAGTGTCACCCAGGCCGCGAGGGGTGTGAGACGAGCGAGGGCGGCGTCGTCGGCCATCTTGTAGGCAACGAAACCGACGGCCACGGCGCCCACGCCCAGCAGGATTAGCCGGGTCCAGAAGAACGCGCCCGTGAACGCGGCGGCGGAGATTGCCGCGGCCGGCTCGGGGTGCATCGCGAGGTTCTGCAGGTGAACGACGTAGGAGATGAGCACGCCCACGGCCGCCAGCGCGGCGAGCGCGGCACACAGCCGGATGATCGACACGGTCCAACGCCACTCCTCGGCGGTGGGCGCGGCGTTGATCTCGCGCTTGTTGGGGGTGAACCCGAGGGTCTCCTTCCAGGTCTTGCCGGCGGCGGGGTCGGTGGTATTGCGCACCGGCACCTCCACGGGCGCGTCCTTAGCGGGCCGCTGACGCACGAGCGTCATGAGCACGAGCGCCATGGTCACCCCGGCGCTGCCCAGCACGATCGCGGTGGCGAAGAACTGGAACGGCACCACCCACGTGTACCAGGCGGGCACGGTGGGCAGGCTCGCGTAGATCATCGACATCGACACGATGAGCGCGACGCCGAATAGCGCGGCCAGCGCCGCCACGCCCTGGCGCAGCCGGAACGAGGCGATCTTGAACCATTGCATGAAGGCAAACACGAAGCCCAGGCCCGCAAAGCCCACGCCGAACACGATCTCGCGGCTCAGCCATGACGTGGCCACGTTGCGGATCACGTTGAGGGTGTGGGTGACGTCGTTCATGTGGAACATGGAGGCGACCAGGCCGAACACCATCACCGGGCCGATGAGGTAGACGATCGGGGTGGTCAGCCGGTCGGCCGTGCGATCGTCGGTGCGGGCAGCGAGCCACATCTGCACAAGACCCAGGATGATAAACATGCCCACGCACATCTGGGCGATGACCGTGAAGATGATCATCGGCAGTTCGTGAAGATTCATCAGATCTCCTTCGGGTTAGCGATCGAGCCGGCGGTGGAGGTCCACGGCTGGGCGTCCTTGTGTGGGTGGATGACCAGGCGCGGCTTGGTGATCGAGGGGTCGGGGAGCGGGGCGACGGCGTCGTTCGTGCCGTGCTCGCTACGTAGCTCGTCGATCGGGCCCCAGCCGAGCGCGCGCGATGGGCAGGCCGCCACGCACGCCGGGTCTTGCCCGGTGGAGCGGTAGTCGTAGCACAGGTCGCACTTGGACATGTGGCCTTGCGCCGCGTTGAACTGCGGGGCGCCATAGGCGCAGGCCCACTCGCAGTAGCGGCAGCCCACGCACTTGGACGAATCGACGTACACCGTGCCGTCCTCGCGCCGGCTCATTGCCGTGGTGGGGCAGACCTGCATGCAGATCGCGTCCTCACAGTGGTTGCACGCGATCGACGTGTAGTAGGTGAACACGTTCTGGGTGAGGGCGTTGCCCTGTGCCGTCCATGTGCCGCCCGAATACTCCACCACGCGGCGCCAATTGACGCCGATCGGCAGGTCGTGCTTGTCCTTGCAGGCGATCTGGCAGGCCTTGCAGCCCGTGCAGAGCTCCTGGTCAAAGAAGAATCCGTAGTTGGCACCCGCTTGGGTTAGCATCTCGCTCATTAGTCCTCCTTGCTCACGCCCGCGGTATCCGCGTTATAGGGCTGGTAGTAGGCCGCCTCGATCCGCTCCAGCGCACCCTTTTCCGCCTTCTCAACCTGTGCCAGCACCGTGTGGCTGGGCAGGCCCTTGGCAAGCGGGGTCGGGTGGAGGGAGGTGAGGGTGTTGACCGAGCCGCCGACGTCGACCGGCCGCTCCCCGTTCGCCCCCGCCGGTAGCGAGAAATCGGCCGAGGGCAGCGGCTTGTACCACGCGCCCTGCGGGATCGACACGGTGCCGGGGATGATCCTCGGCGTGACGAGCGCGCGCAGCTGGACCGTGCCGCGCTCGTTGAACACGTAGACGGCGTCCCCGTTGGCGATCCCGCGCGCCTCGGCGTCGATCGGGTTGAGCCACGCGGTCTGGGTGTGTGCCTCCTTGAGGAGGTTGACGTTGCCGTAGCTGGAGTGTGTGCGGCCCTTGAAATGGTGGCCGATCACCTGCAGCGGGTGATCAGCGTTCTCGCGGGCCTCGAGCGCACCCTCCCAGGTGGCCACGAACTCGGGCAGCGGCGTGAGGACGTCGCCGGCAAGGGCCGGGCGGAAGACGCCGAACTCCCAGGCCTTTGCCAGGTTCGCCAGGCGCTCGGAGTAGATCTCGATCTTGCCCGACGGTGTGGGCACCGGGTTCGCCTCCGGGTCCTCGCGGAAGTCCTTCATGGTGATGACGGGGCCGTCGTTACGGCGGTAGATCCCCATCTCCTTCCACTCGTCCCACGTGGGCAGGGCCGGGTCGTCCTCGCGTGAGCCGTTGATCGCCTCACGCAGCCAGTCCTCGCGGCTCTTGCCGCCGGTGAACTCCTGCTCGAGGTCCAGCTTCGCGGCGAGCTCGGTGCAGATGTCGAAGATCGACTTCGTCTCATACATCGGCTCGATCGCCTGCTGGGAGACGATGCCGTAGGCCATGGGGCCGCCGTTCGCACCGGCGTGGTAGTCGAACTCCTCCGAGGTGGAGGTACCGGGCAGCACGTAGTCGGAGTAGCGGGCCGAGACCGTGTACATGATGTCCGTGGTGACGATGAGCTCGCACTTGGACTCGTCCTCGAGGATGCGCACCGATTCGTTGTTGTCACCGGTCTGGTTGACGAGCGAGTTACTCGCGTACTGGAAGACCGCCTTGATCGGCACCTCTAGCGAGGTGTTTTCGGGCTGCATGTTCTCATCCACCGGGATCTTCAAGCCGCGCACCCCGGGTTCGGGCTTGACGCCCACGCCCGCGTTGAACGTATTCATCTCCGGGCCGTGGTCGATCGCATCGAGCCAGGAGAAGCAGGAGATGATCTTGTTCGAGGGGTTGACGAACTCCGAGTAGAACGACGTGCCGACCCCCAGGCCCCTCGCACCCTCGCGCGCGCCCGTGCCGCCGCCGGGGATGCCGGGGTTGCCGGTCACGCAGGCGAGGAGGAAGATCGCGCGGGCGGTGTTCTCGCCGTTCGCGTGGCGCTGCGGCCCCCAGCCCTGGGTGATCGCGGCGGGCTTGGCGTTGGCGATTTCGCGGGCCAGGCGCCGGATGTCGGCTGCCGGGACGCCGCAGATGTCAGAGGCCCACTCGGGGGTCTTCGCGACCCCGTCCGCGCCCTTACCCTCAAGGTAGGCGCGGTAGGAGGCGTTCTTCGGGGCGCCCTCGGGCATGTGGTCCTCGTCGAAGCCGAGGCAGTACTTGTCGAGGAACGCCTGGTCGTGCAGGTTCTCCTCAACCATTACGTAGATCATGCCGGCGATCAGCGCGGCGTCGGTACCGGGGCGAACCGGCACCCACTCATCTCCGAGCGCCACGGAGGTCTCCGAGTAGCGCGGGTCGATGATGATCGTGCGCACGCCGTGCTCGCGCTTGATGTTCTGGGTGACGAACGTGTGCCCGCCGCCCGACATGCGGGTCTCGATCGGGTTGTTGCCGAACATGACCTGCAGCTTGGAGTTGGCGACGTCGTCGAACGAATTGGAGTTGACCCACGTGCCGTAGAAGTAGGGATAGGCCTGCGTGATGGCCGTGGTGGAGTAATCCGAGTAATGGTCGAGGTAGCCGCCGAACGCGTTGAGCAGGCGAGCCATCGGCGTGTTGTTCGGGGGCCACGAGCAGGACATGACCGCGCCGAGCGTGCCGGTGCCGTACTGGATGTAGAAGGCCTCGTTACCGTAGCGGTTCTTGATGTCCTTCATCTTCTCCGCGATCTCGGTCAGCGCCTGATCCCAGGAGATTTCCTCCCACTGCTCCTCGCCGCGCTTGGTGCCTTCCTTGCGCTTCATCGGCTTCTTGAGACGGTCGGGGTTGTAGATGCGCTGGCGGATCGAGCGCCCGCGCACACACGCGCGCACCTGCTGGTTGCCGAGCTCGTCGGTGCCGGTGTTGTCCGGCAGGACCCGGACCACGGTGCCATCCTTGACCTGCAGGCGTAGCGGGCAACGCGAGCCGCAGTTGACGGTGCAGGCCGACCACACGGTGCGGTCGGCGTCGGCGATCCCCTCCGCGTCTGCGGCCGCGACCTTCGGCGTGCCGAGGCTAGTGGTGGTGGCCGCCAGGCCGGCAACTCCCGCGGCGACCCCGGACCACTTGAGGAATGTGCGGCGCGAAGGGCCGTGCGGCTGCGCGGTCGTGCCGGGTGAGAGAGTCTGAGTCATCATCGCCCCCAAAAACTGAACAAAGAATGCCGGAATTTCCGGCTGTCAATGCCAGTATTCGAGCTAAACGACGAGTGTTCGTTAGACCAAGGTCCCAGATGATCTCAAAAGCGGGAAAACCGCCTCTGACACGGGAAAAGTTACGTGATAATAAAGTTTCATAATGCCTAGGCGAGCGAGGTGAAGGCCTTTTCCAGCTCCTCGGGCGTGGTCAGCGGCTCGTCAGAAAAAGCGCAATTCTTCATCGCGGCGGCCACGATCGTAAACCCTGCCCGGTTGAGCGCGGACGTCACGGCGGCGAGTTGGTGGATGACGTCCACGCACTCCCCGCCGTTTTCAAAATTCTCGATGACGGCGTTGAGTTGCCCGCGGGCGCGCTTGAGTCGGTTGAGCGCCTTGCGCTGCTCGGCCTGGAGCTCTTCGATGCCCATGATGCTACCTCTTCTGTTCGGGCCCATCCTACGCGGCGGGGAGTGGTTGCGCGACGTTGTCGTCGACACTACCCTATACCCCAGGGGGTATCGAAGGGGATGGAGGTCACCCAATGAGGATCGTTGTTGTTGGTGGAGTTGCCGGAGGGATGTCGGCCGCGGCGCGTTTGCGCAGGTTGCAGGAGGGCGCCGAGATCATTGTGCTCGAGGCGGGCCCCGAGGTGTCGTTCGCCAATTGTGGCCTGCCCTACTTCGTGTCCGGCGAAATCACCGACCCGGGCGCGCTCCTCGTCCAGACCCCGGCCTCGCTCAAGGCCTCACTCAACCTCGACGTGCGGGTCAACAGCGCCGTTACCGCGCTCGACCCCGCCGCGCGCACCGTCCGCGTGAATGGTCCCGACGCCGACTACGAGCTCACCTACGACGTCCTCGTCCTCTCGCCCGGCGCCGAGGCCTTCCGCCCTGACGTGCCCGGCATCGACTCTCCGCGTGTCACCACCTTGCGCACCGTCTCTGACGCCCACGCGCTTCACGACGCCGCGGCCGGCGCGTCGTCCGCCGTGGTGATCGGCGCCGGCTTCATCGGGCTTGAAGCCGCTGAAGCACTGGCCATGCGCGGGGTGAAGACCACCGTGGTCGAGTTCGCCGACCACGTGCTGCCCCCGCTCGACACCGAGAGCGCCTACTACGTGGCCCAAGAGCTGGCCGAGCTCGGGATGGATGTGCGCACCTCCACCGCCGTCACGGCGATCGAGGAGCCGGGCGCGGGTGGGCCGGCCGACGTGGTGCTCTCCGACGGCTCGCGCGTGAAGGCAGACGTGGTGGTGCTTGCCGCCGGCGTCCGCCCCCGCACCAGCATCTGGGAGGATGCGGGAGTGGAGTGCGAGCGCGGGGCCATCGTCGTCGACGAACACGGACGCACCAACCTCGAAGGCGTGTGGGCCGTGGGCGACGCCGTGGTCTCCACGGACCTGGTGACCGGGGCGCGGCGGCCCGTGGCGCTCGCGGGCCCGGCCAACCGTGCCGGCCGGCTCGTGGCAGACGCGATCTCCGGCAACCTGTCCCACCCGATCCCGGCGGCCGCGGGCACGGCGATCGTGCGCGTGGGCAAGCTGACCGCCGCGATGACCGGCGCGAACGAGCGCGCGCTCGAGGGGATCGCGCACCACACGATCTCCCTCCACCCGGCCGACCACGCCGGCTACTTCCCCGGCGCCACCCAGATGCACATGCGCCTCCACTTCGCCGAGGATGGCAAGGTGCTCGGCGCGCAGATCGTGGGCCGCGGGGGCGTGGACAAGCGCATCGACGTGCTCGCCACCGCGATCAAGGCCGGCATGACCGTGGCCGACCTCATCGACCTCGACTTGGCCTACTCCCCGCCGTACGGCTCGGCGAAGGACCCGGTCAACATGGCCGGCATGATGGCCTCCAACGTGCTCGACCGCACGATGGACGTGTGGCACACCGCCGACCTGGCGCGCCTGCGCCAGACCCACCTCATCCTCGACGTGCGCAGCCGCGCCGAATACGAGGGCGAGGGCCACATCGACGGCGCCCTCAACATCCCCCACCTCGAGATCCGCGATCGGATGGACGAGGTTCGCGCCTCTGCGGCCGGGCGCCCTATCGCCGTACACTGCAAGTCCGGCATGCGCTCCTACCTCGCACACCGCCAGCTGGTCCAGGCCGGCAACACGTGCGTCAACCACTCCGGCGGCATGATCACCATGCTGGCCGAACTCGGCGACAGCGCGGACGGCGTCGTCAAGTAAAGGCGGCCCTGGCCGTCACCATGAACAGCTGGGAGCACAGCCGCTCTCAGGAAAAATCCTGGGGTGAAGGCCCGGGAAGAAAGAAGGAAGAACCATGTGCCAGCGCGTTACCTGCCCCAAGTGCGGCAAGCCCACCTGGGCCGGCTGCGGCAACCACATCGAGCAGGCCCTCGCCGGCGTTCCCGAATCGGAGCGCTGCCAGGGCCACGCGAAGGAGGGCGGCTCCTTCCTGTCGAGGCTCTTTGGCTAAGCCGGGGCGCGATAGAAGTCCGGGCAGTTTAAAAACACTGGACGATTCCGGGGCGATCTCCTCAAATAAGAAGATCGCCCCGGAATCGTCCAAAAAATTTCACTCCGGCTTCGCGCCGGGGTGCCTTAGCCGATGCCGATCAGCTGCATCGAGTCATAGTGCAGCGACCTGCCCATGAACTCGGCGGCGAGGATGAGCACGAACGCCGCGCTCACCACCCAGGTCAGCGTGGCCGGCTTCTCAAGCGTGGCCGAGGAGGCGTACTTGAACGCCGCGAAGCCCACGCCCACGGCGCCCAGGCCGAGCAGCACCAGGCGCATCCAGAAGAACGCGCCGGAGAACGCCGCCGCGGAGATGGCCGCCGCCGGCTCGGGGTGGGTGGCCAAGTGCTGCACGTGTGCCACGTAGGAGATGAGGATCCCCACCGCCACCAGGGCGACCAGGGCCATGCAGGCTTTGACGATCTGGGTGGTGAGCTTCCATTCCTTGTCCGTGGCGGGAGCATGAATCTCGGCCAGGTTGCGGTCGATGCCGAGGCGGGTCTGCCAGGCGGGCGGCGTCGTCGTGCGAGACGGAACCGCAACCGGGCCGCGCTCGGTGGCGGGCGTGCGCTGCCGGATCGCCGTCATTGCAACGAGGGACACGACGACGGCGGCCGCGCCCAACATCAACGTGGTGGCGAAGAACTGGAACGGGACAACCCAGGTGTTCCACGCCGGGACGGTGACGAGCGAGGAGTAGATCATCGACATCGACCACACGAGCCCGATACCGACCAGGCCCGTCACCATGCCGAGCGCAATGCGCGCCTTGGCCGGGCCGACCCGGAACCACTGCAGGAGGGCAAAGAGGAAGCCCAGCCCGGCGAAGCCGACGCCGAACACGATCTCGCGGCTCAGCCACGATGAGCCCACGTGGCGGAAAACGTTGAGGGTGTGGGTGACGTCGTTCATGTGGAACATGGAGGCGACCAGGCCGAACACCATCACCGGGCCGATCACATACAGGATCGGGGTGGTGAGGCGGTCGGTGGTGCGCTCGTCGGTGGTGGCGGTGAGCCAGAGCTGGATCGCACCGAGCACGAGGAACATTCCCACGCACAGCTGGGCCACCACGGTGAAGATAATCATGGGTAATTCGTGGAGGTTCATCAGATCTCCTTGGGGTTGAGGATCTCGCCGTTGGCGGAGTTCCACGGCTGGGCGTCCTTGTGCGGGTGGATGACCAGGCGCGGCTTGGTGATCGAGGGGTCGGGGAGTGGGGCGATGCCATCCTCGGTGCCGAACTGCGCGCGCAGGTCGTCGATCGGGCCCCAGTCCAGTGCGCGCGACGGGCACGCCGTGACGCACGCGGGCTCCTGGCCGGTGGAGCGGTAGTCGTAGCACAGGTCGCACTTGGACATGTGGCCTTCCTCCGCGTTGAACTGCGGGGCGCCATAGGCGCAGGCCCACTCGCAGTAGCGGCAGCCCACGCACTTGGAGGAGTCCACGTAGACCGTGCCGTCCTCGCGCCGGCTCATCGCCGTGGTGGGGCAGACCTGCATGCAGATCGCGTCCTCACAGTGGTTGCACGAGATCGACGTGTAGTAGGCGAACACGTTCATCGAGAACGCCCCGTCACTCATCGTGGTGGTGCCGCCCGCGTACTCCACCACGCGGCGCCAATTGACGCCGATCGGCAGGTCGTGCTTGTCCTTGCAGGCGATCTGGCAGGCCTTGCAGCCCGTGCAGAGCTCCTGGTCGAAGTGGAAGCCGTAGTTACCCCCGGCAACGGCGTAGCTTGCCGAGTCCTTGTCAGTCATGATTCCCATCGAGATCACGCCTTCTCAACTTGAACGAGCGCCGTGTGCCCCGGGTTCCCCTTGGCGAGGGGGGAGGGGTGGTACTTCATGAGCGTGTTGATACAGCCGCCTTCGTCGACGCCGTCGGCGTTCGGCTTGTACCACGCGCCCTGCGGCAGGGACACGACGCCGGGCACGATGCGCGGAGTCACGCGCGCCTCGGTCTTGACCTTGCCGCGGTCATTGAACACGTAGATCGTGTCGCCGTTGGCGATGCCGCGAGCCTCCGCGTCTGCGGGGTTGATCCACAGCATCTGCGGGTGCAACTCCAGACCCTTTTCGAGGTTCGCGTAGCTGGAGTGGGTGCGGCCCTTGTAGTGGTGAGCGATGCACTGCAGCGGGTACTTATCGTTCGTACGGGCCTCGGCCTGGCCCTCCCACGTCTCGAGGTACTCGGGGATCGCGGTGACGCGGTCGCCCGCGCGCTCGCCCTCGAAGACCCACGTCTTGGAGTATTCGTACAGCGGCGCGGAGAAGATGTCGATCTTGCCCGACGCCGTCTCCAGCGGATTCGCCTCGGGATCCTCGCGGAAGTCCTTCATGGCCACCCGGTGCTTGCCGGAGTAAGCGCGGAAGACGCCGACCTCGGGCCAATCCTCCTCGGTGGGGAAGCCCTCCACGTTGGCGCGGGTCTCATCGATGAGCCACCGGCGCCACTCCTCCTGGGTGCGGCCCTGGGTGAACTCCTGCTCGATGCCAAGACGGCGCGCGATCTCGGTGCACATTTCGTAGCCGGTCTTCGCGTCGTACAGCGGCTCGATCGCCTTGTCGCCCCAGATCGCCCAGCCCATGTCGCCACACGAGGCGCCGGGGATGATGTCGATCTCCTCGAAGTTTGTGGTGGAGGGAAGGACGATGTCGCCCCAGTCGCAGCTGGCGGTCCACTGGTGGTCAATCACCACGATGAACTCGCATTTCGTGTCATCCCGCAACGCCTCTTGGGTGTAGTGGATGTCGTTGTGCTGGTTGATGAGGGTGTTGGAGGCGTTGACCACCATGAGCTTGATGCCCACGTCCAGCTTCTTCTTGCCGCGCACGCCGTCCTTTTCGGCCGTCATCGACGGTCCGTCCATGATGGCGTCGGGCCAGTTGAAGCAGGAGATCTGCGTGCTCACGGGCGGCTTTTCGCCGTCGAAGAGCGGGAATGCCTTGACGGGCAGGGTGGTGTTGCCCTCGCGGGCGCCGTTGCCGCCGCCCGGGATGCCGATGTTGCCGGTCACGGCGGCGAGGGTGAAGACCGCGCGCGCGCCGTTCTCCCCGTTCGCGTGGCGCTGCAGGCCCCAGCCCTGGGTGATCGCGCACGGCTTGGCGTTCGCGATCTCGCGGGCGAGGCGGCGGATGGTCGTCGCCGGAACGCCGGTGATGTCCTGCGCCCACTCGGGGGTCTTCTCGATGCCGTCGGCCCCCTTGCCCTCGATGTAGGAGCGGTAGGAGTTGTGCGGCGGGATGCCCTCAGGCATGTGGTCCTCGTCGAAGCCGACGCAGTACTTGTCGAGGAAGTCCTGGTCCTGGAGGTTCTCGGAGAGGATCACGTGGATCATGCCGGCCACGAGCGCGGCGTCGGTGCCGGGCTTGATTGGCACCCACTCGTCGCCCACGGCCAGCGCAGTCTCTGAGTAGCGCGGGTCGATGATGATCGTCCGGATCCCGTACTCGGACTTCGTCTTTTGCACGACGGCGAGCTCGCCGCCGCCCGACATGCGGGTCTCCAGCGGGTTATTGGCGAACATGACCTGGAGCTTGGAGTTCTTCACGTCCTCGAGCGAGTTGGACGGGATCCAGCCGCCATAGTGGAACAAAGTGCCGGCCGTGAGCTGGGCCGTGGAGTAGTCGCCGTACTGGCCGAGGTAACCACCGTAGGTGTTGAGCAGGCGCGGCCAGGTGCCGCGCTTCGTGATGTTGCCGCCGGTGGAGCCGGAGCCGTAGTGATACCACAGGGCTTCGTTGCCGTAGGTTTCCTTCACGCGCTTGAGTTCGGAGGCGATCGTGTCGAAGGCCTCCTCCCACGTGATCTCCTCCCACTTGCCCTCGCCGCGCTGGCCCACGCGCTTCATCGGCTTCTTGATGCGATCGGGGGAGTAGATGCGCTCGCGCTGGTTGCGACCGCGCACGCACGCCCGGATCTGGAAGTCGCCAAATTCGTCCGAGCCCGTGTTGTCCGCGAGCACGCGAACCACGGCGCCGTCCTTGACCTGGAGGCGCAGCGGGCAGCGGGACTGGCAGTTGGCCAGGCAGGCGTTCCACACCGTCTTATCCACGCCTTCCATGCCGTCGGTCTGAGCGGCCACGGCAGGAGTGGGGAGATGAGAGGTGGTCGCAGCGAGGCCAGCTACTCCGGCAGCCACGCCTGACCACTTGAGAAATGTTCGGCGAGACGGGCCAGTCGTCCCGTCTAGCTTCGGGGGCAGAGTCTGAGTCATGCCGGTTCTCCTTATCGAGTCGGTCCGCCCCGGGGTGCCGGGGTCATGTTCCGAATCTATCTGCTAAAAGACAGGTGTTTAACAGTGACGACCCGCCTACCAGGACTTTTGTGGCCCAATGTCTGATTTGCCCGAAATAAATAGGTGATAGTTTGGCTTCTAATATGCGGCTGCGCCGGGGCGGCAGGGCCGAAGGGACGGGGCGGCAGGGTGTCGTCGTCGGTATAATTCCTGCCAGGAGGCGCGATGGAGATGAACAACGACCCGCGGTACGTGCGCGTGCGCGGGCAGCTGTGTGACGCGGCGCGCCGGCTCGCCCTGACCAAGCCGGCGGATTCCATCACGGTGGCGGAGCTAACGCGCGAGGCCGGGGTGTCGCGCACTACCTTCTACCAGCACGGGGATTCGCCGGCGCAGTTCGTTGCGGACATGGTGGTCGACGTGCTGCAGCCCTACCTTGACGAGCTGATCGACGCCGTTGCCACCCCGAACGAGAACTACCTCCTGCGCTGGCGGGAGACCTACGTGCGGATGCTAACCGAGCTGCGCGAGCACCGGGAGTTCCTGAGCGCGCTGTTCGCCCCGAATCAGCCGGTGGTGGTCGGGCACATTACCCGCCGTCTGGCCCTCATCTTCGACGCCTACGTGGACGAGTTCACCTCCCACCTGCGCGAGGAAACCGTGTCGAACCTGTGGACGGCGATGGCCACCACCCAGCAGGTGTACAACCTCATCGCGGTGCTGGTGGCGTGGCTTGGCACGGACATGAAGGAGAGCCCGGACGTGGTGGTCAACACCTACCTCTCTCTCGCGCCGCCCTGGCAGCTGGCACGCTTCCAGGATGATGGCACGGTGTCGCTACGCCGCCTGCGCGCCATTTCCGACATCGCCGCCGGCGCCCGGGGCCGCAAGCTGTAAGTGGTGCCACGGCGCGGCGGCTCGACACGTGCCGCGAGGCGGGCTAGGCTGTGGGTAGTCTTTAAGGCGGTCAGAGAACCGGCAAGACGCCTCGCTTCTGCCCTGCCTTCTGGCGGGGCTTTTTACTGCCAGGGGTACGGGCGCGGCACCGCGGCAACGCGTGCCTGAACGACGCGCGGCACCGCGCTCTCTTTCCGCGAGGGAAGGAGAAGGAATGACCACCGTGCTCGACGCGCCGGCAATCGGCCGCTCCCTCATCCGCATCGCCCACGAAATCCTCGAATCCACGCGCGGCACCGACGGCCTGGTGCTGGTGGGCATCATCAACCGCGGCGACACCATTGCCCGCCACCTCGCCACCATGATCAAGCGCATCGAGGGCGTGGAGGTCCCGGTCGTCCACCTCGATATCACCGATTTTCGTGACGACGCCCGCCCGGCCAGCGCCCAGCCCGCGCGCCCCGCGCCCGGAGCGGCTGAAGGTGACGACGCGGGCCGCGGTGCCGGCGTTGTGATCCCGGACCTAACGGGAAAGAAGGCGGTGCTGGTCGACGACGTCCTCTACACGGGCCGCACCGCGCGCGCCGCGATGGACGCGCTGCTCTCGGCCGGCCGCCCGTCGCGCATCTGGCTGGCCGTCCTGGTGGATCGCGGGCACCGCGAACTACCCATCCGCGCAGACTTCGTGGGCAAGAACGTGCCCACGCACGCGGCCGACAAGGTCGTGGTCAAGATCGAACCCACAGACAAGCAGACCTCGGTTGAGGTTGTGGAGGTTTCCCGATGAGTATCCTGTCTACCCGCCACCTGATGACGATGGACGACCTGTCCATCGCCGACATCGAAACGATCCTCGACCGCGCCGACCTGCACGCCGCCGCCAACGCCTCCGGGCCGGGCACCAAGAAGCACGGCAGCCTGCGCGGGCAGACGATCGTCAACCTCTTCCTGGAGCCCTCCACTCGCACCCGCACCTCCTTCGAGATCGCGGGCAAGCGGCTCGGCGCGGACGTCATCAACATCTCCGGCTCGGCGTCCTCGATCGCGAAGGGGGAGTCGCTGGTGGACACCGCGCAGACCCTCGACGCGATGGACACCGACATGGTGGTCATCCGGGCGCGCGCCGCCGGCAGCCCCCAAATCGTGCGCCGCAACATCCGCGGCTCGGTTATCAACGCCGGCGACGGCAAGCACGAACACCCCACCCAGGCCCTCCTCGACCTGCACACCATGCGCGCCAACTTCGGCCGGATCGCGGGTCTGCGCGTGGCGATCGTGGGCGACATCGCGCACTCGCGCGTGGTCGGCTCGCTCGCCCGCGTGCTCGGCCGGCTCGGCGCGAGCGTGGTGGTGGCCGGCCCGCCCGCCTTCCTGCCCGCCCGCCCCGACGTGCTCGGTGTGGAAGTGGCCGCTAGCGTGGACGAGGCGATCTACGGCGCCGACGTCGTCTACCTCCTGCGCATCCAGCTCGAGCGGCTCGGCAGCCTGCAACTCCTACCCTCGTTACGCGAATACGCCCGCTTCTGGGGTATGAACTCGCAGCGCCTGGCCGCGCTCGCCCCACACACAGTCATCATGCACCCCGGCCCTATGAACCGCGGCGTGGAAATCACGCAGGAGGTGGCCGACTCGATCCCGGCCCGCGTGCTCAACCAGGTCAACTCGGGCGTGGCCGTGCGGATGGCCATCATGGAACTTCTCCTCGCGAACTGTGCCGAGGATCTGTCCCCCATCGCCGCGAAGGAGCTGGTCAATGCGTAAGATTCTGCAGGGTGCGCGGGTCGTGGACCCCCAGGTGGGGCTCGACGCCGTGGCCGACATTTACGTCCGGGACGGCCGGATCGTGGCGATTGTTGTCGACGTCGACGGGCCGGCGAACGCCGAGGGATCGGACGCGGCGGGAGCTTCGGACGCGGCGGACGCGGTCGGCGTCGTTGGCGAATGGGCGGAAGTCGAGCGGGTGGACCTGCGCGGCAAGGTGGTGCTGCCGGGACTGTTCGACATGCACGTGCACTTCCGCGAGCCCGGGCAGGAGCACAAGGAAGATATCCTCACCGGCTCGCGCGCGGCGGCCCGCGGCGGCTTCACCGGGGTGGCGACCATGGCGAACACGACGCCGGTGGTGGACAACGGCAAGCTGATCGAGAGACAGATCGAGCGTGGCGAGGAGGTCGGGCTCGTGGACATCTTCCCGATCGGTGCCGTGACGAAGGGGCTCGAAGGCAAGGAGCTCGCCGAGATGGGCGAGATGGCCGAGGCCGGCGCGGTCGCCTTCTCCGACGACGGGCACGGCATCCAGCACGGCGGGCTCATGCGGCTCGCGCTCGACTACGCCAAGGTGTGGGACCGGCCGATCATCACGCACTCGCAGGATGATGCGGTGGTCGGTAGCGGCGTCGTGAACGAGGGCGTGGTCTCTACGCGGCTGGGGCTCGCCGGCTGGCCTGCCCAAGGGGAAGTGGTGCAGATCTTGCGCGACGTCGAGCTGGTGAGGCTGACCGGCGGGCGCATGCACGTGGCCCACATCTCCACGGCGCCCGGGGTGGAGGTCGTGCGTGAGGCGAAGGCCGCCGGGCTGGATGTGACCGCCGAGGCGACACCGCACCACCTATTCCTCACCGAGGACGACATCACCACCGAATACGAAACGTACCTGAAGGTCAACCCGCCGCTGCGCGCCCACGCTGACGCGGAGGCGCTGGCCCAGGCCGTGGTGGACGGGACGATCGACGTGATCGCCACCGACCATGCCCCGCATGCTGCGCATGAGAAGGACCTCGAGTTCGAAAACGCGCCCTTCGGGATGATCGGGCTGGAGACCTCGCTTCCGGCCGTGTTCACCGGGCTCGTGCAGCCCGGGCGGATCGGGTGGGACCGCGTGGTCGAGCTCATGGTGGCGCGCCCGCGCGAGATCCTGCGGCTCGCACCCCAAAAGATCGAAGCCGGGGCCGAAGCCAACCTGTGCGTGTTCGACCCCGAAGGGACCACGCCGGTGGACCGGGAGCATTTGGCCTCAAAGTCGGCGAACTCCGGGTTCTGGGGGCGCGTGCTCCACGGCGAGGTGTGGGGCACCATGCTCCGTGGGGAGTTCACCTACCGCGAGGGGGCGGTGGCCAAGTGAGCGAGATGGCTGGCGGCGTGGCTGGGGCTGCGGGAGACGGGGATATGGCCGGGGCGGCCGGGCGCGTCATCGTGGCCCTCGACCTGCCTGAAGGCGAGGCGCTCGCGCTCGCGGACATGCTCCCGCGCGGGGCGTGGCTCAAGGTGGGCATGACCCTGTTCTACGCGGCCGGGCCGCGCATTGTGACCGAGCTGAAGGCACGCGGATTCCACGTTTTCCTGGACCTCAAGCTCCACGACATCCCACACCAGGTGCGCGCGGCCAGCGCCGTGCTCGGGGAGCTCGGCGCGGACCTGCTCACCGTGCACGGCGCGGGCGGCGCCGACATGGTCGCCGCCGCCCGTGAAGGCCTGACCCGCGTGGGTGCCCCCACGAAGATTCTGGCTGTCACCGTGCTGACTTCGATGGACGCCGCCGGTTTGGAACAGATCGGCGTGGGGCGGGCCCTGCCGGACCAGGTGCGCGAACTCGCGCGAGCCTCTTATGCGGCGGGGGCGGACGGCGTCATCTGCTCACCGCTGGAAGCGGGCGACCTGCGCGGCGTGCTCGGCCCCGAGGCGCTTATCGTCACGCCCGGGGTGCGGCCGGCTGGCGCGGACATCGGCGATCAGTCGCGCGTGGCTACGCCCGGCGCGGCGGTCAAGGATGGGGCGAGCCACGTGGTCGTCGGAAGGCCGATCACGCAGGCCGCGGACCCGGCGGCGGCATTCGAGGCAATCGCCGCAGATATCAGGGGGAACAATGCTCACTAACGATGAGATTCTGGCGCGCGTGCGCGAAACCGAAGCGATCCGGCACGGGCACTTCGCGCTGACGAGCGGACGGCACTCCGACACGTACATTCAGTGTGCGCGGGTGCTCGAATCGCCGGACGTGACGGCCGCGCTCGCGCAGGAGGCGGTGCGGCGGCTGGACGTGGAGGTCGACATAGTGGCCTCGCCGGCCGTGGGCGGCATGCTGTTCGGCTTCGCGGTGGCGCTCGCCCTGCACAAGCGCTTCGTGTTCACCGAGCGGGTGGACGGCGCGATGCAGCTTCGGCGCTCCTTCGAGATCCCGCGCGGGGCGCGCGTGCTCGTGGTGGAGGACGTGGTCACCACCGGCGGGTCCGTGGCTGAGGTCGTGGCGCTCGTGGAGGCGGCGGGCGCCGAGGTGGTGGGCGTGGTCGCGCTCATCGACCGCAAGACCGAACGCAAGTTTACCGCGCCCTTCTACCCGCTGCTCTCCCTACCCACGGAATCGTGGGCGCCGGAGGAGTGCGGGCTGTGCGCGGCGGGCGAGGAGCTGGATTCGCCGGGCAGCCGCCGGCTGTAGCCGGCCGGTACCCGGTTGTACCTGCCGAAAACGTCCCTTCGCGGGACGATTGTAATATTTTGGACGATTCCGGGCCGATCTCCTCATATAAGAAGATCGGCCCGGAATCGTCCAGTGAATTCAAATCCGGCCCGGCGGCGCCCCGGTCCGCCGGCCCAGTGCGCCCGGCCTTAGAGCGCCGCGATCTCCCTGATGAGGGCCGGTCCGCGGTAGATGAACCCGGTGTAGAGCTGGATGGCTTTGGCGCCGGCGTCGAGGGCGGCGGCTGCGTCGGCGGCGGTCATGATTCCGCCCGATCCCACGACGTCGACGCCCGAGTGCTCAGCCACGTACCGGATCACCTGCAGGGAGCGCCGGGTGAGCGGCGCGCCGGACAGTCCGCCCGTCTCGGCGGCCGCGGAGGAGCGTAGGCCGGCGGGCCGGGCGTTGGTGGTGTTGGTGGCGATGAGCGCGTCCACGCCCATCTCCTCGGCCACGCCTAGCACGCCATCGATCTCGAGCCACCCCATGTCGGGGGCGATCTTGAGCCACAGCGGCAGCCGGTCGCCGGCCCGCACCTCGTTGAGTGCCTGGAGTAGGTCGCGTAGTGCGGCCGGGTCCTGCAGGTCGCGCAGCCCGGGGGTGTTGGGGCTGGAGACATTGATCGCCACGTAGTCAGCCACGTCGGCCACTTCGCGCAGGCAGTCGACGTAGTCGGTGATGAAGTCCTCGTTCGGCGTGGTCTTGTTCTTGCCGATGCTCATGCCGATCCGCAGGCCGAGCGCGTAGTTCCCGCGCTTCACGCCCCACGCGCGCAGCCGCCCGGCGCCGGCCGCTGCGCCCGGGTTGTTGAAGCCCATCCGGTTGATGATTGCCTGGTCTTGTGGCATGCGGAACATGCGCGGTTCGGGGTTGCCGGGCTGTGGGCGCGGTGTGAAGGTGCCGAGCTCCGCGCCGGCGAACCCGAGCGCCGACCACATCCGCGCCGCCTCGCCCGTCTTGTCCAGGCCGGCGGCGAGTAGCACGGGGTGGCGGAACTCCACACCGCCTGCGCGCACGGGCTTGGTCGGCACGCGCAGCACGGGCAGGTTGGCGGAGATCTGCGCGCCGAAGCTCCCAAGCAGCCCGCCCGACGCCCCCAGCGCCCGCATCATGAGGTCATGGATCTCCTCGGGGTCCTTGCGAAACAGGAGTGGCCGCGCGATCCGCTCATAGCCAAACGCCGACGACGCCGTCACCGCGGCCCTCGCCATCTTCGCCGCGTTGTCGAGTGTGAAGTCCATGTGCGCACCTTTCGGCGTGGTTCAGCCAGTTCACCTCAGTTTACCGGCAATGCCCGCGCTCCCCGCTCCTTCTCATCCCCTGGCCGGCGAGATCTCAGTTTTCGGACGACGCCGTCCGCGCACTCGCCGCCGCGCCTTCCAGTCACGCCTCGCCCCACCCTGCCCAGCCGCTCCAGGATCGACGCAAGGTTGGCGCGAAGTCACGGTTCCGGCGTCGTCGGAACCCACCCTTGCCCCGCTCCCCAAAGTTGAGCGGAAGTGACTCAAGAAATAGTCACAGGTATTGACGAAACTTTCTCGAGCGCCTTATCCTGTATTCGGAACAAAACATAGAAGGGGTTGCGGGCTGCGGGCCCGAATCCGAAAGAAGGAGTTACACATGGCACGTGCAGTTGGTATTGATCTTGGTACCACCAATTCCGTGGTCGCTGTCCTTGAGGGTGGCGAGCCCACGGTTATCGCGAACGCGGAGGGCATGCGGACCACCCCGTCGGTGGTGGGTTTTTCGAAGACGGGCGAGGTGCTGGTTGGTGAGATCGCCAAGCGCCAGGCTGTCGCTAACCCGGACCGCACGGTTTTGTCGGTCAAGCGCCACATGGGCGATTCGTCGTGGAAGGTCGCAATTGACGACAAGTCCTACACCCCCCAGCAGATCTCGGCCTACATCCTGCAGAAGCTGAAGAAGGATGCGGAGACGTACTTGGGCGAGCCGGTCACGGACGCCGTTATCACGGTCCCGGCCTACTTCAATGACGCGCAGCGTCAGGCCACGAAGGACGCGGGCCAGATCGCCGGCCTCAACGTCCAGCGCATTGTCAATGAGCCCACGGCGGCGGCGCTCGCCTACGGCCTGGAGAAGGGCAAGGAAGATGAGATGATCCTCGTCTTCGACCTGGGCGGCGGTACGTTCGACGTGTCGCTGCTGGAGGTCGGCAAGGATGACGACGATTTCTCGATCATCCAGGTCCGCGCCACCTCGGGCGACAACAAGCTCGGTGGCGATGACTGGGATCAGCGCATTGTGGACTGGCTGGTCTCGCAGACGAAGAACGCTTACGGCGTGGACCTGTCGAAGGACAAGGTGGCAGTCCAGCGTCTCAAGGAGGCCGCTGAGCAGGCGAAGAAGGAGCTGTCGTCGGCAACCTCCACGAACATTTCGCTGCAATACCTGTCGATGTCTGAGAACGGCCCGATCCACCTGGATGAGACGCTCACCCGCGCCAAGTTTGAGGACATGACGCGCGATCTGCTCGAGCGCACGAAGGCACCGTTCAAGAAGGTCATCGAGGATGCGGGCATCAAGCTGTCGGAGATCGATCACGTGGTGATGGTCGGCGGTTCTACCCGTATGCCGGCCGTGACCGAGGTGGTCAAGGAGCTGACGGGCGGGCGCGAGCCGAACAAGAGCGTGAATCCGGACGAGGTCGTGGCCGTGGGCGCTGCCCTGCAGGCCGGCGTCATCACGGGCGACCGCACGGACGTCCTGCTCATCGACGTCACCCCGCTGTCGCTCGGCATCGAGACCAAGGGTGGCGTGATGACCAAGCTCATCGAGCGCAACACGGCGATCCCCACCAAGCGTTCGGAGGTCTTCTCCACCGCTGAGGACAACCAGCCGTCGGTGCTCATCCAGGTCTACCAGGGCGAGCGCACCTTCGCGCGTGACAACAAGCTGCTTGGCACGTTCGAGCTGTCCGGCATTGCGCCGGCCCCGCGCGGCATCCCGCAGATCGAGGTCACCTTCGATATTGACGCGAACGGCATTGTCCACGTCTCCGCGAAGGATCGCGGCACGGGCAAGGAACAGTCCGTCACGATCACGGGCGGCTCGGCCCTGTCGAAGGAGGACATCGAGCGCATGGTGAAGGAGGCCGAGGAGAACGCGGCCGAGGACGCCAAGCGCAAGGAGGAGGCCGAGGTCCGCAACTCCGCGGAGCAGCAGTCCTACTCGATCGAGAAGCTCCTCGATGAGAACAAGGACAAGCTCGACGATTCCGTGACCAGCGAGGTCCGCGCCGCTGCCGAGGCGGTCAAGGAGGCCCTCAAGGGTGACGACGTCGAGGCGATCAAGTCCGCCCAGGAGGAGCTGAACACGAAGGCTCAGAAGATCGGCGAGGCGCTCTACGCCCAGGCCCAGCAGGAAGGCGCCCCCGGCGCTGAGGGCTGGACGGATGCGGCGAACGCGGCTCGTGATGCCGAGGATGACGTGGTCGACGCCGAGATCGTTGACGACGAGGATTCCAAGAACTAACGCGGGCTGAAGGGGGCGGCGTGTTACGCCGCCCCTTGTCCGTACAGGCATTCGGAGAAAGGAATGGGCATGACGAACGAGAATTTCGGTGGCCAGCCCGATGAGCAGATGAACGACGTCGCCCAGGCCCCCGATCAGGCGGCGCCCGAGCAGGACACCACCCAGCCCGCCACGGACGCGGGCGAGGACGCAACCGGGCAGACCGACGTCGTTGGCGAGCTGTCCGAACTGGACCAGGCGCTGCTGCGCGTGGCCGAACTGGAGGAGGAGCTGGCGCGCCGCAAGGCCGACCTGTACAACCTCGGCCAGGAATACAACGGGTACGTCAAGCGCTCGAAGGCGGAGGCGCGCGTGCAGTACGAGGCGGGGATCACGAAGGTGATCGACACGCTGCTGTCCGTGCTCGACGACGCCGCCCTCGCCCGCCAGCACGGGGACCTCACGGGGCCCGCCGGCGCGGTGGTGGACAAGCTCGAGCAGACGCTACAGACGAACTTTGGGCTCGAACGCTACGGCGAACCGGGCGACGAGTTCGACCCCGAGCATCACGAGGCGCTGATGAACACCACGTCGGCGGATGTGGAGGTCCAGCAGGTCGCCCACATCATCCAACCCGGCTACAAGCAGGGCGAGAAGGTTGTGCGGCCGGCGCGGGTCGGCGTCGTGAGCCCGGAGTAGAAGACGAACAGTGACGGAAGGCAAGGAGGTGAAGAATGGCAGCTAGTCAGGATTGGATGTCGAAGGATTTTTACGCGGCGCTGGGGCTGAAGAAAGACGCGACCGAAGCCGAAATCAAGAAGGCCTACAACACGTACGCACGCAAGTACCACCCGGATCGCAACCCGGGCGACAAGGCGGCGGAGGAGAAGTTCAAGGCCGCCTCCGAGGCGTACCAGGTGCTGTCGAATGCGGAGGACCGCAAGCAGTATGACGCGATCCGTTCGATGGCCGGCGGCGGCGCGCGATTCTCACCGGGCGCCGGCGGGTTCGAGGACATCTTTTCGAACTTCGGCGGCGGCAACGTGCGGTTCACCGCGAATGGGGCGAATCCGGGCTTTGAGGACATCCTGTCGCAGATGTTCGGCCAGGGCGCGCCGCAGGCAAACGGCCAGGGAGGCTTCGGGTTCTTCGGTTCACGACGCCGCCCGGAGCGTGGCGCCGACGTGGAGACGTCGATTTCGATCCCGTTACGTCATGCGGTAGACGGCACCACCGTCACCGTGACGAGCGGCGGGGAGAAGGTGACCGCGAAGATCCCCGCGGGGATCGCGAACGGCCAAAAGATCCGCATCAAGGGCAAGGGCGGCCAGGGGCAAAACGGTGGCGAGCGCGGGGACGTGCTGGTCAAGGTCACCGTGGAGCCGCACCCGGTCTACGATCTCGACGGGCGGGACGTGTACGTCAACGTGCCTGTCTCGTTCGATGAGGCGGCGCTGGGCGCCACGATCGAGGTGCCCACGCTCGAGGGCAAGCAGGTCAAGGTCAAGGTGCCGGCCGGCTCCAGCTCGGACAAGGTGATGCGCATGCGCGGGAAGGGGCTCGCCTCCCACCACGGGGCGAAGGGCGACATGTACGTGCGCCTGAAGGTCGTGGTGCCGAAGCGGCTCTCGGACGAAGCGCGGGCCGCCGTGGAACAGTTCCGCGACGTGACCGCCGACGCCGATCCGCGGCGCGAGTTCGATCAGATGGCTAGGATTTAAGGGAGGCCTGCCGGGAGGTCGGCGGGCCGAGAGTCAAGGAGGTGAGTGATGGCGAAGGTATCGAAGTCGGCACCCATTTTGTCGGTGACGGTGGCTGCGGAGCTGGCGGGAATGCACGCCCAGACGGTGCGCCAGTATGACCGGATGGGGCTTGTCACCGCTCACCGCACGCGAGGCGGGGGCCGGCGATACTCGCTGGCCGACGTCGAGAAGCTGGTCGAGATTCAGCGCCTGTCCCAGGAGGAGGGCGTGAGCCTGGCCGGCATCGCGAAGATTTTTGAGTTGCAGGCACGGCTGGAGAAGGCGGAGCGGGCGCGGGAGCGGCTCGAGCGGGAGAACGCCCGGATGCGGGCCGCCCTCGAGCTGCTGCGCGACGAGCTGACCCGCCGCGACTCCCGCCTGAACAGGGTGTTCGCCGCGGACCCGTCCGGCGACGTGCTCATGGCCGAACGCTTCGAAGACCTGCGCTCGGCGCTGCGCGAGCAGATGGAGCGCGAGCGAATGGTCGCCGGCAACGACGTGGTGCTCTGGCGCCCGCGCTACCTCGTCCCGCAGGGGCTGTTCTAACCCGTGGGCGAGATGCCCGTGGGCCGGCTGGCCGGAATGCCGGGGGAGGCTGGGCGTGAGCCGGGGCGCAAACCTGGCGACGCAATTGTGCAAGCGCGTGGGCGCGAACTTGGCCGTGCGGCCGGGCGCGAGATACTGACGGCCGGCCGGCTGCGGTCGGCGCTCGCGGCTGAGCTGGATCCGATTGTGGACGCGGGGCACCCGCTACCCGGGAAGGGCATGCGCCGGGCGGCCGTGCTCATCCTGCTCGACGCGGCGGACGACCCGGCCGTTCTTCTCACTCAACGCGCCGCCCACATGCGCAAACACGCAGGTCAAGTGAGCTTCCCGGGCGGGAGCATGGACCCGGGGGAGAGCGAGGTGCAGGCCGCGCTGCGCGAGGCCTGGGAGGAGTGTGCGATCCCTGGCGAGGGCGTGCAGGTGTGGGGCCAGCTGCCGGCGAGCTCCCTGCCCGTGACCTCTTTCTCGGTAACGCCCGTGGTAGGCGTGTGGGACTCGGCGCTGACGCTTGAGCCGGTGGCGAGCCCTGCCGAGGTGGAGGCGATCCACCTGGTGAAGGTGGCCGACCTTGCCGACCCCGCCAACCGCGGTAGCTGGCACCGGGCGGCGGCCGGCCGCGAGTATGGCGGGGCGGCCTTCCAGGTGGGCGACCTCGTGATCTGGGGCTTCACCGCCATGCTGCTGGATGGCCTGCTGGTCGTGGCCGGGTGGTCACGCCCGTGGGACACCGAGCGCCGCATCGCCGTGCCCCGGCGCTTCGGCGGCTGGGACTAGTGCGGGCCTTGGGCGCCGGCCCTGGGTTCCGGGCCCGCCAACCTTTGGTGCTGGGCCCGCCAGCGATTAAAGATATCTGGACGATTCTGGGCCTATCTTCGCATATGACAAGATCGCCCCGAATACGTCCAAGAAATCTTAATTGGCCTGGGCCGCCTGGGGCGCCCGGGGAACTTGCCCGGCGGGGAGGGTGTGCGGGACGTCCGAGAACACGCCTGTGACTCCCCAGTTGAACAGTTCGTTGGCGCGGGCCGGGCTGTTGACCGTCCACACGTTCACCCCGTAGCCAGCGTCACGGAAGGCGCGGACCATCTCGCGGGTGAGGCCGCGGGAGTCGGGGTGGATGTGGTCGGCCTCGAGGAGCTCGAGCACCGAGCGCCAGTCCGGCCAGAGGTTCTCTCTCACGAACAGTGCGCCGATGGAGAGGTGGGGCGCCTTCGTCTTGACCTCCCGCAACAGCAGGTGGTTGAAGGACGAGATGATGAGCTTCGGGCCGTCGAGTCGATCGAGCTCCGCAAGCACGTTGTCCACCAGCAGGTGGCTCATTTGGGCGCCGGCCTCGTTCGACTTCAGCTCGATGTTGGCGTTTATGCCGGTGCCGTTCATGAAGTCGACCAGTTCGCGCAGCGTGGGGATCGGCTCCCTGGCGAACTCGGGAGAGAACCAGGAGCCGGCGTCGACCTCGGCAAGGTCGGCCTTGGCGAGCCCGTAGTACGAGCCGGAGCGGTTGGTTGTCCGATCCAGCGCTGTGTCATGAATGAGGATCGGCGTGCCGTCCCCAAGGATGTCCACATCGGTCTCGAGCCAGGTCAACCCCCGATCGGCGGCCGCCTTGAACGCCGCCATCGTGTTCTCGGGCGCGAGCCCGCTCAACCCACGGTGTGCGAAGATTCGCCTTTCCACGTTCAATCACCCATTCCTTCCACCCCTCTTATCTTAGTGGCACCAGCCGTGCCCGTGCGGGACTCCAACTCAGGCCGGGCATGCTACCCGCGCCAGAGCCGGCGCCGACAAGTCGCGCCTGACCTACCCGAGCAGCTCGGGTGCGTGCCACTCCTTGCCGAGCACGTGCTGATCCACGAACGCCATCACGGTCTGGTACCACACCAGCGAGTTGGAAGGCTTGAGCACCCAGTGGTTCTCATCCGGGAAGTAGAGGAACTTGTGCCCGCGCACCTTCGCCACCCGGTTCAGCGCCTGCCACAGGGCGTGGCTCTGCCCGATCGGCACGCGGTAGTCGCGATCCCCGTGGATGACGAGCATCGGCACCTCGATTTGCTCCGCGAAGCGGTGCGGGGAGTAGATCGCCTCCTGTGTGGGCATCATCCACTCGTACCATCCGCCGTTATCGGTGGTGCCGGCCATCTGGCCCACATTCCACAGCGAGGCGTGGCTGACGATGCAAGAGAAGCGGGTGCCTGTGTGCCCGGCCATCCAGTTGGCCATGTATCCGCCGTATGAGCCGCCGAGTAGCGCCGTGCGCTCACCCGAGATATCCGCCCGGGCCTCGGCGGCATCCACGAGTGCGAGGATGTCGGTGTAGGGTGCGTCGCCGATTGCGTCGTTGCCGCGGTCGATCATGTGCTGGCCATACCCCGTGGAAATCGCCGGGTCCGGCAGGAGCACCGCGTAGCCCTTCGCCGCGAATGGGCCCGGGTTCCAGCGCCACGTCCAGTCATTCCACGTGCCCCATGGGCCACCATGCACGAAGACGAGCAGGGGAGCCGGCGCCTCCGCACTGGCGCCCTCCGGCAACCAGAGCCAGGCGCGCACTTCCGTGCCGTCCTCGCCGTGGGCCGTCACCTCATCGAGCCGGCCCGGCGCCTGGACCGCCGGCGTCAGCGGCGCGAGCTCCTTAACCGTGCTGTCGAGTGCCACGCTAACCGGGCAGGGCGGCTGGTTGATCGCCGAACGCAGCGCGTAGATCGTGCCCTCCCGCACGCCCACGTTCGTGTACGCGAAGTCGTCATGCGTCAGGAGCGAGGCCGTGCCCTTCTCCAGATCCACCACGTACAACGACTGCCGGCCCCTGCGCGGGGCGCCGAGCACGAAGGCGGACTCGCTCAGCCACGCCACCTCGCTCGGCCAGTCGCCGAACTCAACCCGGGTGCGCTGGCCGCTGCCCCGGTCCCAGACCTCTGCCCAGGATTGCAACGGCTGACCGTCCACGTTTCCCGACTCCACGAAAACCACGGCCCGCGTCCCCTCCGGCGAGTAGCTGCCCGCCGAATAGGAGCGGTAATCGGGCACGTCCTCCCGCTCGCGCGGGGCAATCGCCACCTCCCGCGCCTCACCCGAGGCCAGCTCCACCTCCCACACCGAGAAGACCTGCTCGGTGGAATCCTTCACCGTCTGACTGATCGTTACCAGCGCCCGCGCACCATCAGGCGAGAACGCCACGCCCGCCAGCCGGCCCGCCGGCGTGGGTACGTGCCGAAGCTTCACCTCCGAGGTGGGCAGCTTCGACTCGCCACCGGCCGCGTCTCCGGCCTCACCAGCCGCGCCGTGTTCACCACTCGCACCGTGATCTCCGGACACACCCTCAGCCGCGGCGCCATCCGGCACGCCGCCCTCCGGGCCCTCCACCGAGAAGTCCTCCAGCTCCGGCGCGTCCGCCACGAACAGCTGGGGGTAGGCCGGCCCGAGGTCGTGATCCCAGAATCGCACGGGGAAGGCCTCATGGAGGATGGCGCTGACCCCGCGTTCCTTGCGCTCGGCCACGAGCTTCGCATCCTCCTCCAGCGAGTGCCCCGGGAACACGTTGACCGTCAGCAGCAGCTTGCCGCCCTCGGCCGTCACCGAGCCGATCGAGCCGGGCGTGCGCAGCACCACCCGCGCCTCGCCGCTTGGCGGTAGCATCCACAGCGCGTTCGATTCGCCTTCGCCGCGATCATCATCCCGGCCGGAGGTGAAGTACACCTCCCCGCGCTCGCCGATCGCCATCAGGCCCTCGCCCTTGACCGAGCGGGTGAGCGTGCGCGGCGCGCCGCCCGTGATCTCCACCAGCGTGGAGACATACTTATCCTTCTTTTTCGCCAGCCGCGCCACGGTGGCGACCGTGCGCCCGTGCCGCGTGGCAAGCGAGGTCACGCGAGGCTGCGCAATGAACTGTTCCATCGAATCAAAAATCGTCATGCCCTCATCCTAAAACGCCCCTCCGACACTTTTTCTGCCGCCCCCCCTTTCCCGCACTAATCCAAGGCAAACGGTTCGGCCGGGTAGTCCCCGAGCCTGCGCACAATGCGCGCTAGTTGCTCGGCCGTTCGCCATCCGCCGTTGAAAACCTGCGTGCCCGGCCCAAACAGCCGCCCGTTCGCCAACGGCCCGGCGTCTACCGGCGCAAATCCCAGCGCGTCAACGATCCGTGCGGCCGCAAGCCGGGCTTCGGCGTCGTCGGCGGCAACACACTGCCCGCGGCGGTAGTCGGTGGAGTGAGGGCGCGCGTCGAAGGCGAGGTCCGAATACGCTAGGTGGTTGAGCGTCTTGACCACGCGCGCGGCGGGGAATAACTCCTGCGTGATCAGGCTCGACGCCCGCGGCTCGCGCGCAAACCGGCTCGCGGCGTCGAGGCGCGGCCAATAGTTCCCGACGTCGATCGCCAGCCTCCCGTCCAGCGCCTCGGCCGGGATCGTCTCCAGTGCGGACAGTGGCACGGCGAGGAAAATGGGCGCCTTGGCGGGAAGATTTTTGATGTCAACGACGTCGATCGCGCGGGCCTGCGCCCCCAGCGTGGCGGCGAGCTCGGTGGCCGGACGACGCGCGGCGACCCACGGCGTCGTGCCGATTTCGAAAAAACGCTCAGCGAGCGAAATACCCATGAGACCTGCACCAATGATGATGGCGCCGCGCCGGAATTCTTCCATAAAAGTCCTCCCTTATTCCATCTTATAGTTCGTGTGTGAGGATGTATGGTTGTTAGACGCCAAGGTGAACAAGGATGTTAACCAAGCGGACACTTTTTTGTCGGACCCGGCAAGTATTGTTGCGATTAAGGCGTGCAATTACGTTTGAACATCACACGAAGGGAAAACTGTGAAACGCAGAAACACTCTAGTCGCGGCCCTCGCCGCTACTGTGCTTGCCCTGCCGCTGGCCACGCTGCCAGCGCAGGCGGACTCCACGGGCGCGACCGACCTCATCATCAGTGAATATGTTGAGGGGTCAAGCAACAACAAGTACATCGAGCTGTACAACGGCACGGATGCCGAGATTGACCTCAGCCAGTACACCATGGAGCTGTACACGAACGGTGCCACCACCACGAAGAACCCGCAAGCGCTGTCCTCCACGCTTGCGCCGGGTGCCACGTTCATCCTCGCCAACTCGCAGGCCAAGATCCATGGCTCGATGGCCGTGCTGACGAGCAGCGTCACTAACTTCAACGGCGATGACGTGCTCGTGCTCAAGAAGGGCGACCAGGTGGTCGACTCGCTCGGCCAGATTGGTGACACCGCGAAGTTCGGCGAGAACAAGACTCTGATCCGCAAGCCGAATGTGACTGCTGGAGACACGAACCCGAACGACGCCTTCGACGTGACCGTCGAATGGAACGCGAAGGGGATTGACGACATCTCCGACCTGGGCAAGCACACTATGAACGGCTCGGGCGCGCTCGATCCTGATCCGGACCCGGATCCTGAACCCGACCCGGATCCGCAGCCTGAGCCACAACCTGGCAACGTCGTAGCGATTGCGGACATCCAGGGCACGGGTGACAAGACCCCGCTGGAGGGTAAGACCGTGACCACGGAGGGCGTCGTTACGGCGCTCTACACCACGGGCGGCTTCAGTGGCTTCTACATGCAGACGCAGGGTACGGGTGGCACCCATGACGGCAACGCCTCGCACGGTATTTTCGTGTTCGACGCCGGCTTGAAGTTCTCCAAGACCCTGGCCAAGGGCGACTTCGTGCGCGTGACGGGCACGGCCGCCGAGTACTATGGTCTGACGCAGCTCAAGGACCTCACCGCCGTGGAGAAGATGGCGAAGGACGGCGTCGTGGATCCGAAGCCGGTGGTGCTGAACGAGTTCCCTGTGGGGAATGAGGCTCGTGAGAAGTACGAGGGCATGCTGGTTGATATCAAGGCCCCGATGACGATCACGAACAACTACCTGCAGAACAATACGAGCAAGAACAAGACGATCTTCACGGCGCGTTGGGGCGAGCTCGGCCTGACCCCGGGGGATAAACCTCTGCGTCAGCCCTCGGATCTTTACAACCCGGCGAAGAACCCGACTGAGATCGCTGCTCTCAATGAGGACAACGAGTCTAAGCTGATCAACCTCGACGACGGCATCTCCTTCGATCTGGTTAACTTCAAGTACGCGAACCACCGCATCCCGGTGGCGTACCTCGATGTGAAGAACCCGGCACGCGCCGGCGCGCAGGTGAACTTCCTGCAGCCGATGATCATCGATTACCGCGACAACACCTGGAAGATTCAGCCCACCGAGCCGGTCAACGTTGAGGGTGCGGAGGATAGCTTCAAGGACAACTCGGTCAACTGGGTGTCCTTCTCCAACAACGAACGGCCCTCTGCGCCGGAGAACCTGGGCGACGTGTCGCTGGCCACCTTCAACGTGCTGAACTACTTCATCACCACGGGCGACCAGCTGAATTGCAAGGGTTACCAGGATCGCGCGGGCAATCTCATTACCGCTAACGGCTGTGATGCCCGCGGCGCGGCCGATGCCGTGAACCTCAAGCGCCAGCAGGACAAGATTGTCACCGCGATCAACCAGCTCGACGCGAGCGTGGTTGGCCTCGAGGAGATTGAGAATTCCAAGAAGTTCAACAAGGATCGCGACGCCGCGCTCGATACCCTGGTTGCCGAGTTGAACAAGGGCGCAGGCACGGATAAGTGGGCGGCCGTGAAGTCGCCGGAGCAGGTTCCGGCTAGCGAGGACGCAATCCGTCTGGCGTTCATCTACCAGCCTGCGAAGGTTGAGCCGGTGGGCGCGTCCAAGATCCTGATCGGGAGCGCGGACTTCACCGGTAAGGCCCGTGAGCCGCTCGCGCAGGAGTTCCAGGCTCTCGATGCCAATGGCAAGGCATCGGGCAAGTCTTTCGTGGCTGTCGCGAACCACTTCAAGTCGAAGGGCAGCCTCTCGGATAAGTCCGATACCGATGTCTACCAGGGCAACAACAACAAGTTGCGCGTGAAGCAGGCCCAGGCCCTACTTGCGTGGGTGGAGAAGGAGTTCGCTGGCAAGCCGATCTTCCTGCTCGGAGACTTCAACGCCTATTCGGCTGAGGATCCGATCCTTGCGATGGCCGATAAGGGTTACACCGATCTTGCTCCTAAGTTCGCTCCGGAGAAGCAGACCTACCAGTTCTCGGCTTACCAGGGCTCGCTCGATCACGTGCTGGCGAACCAGATGGCTCTTGACCTTGTGGTCGGCGGCGACATCTGGGACATCAACGCGGACGAGCCGCTCGCCTTTGAGTACTCGCGCTACAACTACAACGTCAAGTACAAGGAGCTCTACGACACCACGGCGTTCCGCTCGTCGGATCACGACCCGATCAAGATCAGCCTCAAGGTTCTTGAGAATGTCGAGCCCGAGGCGCCGGTAACCCCGAAGGCGCCGACTATGGATGGCGCCGGTATGGTCACGATCCCGACCGTTGAGGGTGTGGTTTACAAGGTCGGCGATCGGGAGGTCACCGGAACTGTTGAGGTGAAGCCTGGCCAGACTGTGACGGTGACGGCCGAGCCCGCGGAGGGCTTTGAGCTGGCCGCGGGTGCGGAAAAGTCGTGGGACTTCACGGTGAAGGCGCCGGAGCCCGGACCTGATCCCGAGCCGGAGCCTGAGCCTGGGCAGTGCGTGGTGATGGATCGTCCGGCCGCCCCGTCGCGTGCGACGGGCGTGTTGGGTGATGCGACTGGCGATAAGCTGGCTGATCTGTGGTCGGTGGATGAGGTCGGCGCGGTGCATTTCTACGCTAATGATGGCAAGGGCGGCTTCTACCACAAGGGCATTGTGATGTGCGGCCAGAACCAGATCGTTGACATCGCCGCGATGGGTGATGTCAACGGCGATCGTCGGGCGGATGTGCTGGTCAAGTACGCTGACGGTTCCCTGTTCTACTACTACTCGCAGGGCGACGGCTTCCTGGTGGAGGGTATGCAGGCTGGCCATGGCTGGGATGGCATGGATAATGTCGTCTTCGCAGGCAAGCTTGGCGCTGCCAACACTGATTATGTGGTGGCGCGTCATGTGGCAACCGGTGATCTGTACCGCTACCAGGTGGGAGTGAACGGCCTGTTTGGTGGGACCAAGATTGGTCACGGCTGGTCGAATATGACCACGATTCTGGCTCCGGGCCAGTTCGTGGGTAGCTCCTACAGCGATCTGGTGGCGATTGCGGCTGATGGTTCGATGTATGCCTACGCCGGGGCTGCCGACGGTGGTGTGTATGGTGCGGGCAAGATCGGGCATGGCTGGGATTCCTTTGTCCAGGCTACGGTTCCTGGTGATGTGGATGGGGACGGCAGGCTTGACCTGGTCGGTATCCGCGAGGATGGTGCCATGTTCGCCTACAAGAACCAGGCCAATGGCTGGTGGGGCGCTGCCCGCCAGGTCGGTCATGGCTGGCAGGCGATGGTCGCCATCAGCTAGGCATGAGCACTCCTGGCTAGTTAGCTGGCTGACAAGCTGACACCAGTCAGCGGTGGGCCCCGGAAGAACTGCTCTTCCGGGGCCCACCCCATGCCCCTGCGCCCGGTCCGACAGAACTCGTGAATATACCGGCTACCGATCCCTAGAGGAACCCGGGTGGCCCCAGATTCACGAGTTGTGTCAACAATCCGCCTGGGGGAGGGGATCCCACCCGGCGCCGGGCCGAGCGTGAGCAGGGTAGACTGTCGCCGTGACCGGCCGCTATGCACCCTCGCCCACGGGCGATCTCCATCTGGGAAATCTGCGAACCGCTCTTCTGGCCTGGGCTTTTGCCCGCCGCGAGGGGCTGGGCTTTCACATGCGCATGGAGGACCTCGACGATCGGTCACGGCCGCAGTATTATGATCGCCAGCTCGCAGACCTCGACGCGATCGGCGTCGACTGGGACGGTGACGTCCTCCACCAGTCCACCCGCATCGACCGATACGAGCAGATCTTCGCCGAGCTCATCGCGCGCGGTCTGCTCTACGAGTGCTATTGCACCCGCCGCGAACTGGCCGACGTGGCCTCCGCTCCTCACCGGCCGCCCGGCTGCTACGCCGGCACGTGCCGTGACCTCACCGAGGCCGAGCGTGAGGAGGGCCGTGCCAAGCTCGCCGGAATGAACCGCGGCCCGGCCTACCGACTCCGCGCCGAGGTAGACGAGCTCGAGGTCATCGACCGGCTGGCCGGCCGCTACACCGGCGCCGTTGACGACTTCGTGATTCGCCGCGGCGACGGCGCCTACTCCTATAACTTCGTCTCTGTGGTGGATGACGGGGACTTCGGCGTCACGCAGATCGTCCGCGCCGACGATCTCCTTCCCTCCACCCCGCGCCAGGTCTACCTTCAGCGCCTACTCGGCTACGAGACCCCCGAGTACATTCACGTGCCCCTCGTGCTCAACCTCGACGGGGTGCGGCTGGCCAAGCGCGACGGCGCCGTTACCCTCACCGACCTCGCCGCCTTCGGCTGGGACCCCCGATCGGTCCGCGCGCTGCTCCTCGAATCGTTGGGTCTGCCCGCCGACGCCGACCTCGCCGACATCGCCCCCGAGGTCATCCCACGCGAGCCCTGGCTTCTGGACGTGGCCGCACTCGAGCTCGGCCCGCGGGCATAAGAGTACCCGCGCATAAAGTCCCGGGCATAAAAGTGGGGCGCTGACCCGCTGGTCAGCGCCCCACCCGGCTAAGGGGTTTTATGACTCATCCACAACCGGGGACTGAGCCGCACTCGAGCTCTCGTTGCCCACGCGGGCATCGAGCTCGTCACGGACCTTCTCAATCTTGTTGGCGTGCTCGGCGCCAGCCTTGTCCTTGGCAAACTTCTCTGCCTGGTCGAGGGCCTTGTCCGAGTACTCCTCTGCCTGGTCGCTATTGAGCATTTCCTTGGCCTTATCAAAAATACCCATGTGGTCCTCCCCTCTCTTCGGTGACGCCGGCTTCCCCGGCTACCCGCAGTTTATCGGATGGTCGGAGCGAGGAAAAGGGAGAATTGCGCCCACGGTGAAGAGCCCCGGCTAACGCTGGCAGCCCGGGCACCAGAACAGGCGCCGGCCCTGCATGTCCGCCTCGCGCACGGTGGCCCCGCAGCGCAGGCAGGCCCGCCCCTGCCGGTGGTAGACCGCGAAACGGGAGGCCTCGGGGTCGCCGGGGAGGGGCTCGGCGGGTGCGAGCTCGGGATCGACGGTGTGGATCGTCCCGCGCACCAGGCCGTCGTCCATGAGAACCACGAGGTCGTCCCAGAGGTCGGCGAGCCTGCCCGCCCCGACCCTTGCGCCCATGCGGTACGGGTGGATCCCCGTGCGGAACAGGGACTCGGCGCGGTAGATATTGCCCGGTCCGGCCGCCACTGACTGATCCATGACCAGCGCTCCCACCGGCGATCGCCGTCGGCGCACGAGCTCAATGAAGAGGTCGTGGTCCCCGGGCGCGTTACGTAGCGGGTCCGGCCCGAGCTTGCCGACGACGGCGGCCACCTCGGCTCCCGTCTTGATGGCGCACTGGTTCGGGCCCGACAAGTCGGCCGAACCTCGGTTGGTGAGGAGGCGAAGCCGGACCGCGCCGCGGGGAGCTGGCGGGCGCCAGGGTTCGGACGCCGCGGACGGGTCCGACTCGCCAGCCGCGGGACATCCGGTACCGGCCACATCCGCGGCCGCCGGAAGCTCGGTCACCGCCTCACCGATGAGGATGTGGGGAGCGCCGAGGAGCTTCGAGGAGAGGAAGTCGGGATCGCCGTTGAACACCCACCGGCCGTACAGCCCGAGGTGAACGTGGAGCCAGAGGGAGTCGGGGGCTGGTTCGGTGAGGGAAGGGACGGTGGCGTTGGCGCAGTCCTCGGGCACGAACGGCACGAAAAGGTGCTTGCCCCAAGCTTGGGCGGGGAGGATGAGGGCGCGGTCGAGGATCTCGGCGCCGGCGGCGAATCGCCCCTGCGGGGAACTCGCGCGCACGACCTTCCCGGCGAAGAGCTCGGTTAGCACGAGTGCGAGGCGGTGGATGGAATGTCCTTCTGGCATGACTCCAGTCTAGGGGTGACGTAAGCGGCAGGGAAAAGGACACCTCCCTCTAGACGCACGAACTTGAGCGCGATACACTCAACTTAGTTGATGTTGGAGATGGCTACCGGAGCCGGTTAAAGACCCCGGAATCCCGCCAACAACCGAAGGAATATTTGGAGGTCTCATGGACAAGCTCACGACCAAGTCGCAGGAAGCGATCGCGGACGCGCTCACTTCTGCCACTCAGGCGGGTAACCCGCAACTCGAACCAACCCACATCTTGGCCGCCCTGCTCGCGCAGAAGGGAGGCATCGCGAACGTGCTCTTGGAGGCGGTGGGCGCCAGCCCGGCGGACATCGCGGAGCGCACGCGCGCCCAGCTTGCCACTCTCCCGGGGGTGACGGGCTCGAACGCTCAGCCGCAGGCCTCGCGCAACACGTCGCTCGTGCTGGCGGACGCTGGCAAGGAGGCGGCCGCGCTCGGCGATTCCTACATTTCCACCGAGCACCTGCTGCTCGCGCTCTCCGCGAACCAGAGCTCGGCGGGGGAGATCCTGCGCGCTGCGGGCGCGGGGCATGACCAGCTCATGGCCGCCCTGCCCACGGTACGCGGCAACCGCAAGGTGGATTCCCCGGACCCGGAGGGCACCTTCCAGGCGCTCGAAAAGTACGGCACGGACCTGACGGCCGCGGCGCGCGACGGCAAGCTTGACCCGGTGATCGGCCGCGACGCCGAAATCCGCCGCGTCGTCCAAGTCCTCTCTCGCCGTACGAAGAATAACCCCGTCCTCATCGGAGAACCGGGCGTGGGCAAGACCGCCGTCGTCGAGGGCCTGGCCCAGCGGATCGTGGACGGCGACGTGCCCGAATCCCTGCGCGGCAAGCGCCTCATCTCGCTGGACATCGCGGGCATGCTCGCGGGCGCGAAGTACCGCGGCGAGTTCGAGGAGCGTTTCAAGGCAGTGCTGGCGGAGATCAAGGATTCCGACGGCGAGGTGGTCACGTTCATCGACGAGCTCCACACGGTGGTCGGCGCCGGCGCGGGCGGGGATTCCTCGATGGATGCCGGAAACATGCTCAAGCCGATGCTGGCCCGTGGCGAGCTGCGCCTGGTGGGTGCCACCACGCTGGACGAGTACCGCGAGCACATCGAGAAGGACCCGGCGCTCGAGCGCCGCTTCCAGCAGATCTACGTGGGTGAGCCGTCGGTGGAGGACACGGTGGCGATCCTGCGCGGCATTGCGCCCAAGTACGAGGCGCATCACAAGGTGACGATTTCCGACGGCGCCCTCGTGGCCGCGGCTACGCTTTCGGACCGCTACATCTCGGGCCGCCAGCTGCCGGACAAGGCGATCGACCTGGTCGACGAGGCGGCCTCCCGCTTGCGCATGGAGCTCGACTCCTCACCGGAGGAGATCGACGTGCTTCAGCGCCAGGTGGATCGACTTACGATGGAAAGGTCTTACCTCGAGGATACGGAGGAGGACGACGACGCCGCGGCCGCCGATCGCCTTGATCGCATCGAGGCGGAGCTGGCCGACAAGTCGGAGGAGCTCGCCGCGCTCAACGCCCGCTGGGAGTCGGAGAAGGCCGGCCGGAACAAGGTGGGCGAGCTGCGCGTGCGCCTGGACGAGCTGCGCACCGAGCTGGAGAAGTCGATCCGCGAGGGCCGCTACGAGGAGGCCGGCCGCATCCAAAACGGCGATATCCCGCAGGTCATGGAGCAGATCGAGGCCGGCGAGGCGGCAGAGCGCAGCGAGGATCGTAGCGCCCCGATGATCGCGGAGCGCGTGGACGCGGACGGGATCGCTGAGGTGGTGGCCGCCTGGACGGGCATCCCGGTGGGCCGGCTCATGCAGGGCGAAACCGAAAAGCTCCTCACCATGGAGGACCACATCGGCGAGCGCCTGATCGGCCAGCGGGCCGCCGTCGTGTCGATCTCGGACGCGGTGCGCCGCTCGCGGGCAGGGGTCGCGGACCCGAACCGGCCCACGGGTTCCTTCATGTTCCTCGGCCCCACGGGCGTGGGCAAGACGGAGCTGGCGAAGGCACTCGCGGACTTCCTTTTCGACGACGAGCGGGCGATGGTCCGTATCGACATGTCGGAGTACTCGGAGAAGCACTCGGTGGCGCGCCTGGTGGGCGCCCCTCCGGGATACGTCGGCTACGAGGAGGGCGGCCAGCTGACGGAGGCGGTGCGGCGCCGGCCCTACGGTGTGGTGCTCCTGGACGAGGTGGAAAAGGCACACCCGGAGGTCTTCGACATCCTGCTTCAGGTGCTCGACGACGGCCGGCTGACTGACGGCCAGGGCCGCACGGTGGATTTCCGCAACACGATCCTCATCCTCACCTCGAACATCGGCTCGCAGTTCCTCATGGACGAATCGCTCGATGAGCAGGCGCGCAAGGAGTCGGTGTTGGCGGGGGTGCGGGCGCACTTCAAGCCCGAGTTCCTCAACCGTCTGGACGACATCATCGTGTTCGACCCGCTGACCATCACCGAGATCGCGCAGATCGTGGACCTGCAGATCGGGCAGATGATGGCACGCCTGGCCTCGCGCCGGATCACGCTGGAGGTGACGGAGGCGGCGAAGTCGGTGCTCGCCATGGAGGGCTACGACCCGGCCTACGGCGCCCGCCCACTACGCCGGCTCATCCAGCGCGAGATCGGCGACCAGCTGGCCCGACTCATGCTGTCCGGGCAGGTGCAGGACGGCGACACCGTGCTGGTCGATTCCGCCGACCTCGACACCTCCATGGTTGAGGGCACGCCCGTCCACCGCCTGGTGTTGACGCCGAAGCCGGCCGCCCGCCCCTAGACGACCTGCAGCAGCGCGTTTTCCACCAGCTCCGGCATCGCCGGGTGGATCCAGTACTGGGTGCGGGCGATGTCGGCGGCACTCTGGCCGGTGGCCATCGCCTGCACGATCACCTGGATGAGGGTGGGCGCCTGCGGGCCGATGATGTGGCAGCCGAGGATCCGAGTGCTGCCGCGTTCGGCGATGATCTTGCAGAAGTTCGTGGTGTCCTCCATGGCCCACCCGTAGGCGATGTCCGCGTACTTCTGCACGCCCACCACGTAATCCTTGCCCGACTTCCGGGCCTCCTCCTCCGTCATCCCCACGGTCGCGATCTGCGGGTGGGAGAAGACGGCGGCGGGTACGGCGTCGTGAACGGACTCGATCATCGCGTCGGGGTGGAGCAGGTTGTGCCGCACCACGCGGGCCTCGTGGTTGGCGACGTGCTTGAGCATGTAGGGGGAGGAGACGTCACCGAGGGTGAAGACCCCGTCGAGCGGCCGGCCGTCGTGGCCGAGGGCGCGCTGGTAGGAGTCGGCGCAGATCCGCCCACCCTCCACGGCGATGCCTGCGGCGGCGGGGTTGAGGGTGTCGGCGTTGGGGATGCGGCCGGTGGCCACGAGGATCTGCTCGGCCTCGAGCGTGATCTCCTCGCCCCCGCGCGTGCCAGTGAGGCGGACCATCCCGTCCTCGCGCGCGGCGGACGTGGCCTGGAAGCCGGTGACAAGCCGGTAGCCGACCGAATTGGTGTAGGCGCGGGAGATGTCGAAGTCGAGCTGGCGCAGCATCCGCTGCCCGCGCGCCACCGCGGTCACGTCCACGCCCAGCGCGCTGAACACGTCCGCCATCTCGGCCGCGATGTAGCCCGAGCCGAGCACGAGCAACGACGCGGGTAGCTCCTCCAGGCGCATGATGCTCGCGTTATCGAGCGCGCCGACGCCGTCCAACCCGGCCACGTCCGGCATGGCGGGCCGCGATCCGGTGGCGACGACCACTCGGTCCGCGCTCACGGTCATCGTGCGGGCGCCGGGCTGGCCCTCTGCGCCTGCCGGGCTCTCGGAGCCCTCGGCCAGGGTGATCTGCACGGTCTTTGGCGCGACGAACGTGGCATGCCCTGTGTAGAGCGTGAGGTTGGCGTTATCCGGATTATTCTCCCGGTAGTCCTTGCCAGCGGCGGAGATCGGGTCGATACGGCCGAAGATGCGTTCGCGGATGGCGGGCCAGTCCACGCCCTCGAGGCGGAGGTCGACGCCGAGGCGCCCCGCGTCGGCGGCCTGGCGCGCCACGTTGGCGGTGTGGACGAACATCTTGGTGGGGATGCATCCCACGTTCAGGCACGTGCCACCGAACACTCCTTCTTCCACGAGCGCGATGCGCTGGCCTGCGAATTCAGGGCCGGGGATGGTGTTGGCCGAACCGGAACCAAGGATCAGGAGATCGTAATGCATGCCCCCAGCCTAGCGCCCGGGCAGGCGCCGGTGCGCGGCGGGGTGCGGAGGGGCGGGGTGTCAGTGGTTAGGGAAGATCGGCGTAGTCACCCGTGCGGCGCGCGATCTGCCAGCACTCGACCAACACGAGGGCAATGATCGGTAGCATCATGAAAATCGACCCGGTGGCGGTCATGCCCAGCGTGCCAGCAAACCACACCAGAACGTTCACCGCCGCGCGGCTCGTGCGGCCCAGGTAGAAGTTGTGGGCGCCGAGCGTGCCAAACAGGAGAGCGAGGACGATCGCCACCCAACGGTTACGCGACAGGATCGCCGTGTGGTGGCTCTTGTGATCGCTCGGGGCTTGAGGGGCGAGGAGGATGCCGGCGCCGAAAGACGGGTGAGCCCGCAGGGCGGCATCGTGACGAAGGCGGGCCTCGGCCGGGCTGAAGCCGCGCGCGAACTCGCCCAGGTTACCCGGCGCGTACAAATCGGGGCCAGGGGCCGTGCGCAAGGAAAGAAGTGGATCGGGCGAGCGTTCAAAACGAACGCCGTCCGCCAAGGAGCTCAACCGCGATGTCTCGTCCATGTGTCCATAGTAACCACTTTCGTTCACGACGCCGAAACTCACCTGCCGCCTGCAGTGCGGCCGGCTTTGTGCCAGAGTGGAAGCATGATCACCGAGCCTCTTCCCGCAGACAAGTTCGACTTCGAGCACACGTACGTGGCCTTCGACGCCCACGACGTCAAGCTTGCCGTGGGCGACCCGACGAAGATCTACCGATACATGTCGGTGACCAAACCGATTGCCGCGTGGGGGATCCTGGTGGCGATCGCGCAGGGCAAGTTCGAGCTCGACACCCCCGCCGGCCCAGAGGGCTCAACGTTCCGCCACCTGCTCGCACACGCCTCCGGCCTGCCCGCCGAACCCGGCGAGCCCATCGCCAAGCCCGGCCGACGCCGCATCTACTCCAACTACGGCTTCGACGTCATGGGCGAGGAGGCCGAGAAGTACATCGGCATGTCGATCCAGGACTGGATCCAGGCCGAGGTACTCGACCCGCTCGGGATGACCTCCGCCCGGATCGTCGGCTCAATAGCCCACTCCGGCACGGGCGCGGCGAACTGCCTGGTCCGCTTCGGGCGCGAGATCCTGCGCCCCACGCTCATCCCCCGCGACCTCGCCGAAAAAGCCTTCCAGGTGCAGTTCCCAGGGATCGGCGGGATCACGCCCGGGTACGGGCGCTCACAGAACCGCCCGTGGGGGCTCGGCTTTTCCATCCGTAACCCCCTCGAGCCGCACTGGACCGGCCCCCACTTCTCCCATCACGTGGTGGGACACTTCGGAATGTCTGGTTCGTTCTTCTATATGGACCTGTCCCAGGGCAAGGGTGGCGCCTTCCTCGGCGTCAAAGACTTCGACAAAGAGCATATCCAATACTGGCCGGTCCTCACCGACGAAATGGTGCAGCTGTAGCGCGCTGGCCGCGCAGCTACGTCCGCTACAGCGCGAACTCTACGATGACGGGCACGTGGTCCGAGGCCCCCTTTCCCTTGCGCTCATCCCGGTCGATCGCGGCGGAGGTGACGGTGCCCGCCAAGGCCGGTGAGGCATAGATGTAGTCGATCCGCATCCCCTCGTTCTTGGGGAAGCGCAGTTGCTGGTAGTCCCAGAACGTGTAATTCGTGACCCGCCCCCGCGTGACCTCCACGAATCCCGCCTGCTCGAAAGCGAAGAACGCCTCCCGCTCCGGCTCACTCAGGTACAGGCCGCCGGTGGCGCTCGTGTCCCACACATCCGCATCGGTGGGAATGACGTTCCAGTCCCCGACCAGGGCGATCTTCGCCTCCGGATCCTCCACCAGCCGGGCGGCCATCGCGTCTTTCAGCGCAGCCAGCCATGCCAGCTTGTAGTGATAGTGAGGGTCTCCAACAGCCCGCCCGTTGGGAACGTACAGGCTCCAGACCTCCACGCCTGAGCTGAGCCCAGTGCTGCCGCAGGTGGTGCCGAGAGCCCGGGCTTCGACGTCGCCGGCAATGAACAGCCCCTCGCTGGGCGCGCCCTTGGCAAAGCCGGGTTGGCCGGGGAACGCCGTGCGCACGCCCTCCAGCCCCACCCGCGACACGATTGCCACGCCGTTCCACTGATTGAGGCCGTGCAACGCCACCTCGTAGCCCGCCTCGCGGAAGGGTTCGAGGGGGAACTGCTCAGGCTTGCACTTGATTTCCTGCAGGGCGAGCACGTCCAGGTCATGGCGCGCGAGCACCTCCACGGCGCGGTCCGCGCGGGCGCGAACCGAGTTGATATTCCATGTCGCTAACTTCATGACCCCAGCCTACAGTGAGCCTCCGACAAGTTTTTCTCCCGCTAGACTCAACCCATGACCACCGCACTCATCACCGGCGCCTCCGCCGGCCTCGGCCGCGAATTCGCCCGCCAGCTCGCCGCCTCCGGCCACGACCTCATCCTCGTCGCCCGCAACGCCTCCTGCCTCGAGGACGTGGCGGGGCAGCTGCGCGCCGAGTTCGGGGTACGCGTGGAGGTCCTCCCCGCCGACCTCGCCGATCACGACGCCGTGGGTCGGGTCGCGGCGCGGATAACGTCGTCGTCGGTGGCGCTGGTGGTCAACAACGCGGGATTCGGGCTCGGGCAGGACTTCGTGGGCGGCTCGCTCGAGCGGGAGCTCGCCGGGCTGGACGTCATGGTGAGGGCCGTGCTCGTCCTGTCGCACGCCGCGGCCGCGTCCATGAAGGCCCGCGGCCGCGGTGCCATCATCAACGTCTCCTCCATGACAGCCCTCACCGCGCAAGGCACCTACTCGGCGCACAAAGCCTGGGTGCGCACGTTCACCGAGGGGCTCGCCGCCGAGCTCGCCGGCACAGGCGTCACTGCCACCGCCGTCACCCCCGGCCTCATCCGCACCGAGTTCCACGAACGCTCCCACGTCGACTCCAGCCAGTGGCCCGACGTCGTCTTCGCCCAGCCCGCCCAGGTGGTCGGCGCGGCGCTCGCGGCGGCCCGGCGTGGCCGGGTGCTCGTCACGCCCACTCCTCTCTATAAGGCAGCGGCCGGCGTCGTGAAGCTGATGCCGCGCGCGCTCGTGCGGAAGGTGGCCGGGCCGGGCCTATCCGGCCGTGACGGGGCCTGACCGCGGGGCCTCCCAAAATTCTCTGTGGCCTGCGGCACAGATGTGCCAATGTTGACTTCAGAGCTGGAACTCGCCGGCCACCAGCGCAACGAGGGGCTGACGAGGCCGGATACCCCGCCGAGCTGTCGGCCGATGGCCGGGCATTCACTGGGAAGACCTCAGCGACGCCACTCGGACGCAGTTCTGGATCTGCTACGCCGAATACGCTCCCGACCCCGTGCCTACCCCGAGGAAACGCCCGAGCAACGCGCCGTCAAGTACGAGTGCTACACCAGCTTCTTCGTCCCATGTGCGAAGGCTCAGGGAGTGGAGTTCCTCCAGGAGCCGCCCAGCAAGGAGGCCTGGATCGCCAGTTTCGATGATGCGCACAGCGGCGACGCGTGGTCGCCCGCGGCCCGCAACCGATTCGTGGATGGAAGCGAGACTGCGCGGAATCTGTACGCTGCGTGCCCGGCGTTGCCGCTCGCCCAGTACTATTACGGCCAGTGACATGTTAGCCAAGCGACTCCTCCCCGCCGTGTGGGCCTCCCACCGCGACCCCGTTGCCGTGCTCCGCACCCCGTAGTCGTATGCTGTGAGCATGGACATTAACGACGCACCCAAAGCGCGCCTTGCCGATCACCTGCGCGAACTCGACCCCCTCACCGCCACACTCCACCGCGAAGCCGCGCCCCTCCTCGGCCACGCCATGCTCGACCTACTCGAAGAAGCCGGGCTCGGCCCCGGCAACATCGAAGCCGTCGGTGGCGAGGGGCCGCTCGCGCTCGCCATCGCCACCGCTATCCTCCACGCCGCCGCCGCGCGCGGCCAATACCTCGACGCTTTCCTGATCGACGACGCCGTGGCGCGGCCCGCGATCGACGGGCCGGTTGTCGTGGTGGGATTTGACTCGGCCCGGGTGCCGGGGGAGCTGGCTGCTGGTGGGCCGGATGAGGGACCGAAGGTGGCGGGTGTGGCCGTCGTCGTTGGGGCGGCCGGAGCGGAAGACGTGGGCGCGACCGGAGCGGAAGGCGTGGGCGCGGCGGGCGGGGACGGCGTCGTGGAACTGGCACTCTTTGAGGCCTCTGACCTGGGGGAGGCCAAATGGCCGACGATCCACACGGCTTCCTGACCTGGGGAAACGGAGAGAAGATCGGGGGAATCGTGGGGGTCGGGCCGTGGGCCGAGGAGCACCCCGGCGAACCGGTACCCGACGACCCCCGCTACGACCCCGAGTTGCTCGCCGCCGGCGACCGGCGCAACGTCACCGACCGCTTCCGCTACTGGCGCGTGGAGGCGATCCACGCCGAGCTGGAGAAGAGCAGATCGGCGCTGCATGTGGCGATCGAAAACCTCGAGCACGACCTCAACATCGGGTCGATCGTGCGCACAGGCAATGCATTCAACGTGGGTGGCGTCCACATCGTCGGGCGCAGAAAATGGAACCGGCGCGGGGCGCTTGTCACCGACCGGTACCTCAACATCTACCACCGGCCCGACGCGGCCGCGCTCGCGGACTGGGCACGGGAGGTCGGCTACACGCTCGTGGCCGTGGACAACACCGGCGACACCGAACCCATCGAAACCGCCGACCTGCCCGAGAAGGCCGTGCTGGTGTTCGGGCAAGAATCCGTGGGCATCTCTGATGAGCTGCGGGCCGTGTGCCCGCGGGCAGTGTACATCCCACAGTTTGGGTCCACGCGCTCGCTCAACGTGGCCGCCGCCGCGGCCATCGCTCAGCACGAGTGGGTGCGGCGACACCGGCCGTTGGGGGCTGGGGCCGGAGAATGAGAGGGAGACGGTGAAAGAGATTCACGTGGTCGGGGCTGTGTTCTGGCGGGAGGCTGACCCGGAGGCGGACCCGGCGGGCACGGGAGCCGGAAAGGGGGCTGGGCGCGAGGCTAGGCGCGGTGCCCAGATTCTGGCGGCCCAGCGCGGGCCGGGGAAGAACATGGCCGGGTACTGGGAGTTCCCGGGCGGGAAGGTCGAGCCGGGGGAGACCCCGCGGGAGGCGCTGGCGCGCGAGGTGCGCGAAGAGCTGCTGGCGGAGGTGGAGGTCGGGGAATTTGTGGGCCGCGGAGTCTACGACTACTCCTTCGGCCGGGTCATCCTGGACGCGTATTTGTGCAGGTTGGAGGGTCAGCCGCGGCTGACGGAGCACGCGCAGGTGCGCTGGCTCGGGGCCGACGAGCTGATGGATGTGGAGTGGGCACCGGCCGACCTGCCCATCCTGGAGGAGCTGCGTCGCCGCCTCTCGGCCGGCTGATCCGGCGCCGCCGAGCCGGCGCCCGCCCCTGCTGAGGCCTCACCCGCCCCGGCCGATTAAAAACTTTTGGACGAATTCGGGGCGATCTCCTCATATAAGAAGATCGCCCCGGATTCGTCCAGATAATTTCAACGCCTCAGTGGGATCGGCGGCTTGAGATGCCTCCGTTGGCGGATGAGGGCCAGCAAATAGGCCTGTGTCTCCTCCCATTGCCAGAAAATCTGGGCGTAGCTGAGCGAAACCGTTTCATACCCGAGTAGCCGGGCGTTCTGGATCCGGATGTAGTCGCGGTTGCGCTGTTCCTTGGTCGAGTGGGCGAGGTCGCCGTTGCATTCTAGGATCAGGGAGCCGCCGGCTACCATATCCACTCGGCCCACCGACGGGATGTAGACCTGTGGTTGCACGTGCACCCGGTTCGAGAGGAGGAAGAGCCTCACCCGGGTCTCGAGGCCGGACTCGGAGAATGGCGACGCCCGCCGCAGGACAGCCTGCTTGTTGACGGAGAGGTCTTGGATCAGGTTGCCCACCTCCACCATCTCGATCAGCCCCTTGTTGAGCGCCGACTCCAGTGCCATAAGGCCGGTCTCCGCATCGTGAAAACGCAGCACTTGTGCCACCGCCTCCCGAGGAGTGGGGATGAGACTGGGCGCGTCGCGCTGGCTGTGAATGGTGACGCCTTGCGGGCGGGATGTTGTCTGATTGCGCTGAACTGCCATGTGCAAGCCCTGGTGTGGTACCCATATGCCGTAGCGCCTGCAGGCACTTTCGCACGCGATGGCCCCGCCGAGTTTGACCGCGCGGATCGCGTCGGGATCCGCGCGTGGCAGGGCATAGACTCCATGCCTGAGGCGTTGAAACCGGCCGGCCTTGACTGCTTTGGAAATGGCGTAGTGGGAGGTGTAGCCCATGGTCTTGAGATCGGCCTGCGTGACCAGGCCAAACTCTTTGCGAGCGGACTGCGGTGTCCACAGCGGTGACTTGTTCTCCTGCTCGGGGTACCAGTCCTCGGGCGGCACGTGCCAGTCCGGCGGGTCGAAGAACTTTGGCGGGTTTGCCAGCCAGGCGGGTTCGTCGGTTGCGGGCGGGGCGGCCCGCCGGAGCGCCCCGCCCCGTTCAGATGGGGTATTGTTCAACATCCTTCAAGTGTGGACTGTTGCGGTAAATCCGATTCCGCCGATTGGGCGAAATGTGGATACAGCGCGCTCTTGGGCTGGCCGTGGATAGCTTTTCCCCCGACCGGCCGCGTTCCCAGAGGCCCCATTAAAAAATTTTGGACGAATCCGGGGCGATCTCCTCATATAAGAAGATCGCCCCGGATTCGTCCAGTAAATTCAAACGCGGTCACTCAACCGGGCCGGGCAGGGCCACGAAGGGATGGGGTTGCCCCTTGCCGGCCTAGAAAATCAGCCGGATCACGGACACCGTGGCCGCCGCAATGGCCGCCGACACCGGCAGCGTGAGCACCCACGCCAGGCCAATCGGTTTCATGAGACCCCAGTCGGTGTTGCGGTTGACCATGCCGATGCCGAGCACCGCGCCGATGAGGATGTGTGTGGAGGACACGGGCAGGCCCAGCAGGGAGGCGCCCATGACGACGGCCGCGGCGGACAGCTCGGCGGAGAAGCCGGACGCCGGGTGCATCTCCGTGAGGCCGGAGCCGACGGTCCGTATGACGTAGCGGCCGATGAACCACAGGCCGGCGATGAGCGCGATGCCCATCGAGACCATGACGGCCACGGGCACGGTCGACTTCTCCACGATTGCTCCGGTCTTGAGCACGTCGAGCACGGCCACGAACGGGCCGAGCGCGTTGGCGATGTCGTTCGAGCCGTGCGAGAACGCGAAGGCCGACGCGGTGAATACCTGCATCCAGGAGAAGAGGAGGAAGGTGGAGCGCTCGAGGTTCTTCTTCTTCATGGTGCGGGAGAAGATGTAGACCGACATGTAGACCACGGCCGCGATCATGCCCATGATGAGCAGGTTGCCCACGTTGGTCATGCCGAGGTGGAGGTTCTTGAGGCCCTTGAAGAGCATCATGCCGGAGATGATCAGGGAGCCACCGGCGGCGAGTAGTGGGATCCAGGTTTCGATGGCGCGGCGCGGTTCGATGAGTTCCTTCTCCACCTGGATTTGGTGGAGTTCCTTGAAGTAGGAGGATTCGAGGTCTTCGACTTCCCAATCTTCTTCGCGCATGGCGGCGAGGTCGCGGGTGAGGGCGTTGGTGTAGCTCTTTTGATCCTTTTCGCTCATCTGCTCGAAAAGTTCGCGGTGGCGGGCCTTGAGTTCCTTCTTTTGAGCACGGACGGCTTCGAGCTGAATCTCGGCGGCTTCATTGTAGCTCAGGATGGAGCTCTTGATGCCACGGAAGAGGATGTAGGAGACGATGCCGCCGAGTACGGGTGAGAGCACCCAGGAGATGGCAATTTGGCCGACCTGTCCCCATTGTACCATGGACCAGCCGCCCTTGCCGGTGATGAAGCCGACCGCGAGGGCAGCGCCGACGATGCCGCCCACGATCGAGTGGGTGGTGGAGACGGGCCAGCCCATGCGGGTGGCGAGGAGGAGCCAGGTGGCGGCACCGAGGAGGGAGGCCATCATGATGTAGGCGAATTCGAGGGGGTCGAGTCCGCTGATCGCGTTGAGGTCGACGATCCCGGAGCGGACCGTATCGGTCACCTCGCCGCCGGCGATGACCGCGCCGGACACTTCGAAGATCGCGGCGATGACGAGCGCCTGCTTGAGGGAGAGTGTGCCGGCGCCCACGGAGGTGCCGAACGAGTTGGCGACGTCGTTGCCGCCGATGTTAAACGCCATGAAAAAGGCGAAGATGATGGTGGCGCCGAGGATGAGCCAGCTGGCGTTGCCTACGTAGTCTTTGGACCACAGGGCGAAGACGACCAGGGTGATGGCGAGCATTCCACCGAAGAAGAGATGCCAGGGGGTGTTGTTTTCCTGTTGGGTGGCGGGGCTGACGCCTTGTGGAAGACTGGGGAGCTCGATTTTTGCTTGGGCGCCCTTGGGGTCGGCCATCATCATGCCTTTCATGCGCAAACGACTGACGGTTCAAGACTAATTGGCGGTTCGCTATGCGCCAAAACCCCTCTCGGCCTTGTTGCGTGTTGTTTACCTGCTGTTTGTTTTCACGACGACGACGCTGGCCCACGCTGGGACGTCGGTCCTCGAAGCGGCTCGGGTGCCGGCCCGCTGGGGGAGCTGGTGCCGGTTGGCCGGGAGGCGGGCGGAGGGGCCGGTCCCCCTCCGCCCGCCGTTTATAACAGGTCGGCGAGGGCGCTTAGTGTGGGTGAGACTCCGGCGTCGATGCGGATGTCGGCGAGGGGATCGGCGGCGGTGGGGCCGTAGTTGATGATGGCGAGCGTGGCGCCGGCCGCGTAGGCCTGGCGTACGATCCACATGCCCGTGCTGACCACGAGCGAGGAACCGGCCACGAGCGCAACCTCGCAGTCGCGGGCGGCGCCCATCGCGTCGCCCATCGAGGTGGGCAGGGACTCCCCGAAGAAGACGACATCCGGCTTGACCAGCCCTCCGCACACCGGGCAGGGCGCCACGCGGAAAGTAGAGGCCTCGGCCTCGGCGCGGTCGGCGGTGGCGAGCACGGCGGGGTCGCGGTCGTACTGCGGCCAGCCGGGGTTGAGTGCCTCGAGGTAGGCGGCGTATTCGCCGCGCGGGAAGCGGGCGCCGCAGTCGAGGCAGTGCACCCGCGCGAACGACCCGTGTAGCTCCCACACGCTCCTGCTCCCGGCTTTGGTGTGCAGGCCGTCGATGTTTTGCGTGGCAACCCCGGTCACCGCCCCCGCCTCCTCCAACCGGGCGATGGCAACGTGAGCACCGGAGGGCTTTAGCGCCTCGAACTGGCGCCACGTCTCGTGATTGCGCTGCCACACCCAGCGTTGCCACATGGGGTCGGCCACGAACATGTCGTAGGTAATCGACGGCTTCTCCGTGGTGCCCTGCCCCCGATAGTCCGGCAGCCCGGAATCGGTGGACACCCCCGCGCCCGTGATTGCGAGCGTGCGCCTCCCGCGCATCGCCCGCGCAAGCTCCTCAGCCGCCTCGACCGGATCAGAAATAACCATGACCATCCCCTCGCCCCGATCCTACGCGCACGCCTCGCCCCGGTGGGAGGTGTTACAGGTGCGACGGGCCGGGCCGTCGTCAAACAACGACGACGCGCGGAAACGGACGAAAGGCGGGCCACGACGTCGTCGGAAATGATTAAGCCGGGGACCAATTGGCTATACGCTTTACCAAATCCGTGAGATAATTGGGGCGTTAGATTTCCAACGCAAAAGGAGCACACGTGGGTATCGCAACGCGTGAAGTTTATGACGAGATGCTGGATCGGGCGAAGGCCAACAAGTTCGCCTACCCGGCAATTAACGTGACGTCCTCGCAGACCCTCACGGCAGCCATCCGCGGCTTCGCTGAGGCTGAGTCGGACGGCATTATCCAGGTTTCCGTTGGCGGCGCCGAGTACGCCTCCGGTTCCACGATCAAGGATCGCGTGGCTGGTTCGCTCGGCCTGGCCGCGTACGCTCGTGAGGTCGCCAAGAATTACGACGTGACGATCGCCCTGCATACCGACCACTGTGCCAAGCAGAACATCGACTCGTGGATCCGCCCCATCATGGAGCTGTCCGCGCAGGAAGTCGCCGCTGGCCGTGAGCCGTTCTTCCAGTCGCACATGTGGGACGGCTCCGCCGTGCCGCTCGATGAGAACCTCGAGATCGCGAAGGAACTGCTCGCCCTGTCGCAGAAGTCCAACACCATCCTCGAGATCGAGATCGGCGTTGTGGGTGGCGAGGAAGACGGCGTCGTTGGCGAGATCAACGAGAAGCTGTACACCACCGCTGAGGACGGCCTCAAGACTGTCGAGGCCCTCGGCCTTGGCGAGAACGGCCGCTACCTCACCGCCCTCACCTTTGGTAACGTCCACGGCGTGTACAAGCCCGGCCACGTGAAGCTCCGCCCCGAGCTGCTGGGTGAGATCCAGGCTGAGGTCGGCGCAAAGGTCGGCAAGGAGTCCCCGTTTGACCTGGTCATGCATGGCGGCTCCGGATCCTCCGCTGAGGAGATCGCCACCGCTGTCCGCAACGGCGTCATCAAGATGAACGTTGACACCGACACGCAGTACGCCTTCACCCGCCCGGTCGTGGACCACATGTTCCGCAACTACGACGGCGTCCTCAAGGTCGACCAGGAGGTCGGCAACAAGAAGATGTACGACCCGCGCACCTGGGGCAAGCTGGCCGAAGCCGGCATGGCCGCCCGCGTGGTCGAGGCCGCTGAGCGACTGGGCTCGGCCGGCAAGCGCATGAAGTAATTCCTGCACGTGGGGATGGGGCGGCTGGGGCCGTCCCATTTTCATGCCCGCGGGGTGCGGCCTGGTGGGGTGCGGATGACCGCGGCTGGGGCGGGGCGCGAGCGGGTTAGTCGTCCAGGACGAGCTTGGAGGATAGGTGGTCGAGCCCGGCCATGGCCAGTGCGAGGATGGCGGCCTGCTTGGTGTGGGCGAGGCGGTCGCCAGTGGCGCGGCGCTTCTCGGCGCCGCGGAAGAGGGCGCGCTCGGTGTAGACGCTGGCCGCCGTGGTCGCGGCTGTCGCCGCAACGATCGCAGCTCCGATGAGCGCGGTCACGCCCGGCTGGGCGGCGAAGACGCCCTTGGCGAGCGACAGCATATCGGAGGGCACGGCATCCTCGGGCGCGGTGGTGTTTGCGGTGTTTGCCGAGGTGGCGGGCTCGGCCTGGTCGGCTTGGTCCGCCTGGTCGGCTTGGTCTGTCTGGCCAATTGGAGTGTGGTCTGCCTGATTGGCCACCGCGAAGCTTGCGTGGTCTGTGACGGCAGAGCTCGTGGGGGTCTCAGTGGTCGGATCGGCGGTTGACTCGTGTGCGCCGAACTCAGCTCTGGCCACCTCTACTGTCGCTATGACGGCAAGCGCACCCGTGCGGACGAGCCGCCGCAGAGTCGGCCGTCGCACGACGTCGGGCGCCGCGTAGTAGACGAATGTGGCAAGTGGCGTGGCCAGGTTCATGGGGGATCCTCGGTTCGGGGTTGGTTGGTGAGAGTCTACCCGAGCCCGGCCACTCACGATTTGGCGGGACTATACCTGCGGGTTGGCCGGCCCCAGATGATGGCGGCCACGCCGAGTTCCGCACCTGCCCCTGCGCTCGCGTGCCGGCGCCGCCGCCAGCCGCAAATGCTATACAAGACTGCAAGATGCGGCACTAGATAACGGTTATTTAGTACCGCATCTTGCCGGGAAGTATCGCATCTGTGAGGAGGGTGCCGGCTCGGCCCACCAGGATGCGGGGTGTCCGCGCGTCGGAACACTCGGCCTCAACATGTGGACGCCCGCCTCCCGGATGGTGGTACGCATTAGACTTAGGCGGCAAGCCTAGACAAGTGAGGACAGCATGCCAGCAATCGTGATCGTCGGGGCCCAGTGGGGAGACGAGGGTAAGGGCAAGGCGTCGGACCAGCTCGGCGCGGAGGTCGACTACGTCGTCAAGTTTAATGGCGGTAATAATGCCGGCCATACGGTGATTGTGGGCGAGGAGAAGTTCGCCCTGCACTTGCTGCCGGCGGGGATCTTGTCTCCGGGGTGTACAGCGGTGATCGGCAATGGTGTGGTGGTCGATCTGAATGTGTTGTTTGAGGAGATTGAGGAGTTGGAGGGGCGTGGCGTGGATACGTCGGGCCTGCGGATTTCCTCGAACGCGCACATTATCCCCTCGTACAACAAGAAGATCGACGGCGCGAACGAGCGTTTGCTCGGCAAGCGGAAGATTGGCACGACCGGCCGCGGCATTGGTCCCACCTACGCCGACAAAATGAACCGCATCGGCATCCGCGTCCAGGACCTGTTTGACCCCTCGATTCTGCGCCAGAAGGTGGAGGGCGCGCTGCATCAGAAGAATGCGCAGTTGGCCTCGCTCGATGAGGACACGTTTGACGTGGATGTGGTGACCAACGAGCTGCTTGCCTACGCGGATCGGGTGCGCCCGATGCTGTTCAATTCGTCGGCGGAGCTTAACCGCGCGCTCGATGAGGGGAAGACGGTGGTGTTTGAGGCGGGTCAGGCGGTCATGCTGGATATTGACCATGGGACGTACCCGTATGTGACGTCGTCGTCGACGACGGCGGCCGGCGCTTGCACGGGCTCGGGCGTGGGCCCGCTGCGGCTGGACCGGGTGGTGGGCGTCGCGAAGGCGTACATTACGCGCGTGGGCGAGGGGCCGTTCCCCACGGAGCTGTTTGATGAGGCGGGGGAGCGGCTGCGTAAGGTTGGCGGAGAGTATGGCACGACGACGGGGCGGCCGCGCAGGTGCGGCTGGTACGACGCCGTGGTCGCGCGTTATGCGGTGAGGGTCAATTCGCTGACGGATATCGTGGTGACGAAGCTGGATGTGTTGACGGGGATTGAGCAGATCCCGGTGTGCGTGGCCTACGAGATTGATGGGGCGCGTGTGGAGGATATGCCGGAGAATCAGTCGGATATGCATCACGCGAAGCCGATTTACGAGTACTTGCCGGGGTGGTCGGAGGGTATTTCGGACTGCCAGGATTTTGAGGATTTGCCGGAGAACGCGCAGGCGTACATCTTGCGGCTGGAGGAGCTGTCGGGGTGTCGGATTTCGTCGATCGGGGTGGGCCCGGAGCGGGCGCAGACGATCGTGCGTCATCGGCTTCTCGATTAAGAATCTGTGCATGAAGGTGGAGCTGGCAGTGGCTGGCATGGTGGGCGCAGCCCCGCATCCGTTGCGGGGCCGCGCCCCCGTTGTCCAGGCAAATTGTGGGTGGCCCACGATAGAGTGTGACAAGGGGATTGCGCTAACCGCTCAATGCCCGTTAGTCCTATAGGAAATACCGTTTCTTTAACAATAATGGGATGTGGAAGTTATCCAACATTGCCGATTTCTAGGAGGAAATGCGATGACTGAAACCGCGTTCACCGTTGAGGACGTCCGCGCAGGCGCGCCGGAGTTTGCGCCTGATAATCTCGTTGAGTGGGTGGCTGAGGTCGCCAACATCACTCTGCCGAAGGACATCTACTGGGTAGATGGCTCTGAGGAAGAGTGGGATCGTCTCACCACTGAAATGGTTGAGGCCGGTATGTTCACCCGCCTGAACCCGGAGAAGCGCCCCAACTCGTTCCTGGCTCGCTCGCTCCCGTCTGACGTGGCTCGTGTTGAGTCCCGTACCTTCATCTGCTCCGAGAAGGAAGAGGATGCTGGCCCCACCAACCACTGGGCCGATCCGAAGGAGATGAAGGAGACCCTCATCGGTGCCAACGGTGTGTTCCGTGGCTCGATGCGTGGCCGTACGATGTACGTCATCCCGTTCTCGATGGGTCCGCTGGGCGGCCCGATTTCGCAGCTCGGCATTGAGCTGACGGATTCGCCGTACGTCGTTGTCAACATGCGCATCATGACCCGCATGGGTTCCGCGGCCCTTAAGCTGATCGGCGAGGGTAACGTGTGGGTTCCGGCTGTTCACTCGGTGGGCTACCCGCTGGTCGACGCCGATGGCAACGAGCGCCCGGACACGAACTGGCCGTGCAATGACGAAAAGTACATCACCCACTTCCCGGAGACCAACGAGATCTGGTCCTACGGCTCCGGCTACGGCGGAAACGCCCTGCTCGGCAAGAAGTGCTACGCGCTGCGTATTGCGTCGACCATGGCTCGCCGTGACGGCTGGATGGCCGAGCACATGCTCATCCTCCGCGTCACGAACGAAGAGACCGGCAAGCAGTACCACGTGACCGCGGCGTTCCCGTCGGCATGTGGTAAGACCAACCTCGCCATGCTCCAGCCCACTATCCCGGGCTGGAAGGTTGAGACCATTGGTGACGACATCGCTTGGCTCCGCCCGGGCGAGGACGGCCGCCTCTACGCGATCAACCCGGAGGCCGGCTTCTTCGGCGTCGCCCCGGGTACGTCGTACAAGACGAACCCGATGGCGATGGACACCGCTCGCGCGAACTCCATCTTCACCAACGTTGCTCTGACCGACGACGGCGACGTGTGGTGGGAGGGCATCGACGGCGAGACCCCGGATCACCTCATCGACTGGCACGGCAATGACTGGACCCCGGAGTCCGGCACCCCGGCCGCTCACGCGAACTCGCGTTTCACGGTGCCGGCTTCGCAGTGTCCGATCATCTGCCCCGATTGGGAGGCCCCCGCTGGCGTTCCGATCGACGCGATCCTGTTCGGTGGCCGCCGCGCCACGAACGTGCCGCTCGTTGCCGAGCAGAAGGATCCGGCGCACGGCGTGTTCATCGGCGCTTCGGTTGCGTCCGAGGTCACCGCTGCCGCTACCGACGTGAAGGCTGGCTCGCTGCGTCACGATCCGTTCGCCATGCTCCCGTTCTGCGGCTACAACATGGCTGACTACTGGGGCCACTGGCTCGAGATGCAGGACAAGTTGGGCGACAAGTTCCCGCGCGTGTTCCAGGTCAACTGGTTCCGCAAGGACGAAGAGGGTCACTTCATGTGGCCGGGCTTCGGCGAGAACTCCCGCGTCCTTGACTGGGTGATCCGCCGTGTTGCGGGCGAGGTCGACGCCATTGATGGCATGACCGGCAACTACCCGCACAAGGAGGACTTCAACCTCGATGGTCTCGATGAGATCACCGATGAGGTCTGGGATAAGCTCTTCGCTACCGATCCGGACGCCTGGGCTGCCGAGATCGATTCGACCGAGGAGTACTTCGCTCAGTTCGGCGACAAGGTTCCGGCTCCGATCATCGAGCAGCTGGGCAAGTTCCGTGAGCGTATCGCTGCGGCTCGCTAAGCGCTAGACGCCTAGGGGAGGGAGGGCTCCGGCCCTCCCTCTTCGCGTTCCGGCTGCCGTTGGCGGGAGCCCGGGTAGTGGCGTTGTGACCGCGGTGGCGGGGCCAACGACGACGACGCGCCCGGCCGGCGTCGTGAGCAAGCTGGGCGTCGGGCGCAAGTTGCGGCGACGGCGTCGTGAGCGCGGCTCTACCACGGCTTCCACAAGCTGGACGGCGGCAGACGGGGATGTCGTTTGGGGTGGAGACTGGGATAGAATGGGAAGACGCAGAGGCCGGAAGGAGGCCCAGTGCAGTTGCCGCCTATCATTCCGAACTGGACCCGCGTGTATACGGGGAAGGTTCATGACGTGTATCAGCCCGTCCACACCCTGGCCCATACGGCTGGGGACACAATGATCCTCGTGGCGTCGGATCGTATTGCGGTGCTTGACCGGGTGTTGCCGAGTGTGATCCCGGGGAAGGGCCAGGTGCTCACGCGGATTGCGGCCTGGTGGTTTGACAGGCTGGAGGATGTGGTGCCGAACCATTTCCTGTCCACGGAAGTACCGCCGGAGGCGGCGGGCCGGGCGATGCTGGTGCAGCGGCTGCGGATGTACCCGATTGAGTGCACGGTGGTCGGGTACATGACGGTGCGGGCGTTTGAGGAGTACGCACGGGCGGGGACGGTCGGCGGGCATGAGTTGCCGGCGGGACTCAGCGTGGGTGATCGGCTGCCGGAGGCGCTGTTCGTGCCGTCGCGGAAGGGCGAGGCCGGGCACGATGACGAGACGATCAGCTTCGCGCAGATGTGTGATCTGGTGGGTCACGAGCAGGCTGAGCAGTTGCGGGAGATTTCGCTGGAGCTGTACGAGCGGGCGTTCGGGATCGCGAAGGCGAAGGGCCTGATTATTGCCGAGTGCAAGCTCGAGTTCGGGGCGTCCTACGATTCGGGCGATAACGACTTCGTGTTGGCCGATCAGGCGTTTACGCCGGATTCGGCCACGTACTGGTTGGAGTCGGAGGCGGCGGACGGCCTGCCCCGGGCGTTTGGCAAGGAGTACGTGCGTAACGTGGTGCGGAAGAAAGCCGTGGAGTGGGTCAAGGGTTGCGGGCCGGCACCGGTGTTGGAGCCGGAGGTCGTGGATGAGATGGGCTCACGTTACCGGCTGGTGGAGAAGAAGTTGCTGGGCGAGGGATCTGCGCACTAGGTTTCCGCTGTTGGTCCTCGTTGGGTAAAACTGAGGTCGAAAACACTGGCCAATTGATGAGAATCTCTATGCCATCTTTTTGGAGTCAATTATTCTGGCAAGCGACCGAATTTGTCGGATCCCGCCGTTTGATGTGAGGAGTAGGAATGGATGCACAGCTGGAACGTGTCTATGAGGAGGCACTGAAGCGTAATCCCACTCAGCCTGAGTTTCAGCAGGCCGTTCGTGAGGTGATGGAGAGCTTGGAGCCTCTGTTGCTGGAACGCAAGGACTACCAGGAGGCGGCGATCCTGGAGCGCATTATTGAGCCGGAGCGCCAGATCATGTTCCGCGTGGCCTGGCAGGATGATAACAATAAGGTGCGTGTGAATCGCGGCTACCGTATTCAGTTCAATTCGACGCTCGGCCCGTACAAGGGCGGCCTGCGTTTCCACCCGTCGGTGACGCTGTCGATTATTAAGTTCCTGGGCTTTGAGCAGATCTTCAAGAATGCGCTGACGGGCCAGGGGATTGGCGGCGGCAAGGGCGGATCGGATTTTGATCCGCACGGTAAGTCGGATAACGAGGTCATGCGTTTTTGTCAGGCCTTCATGAATGAGCTGTCCTCGCATATTGGCGCGGATATTGACGTGCCGGCGGGCGATATTGGCGTGGGTGCGCGCGAGATCGGCTACATGTTTGGCCAGTACAAGCGGTTGGCTCGCCGGAATGAGGCGGGCGTGCTGACGGGCAAGGGCGTCGGCTGGGGTGGTTCGCTGGGCCGCACGGAGGCCACGGGTTACGGCCTGGTGATGTTCGCGAATGAGATGCTGGCCGAGGTGGGGGACAGCCTGGAGGGCAAGACGGCGATCGTGTCCGGCTCGGGCAACGTGGCCACGTACGCGATTGAGAAGCTGCTGGCGCAGGGCGCGAAGCCCGTGTCGATTTCGGATTCGTCGGGTGCGGTGTATGACCCGGATGGGATCGACGTGGCGTTGCTGAAGGAAGTGAAGGAGGTGCGCCGCGGGCGCGTCTCGGAGTACGCGGAGGCCCGCCCGAACGCGGTGTACCATGCGGGCGGCAAGGTGTGGGGTATCGACGCCGATATCGCGCTGCCGTGTGCCACCCAGAACGAGGTGGATGCGAACGACGTGCGGGCGATGGAGATGGGCGGCATCCGCCTGATCGCCGAGGGCGCGAATATGCCGCTGACCCCGGGTGCGATCGAGGTGGCGCAGGATTCGGGCATCATTTACGCGCCAGGTAAGGCGGCGAACGCGGGTGGTGTGGCGACGTCGGCGCTGGAGATGCAGCAGAATGCGGCGTTGCAGTCGTGGTCGTTCGACGACGTGATGGCGCGCCTTGAGGCGATCATGCACAACATCCACAAGACCTCGCTGGACACGGCCGAGGAGCTGGGCCAGCCGGGTAACTACATGGTGGGCGCGAACGCGGCCGGCTTCATGAAGGTGGCCGACGCAATGCTCCAGCAGGGCGTGATCTAAGGGGTCAGCTAGCTGTTCGCGATTTTCGCGGGACGATTTGGGCCGTATCTTCGTATATGTGAAGATACGGCCCAAATCGTCCCGCGTAGGGCGCCTGCGCCCTGGCCTGCGCCTGGTCCGCGCCCCCGCGTGTCGGGGTAGCGTTTTCGCTCCGTTAACTGTGTGGTCACGGAGATCGGGAAAACTTGTCGGTGGTTGATGCCCAGAATGATGTTGTTGATCATCAGACGAGAAGAGGAGTTTTCCATGTCGAAAACGAACAGGTCGGCACTGCGCTCGGTGAGCATGGTGACGGCGATCCTGCTGGGGACGGCGGCGCTTGCCGTTCCCGCGTCGGCAGTCCCGGAGGGTGAGTCCTCCGCTGTGGCTGAACTTGAGTCGGAGGCCGTGGGCGATAAGGCGGAGGAAGCGGTTGACGATGCCGCCGTTGATGGCGCCGAGGCTGCGGACGCTGAGGAAGCTGACGCCGCAGGCGACTCCGACGTTGCTAACGACGCCGCCCAGGCCGCTGACGACGCCGCGGTCCTGTCCGACGCGGCCGAGGCTGCTGAGGCGGCCGAGTCGGGTGATGCTGCGGTGATTGACTTCGGCGTGATCTCCGATTTCCATGGCGCGATCCAGAAGGCCCCGGCGATGGCTGCGATGCTCGATGAGCGCCGCGCCAAGGCCGCTAGCTTTGACTTCCTCGCGGTTGGCGATTCGGTGGGTGGTTCTACCTTCGAGTCGGCGATTGCGAAGGACGTGCCCACGATCGATGTGCTGAACGCGATGGGTCTGACCGTCTCGGCGGTGGGCAACCACGAATTCGACCAGGGGTACGCGGATCTGCGTGACCGGATTCTTGACCTGTCGTCGTACACCAATTTGGGCGCGAACGTGGCGGGCGCGAAGGAGATCGCGGATCCGGGCTACGTGGTAAAGACGTACGGGGACGTGAAAGTGGCCTTCATTGGCACGGTCACGGATGAGACCCCACAGCTAACATCGGCCTCCGCGGTTGAGGGGCTCACCTTCAACGATCCGGTGGCGGTGACGGACCAGCTCGCAAAGAAGATCAAGGAAAGCGGCGAGGCGGACGCGGTCGTGGCGCTCATGCATGATGGCCTGGCCAAGGTTGAGACCCTGGGTGCGGACGTCGATCTGGCGTTCGGTGGCCACACGCACATTGCTGGTGCATCGACTACGGCGTCGGGTGCGGCTGTGTGCCAGCCGGGCGCTTCGGGCAGCACGGTGGTCTTCGCTCAGTTGGCTGTTGCGGCTGACGGCAAGGTGACCAGCTCGTGTGAGAACGAGACCGTGGCGACGGGCGCCGACGCCCCCGTCAACGACGAGATCCAGGCGCTGGTGAACCAGAAGCTCGAGGAGTCGGCGAAGCTCGGCGCCGAGGAGCTGTTCCCCATCGCGGGGCCGGCCAACCGTGGCACCGGCGCGCGCAACGGGGACGAGGGCGCGAACCGCGGCACCGAGTCGTCGGCGGGTAACCTCATCGCCCAGGCCTTTTACGAGTACGGCCAGACTCTGGCCAAGCCGGCGGACTTCGGCGTCATGAACTCGGGCGGCATCCGCGCTGATTTCGACGCGAACAAGGACGGCGTGGTGACCTTCCAGGAGTCCTTCAACGTCCAGCCCTTCGGTAACTCCTACGGCACGCGCGTGATCCAGGCGAAGGACGTCTACGAGCTGCTCGAGCAGCAATGGAAGCCGGGCGAGTCGCGCCCGATCCTGCGCCTGGGCCTGTCGAACAACATCAAGTACGTCTACGATCCGGCCGCCGAGTACGGCAAGCACATCCTCGCGGTTTACCTCAACGGCAAGCTGCTGGGGAAGGACAACGCGGAAATCACGGTTGCCTCCTCGTCCTTCCTGCTCGACGCGGGTGACAGCTTCAACGCCTTCGCCAACGCCGGCAACCCGGTGGTAGACACGGGCATCATCGACCACGAGGTCTTCAACCAAGTTGCTCAGGGTTGGGCGGCGAACGGCGCGTTCACGCCGGATTACACGCAGCGTTCCTTCGGCTACACTGGCCCGCTGACCTTCGTGCCGGGCCAAACTGTCGACGTCCAGCTGTCCTCGCTGGCGATGACGTCCACGGAGCCCCTGCCCACGAAGGCCATGGTCAACCTCAACGGTGTCGAGGTGGCTACTGCCGACGTCGATACGACCGTCACCCCGAAGGTGGACGAGACGGGCCGGGCGGCCGTGTCGTTCATGGTTCCTGCCGACGCCGAGCTGGGTGCCGCCACGCTGACCATCGCCACGGATGACGGCTCGACGGTCGACTTGCCGGTGACCATCCGTGCGGCGAAGTCGACCGCGCCGAACGTGGCCACCTACGCCCAGAACGTGTACGGCGAGGCCTCGGGCGATAAGCTCGCGGACATCTGGGGCCTGAATGGCGCTGGCGAGCTGTTCTTCTACCAGGGCGGCAAGGCGCTGAAGACGGTGGGCTTGGTTGCCGATGGCTTCGAGGCTGCGGCCGTGGTGAAGGTCAACGATGTGAACGGGGACAAGCGCGCGGACTTCCTGGTGACGGACGCGGCCGGCGACATGTTCTTCTACTACTCCACCGGCAACGGCCACCTGACCAAGGGCGCCAAGGTGGGTCACGGCTGGTCCGGTATGGATCTGGTGGCCTACGCCGGCAAGGTGGACGGCATGGACTCGGTGGTGGCGCGTCAGGGCGCGACGGGCGACCTGTACCGTTACGCAGTGAGCGCGGCCGGCGTCAAGGGCCTGGGCAAGGTGGGCCACGGCTGGGGCGCGATCACGAACATCGTGTCGGTGGGTAACACCTCGGGATCGGCGGATTGGGACCTGTTGGCTACCACGGCCGACGGCGCGCTGATCGCGTACGAGACGACGCCGGCGGGCGGCCTGCGCACGGACACCCAGAAGGGCCACGGCTGGGAGGGTTTCACGCAGGTGTTCTCGCCCGGTGACATGACGGGCGACGGCGCGTTCGACCTGGTGGGCGTTCGCGCCGGGATCCTGTTCCTCTACGAGCAGACGGGCCGCGGCTGGTTTGCCTTGCCGGTCGAGGTTGGCCACGGCTGGGACGCCATGACCATCGTTCGCTAAAGGTGATGTGGTCCCGGGGAGCGGCACTGCCGCTCCCCGGGATTCTCATAGCAGGCGATAGGATCGATTCATGAGACGGCGAATTGACGAGGCGCGGGGCATGGAGCTGGTGCGGGCCTATGCGGCCGGCAGCGAGTTGGGCCGCACGGAGCTGACGGCGGCCGTGCGCTTCGCGCTCGAGGAGTTCGCCACGCGCCACCCGGGGCGCAGCGTGGAGATCCGGGTGCCGTGGGTAGGGGCCGTGCAGGCGATCGCCGGCCCGGTCCACACGCGTGGGACCCCACCCAATGTGGTGGAGATGGATGGGCCCACCTGGCTGGATGTGGCCCTCGGCCGCCCGGTGGATGAGTCGAAGATTTCCCATTCTGGCACGCGCGCCGACCTGAACCCGTATTTCCCGCTGTTCGGCCCGGCGCAGTTGGCCGGCCCGGCAGGTGCCGTGGCCGCGGCCGAGCAGGCAGACCAAGCCCAGCCGGCCGACCACGCCGAGCCAACCGGCGCGACCGAGTAGGAGGTAGCCCGTGCGGCAACGCTTCATCAACCCGAATGTGGTCCCGGCGCAGCAGATTTCGTCGACGATCACGAAGCTGGCGGAGGCGGGTGCGCCGGCCGCGTTCTCGCCGGAGGCGCTCGCGGAGGCGGAGTCGGCCAGGCGGGAGTTCCCGGAGCTGCCCGACCGCACGGATCTTCCCTTTGTCACGATCGACCCCGAGGGCTCTCGAGACCTCGACCAGGCCATGTTCATCGACGGCGACGTCCTCTACTACGCGATCGCCGCCGTCAGCCTCTTCGTCCGGCCGGGTGGCGCCCTCGACGCCGAGACCCGCGAGCGCGCCACCACCATCTACCTACCCGACCGCTCGATCCCCCTCCACCCTGAGGTGCTCTCCACCGACGCCGCCTCCCTGCTGCTGGGCCAGGTCCGCCCGGCGTACGTGTGGCGTTTCGAGCTCGACGCTGGCCAAGTGGTCCGTACCGGCCTGGAGTTGGCGCGGGTGCGCTCCCGCGCCCAGCTCACCTATCAGCAGGTCCAGGCCGCCTACGACGGCGACGGCCAGCTCCCCGTTAACGTCCCGTCCACCCTGCCGGAGGACCTGGCGCGGGTGGGCCGCCAGCGTCAACGCCTGGAAGCGGAGCGGGGCGGCGTGTCGCTCAACCTGCCCGAGCAGTGGGTGGAGCACGGCGAGGACGGCTACCTGCTCAAGTTGCGCGAGGTTACGGGCGTGGAGGAGTGGAACTCCCAGATCTCGCTCATGACCGGCATGGAGGCCGCGAGGATCATGATCGCGGCGAATCTCGGGGTGCTGCGCACGCTCCCCGCTGCCCGCAGCTCCGACATGGAGCGCCTGCGCCAGGTGGCCCGCAGCCTCGGCCACGACTGGCCCAACACCCAGGACTACGCCGCGTTTGTCCGCGGGCTCGACCCAGCCCGCCCCGCCTCCCTTGCCTTTCTCTACGAGGCCGTGCACCTCTTTCGGGGCGCCGGCTACCTCGCCCTCCCCATCGCCGCCGGCAGGGCCGAGGGTTCCGCCGAGGCTGAGACTGCCGCTGGGCCCAAGGGTTCCGACGGTGCAATGGGTGACAGCGAGGCCGCCCGTGCCAACCAGCCCGAGCGCGCCGACGACGCCGTCCTCCGCCATCACGCCATCGCTGCACCCTACGCCCATGTGACCGCGCCGCTGCGCCGGCTGGTCGACCGCTTTGGGCTGGAGCTTTGCCGTTGCCTGCTCGCTGGTGACGTGGTCCCCACCTGGGTAACCGAGGCGCTGCCCGAGCTACCCTCCCTCATGGGCGCCGGCACGCGCCGGGCGAACGCGCTCCAGGGTCGTGCGCTCGACGCCCTCGAGGGGCTGACCCTGCGCGGGCGCGTGGGGGAGGAGTTCGCGGCCGTCGTCGTTGAAGAGAAGTCCAGCGACGGGGATCGCAAGCGCGGGCTGATCTCCATCGCGGAGCCCGCCATGGAGGCCGTGGCCACCGGCGATCACATGCCCGTGGGGGAGCGGGTGCGCGTGCGGCTCACGGGCCTGTCGGAGGACCTCAAGCCCAGCTTCGAACTCGTCTAGCCGCCCCGCAGCCGATAAGCCTGTGGCGCCCGCCGCCCGCGGGCACACCAAAGAGCCAGCCGTGAAGCTGGCTCTGAAAGGTGATGCGAGGCTAGTGCCTCAATCGTCGGTTGCCGGAGGAATCTCGTAGGAGTCGGGATCGTATTCGTCCCAGGAATCGTAGTCGTCCGGTTCGTCCTTCATCTCGGAGCGACCCGCGAGTTCCCTCTCAAGGGCCTCGTAGTCGGTCTCCGGGCTGAAGTACTTCAGGTTCCGTGCGACTTTGCGCTGTTTGGCTCTTTGACGGCCGCGCCCCATATTGGCTCGACCCCCCTCAACTCGTCTTGGAGCAGGCACCGCGTGCGGCTCCGATTTATCTCAATAATGGTTCGTGGCACATACTTTACCCCGAAGTGGGTAGGAATCTCTACGTGAAGTGACGTGTGTGCGGAGGTATACGCCCTCGATGGTACGGCGCCCGGCCGGCTCGGCTCGTTGCGAACTGCGCCACCAAAGGTGCAATAAATGGCGCAATAACGCCCTGACCTGCGGTTTAAGCTGTGAGTAAATGTGTTTTCGCTTGTGAGATGAGCGTTTACGGCAATAGGATGGGCAGAGGTTTTTGCGATCTGTCTGGGCTCCTTCGACTGCGGTGGAGAGGAGAGGGAGCGGACCTGAACATCGCTCACCACAACGTGGGTGGAACCCACAATTTGCGAGGAAAACAATGGATTATGACACTGACTTGATGACCCCGGCGGAGGTTGCGGCCCTGTTCCGGGTGGACCCGAAGACGGTGGCGCGCTGGGCAGACAGCGGCAAGTTGCCGTCGATCCGCACGCTCGGGGGCCACCGGCGCTTCCCGCGCAAGGAAGTCATGGAGAGGGCAAGCAGACCCGCGACCGAAGACAACTAGACAACCAAAAGTGTGGGGCGGCCCGAAAGCCGCCCCACACTCATATCTACGCTTGCATGCTGATTACTTGATGATCTTGCGGATGACGAACAGTGCGACCACGGCGAGCGTGGTGCCGATGATGGCCAGCGCCTTCTTGTCGCCAGCCTTCGCGTCATCCACCAACCCCATGGCCTGCTCCTTGCCCTGGCTGAGGCGCTCTTCGGCGTAGGCGCGGGCTTCTTCCTTGAGGTTGTCCGGGTGGAGCTTGCCGGCCAGTTCGTTGACGGTGGCGGTCAGCTCCTCGCGGACGCGCTGCATGTCCGCGTCCACCTCGTCAGCGGTGCGGGTGTCCTCGATGCCCTTGGGGGCTTCGTAGTCAACTGCCTTCTTCTGGCTCACGTTCGTCATTGGATTCCCTTCTTCACCGCTTCGATGTCCTTCTCCAGGCCGCCCTTCGGGTCCACGGTGTGCTTGTTCGCCGCCTTGAAGCGCGAGACGGCTATGAGCGCGAGGATGAGGATGATGAGGAGCAACCCGCCGGAGACCACCAGGAACGCCGCCCACAGCGGCATAACGGTGGACAGTCCGTAGCCTGCGGCTAGCAGCAGGGTGCCGAGCATGTAGAGGGCGAGCACACCGGCGACGGCGAGTAGCACGCCCCCGATGCCGAGCTTCTTTACCTTGGAGGTGGCTTGCAACTTGGTGTAGCGGATCTCGTCGCGTACCAACGCCGAGAACTGGGCGGTGATCTTTGCGACGAGTTCGCCAACCGATTGGCCGCTCGCGGCCTTGGGGCCCTTGCCCGCAAGCGTTTCGGGGCCTTGCGGCGTCAGTGGTACTTGTTCAGTCACGAGAACTCCTTTGCTTTCGACCTATTTTCGCACGGAACACCTGTGTTTTTCGACCGGTAATATGGATCTGCAACGCACCGCGGCCGGCTTTGGCATAATCGACGCAGTGAGTCTGCGGCCCCGCGCAATGCCCGCGCGCGGCCGCCTTGATCGAAGGAACGAATGATGCCTCAGCGTGCCACCCGCGACAAGCCGGCACACTCCGCACCCGCACACCCCGCACCGGCCCAGCGTGTAAAGCGCACGGTCTTCGTCGGGTCAGCGGCGATCATCTTGGCGATTGCGGCGTGGGCGTTTGTGGACACCGGTTCGGCGGCGGATGCGCTCGGGGCTGCCACGGGGTGGATCGGCCAGTGGTTTGGCTGGTTCTACATTCTCATGGCAACGGTGGTGGTCATTTTCGTGCTGGTGGTGGCGTTCTCTCGTTACGGCCACCTCCGCCTCGGCCCGTCCGACTCCCGCCCGGAGTTTTCCACGTTCGCCTGGGGCTCGATGCTGTTCGCGGCGGGCATCGGCACGGACATCATCTTTTTCTCGGTGGCCGAGCCGATTGCCCAGTACATGGCCCCGCCGCGCGTGGCCGCCCAGTCGCTGGAGGCGGCCGAGCAGGCGCCCGTGTGGACGATTTTCCACTACGGCCTGACCGGCTGGGGGATGTATGCACTGATGGGCATGATCTTGGGCTACTTCTCCTATCGCCACGGCCGCCGCCTGGCTGTCCGCTCGGCCCTTGAGCCGGTGTTCGGCCCGCGCGTGTACGGGGTGTTGGGTGACGTCGTCGACATCGCCGCGATCCTCGGCACGGTGTTCGGTGTGGCGACGACGCTCGGCATCGGCGTCGTGCAAATCAACGTGGGGCTGGAGATCATTTTCGGCGTTGGCAAGGGGTTGCCGGCGCAGGTGGCCCTCATCGTGGTGGCGGTGGTGATGGCGGGGATCTCGGCGGTGTCGGGCGTAGCGCGCGGGATCAAGATCTTGTCCCAGCTCAACGTGTTCCTCGCGATCCTTACCGTGGTCTGGGTGCTGGTCGGCGGGCGCACGTCCTTCCTCCTCAACGCGATCGTGATGAACGTAGGCGACGTGTTGGCGATGTTCCCGGGCATGACCCTGGACACGATGGCGTTCTCGGACGCCGACGCATGGAAGGCGGCGTGGACGCTGTTCTTCTGGGCCTGGTGGGTGGCGTGGGCGTCGTTTGTGGGCATGTTCCTAGCGCGCATCTCGCGCGGGCGGACGCTGCGCCAGTTCATCATCGGTTGCCTGACCGTCCCGTTCCTGTACGTGGCCGTGTGGATCTCGATTTTCGGCAACGCCGCGCTTGACCGCGTCATTCACGACGACGACCTCGCCTTCGCCCACGCCACCCTCGAGGTCCCCGAGTTCGGCTTCTACTCGCTCTTGGAGGGCATGCCGGCGGCCCGGGTGGTCATGATGATCGCCACGGTGGTGGCGTTCTTGTTCTACGTGACGTCGGCGGACTCGGGCTCGCTGGTCATGGCGAACCTTTCCAGCGACCTCCCCACCCCGCGCACGGACGCCCGCCCGTGGCTACGGATCTTTTGGGCGGCCACTACCGGCGTGCTCACGATCGGCATGCTGGTGGTTGGCGGCATCCCGGCCTTGCAGTCGGCCACGGTCATCATGGGTTTGCCGTTCGCGATTGTCATGGTGGTGGCGATGATGGGCTTTTATCGGACGATTCACGACGACGTCGACCGTGCCGGCCAGCCGTCACCGGAAAGCTAGCCTGGCCCTGGGCAAGATGGGGCCGCGGAGAGGCGTGCCGAGGAATAAGAAAACGGGCTCGCCGCCCGGCGAGCCCGCTAACAGGTTGGCGTTCTAGTAGCCGACCACCTTGATGGTCTGCCGCAGGGCCTCGATCGAGGACGTCAGGCGGGCCGCCTCGGCGTCGTTGAGCGACAGCGGGAGCGCCCGCTCCACGCCCGTACTGCCCACGATCGACGGTACCGACAGTGCCACGTCGGACGCGCCGTCAATTCCGTGCAGGGGCGAGCTCACCGGGAGCACGGCCTTCTGGTTGCCGAGCACGGCCTCCACGATGCGCGCACCGGAGACGCCGATAGCGTAGTTCGTGGCACCCTTACCCTCGATGATCTTGTAGGCCGCGCTGCGGACCTCGTGCTCGATCTCGTCCAGCTGGGCCGGGGTGAAGGGTGCGCCTTCGGGGGTCATGATGTCGTGCAGTGGGATCTGGCCGACCGTGGCCGTGGACCACATCGCGAACTCCGAATCTCCGTGCTCGCCAATAATCATCGAGTGCACCGAGCGTGCCGACACGCCAAGCCGCTGACCGAGCAGCCAGCGCAGACGCGAGGAATCAAGCACCGTGCCCGAGCCGAACACGCGACCCGACGGCAGGCCCGTGATCTTCGTGGCCACGTAGGTCAGCACGTCCACCGGGTTCGTCACCAGGATGAACACCGCGTTCGGGGAGCGCTCCACCAGGCCCGGCAACATCGACTCCAGGATGGAGACGTTCTTCGCGGCCAGGTCCAGGCGCGTCTGCCCCGGGTTCTGCTTCGCGCCCGCGGTGATGACCACGACGTCGGAATCCGCCGTCACGTCCTGCGACGCGCCGCCGATAATCGAAGAGGACTGCATGAACTGGGTACCGTGGGCGAGGTCGAGGACCTCGGCTTCCACCTTGGCTTCATTAAGATCCTGGAGGGCGACGATCTTGGCCGAACCACGGATCATCGCAGCATACGCGAGGGCGGTTCCAACCGAACCAGCGCCAATGACAGACAATTTCGAGGTAGAAATGCTCATACCCCCAGTGTGTCAAGTGTGCCCGTCAGAGGGAAGAGAATTGAGATTATTAGGCTAATCTCACCAATCGATTTGCTTTACACTTCCACTCCAGCCAATTTGCCCATATTGCGGTGCAATACCTTTTCGTAGGAGCCGATGAATTCCTCGACGTTGCCGTTCAGCCACTGCTTGAAACGGAGAATGTTGGCATCGGGGGCGCTTTCATCAAAGACGCCCGATATTCCAAAAGTATTGTAGGTAGCGATATTGTGCTCGACTGCCCACTTAAACAACGCTGCTTCGACCGGATAGTCGCGCAAGACAGGGTGGTATTCCTTGTTCATTGCGCCCAACAACAAGAGCAATTCATCGCCAATAGCGTAGCCGAGTGCGGAATTAACCGGCACATCGCCGCTGTGACCAGCGAGTTGCTCGAACTGGGCGGCAAGTTCACGCTGGGTTTCCAATCCTGCTGTACGTGTGGCCAGGTCAGCCAGTTCGCGTAGCTGTGCTTTGGTTTCTTTCCGGGCGCTGACCTCGCGTTGACGGGCCTGAATCTCGGCAAGCTCTTGGTCAATATGGTCGCGGTGACGCTGTGGGGAATAGTAGGCAATACACAACACCGAATGATCTGAATCGAACTCTTCCATCAAATCCTTATAGAGGGTGATAGACGATCCAGACAATGCGCTCATATCATTGCGTTCAGCGGTAAGTTCATAGAGGGAGAGAAAGTCCCCGAATTGTTCTGGGCCAACGAAACGAACCTCGATCCCATAGCGGGCAGGAGCCCGAAAGCGCCGGCGCAACCCCTTAGCCAGGCTCGCTAAAGCCTCTTCAAAGTCTAAGTGTGCGATGTCCTTGGTGTAGATAAAACGAATCTGCACATCAGAACGTTGGTAAAACTCCTCAGTAATCCGCGTAAAACCGGCGCTCTTTAACACTTCATCGGCGGCCTTGGCATGCGGGTTTTCTTCCACTAGCTCAATATCGCGATAGAAAGCGCGGGCAATGAGTGGGTTAATTCGCAACGAGAGCACGCGCTTATCCCGCTTGACATAGGCTTCGAGCTGCGCGGCGAACTGACCTAATAGCTGCGGGTCGTCATTCGTGTCCAGGAGCGGGCCATAGGTCACATGGGCGCGGTAGAACACTCGCCGCCACGGTTGAAAATAGATAGCCGCAACACCACGGATTTGCCCGGTCGCAGTACGCAAAGCCACCGTCTCGATACGGCTATCTTTTGCTTGCCGGGAACGCACGTACTCCGGTGTTTGGGGAAGAAACACTCGGGGATGATGATCGGCTATGAAACGCTCGTAGGTGGAAAGTGAGACTTCCTCAAGTACTAGTGTCATGAGGCCGAGTCTAGTTGACCTCGTATGCCTTCGCTACAATCGTCACATGCCATTGAGATATAGCGACAGGCCCCGCCATCGCCGACTTCCATTTCGCCCAAGCACTGAGGGAGGGATGCCTGCGGCGTCGGAAGAACGAACCGAGCAATCCGGGCGTGTTGAGTCTACCCAGGGTGCCGCTAGCCCCAACCTGGCGCGTAGCTCGGCGATTATGTTTGCCGGCACCCTCGTCTCGCGGGTGCTCGGCCTGGTGCGTTCGCCCATCCTGCTCGGAGCTGTAGTGGGCATCTCCGCGCCGGCGGCCAACGGTTTTGATATCGCCAACAAGCTGCCCAATCTCATTTACATGGTCGTCGTAGGCGGACTGGTCAACGCGGTTCTAGTGCCAGCTATCGTGCGGGCAACAAAGCGGTCAACCGATGGCGGGATAGCGTTCATCAATAAACTCCTGACGGTGGCAATCGTCACTTTGGGGATAGCGACCGCGCTTATCACTCTAAGTGCACCGCTGATCGTCAAGGGCTTTGCGGCGACAATGCAGGACGACTGGTACCGGCTAACGGTTGCCTTCGCCTACTGGTGCTTACCGCAGGTTTTCTTCTATGGCATGTACACAGTGTTGGGGCAGATTCTCAACGCGCGGGAGAACTTCGGCCCATATATGTGGGCGCCGGCGCTAAACAATGTGGTGGCAATCGGTGGATTCCTGGTGGTGTTAGCTACTTTCGGTGCGGCGGTGCCAGCTGATGTGACCGATATTAGCCGGTGGTCTGCGGGCCGCGTTGCCATGATCGGCGGCTTTTCCACCCTAGGAATCGCGCTTCAAGCGCTGATATTAGTGGTGCCGCTACGCGCGCTCGGAATTCGTTTTCGTCCTGACTTCGCATGGCGCAATTCCGGCTTGGGTGAAGCCGGGCGGGCGTCGTGGTGGATGCTACTGATGATGGTGACCGGCATCGTGCCAACCCTGGTGCTGTCCAATGTGGCTGCCGGTGCCACTCAGCGCGCTGAAGACGCAGGTATCGCTCTTCAGTCCGTAGCCGGAAATGCTATCTACACGGCAGCCTATTCGGTCTATTCCATCCCTACTTCGCTCATCACTGTCTCCATCGCAACAGCGATATTCACCCGGCTAGCCAAAGCCGCTGCAGATGCCGACTTGCACTCCATTTCCGCCTATGCATCGCTGGCTATCCGGGCAATCTCTACGCTGACTTTCCTTAGCGCAGCTGGGCTTATCGTGTTATCTGTGCCAGTGATGCGCATTTTCTCCTTTACCGTCAGTGCTGAGGAAAGCGTGACGTTGGCGCGCGTCCTGACAGCCATGTGCATAGGTTTGGTATCGATCGGCATCGTTACTACATTGGATCGTGTCTACTACGCCTTTGGTGATACGCGCGGCGCCTTTTGGATAAATCTGCCATTCCAAGTATGTGGCATGATCGGCTATCTGCTGTGTGGCTGGCTTCCCCCGCAGTGGACAGTGATCGGAATCGGTTTGGTTATGAGCTTGACCAATACCGCCGCTGCCGTTGTCATGTTTACTTGCCTGGCGCGCCGTTACGGGGGACTTGAGAAAGATCGCGTGGTTGGCGCTATCGCGAAACTCGCAGTGATTACCCTCGTGACGATCGGTGTGGGCTTTGCCCTTTTGCTACTTTTTGGTCCCCTCTACGCGCCGATTACAGTTGCTGGGGCAGTATTGAGAATTGTTGTGGTCGGCCCGGTGATGGTGGGATGCTACGTTGGCGGAATGATGCTGGCGAAGATGCCTGAAATTGAGGCTTTTTCACGACTCATTGGCTCTGTGCGTGCGAAGTTGGCACGGTGAGGGAAGGCGCAGATGAACAAGAAAAGTAGGGCTGGCAGAGCAATTGTGCCCGTAATTGTTGGCTACGATGTAGGAGCCTACAGTTTTGCGCGCATCTTTCATGAAGCAGGCGGGTATAAGTCGGTTGTACTCACCACCGCTCCACGTGGCCCGATTAATGACTCGCGCATCCTTGATGTTCGCCTCTTTGAGCGCGGCACCTTTGACGATGACGAGCGTTTCCTGGCGGCCTTAGCGGATCTCGAATGCGAGTTTGTTGGGTGCACGCTTATTTTGCTCGTTAACGCTGATGAGCATGTCGAATTCGTGGCTCGCAATCGCGAACATTTTGGGGCCAATTGGTTCTTGCCCTACTCGCCGCTGGGCGCAGTGCAACGAGCAAATTCTAAGGGGGCAATGGCTGAACTATTGACCGATATGGGACTCAATGCCCCAAAACGAGTTGTGGTCGACCTCAGCGCTCAGCAGTGGCCAGAGCTGGACGAGGTGTGTTTTCCCGCTGTTGTCAAACCCGAAAGTGGAGCCGATTTGGCGCAGAACTGGGGTCGGGGGTTACGCAAGGTCGAACTATGGAAAACTCGGAGTGAAGCGCTAAAGGCTTGCGAAATACTTCGCACCAATGGGGTGGAAGTGCGGGTGATTATCCAGGAGTTTATCCCCGGCGATGACACGACGCAATGGCTGGTCAACGGCTATGTCAATCGCCAAGGGCAGGTCACCGCATGCGGCAGCGGGCGCCTAATCCTAGGGCTACACCAGCCAGAATATATCGGCAATGCGGGAATCGTTTTGACAGAGCATCATCCTAAGCTGATCGAGCAAGCCACGCGAATCGTGACAGCGGTGGGAATTCGCGGATACTTCTCCATGGATGTCAAGATTGACCCGCGTAACGGCAAGACGTATTGGCTTGATCTCAATCCCCGGATCGGGCGCGGCCATTACTATATGAAGCTTGCCGGTGTGGACCTCGCCGCAGCGCTATTGGCCGATCTAAGCAATGATTTGACAGCGGAGGAAGAGCCCCGAGAGGGCCGATCTGGAAATGGAGCGCGATCTGGAGAAGGTGCGGCCTATTCAGTGCCGGCGCGATCAAAGGCCTATCAAACCAATAGCGAGCTGGGACTGTTTTGCTTGGTGCCTTCATGTCTTGCCAATTCTTGTTATGTAACCGATCCACAGCTGCTCAAGCGTGTCCGGCAGGTCAAAAGGCAACGTCGTGCGGTCAACCCGTTGCTATATCGCGCTGATCGTAGTCTGGGGCGTTATGTTTATGTGCTTGGCAATTCGATCAATCACTACCGGCGGATGCGTGCTTATTATCGACAACCTGACCCATACCGACTATAAAAACATCATAAGAGCGGTGTCTGGCTCCTAGTGGCGATTGGCAGGGTTCTCAAACTATCAGTGCGGGCCCCGGAGATTCCGGGGCCCGCACTGATAGGCCGGCGTGCCGGTAGGTGGCAGCCTAGGCTACCACCCACCGTGTCTAGCTAATGGCGATCATCGTCTGCCAGCCATGACCGACCTGGCGGGCAGTGCCCCACCAGCCGTTGGCCTGGTTCTTGTAGGCGAACATGGCACCATCCTCGCGGATACCGACCAGGTCAAGCCTGCCGTCCCCATCCACGTCACCGGGGATGGTGGCCTGGACGAAGGAATCCCAGCCGTGACCGATCTTGCCCGCGCCATACACACCACCGTCGGCGGCACCGGCGTAGGCATACATCGAACCATCAGCCGCAATCGCCACCAGAT
>NZ_LNIZ01000007.1 GCF_001469025.1 Trueperella bernardiae | reverse complement strand
GTGAAGAGGTCTACGAAGGCGTTGCCACCTGGATCGAGGGATTCTATAACCACAAACGAATCCATTCAGCGATCGGCTACCAAAGCCCGGTCGAATACGAACTCCACGCCGGACTGGACCTCGCGGCGTGAACTACACAACGAAACCGTCAACAACAAGCGGGCAAGCCCACCATATATTTCCATGAGGATATTCGCACAAACGTATCCCAAACAAATGGATACTTATTAGATGCACCGTGTGTATACGTTGGGCCTCGACCGCGCCCGTTGAGCTCAGAGCTACCAAAAAAATAAAAGGCTCTCAGACTACGTATGGGGGGGAAAAAAATCACCTACTCACGGTGCCGGAGAAAGAGCACCTTAACGGCATTTCATCGCTAGCCTCGTCTTGGATCCGTAATTATGTGGGATCGACGAGTTTATTAACGGTTCACAACGATACTGTCTTCGCGTTCCGGATGCAGACCTTGAGCGAGCGCAGGACGCAAAAGGCGGCCTCGGAAACCCGAAGCCGCCCTAGGCGAAAAACCGGATTGAGTCCTAAACGTTGAACTTGAACTCCACCTCTCAGCCATCACTGTCTGAACCACCCGCAGGAAGGATGGAGAAGTTGATCAGAGTCTTCAGTTGCGACTGATCTCCCGCTAAGTACTTGGCAATCACATCCGCGACCTCAGTCGACTTGTTAAGTGGGACCACATAGTCAAAGACCCGGGCCATGACCTGAAGCGTCTGCGCTGTCCATGGGCCTTCGGTGATCAACACAGCCATAAGCTTCTTGTTATAGCCCTTCCAGTTGATTGCGGAGAACATCTTGTCCTTCGCATACAGCGAGGCATGCCGGCTCGACGATTTACGGACTTCAATAAAAACCAGTGGTGAGTCCGCATCCGGAATGACGAAGTCCGCTCTAAACTTGTATACGACGCCTTCAATACCCGCGTACTCATCTTCACGCTTATATGGAACTCCAGCACCGTCCAATGCTCTGGCAACAACGCTCTCTAGAAGAACCCGACCGACAAGGTCTCGGACAATACCCTCAAGCGTGGGCGCCATCGATGCCTTTAACTGCTTAACCGTAGGAGGGGTGGCGCTCGCTCGGATCTTCAATTGGTCAGCGATCCGCTGGGACGCCGGCTTCGAAATCGATCTGTCACTGACGCTTCCCACCAACTCCTTCAATTTAGACTTACTCGAAACATTTAGAAGCCGTTGGAATACAGGCAGAAACGAGGGGCTTTCGGCGATCAGTTCTGCCGAGAACTCAGTAAACCCCTTAGACCTTGAACTGAGATCAGTAAGGAGACCCTCCACTGCCTCCTCCAAGGCGACATAGACTCCACGCGTTACGGCCTCTTCCGCACTGAATGGCACCGCCTGCATCCGACTCCACTCAGCCAAGACGCGGGCAGGTTCCTCATCAGCACTGAGTGGGCTGCCTAGACCACCGAGTACTATCCGTCGCTGATCCTCGGTTGCTAGCACCTCGATCGCGGGCACTACAAAGCCCGAGGTTATCTCTGCCATTTCGAGATACACCTCGATGAGACGATTCATTTCCTCGCGGGCGACTGAGTAGAGGCTCGCAGCCTTTGCAGTTGGCACGCTGTCAGCCCTTCCTGGCGGTCAAATGAAATTCACCGAGTGGATCTTTCGAGCCGGTTCTTTTTGAAAGAACCCATCGATCACCCCTGGTGCGAAGTCGGACAACATCTACCGCCGTGAATCCTGATTCCAGCATGATTCTGCGAAGAACATCTTCGGTGTGGATGTGCACGCCGTATAGAGCTGCATCTGAAACAACCAAGTCCATCGCACCGCCAGGTTTGAGGACTCGGCAACTCTCCCTTATTACGTTTTGCATCTGAGCGAAGTAGGGATAGACGAGACGGTCGTAGTCCTTACTCCTCGCCTTCTCCGCCCTCGCCTCAGCCAAAGCGTCGACGTAGTTCGAACACTCGCCCGCAATTTCGGCCGACAGCTGATTACGCCAAACATCTTGCGTTTTCTTAAGTTCCGTAGGCGCAGTTGTCGTATTCACGACAAGCTTGCTTCGTACCTTCGCGGTGATATCTCCCCAGGATGTGGCGTAGCCCCAGAAATAGATTTCCATTCGCGTCATTTCCGCGAAGTCGAAGTTGTTTAGATATGGTGGACTCGTAATTACCTGACAAATCTCATCGGCGGGAATGTCTGCCATTACCTCAGATGAGGACTCGTACACTTCTGAGATTCCCCAGTCGTCGTCAATTGTTCCAATGTCCTCGCGCAGCTCACGGAGCACCCGAGGGTAGGATTCTTTCACCGGCCGTGCGCGCTTCTTGGACGTTGGAGCCTTGTAGATTCCGTCCGTTGCGGATCCGCTAGCACTCTCAAGTAACCGAGTAACCACCAACCGATACAGGGGGCGATCGTCGGGTTCCAGCTCCGCTTCCAAGGTGCGAGCTGAGGCCAAGTAGCCTAGCTGATCCGGCTCGATCAGTTTCCTAAGGAACTTCAGCTGACTCTCATTCCACTGCGCGTCGACCGAAGTCACAGGCTCAAGGGACCGCAGAACCTCCTCAATCCGATCGACGGTACGTAGAGATCGCGACTGTGTTTTGGCTCGACACATCATCGCCGCGTGCGGATTGGGGTCATACCCGACGGCGTTTAGCCCTGCCGAGTTCGCCGCTACTAGCGTCGTCCCCATACCCGAGAACGGATCCAACACAGAACCACCGGAAACTCCGTCCCGCTCCAGGCACTGAAGCACAAACTCCGGGGAGTACCCCGCGGTGAAGTTCATCCACCGGTGCACAGCGTGATTTCGAGTGGTGAGGTTGGTCGGCAGCTTGTGCGGGGCGACACCGCTGCCTGCAACGTCGAACAGTAACGGCTGGGAAGTCACTTCTTACCCCCAGACGTTAGTCCTGACTTGAACTCCACGACGTCGCCGTCGGCCATCACGTAGTCCTTGCCCTCCATGCGCACGCGCCCATGCGCCCTGGCCTCGGCCATGGAGCCGAACTCCACCAGCTCGTCGTAGGAGACCACCTGCGCCTTGATGAAGCCGCGCTCGAAGTCGGTGTGGATGACGCCGGCGGCCTGCGGTGCAGTCCAGCCCTTGTGGATGGTCCAGGCACGGGCTTCTTTCGGGCCGGCGGTGAGGTAGGTTTGCAGGCCAAGGGTGTCGAAGCCGACCCGGGCCAGCTTGTCCAGGCCGGACTCATCCTGGCCGGTGGATTCGAGCAACTCCCGGGCCTCGTCCGGTTCGAGCTCGATGAGCTCGGCTTCGAACTTGGCGTCGAGGAAGATCGCCTCGGCGGGCGCCACCAGCTGACGTAGCTCTTCCTGCATAGCGGCGTTGGCCAGCCCGTCGTCGTCGGTGTTGAAGACGTAGATGAAGGGCTTGGTGGTCATGAGCTGGAAGGACTTGAGGATGTCCTGGTCGAGGTGGATGCCTGCGGAGGACAGGGTTTTGCCGTCGTAGAGGATCTCGAGCGCGTCCTTGGCGGTTTGCACGTGCTCGGGGCCGATTTTCTTGCCGGTCAGTTCCTTCTGTAGGCGCGGGAGTTGCTTTTCGAGGGTCTGGATGTCGGCGAGGACGAGCTCGGTGGTGATCGTGTCGATATCGGACTTCGGGTCCACCTTGCCGTCCACGTGCGTGACGTCCGGGTCCGCGAACGCGCGCGTGACCTGGCAGATCGCGTCGGCCTCGCGGATGTTGGCGAGGAACTGGTTGCCAAGGCCCTCCCCCTCGGACGCACCGCGCACGATCCCCGCGATATCCACAAACGACACCGTAGCCGGCAGGACCTTCTGCGAGCCGAAGATCTCGGCCAGCTTCTCCAGGCGCGGGTCCGGCAGCGGCACCACGCCCACGTTCGGCTCAATCGTGGCGAACGGGTAGTTCGCGGCCAGCACGTTGGCGCGCGTCAGGGCGTTAAAGAGGGTCGACTTACCGACGTTGGGCAGTCCAGCAATACCAATTGTTAAGCTCACGGCCCCAGTCTAGTTGCCGCGCGTTTCTTTCCCAAAGTGGCAGGCTTTCTCCGACGACGACGGGCGGCCGGTCGCGGCACGAGCTCCCGTCGCGACGACGCCCGGCAGAAAGACGACGCCCGGCAGAAAAACTTGTCGGAGGGCGGCGATAGTGTGGAGGCATGATCTCGACACCTCTATTTGTTGTATTCGTGGCACTCGCCGCGGCGCTGGGCGCGGCGCTCGGGTGGCTGGCGGCATCCGCGCGGGCGGGCAATGCCACAGCGGAGTGCGCCGAAGAAGTGGCGGCGTTGCGGGCGCGGGTGGCGCAGGCCGACGCCCGCGCAGAGCGGCTCCTGGAGGAGAATGAGGGCCTCATCCAGCGCTCACGCGACGACGCCAATATCCTCCAAGCGCTCTCCCCCATCACTCAGCAACTCGACAGGGTGAGTGCGCACGTACGTAGCTTGGAGACGACGGCGGCCACCCAGCATTCGGAGATGGTTACGCACATGCGCCGCGAGGCGCAGATCGGCGCCGAGCTGTCCTCGGCCACGGCCTCCCTCAACGCGGCGTTGCGCTCCACCACGGCCCGCGGTCAGTGGGGCGAGGTCCAGTTACGGCGGATCGTGGAGGCTGCCGGGATGCTCGAGCACGTGGACGTGGACATCCAGGTTGCCTCCAAGCGCTTCGCGGGCGGGAAGGGCAAGGACTCCACGCTCAGGCCGGACGCGATCATCCACCTGCCTGGCGATGGGCACCTGGCCATCGATTCGAAGGCACCCATGGATTCCTACCTGCTCGCGATGGAGATCCCGGCCGACGATCCGGCCGCCGCCCCGGAACGGGCGGAGTTGCTGCAGAAGCACGCTAAAGCTCTGCGCGCCCACGTTGGTGAGCTCATCAAGCGCAACTACCCGGGTGACTTCCCGGAGTCCCCACAGGTCACCATCTTGTTCCTGCCCTCGGAGGCATTGCTCGCGGAGGCAACTCAGGCCGACCCCACCCTGCTCGAGTACGCCCTGGGCAGGGGCGTGGTACTCGCATCGCCCTCCTCACTGCTGGCGATCCTGCGCACGGTGGCGTCGGTGTGGACGTCGGCGGCGGCATCCGCCGAGGCGCGGGACATCGTGGAACTCGGGCGCACGTTGGTCGAACGTATCTCCGTGGTGGTGAGCCACCTTGAGCGGCTGGGCAAGAGCATTGGCCAGTCGGTCAACCACTACAACGCCGCCGTGAGTTCCATCGAATCGCGGCTTCTGGTCTCGGCGCGCTCGCTGTCCTCTCTCCAGCCGAGCGCGCCACACGCCCTGGACGGGCCGCCGCCCGTGCGAGATGCGAGCGCTCAGGTGGTGGAGTTCCGCTCCCCCGAGCTGTCGCACAGGGAGGGGTGATACCAGAGTGAGCGTGAGATGAACTAGGCGCCGGCGATGTTGCCAGTCCCCCGCGCGTTCGACACGCGGCCGCGTTCCCCGGCGCTGCGGGCCCGGTGCGGTCGGTCGGGCTCCACGCCCACGGCCTTGAGGTCGGCGCGCAGGTTCTTCGGCAGGGAGAACTGCACGTCCTCCTGCACGGTGGTAACGGGGATGACCTCGGTGTACCCGCGCGCCTTGAGCGCCTCGACCACGTCGCGCACCAGGATCTCCGGCACGGACGCACCCGAGGTGACGCCCACGGTCATCGCGCCCTCGAACCACTCGGGCTGGAGCTCGTCGGCCTTGTCCACCCGGTAAGAAGCGCCGGCCCCGGCCTCGAGCGCCACCTCCATGAGGCGCACCGAGTTCGAGGAGTTCGCCGAGCCCACGGTGATGACCACGTCAGATTCGGGCGCCATCTTCTTCACCGCCACCTGGCGGTTCTGCGTGGCGTAGCAAATGTTGTCACTCGGCGGGTCGATGAGGTTGGGGAAACGCTCGCGCAGGGCGCGCACGATCTCCATCGTCTCGTCCACCGATAGCGTGGTCTGCGAGATCCACGCCACCCGGTCCGGGTCGCGCACCTCCACCCCCGCCACGTCTTCGATCCCGTTGACGATCTGGATGTGGGAGGGCGCCTCGCCGTACGTGCCCTCCACTTCCTCATGCCCGGTGTGGCCGATGAGGAGGATGTCGTAGTCGTCGTCGGCAAAACGGACAGCCTGCTTGTGCACTTTGGTCACGAGCGGGCAGGTGGCGTCGATGGTCTGCAGCTGGCGGCTCTCGGCCTGCCTGTGCACCTCGGGCGAGACGCCGTGCGCAGAAAAGACAACGCGCGCGCCTTCTGGCACCTCGTCGGTCTCATCCACAAAGATCGCGCCGCGCGCCGTGAGCGTCTCCACCACGAACTTGTTGTGCACGATCTCCTTGCGCACGTACACCGGCGCCCCGTACAGCTCGAGCGCCTTCTCCACCGCGTCCACCGCCCGATCCACGCCGGCGCAATAGCCGCGCGGGCTCGCCACCAGGATCCGCTTGCCCTCCGGGCTCGGCTCGGACGGGATGTCCTGCGGGAAGGCCGACGCGCCGGCCAGGGTGACGGGAAGCTCCTTGATCTCATTCACGCCGCAATCCTATCGGCATTGCCGCCGTTCCGCCCGCCCGCGCGCACGACGACGCCGCCCACCTTCCCCACGACGCGCGGCCCCCGCCAGGCCGCCGCCCCTCACCGTGCGCCCAGTCCCGGCAATCGCGCTCGCCCAACCGGTAGGCTGTTCACGTGAGCATCAAAGTCCCGGACGACCTTCCCCAGCTGGCCCATCTCACCAGCCCCGAGCACCCATGGCCGTTGCGCCTGCTGTCAGCGAAGATTGGTGAGTACGTGGCGAAGATGTCGCGTCTATGGGTGGAGGGGGAAGTCATCCAGCTCAATCGCCGCGCGAACGCCCGGGTCCAGTTCTTTACGCTTGCCGACCTCGAAGAGAAGATGACGATCACGTGCAAGATCTGGTCGCACAATTTACCGCCCACGATCAGCGAGGGCTCGCGCGTCATCATTGCCGCCAAGCCTGACTTTTGGACGGGCAACGGTTCCCTGTCGTTGCAGGTGGACGAGATCCGCACGGTCGGCGTCGGCGACCTCCTGGCCCGCATCGAGCAGCTTAAAGTCAAGCTCGCGGCCGAAGGCCTATTCGACCCGGCGAAGAAGAAGCCCCTGCCCTTCCTTCCGCGCAAGATTGGCCTCATCTGCGGGCGTAACACGCAGGCGATGCACGACGTCGTCGAGAACGTCCAGCGCCGCTGGGCTGCGGCGCGCTTCGAGATCCGCGAGGTGCAAGTGCAGGGCGCGGGCGCCGTCGATGCGATGATCCCCGCGCTCCAGGAGTTGGACGCGATCGACGACGTCGACGTCATCGTCCTCGCCCGCGGAGGCGGCTCCGTGGAGGATCTATTCCCGTTTTCCGACGAGCGGCTGGTCCGGGCAGCTTTCTCCGCCACCACTCCGATCGTCTCCGCAATCGGGCATGAGCCGGACTCTCCTGTGCTCGACTTCGTGGCTGACTTCCGCGCCTCCACTCCCACGGATGCGGCGAAGAATATCGTGCCCGATGTGGGTGAGGAGCGCCAGGGGCTGACGACCACCGTCCGCCGGGGCCGGATCGCGGTGGACCACCTGCTTGACTTGGCCTTGAGCGAACTGGCCACGCTCCGCGCCCGCCCCTCCCTCACCCACCCCGAGGCGATGGTGGACAACCGTGCCGAAGACCTTGCCAACCTGCGCGAATGGTCCCACGTCCACATCCGCCGGATCCTCGACTCTCACGTCACCGCGCTCGAGGCCGAGCTCGGCAGACTGCGGACCTTGTCCCCACTGTCGACGCTGAAGAGGGGCTACGCTGTCATTAGAACCGAGGATGGACTCGTGGGCAGCGTGGCCGGCGTCGCCGTAGGTGCCGCGGCTCGCGCAACGCTCCATGACGGCACCCTCGACATGACGATCGACCACGTCACGAAGGGATGATCATGGCAAAGGCCCCGCGCCCGCAGGAGCTCGATGAGAAGGTAGCCGAGCTCAGTTACGAAGATGCCCGTTCGCGGCTGGTCGAGATCGTCACGCGCCTCGAACAGGGCAACATCCCCCTCGAGGAGGCCCTCACGATGTGGGAGCTGGGTGAGGCGCTGGCCCGGCGTTGCGAGGCGTGGCTCGACGGCGCCCGCGAGCGCCTCCGCGCCGCCCAGACCGCCGCCGCTTCTTCCCCTGCCAGCTCCGTCCCGGAAGAGGAGGAGTGATGAGCTGCCTTGTGATCGGTGAGTCCCTCATCGACGTCGTCAAGCGCGGCCCGACTGAGACCACGCGCCACCCGGGCGGTTCCCCGATGAACGTGGCCGTGGGCCTGGCGCGCCTGGGACGCCGGGTCACGCTCCTCACCCGTTTTGGTGATGATTTTGATGGCGATACGATCCGCGACTACGTGGAAAGCGCCGGCGTCACGCTCATGCCGGGGGCGGTGGACACGGACGCGACGTCGATCGCGATGGCGTCCCTTGACGAGCACGGGCATGCGACCTACCGCTTTGACGTGCACTCGGCGTACGTGGACCCGCCGGCGGCCGGCGAAAAGCGCGCCGCCTTGCTCGCTCACCCGCCGCTCCACGTTCACATCGGCTCGATCGGCGCCCACCTGCGCCCGGGCTCGGACACGGTGCGCCGCTGGATCGAGCTATTGAGCTCGTATTCGACCGTCTCCTATGACCCGAACGTGCGCCTGTCGATCCTCGGCTCGTCGGCGTCGATCGTGGCGGACATGGAGGCGATGCTGCCCTACATTGACATCGTCAAGGCCTCCACCGACGACCTGGCGATGCTCTATGGTCCCGACGTCGACCCGGCGGCGTTCGTCAGCCACCTGTTCGAGCGTGGGGTGAAGTTTGTGGCGATCACCGACGGGCCGAACGGCTCGCGCTTCTTCACCCCCACCACCTCGGTCCACATCCCGGCCCCGCAGGTAGAGGTGGTGGACACGGTGGGCGCCGGGGATGCCATGATGGCCGCGCTCATCGACTCCCTCGCCCGGATCTCCGTACTCGGCGAGGACCGTGCGCGTCTGACCTCGATCTCCTCCCAGATGCTGAAGTCCGTGGGCGAGTACGCCTCGCGCGCGGCCGGCATCACGGTGTCGCGTGCGGGGGCCAACCCGCCTACGCGGGCCGAGCTCAACGACGTCGTGGCAAACCTCCTATAGCTACTTGCCCATGCGCCGCTCGCGGGCGGCATAGTCGCGCAGAGCGCGCAGGAGGTCTGTGCGGCGGAATTCGGGCCAGTAGGCCTCGCAGAAGTAGAGCTCGGTGTGGACGGTTTGCCACAGCATGAAGCCGCTCATGCGCTGTTCGCCGGAGGTGCGAATAATGAGGTCCGGGTCTGGCTGGCCCTTGGTGTACATGTGCTCGGTGAAGGTGCTGATGTTGATCTCGTCGGCCACCTGCTCGAGCGTGGCGCCTTCCTTGGCACGTTCACGCAGGTAGGTGCGCACGGCGTCGGTGATCTCGTGACGCCCGCCATAGCCGACGGCGATGTTGACTGTCATCCCCGACGAGCCCGCGGTGCGTTCCTCGGTGGCGCGCAGGCGGGCAGCAAACTCCTCGGGCACCAGCTTCAGGTCGCCGATGATGCGGATCTTCCAGCGCCCGCCGAGGGTTTCCACGGTCTCGGCGATGATCGCCATGAGCGGGGCGAGCTCGTCGGGCGAGCGCTTGAGATTATCGGTGGACAGCATCCACAGGGTGACGATCTGGATTCCGGCCTCCGCGCACCAGTCCAGCACCTCGCTCACGTGGTCGGCGCCCTTGCGGTGCCCCGCCGACGCCGACGAGCCCAGCTGCTTGGCCCAGCGCCTGTTGCCATCCAGGATGATGCCCACGTGGCAGGGCCGGCGCTCCGGGTCGATTTCGCGCGCGAGGCGGCGCTCGTAGAGCGAGTAAAGAAAATCGGGGACGCGCATGGGCCAACCTTTCCTTCCACCGGTATACATTTCCCAGTTTAGCCGCACTCCCGCCGCGAGGGTCTGCCACTGCATTCCCTTCACCCTTTGTTCCGCCCGGTGCGAGGATTAGGGTAAAGATATGATCGATCAAGCAAATCCCGCGGGCAGCGACATCGGGCCCGCCACTCCGGTGCCCCCGGTCGAACAGGCGCCCTCCTCGCGCGCCGAGCGCAAGGCCTACTATTCGGCCCTGCCCAAGCCGAAGGTGCGCGGGTGGATTCACGCCATCACCGCTCCCCTGGCTCTTGCCAACGGCATCCTCCTCATCATCTTCGCCTCCGGCACGGCCGCAACCCTGGCGTGCGTGGTCTTCGCCCTGTCGGCCGTCCTCCTCTTCGGCAATTCGGGCCTGTACCACCTGGGAAACTGGGGCGAGAAGGTCCACGCCATCCTGCGGCGCATCGATCACGCCAACATCTTCCTCCTCATCGCCGGCACCTACACCCCGCTATCCGTGGTGCTGCTTCCCACCAAGACTGCCGCGCTCGTGCTCGGGATCGTGTGGAGCGGAGCGATCGTCGGCACGCTCATCCACGTGTTCAAGTTGCACGCTCCGCGCTGGTTCCTTGTGGCGCTCTACGTGGCCCTCGGCTGGGTGGCGATCTGGTTCCTGCCCAGCTTCTGGCGCACGGGCGGTGCGGCGATCGTGGTCCTCCTCATCGCCGGCGGCGTGGCCTACACGATCGGCGCCGTGATGTACGCGCTACGCTGGCCGAACCCGTGGCCCAAGTGGTTCGGCTTCCACGAGTTCTTCCACACGGGCACCGTGATCGGCTACACGTGCCACTCGGTGGCCGTGTGGCTGGCGCTCTTCGTGTAGGGGCGCCGATTGAAACAAACTGGACGATTTTGGGGTCATCCGCTCATATACGAAGATCGCCCCAGAATCGTCCAGTTTTCTTAAATTCCGCCGGGCCGTTACTCGACCAGCTCCACGCCCGGCACCCGCTCGAACAGGTCGGTCTCGACGCCGGCCGCGTGCCCGACCGTCGTGAGCGCCAGCACGTACTCTTCCCACGGCCAGATCTTGGCCTCCAGCTCGCGGGGCATCGCGAAGAAGAAGCCGTCGGGGTCGATCTGGCTGGCGTGGGCCAGCAGGGCGGCGTCGCGCTGGGGGAAGAAGTCGGCCACGTCGACGCGGGCGGAGGGCTGGAGCGCCACCGTGTCGCGCGCGAGCCACCCCTCGAACGGGCTGTCCTGACCCGCGGCGCGCAGGGCCGAATCGAAGGCCTCGATGCGCGGCCTGTTAAACATGACGTCGTAATACACCTTCGACACCTGCCACGGCTCGCCTGCCTCAGGGTAGGCCTGGGGATCGTGGGCGGCGGCAACCGCCATGATCGAGGCGACGTGCGTGCGGATATGGTCCGGGTGCGGGTAGCCGCCGTTCTCGTTGTAGGTCAGCAGCACCTGCGGTTTGAACTCGCGGATCTGCCGGACGAGCGCGCCAACGACGACGTCGAGCGGCGCCATCGCAAAGCACCCCGGGTCCAAGGCCGGGAGCGGATCACCTTCGGGCAGGCCGGAGTCGATGAAGCCCAGCCACACGTGCTCGATCCCGAGCGCCTCGGCAGCGCGGGCCATCTCCTCGCGACGCGCGGCCGGGAGGTTGGCCGCCAGGTCGGCGTCGTTGAAAAGGCGCGGGTTGAGGATGTCGCCGCGCTCGCCGCCAGTACACGTGACGACGCGGACCCTGCCATGCTTGGCGTACTTGGCCATCGTGCCGGCCCCCTTGGACGATTCGTCGTCCGGGTGGGCGTGGACTGCCATCAGTCTGCGTTCTGCCACAGTTCCTCCTCGTCAATAGTTACCACGGCAGAGTATAGAGCAACGTCAAGAGCAGGGCCGAGCGCAAACCACTTTCTCACACGCCCGCGCGCGGGGTTCTCCGCCCTGAGGAAACACGTCCGCGGCCCCTTGAAGCTGGCACGTTCTTGGTGTTATTCTCGCCAGATACATGCCCGAAATGGCGGGCATGTTTTTGTTGCCGTGGGGCGCGCAGGAGCGCTCGCACTATAAGGAGGAACCTCATGGCTGAGACCACGTGGCTGTCGAAGGAGTCGTTCGATCGCCTGTCCGCTGAGCTGGAGGAAATGAAGACCACCGGCCGCGCCGAAATCGCCCAGCGCATCGAGGCGGCCCGCTCGGAGGGCGACCTGCGCGAGAACGGCGGCTACCATGCCGCGCGCGAGGAGCAGTCCAAAATGGAGGGCCGCATCCAGGAGCTGACCTACCTCCTCGAGCATGCTGAGGTGGGCGAGGGCTCGAAGGATACCGGCGTGGTCGCCCCGGGCCTCATCATCACGGCCACTGTCAACGGCAAGGAGAAGCGCTTTCTCCTCGGCGCCCGCCAGGCGCAGGACTGGGTGGACGTGGACGTCTATCCCGAATCCGCGCCGCTGGGCGAGGCGATCATGGGCCTGAAGGTGGGCGATTCCACCTCCTACATCGCACCGAACGGCAAGGAATTCACTGTCGATATCCTGTCGATCGAGGCCAACTAGTGTTCATTCGCCGCCCCACCCCCACGATGGTGTCGCCCGAGGCCGCGCTGCCCGGGCGGGCCGAGCCGATCCTGGTCAACCCCGCCCGGCACCTGAAGCTAGGCACGGATATCCTCGCGCCCGCGGCCCACGGCCAGTTCGAAATATTCCTCGCCGCCGGCTGCTACTGGGGCGTGGAGGAGATCATGTGGGACCTGCCCGGCGTGGTCACCACATCGGTGGGCTTCATGGGCGGCTTCACGCCCAACCCCACGTACGGTGAGGTCTGCACCGGGCTCACCGGGCATACCGAAACCGTCCGCGTGGTCTATTCTGGCGCGGAGGCGCTGCCGCTCATTCTCAAGACGTTCTGGGAGTGCCACGACCCGACCTCGCTCAACGCCCAAGGTAACGACGTGGGCACCCAGTATCGTTCGGCGATTTTCACGACGACGCCCGAGCAGTCGCGCCTCGCCCTCGACTCGCGTGCCGCTTACGACCGCGTGCTGGGTGATGCGGGCCAAAGCCCGATCGTGACGGAGATTGTGGACGCCGCGGATACCACGGGCTACTTCTCCGCCGAGGAAGACCACCAGCAATACCTCATCAAGGTGCCGAACGGCTACCGGTGCCACACCAAGACGGGGATGGCCTGCCCGATGCCGGGCGCCGGGCCGCTGGCCGGGCTCTAGGGGATCGGGGCACGAGGGGCTGTGGGCCTTGCCCGGGGCACCGACACGGTAGACTGGGCTCGGCTCTGTTTACTGTTGAAAGGCTGTCATGGACATCATCTACCCTGAAGTGTCGGGCTCGTTCGGCCAGACCCCCGAGCTCACGTTCCCCGAGGGCGCGCAGGCGCCGAAGGGCCTGCGCGTCAAGGTCTTGGAGGAGGGCACCGGCCGCGTCGTGCATGCGGGTGACGAGATCGAGGTCGACTACCACGGCCAGATCTGGGACGGCCCGATTTTTGACTCCTCGTATTACCGTGAGGGCGAGGCCGTTTTCCCGATCGGCGTGGGCATGGTGATCGAGGGCTGGGACGAGGCGATCGTGGGCAAGCAGGTCGGATCGCGTCTGCTCATCTGCGTGCCCCCGTTCAAGGGCTACGGTCCGCAGGGCAACGCGCGCGCCGGCATCAAAGGTGATGATGTCCTGGTATTCGTGGTGGACATCAAAGGCATCCAGGATTCGGCGTTCAACTTCAACACACTTCACGACAACTGATCGGCGCGGGGCGAGCGCGCCCCCGCCGCTTTTGAAAACTTTTGGACAAAGGGGTGTGGCCCTGGCGGTTTCGCCGGGGCCACACCCCTTGAGCTAACGCGCGTGTGCGCTTACTTGGGCAGTTCGACCTCGCTGCCGTCGTCGGCCACGAGGGTGGCCGAGCGCGGCTTGTAGCCGTCGGGGTTGTTCGCCACGATCTGGCGGACCTCGGCCGCGAGCGCCTCGTGGTTCGACCAGTCCTTCGACAGCTGGACCGCCGTGTCGAATTCCTTGTCGATGATGGTGTTCGGACGGTAGGTCAGCGACGATATGATGTAGGTGACAACCAGGTTGACGATGAAGCCGGGCACGATCTCGTACAGGTCGAGCAGGCCGCCGTCGAGGTTGCCCCACACCGCCACAGTTACGGCGCCCATGATCATGCCGGCCAGCGCGCCGAAGCCGGTGAGCTTACGCCAGTAGAGGCTGAGGATGATGGTGGGGCCGAAGGAGGCGCCGAAGCCGGCCCAGGCGAAGGCCACAAGCTTGAGGATCGTGCCGTTCGGGTTGAGGGCGAGGCCGCCGGCGAGCACCGCGATGCCGGCCACCGCGATGCGGGAGAGCATGACGCCCTTCTTGGCCGAAAGCTTGTGGTTGGTGAACGTCATGTAGACGTCCTCGATGAGGGCGGAGGAGCTGACCAGCAGCTGGGAGGAGATCGTGGACATGATGGCCGCGAGGATGGCGGCGAGCATGAAGCCGGCGATCATCGGGTGGAAGAGGAGCTGGCCGAGCACGATGAAGACCTGCTCAGGGTTGGCGAGCAGCGACTCGTCGTGCTTGAAGATGGCCACGCCCACGAGCGCCGTGAAGAGCGCGCCGAACACGACGAGCAGCATCCAGCCGATGCCGATGCGGCGGGCCGCGAGGGCCTCCTTCGGGCTACGCAACGCCATGAAGCGGACGATAATGTGGGGCTGACCCACATATCCCAAACCCCAGGCGACGGCCGAGATGAGGCCGATCGCGGTCACGTTCTTCAGCGGGTTGAGCAGTTCCGGGTCGATCGAGCGCGTGGTGTCGAGGACGATGTCGAAGCCGCCCACATAGATGACGCCGGCCACGGGGACCAGCACGAGGGCGAGGAGCATGATGGTGCCCTGGACGGCGTCGGTGTAGGACACCGCTAGGAAGCCGCCCACCAGCGTGTAGAACACCGTGATTGCGGCGATGATAATCATGCCCAGCTTGTAGTCCACGCCGAACGCGCCCTCGAAGAAAGTGCCACCGGCCACCATGCCGGAGGAGACGTAGAACGTGAAGTAGAACAGGATGATGAAGCCCGACACGATGCGCAGGCTGTGCGTGGAATCGCGCAGGCGCGAGTCAAGGAAGGACGGGACGGTGATCGAGTTGTTCGATACCTCGGTGTAGGAGCGCAGGCGCGGGGCCACGAACTTCCAGTTCAGCCAGGCGCCGGCCGTCAGGCCAATCGCGATCCAGAATTCGAAAACTCCGGACAGGTAGAGCGCGCCGGGCAGGCCCATGAGGAGCCAGCCGGACATGTCGGAGGCGCCGGCGGACAGGGCAGCAACCGCTGGGTTGAGCTGGCGTCCGCCGAGCATGTAGTCGTCGACATCGGAGGTCTTGCGGTAGGACCACAGTCCGATACCGATCATGAGGAGGAAGTACAAGATCATCGTGAGGATCTGCCATGCGGTATCGCTCATCAATTTCTCCCTTGTGCTGGTAGGTGTGCCGGTTGCATGTGCGCCATGCAACACAGGCGATTGAAAGTGACAATACCCGAAAAAATTTCGATGTAAAGAGAATTCCGAAAAATGACCACTATTTCGGTAGCTAGGATCCCGTTGCCGATTTACAATGAGGGCACCTGGCCCTCGTCGGCCCCACGACTGCAAAGATGGAGATAATCAGTGGCAACAGTCAAGAATGACGTCGATTTTTCTCAGGTGGCACACGCAGCTATTGACCAGGCGAAGACTTGGGCCAAGCGTTCGGCCTCCTTCCCCGAGGATCGCGCGGGCAAGTTGCTGTCCCAGGTCCTCAAGGGTGAGGGCGGGCTCGACTTCACGGTGCAATTCGTCGACGGCGTGATCCGCCCCGAGGATCCGAAGACCCGGGCAGCCAACCTCAACAAGCTGGCGAAGAAGCCGGCCAGCTTCCTGCCCGCCTACCTGTCACTTCCCGCAAAGGTGGGTGGCGTGCTGGCCCCGGCCTCCCCCACGTTCATCACGGAAGCGGCTTTCCGCGTGTTCCGCATGCTGGTGGGTAACCTTGTGCTGGACACGACGCCGAAGAAGCTCGGCCCGGCGGTGAAGAAGCTGCGGGCCGACGGTTCGCGCCTCAACCTCAACCTGCTGGGCGAGGCCGTGCTGGGGCGCAAGGAGGCGGCGCGTCGCCTGGCGGCGGTCACGGAGCTGCTCGAGTACGACTTCGTGGACTACGTGTCGATCAAGGTCTCCTCGGTGCTCGGCGTTCACAACCCGTGGGGCTACCAGAAGGCGGTGGACCAGGCGATTGAGGCGTTGCTACCGCTGTACCGGGTGGCGAACAAAGGTGGCAAGTTCGTCAATTTGGACATGGAGGAGTACCACGACCTCCACCTCACCATCGACGTCTTCACCGGTATCCTCGACCGCGAGGAGTTTAAGAACCTGCGCGCCGGCATCGTGTTGCAGGCCTACCTGCCCGACGCCCTGCCCGCGATGGAGCGTTTGCAGGAGTGGGCCGCCCAGCGCGTGGCGGACGGGGGCGCGCCGGTGAAGGTGCGCCTGGTCAAGGGCGCGAACCTGCCGATGGAGCAGGTGGACGCGCTCATGCACGGCTGGCCGCTTGCCGTCCAGCCGTCGAAGGCCGCCACGGACGCGAACTACATGCGCATCCTCGAGTACGCGTTGCGCCCGGAGCACATTTCGAACGTCAACCTGGGCATCGCCGGCCAGAACCTCTTCACCCTCGGCTTTGGCCTCAACCTCGCCAAGGCGCGCGGAGTCACGGAGGGCTTCGAGGTGGAGATGCTCAAGGGCATGGCCACCAACCAGGCGCTCGCCATCCGCGAGGACGTGGGCCGGATCCTGTACTACGTGCCCGTGGTGGATCCGGCGAACTACGACGTCGCCATCTCCTACCTCGTCCGCCGCCTCGAGGAGTCCGCGGCACACGAAAACTTCATGTCCGGCGTTTTCGAGATCGCTGATAACGACTCCGTCTTCGCCCGCGAGCGCAATCGCTTCGCCACCGGCGTCGTGGCCGCGTTCCCGGAGGCGGACCTGGCGGAGGCCATGGGCCCGCTCAACGAGGTGCCCACGCTTTCCTTCGGGCCGAACCGGCACCAGAACAGGCTGACCGACGACGTCGATCTGCTGACCTCATTCCGTAACACCCCGGATTCGGACCCGTCGCTTCCCGCCAATATCGAGTGGGCGAACCAGATTTTTGCGAAGATGGGCGATTCGGAGCTGGGCGTGAAGGGCGCCGACGACGCGCGGGTGCGCACGGTTGCCGAGATGGAGCAGATCGTGGTCGAGGCACGTAAGGCCGCTCCGGAGTGGGCCGGGCTCAGCGGAGCCGAGCGCGCAAAGATCTTGCGCCGGGCTGGGCAGGTGCTTGGTGAGCGCCGCGCGGAGCTGATCGAGGTGGCCGCCTCGGAGTGTGGGAAGATCGTGGGCGAGGCTGACGTAGAGGTCTCCGAGGCGATCGACTTTGCTAACTACTACGCGGATCTGGCCGAGGAGCTGGACGAGCTGGAGGGCGTGCGCTTCTCCCCCGCGCCCGTCACCGCCGCGATCCCGCCGTGGAATTTCCCGCTGGCGATCCCGGCTGGCTCGGCGCTGGCGCCTTTGGCCACCGGCTCGGTCGTCGTCTTCAAGCCGGCCGAGCAGGCTCGCCGCTGTGGCGCCGTCATCGCCCAAGCCCTGTGGGATGCCGGGGTGCCGAAGGAAGCCCTGCGTCTGGTCGATATCCACCCGGATGAGATGGCCGAGGTGGGCGAGGCGCTCGTCACCGGCTCGGACCAGGTGATTTTGACCGGCTCGATCGAGACTGCGAAGCTGTTCCGCTCCTGGGAGCCGGACCTGGCGGTCTTTGCCGAGACCTCGGGCAAGAACGCCATTATCGTCACCCCGCAGGCCGACATCGACCTCGCGGCGAAAGACCTGGTCCAGTCCGCGTTCGGGCACGCGGGCCAGAAGTGTTCGGCGGCGTCGATTGCGATCCTTGTGGGGGCGATGGGCAAGTCGGAGCGCTTCATTAACCAGGTGGTCGACGCGGCAGAGTCGCTAGTGGTGGACTGGCCGACCAACCCGTCGGCGGAGATGGGCCCGATCATTGAGCCGGCGGCCGGCAAGCTCAAGCGCGGCCTGACCGAGCTGGAGCCGGGCCAGACGTGGCTGCTTAAGCCGCGCCAACTGGACGATTCGGGCCGCCTCTGGTCGCCCGGTATTCGCGACGGCGTCACCCCCGGCCAGGACGCTCACATGACCGAGTATTTCGGCCCGGTGTTGGGCATCATGCGCGCCGAGACCCTGGAGGAAGCGATCCGGCTGCAGAACGCGGTGGAGTTCGGTCTCACGGCCGGCCTGCACTCGCTCGACCCGGACGAGATCAAGCTGTGGCTGTCGAAGGTGGAGGCGGGCAACGTCTACGTTAACCGTGGCACGACGGGCGCGATCGTGCGTCGTCAGCCGTTCGGCGGCTGGAAGCGCTCGCAGGTGGGCACTGGTTCGAAGGCGGGCGGCCCCAACCACCTCATCGGCATGTCGCACGCGGAGCCGGTGGAGGTGGCGGTGCCGGAGTCGTTCGCGACGCTGTCCTACCCCACCCTGGGCGAGTTCGACGCCCTGGCCGACAAGCTGCCGAAGGACGACGCCGGCCAGTACCGTGCCGCGCTGCGTAGCGTGGAGGCGGCACTCAAGGAACACTACCTGTCGGCGCGCGACGTGTCGGCGCTGGGCGTTGAGAAGAACGTGTTCCGCTACCGGCCCACGTCGGTGATGGTGCGCCTGGAGGATCCGGAGCAGTGGTGGAAGGTCGCCCCGATGGTGGCCGGCGCGCTCACGGGCAAGACGTCGGTGGAGCTGAGCGTGGGCGACGACCTGCGCGACACCGTGGCCCAGGCCTTCCGCGCCGCGGGCGCCACGGTCAGCGTGGCATCGCCCGCCCAGTGGCTCTCCGACCTGCCCAAGTCTGGCGCGCACAAGATCCGCTACGTCGGCGACGACGCCCGCGCGGTGGCCGAAGCCGTGGGTGGCTCGGTGGACGTGGCGATTTACGCTGAGCCCGTCACGGGCAATGGTCGGGTGGAACTGCGCCCGTTCTTCCTTGAGCAGGCGGTTGCCGCCACAAATCACCGGTTCGGCGATCACACCAAGTTGCTCGATGGAGTGATTTAGACGCCGTGAACTGAGGTGGGCCGGCCCCGACGCGGGGCCGGCCCACTTGTTTCTTGGAGCCAGGCTTGCTTTCGGTGTCCTAACCCCGGCTCATCGGCAACCGGCGATAGAGCAGCCAGGTCATTCCCCACAGCGCGGCGGCCGCGGCGAGTGCCAACATCGGCGCCCCGCTGGGGCCGACCCGCAGGCCAGCCCCCTAATCTGTTGGCTTTAGCGGTCCGAGAGGATCGCGATGAGGCGGAGAACCTCGATGTAGATCCACAGGATCGTCATGACGATCGCGATGCCCACCGTCCACGAGAACTCGCGGGGCGCACCGTTGACGATCGCGGTGTTGATGTCCTCGAAGTCGCCGATCAGCATGTAAGCGGCGATGAGGATCATGCCGGCGCCCAGGATCACGCCCAGCGGGATACCCGCGACCTCGTACCCGCGCACGCCCCACGCCTGATCCAGCACGCCCGTCCACATCAGTACCAGGTTGACCAGCGAGAAGATGAGGTAGCCGAGCGCCACCGTGATGACGATCTTTCGGCCCTTCGGGGTGGTGCGCACCGCGCCCGAGTAGTGCAATGCCAGTGTCACACCGACGATGATCGCGGTGGCCAGGATGGTCTGGATCGCGATGCCCGGCACGAAGATTTCGAAGGCGGCGGTCAGCGCGCCGAGCGCCACGCCCTCGAGCACCGCGTACGCGATCGCCAGGCCGGGCTTGACCATCTTCTGGAACGCTAAGATCAGGCCGACCACGAACGCGCCGATCACCGAAACCACCGCCACCGACATCCACATGGCCGGCGGGAGGAGCACGGCGGTCGCCACACCCGAAATAACGGCGATGCCGAGGAGCACGGCCACCTTGTTCAGCGCGTCGTTGTACGTCATGCGCTCGGTGGCAAACGCGCCGTTCCCGGCGACCTCGCCTTGCGCCTGGCCGTACGCCGCCTGCTGGGCGTTCGGAGTGCCGTAGGCGTACTGGTCGCCGTAGGCGGTCTGGTCGAACTGGTTCGGCCGGACCTGCTGGGTCGAGAAGTAGGGATTACGTGTCGTAATCGGATTGCTCACGGGAGCCTCCTTTTATTAGGGCCGTCGCTACGGCCATCCACATCCCATACTAACCATGGCGTAACTAAGGGCAATACTCCCGCGCTCTTTTCTCCCCAAAGAGAAACGCCCCGGCCCGCTGCCGTCCATAGCGCGAGTCCGCGCTGTAGAACGCGCGCACGACGCCGCCCGCCCCGCCGTGCGTCGTGAAAAACTGTGGATGATCCGTCCGCGGTATGACGAAATCGGGGATAGTGGACTCATACGCTAAAGGAGTCGGCACCGCAGGCGGGCCGCAGGGAGGACCAGATGATCACCGTCGAGAACCTGACGAAGGACTACGGCAAGACGCGCGCGGTTGACAACCTGTCGTTCTCCGTGCGCCCCGGCGCCGTGACCGGGTTCCTCGGGCCGAATGGCTCGGGTAAATCCACCACGATGCGCTGCATTGTCGGACTTGACCGCCCCACGTCGGGCCGGGCAATGATCGGGGGCACCGAGTATCGCAACCTCGCCTCCCCGCTCACCGCGGTCGGCGCGCTCTTGGACGGGAAGGCGTTTCACCCCGGACGAACGGCCAGGCAGCATCTGCGGGTCGTGGCGAAAACGCATGGATTCCCCCACGAGCGCGTCGACGAGGTCATTGGCTTCACCGGCCTCGAATCCGTGGCGGGCAAGAAAATCAAGGGTTTCTCGCTCGGCATGGGCCAGCGCCTCGGCATCGCAACAGCCCTGCTTGGCGACCCGCAGGTGCTTATCCTCGACGAACCGGTCAACGGTCTTGACCCCGACGGCGTGCGCTGGGTCCGCTCCACCATGCGGTCGCTTGCCGCGGAGGGCCGCAGCGTCCTCGTCTCCTCCCACCTTATGAGCGAAATGGCGCTCACGGCGGACGATCTGGTCATTATCGGCCGCGGCCGCCTCATCGACTCCGGCCCGATCTCCAAGTTCACCGAGTCGGATCGGGGCGCGCGCGTGCGGGTCTCCGGCCCGGACATGGCCACGATCCGCGGCCTGCTTACCCAGGCGGGGTGGCAGGTTTACGACGTCGCCCCGAGCCACTCCAGCCCCCGCGGCTCCTTCGAACTCCCCGGGCTCCGGCGCGAGCAGGTGGGCCACTACCTCTATCAGCACAACGTGGAGATCCACGAGCTGACCGAGATCCACTCCACCCTCGAAGACGTCTTCATGGAGCTGACCTCCGACCAGGTGCAGTTCAGCTCCGCGCGCGGTCCCTCCTCCGGTTTCGCGCCGATGTCCCCGACGCCGCCTGGCCCAGTTCCGCCGACGCCGCCCGCCCCGCCCGCGCACACCACCTGGGAGGCCTAAGATGACCATGTTTTCTGGCCGTTTCGCCGATTCCTACCGTCCCACGTTTGGGCGCTCCCTGCACTCGGAGCTGATGAAGCTCAACACTCGCTCGATTCAGGTGACCGCCGCGATCGGCATCATCCTCTATGGGCTCATCATGTGGATGCTGGCCAGCTCCGAGTACGTGGAGGCCGATCCGCTGGTTGTAACGGCCGGCTGGCCGTCGATGACCATCTTTTTCATCGTCATTGGCACCGTTGCCGTCACCAGCGAGTACTCGCACAACACGATGCGGACCACCGTGCTTGCGGACCCGCGCCGGGGGCGCTCGTTCACGGCCAAGCTGACGGCGGTCACGATCGTCTCTCTCCTGCTGAGCGCCACCCTCATCGCCATCGGGTACACGCTCACCAGGATCCTCAAGGACGGGTTCAATCCGGGCGGGGAGGCCATCGCGGCCTACTCGATCTTCTGCATCATCATGGTCTCGATCGGCGTGCTCTCTACCGCGATGGGCTACCTCGTGCGCTCCACGGCCGGCGCGATCTCCATCATGATCGGCTTCATGTACCTCATTGACCTGGTCCAGATCATCCCGCAGGAGTTCTTCCGCAAGACCGTCTCCCAGCTGATCCCGAGCGCGCTCGGCTCGGTGGCCATCAGCGACCAACCGCTTGGGGACCTCATCACGGGCCGCTGGGTGGCGCTCGCCATTTTTGTGGGATACGCGGTGGTCGGTGTCGTCGGCACGCTCACCGCCTTCAAGAAACGGGACATCTAGACGCGGCAGTACCCCCAGTCGGATTCGAACCGACACTGAATCGATTTTAAGTCGACTGCCTCTGCCGTTGGGCTATGGGGGCCTGCAAGTAACACTACCTGTGCGATCGATGCCGCCAAAATAGGCGGAACGTTTTAGACTGGGGAGGTCAACGACACGAGGATTGGACTTATATGATCGCGCGTTACCACCAGGCCCTGAAGAACGAAACGACCGCCGGAGTCGTCCTCATTATCGGGGCGGTGCTCGCCCTGATCTGGGCGAATTTCCCGGTCCAGGGTGCGCGGAACGCGTACGATTCCCTCGCGAACACCTCCCTGTTTGAGTTGCACGGGCACGGGATGAGCCTTTCGCTCATCTCGGCCGACTTCTTGCTCGCCCTGTTCTTCTTCATCGTGGGCATGGAGCTCAAGCAGGAGTTTGTGGTCGGCTCGCTGCGCGACATCCGTAAGGCGCTGGTGCCGATCCTCGCCGCGGTGTTCGGCATGATCGGGCCGGTGCTCGTGTACGTGACCATCCAGCTGCTCTCCGCCGATCCGAACTGGAACGGCTGGGCCGTGCCGGTTGCCACCGACATCGCCTTCGCGCTCGGCGTGCTCGGCCTGTTTGGCAAGGGCCTGCCCATCGCGCTACGCACCTTCCTCATGACCCTCGCGGTGGTGGACGACCTGCTCGGCATCCTCATCATCGCGGTCTTCTTCTCCGACAACCTCAACTTCATTTACCTCGGGCTGTCGATCCTGGTGGTGGCCGCCTTCGGCACGCTCGCCCAGAAGCGCATCATCAAGTGGTACCTGCTGTGGCCGATCGGGCTGGTGGCCTGGTACTTCATGTTCTCCTCCGGCATCCACGCCACGATCGCCGGCGTGCTCATGGGCATGACCATCCCCGCCAAGAAGCTCGCCACAGAGAAGCTGCCGCTCACCGAGGAGCTCACCGAGAAGCTCGAGTTCTACTCCGCCGGCATCATCTTGCCCGTGTTCGCGTTCTTCGCGGCGGGCGTGAACGTGGTGGATTCCGGTGGCGTCATGGCGATGCTGACCGACCCGGCGGCCATGGGCATCTACCTCGGCCTGCCGCTGGGCAAGATGATCGGCATCACCGGCGGCGTGGCACTCATGGTGTACGTATTCAAACTCCAGCTGGGCAAGAACCTCTACATGGGCGACGTGAACGCGATGGCGTTCATCGCCGGCATCGGCTTCACCGTGTCGCTGCTGATCGCCACCCTGTCCTTCCCCGATCACGACCCGGCCGGCCCGCACGCCCGCGTGGCCGTGCTGCTCGGCACCCTCATCTCGCTCGTGGTCGGCGCGTTCTTCCTGCGCGGGCGTGCCAAGTGGCACCGCCACCACGCCCCGGTCTACGACTACGAGCACATGACCGAAAACCGCGCCACCCTGGAGCGCCACGAGGTGCTCGCCGACGACACGATCGAAGAGTCCTGGGGCGAGGTCCCCGGCGGCGAACCCGAGGTCGGGCCCGGCCACTACGACCGCTAGTCCGGCCAGTCCGGCCGCTGGGCCGGCGACGACCGCTCATCCAGCGGCCCGGGTGCTACGGCGCCCGGGCCGCTCGCGTTACAGGTGTGGAGGGTTGGGTTCGCGTGCGGCCCAGAGCGTCATCCCGTCAAGGATGTCGTGCTCGGAGGTCACCGCACTCGTCAGCGCCGTCGTGTTCTCCGTTTCGCGCTCGAGGCGGCGGATGATCTCCTGCCACACGAGCGATCCGGCGCCGATCACATCCACGCGCCCCGGGTGCATGAATCCGCGGGCCGCGCGCTCCTCGACGCTGGCGTGGATGAACCACTCGCACGCCTCGTCGATCTCCGCAAAGGGCAGGCGGGTGGCGTGGATGCGCTCGGGGTCGTAGACGTCGAGGTCGAGCGCCTTCGCCGTCACGGTCGTAATCGTGCCAGCCAGCCCGATGAGCGTGCGGGCCGCAGAGAAGTCGATGCCAGTGGCGTCCATTGCCGCGCGCACGTCGGCCCGCGCAGCCTCGATGCCCGCCTCCCCCGAATCCTTGAGGTGGCGCTCGTAAATCCGCACGCACCCCACGTCCATCGAGGCTGCGCCCAGCACGATGCCGTCGCTCCGGCCGAGCACGAACTCGGTGGACCCGCCGCCCAGGTCAACGGTGAGGAGCGGGTCATCGGCCGAGGCCAGCGCCGAGATCGCCCCCGTAAAGGACGCCCGCGCCTCCTCCTCACCCGTCAGCACCTGGAGGTCAATGCCGAGACGCTCCCGGACGCCGTCGACGAACAACTGCCGGTTGGCAGCATCGCGCGTGGCGGACGTGGCCGCGAACCGGATCGACTCCACCCCGTGCTCGCGGCACTGTGCCGCGTAGTCATCCACGAACGTGAGCGTGCGGGCCAGGGCCTCCGGGTCAAAGCGCCCGGTCCGATCCACGCCCTGCCCCAGACGCGAGACCTCCATCCGGCGCACGACGTCGATCAGCTCGCCAGCCGCGGCGTCGACGTCGGCGATCAACAGCCGGATCGAGTTCGTGCCGCAATCAATTCCGGCAACCCTCATTCCGCGCCCTCCTCAGCCGGATCCTGGCAGTGGCACACGGCGGTGTCCCAACCGACGAGGGCCAGGGCGTCGTCGCCAGCAGGGCACACCCCGGGGCCCACCGCGAGCGCGTAGCCCGCCAGCGCGTGCAGGCACTTGACGCGGTCCGGCATGCCGCCAGCCGAACGGTCCGCCAGGTGTTCCACGTCCTCCAGCAGGTTGCGCCGCTCAATGTAGGAGACGTGGGCGCGCTCGTGGGCGGCGCGGTAATCGGGGTCGTTCGCGAGGCGCTCGTTGAACGCCTCCATCTGCCCCGACGACTCGGCGCGCGAAATACGCTTCACCAACGCCGGCAGCGAGAGGTAGAAGAGCGTGGGGAACGGGGTCCCGTCGGGCAGGCGCGGATACGTGATCGTCACCGCGGGATTACCGCATGCGCACCGCGCCCCGATCCCCACCAGCCCACGCGGGTGCCGGCCGAGCTGCTCGGTCAACACCTCGACGTCGGTATCACGGATCGGGCTCGCATTCGCGGCAATCTGGCGCAGAATCTCAGGGGTAACCTGGGGCGTTTCATTCATAGCCCTAAGCCTACCTGCTAGCCTTCGCCCTCCTCATCGGCGGGCGGGGTCGTGGATGTCTCATCCTCGACCGGAGCCGTGTCGGTGGGGGTGGTGTCCTGCTCCGGCGTCGTTCCAATGAGCGGAATGTTCGACGGGTTGACCACCTCGCCCGCCGCGCCCGCGATCTGGATCGAATCCCACATCGTCTGGTAGAACGGCGTGGCCTGCCGGCGCCGATCGTTGACTTCCTTCGTCCGCTCCGCCCGGATCTCCTCCGGGGTGCCCTTCTCCGGGTCCGAGACGAGGTAGAGAGTCTCCCCTGGCATCACGTAGCCGAGCCGCTCGCGGGCCTGGGAGCGCACGAAGTCGTCATCCTGCCACCGCGCCAGCTCCTGCTCGAGCACCTCTACGCGGGCCGTGGTCTCCTGCAGCTGGCTCAGCAGCTCGCGCTTCTCCTGCTGCTGATTCAGGTACTGGTTGAGCGGACTCGCCACAATAATGATCCCCACCAGCGCGAACAGTGCCACCGCGAGCATGCGTACCGAAAACTGGCGGGTGCGTTCCCCCGACGAAAACCGCACGTTGAACTTCTTCGCGAAACGATCCTGGGATCCGCGGGAGCCGCCGGGGCGGTTGCTACCGGACCGGGAGCTGGTTCGCGTGTTCGTGGTTCGGGTGCCGGTTCGCGTGCTGTTGGCGCGAGTACCGTCGGCCCGAGTCGAAGTGCCTGCCTCGTTCTTCCCCGCCCGCCGGGCACCCTTTCCCGACGACGTCGGCTTGCGCGTCTCCGGCCCCGACGACGCACCCTGGCGGCGCTGAGGGTCCTGGTTTCGCAGGTCCTCGCTATGGCGGCGGCGAGCCGCAGATGCCGCGGAATTCCGGGTAGGCCGGCGGCCGCCCTGGCCCCGGGCGGACGATGGTGGACGCCGCGAACTCATGGCTCCCAGTCTAGGGCCCGTCCGTCGTCAACCGGGAAAGGCCGATGGGCGCGCCACAGTCAGGCGCGTCTCAGCACGCCGGCGCAACAAAAGGGGCCCGGGGTCGGTTTCCCAACCCCGGACCCCTTTTTCAGGCTATGAACTTAAGCCTTGAAGCGCGGGAACGCGGAACGGCCGGCGTAGACGGCCGCGTCGTCGAGCTCCTCCTCGATGCGCAGGAGCTGGTTGTACTTGTTGACGCGCTCGCCACGAGCCGGAGCACCGGTCTTGATCTGGCCGGAGTTGGTGGCAACGGCGAGGTCGGCAATCGTGGTGTCCTCGGTCTCACCGGAGCGGTGCGAGGTCATCGACTTGTAGCCGGCGCGGTGGGCCATCTCCACGGCCTCGAGGGTCTCGGTGAGGGTACCAATCTGGTTCACCTTCACGAGCAGGGCGTTCGCCACATCCATCTCGATGCCCTTGGCGAGGCGCTCCGGGTTGGTGACGAAGAGGTCATCGCCGACGAGCTGGACGCGGTCACCGATACGCTCGGTGAGGGCCTTCCAATCCTCCCACTCGTCCTCCGAGAGCGGATCCTCAATGGAGACGATCGGGTAGTCGGTGATGAGTTTCTCGTAGTAGTCCACCATGTAAGCGGTATCCTTCTCGCCACCCTCGAACATGTACTTGCCATCCTTGAAGAACTCGGTGGAGGCAACGTCAAGTGCGAGAGCGACGTCGGCGCCCGGCTTGTAGCCAGCGCGCTCGATGGCCTCAACGATCAGATCGAGGGCCGCAGCGTTGGTCTCAAGGTTCGGGGCGAAGCCGCCCTCGTCACCCAGGCCGGTGGACAGGCCGCGCTCCTTGAGCACCGCCTTCAGCTCGTGGTAGACCTCGGCGCCCATGCGCAGGGCTTCCTTGAAGGTCGGAGCACCGATCGGGGCGATCATGAACTCCTGGATGTCAACGTTGGAATCGGCGTGCGAGCCACCGTTGAGGATGTTCATCATCGGGACGGGCAGAACGTGGGCGTTCGGGCCACCAAGGTAGGAGAAGAGCGAGAGGCCAGCGGACTCAGCGGAAGCCTTCGCCACAGCGAGCGAAACGCCGAGGATGCCGTTGGCACCCAGCTTGCCCTTGTTCGGGGTGCCATCGAGGTCACGCAGGATCTGGTCAATGTAGCGCTGCTCGGAGGCGTCGAGGCCGATGAGCTCCTCTTCCATCTCCTCGATCACGTTGGCAACAGCCTTCAAGGTGCCCTTGCCGCCGTAGCGGGCCTTGTCGCCATCACGAAGCTCAACCGCCTCGAAGGCGCCGGTCGATGCGCCGGACGGAACGCCAGCGCGGCCGTAGTGGCCGTCATCCAGCAGGACCTCAACCTCAACGGTGGGGTTGCCGCGCGAATCAAGAATCTCACGAGCGTGAACGGCTTCAATGTTTGCCACAAGAACTCCTTCTATAGGGTTACTTTCGGTACCGCAGCGGGACTGCACTACCTCCACCCACTATTGTCCTACGAATCACCGACAAAAGACACCGCCCCGCCCAGATCTCCCAACTTTTCATCTCCTGGGGCAATCCCTTGCTGTGACGCGACGCACGCGCGGGCGTCTTTCGTCCCGACTCCGCGCGGACTCGCCCCGCCCCGAGATCACCCACGCTCTCCCGGCACCCTTCTCACACCCGCTCCCGCCTACGGACCCGCCACCACTCAGGCCCTTGTCCCAGATCAGGCAAGTAGGACATACTATAGCTACAAACAATAGGACCGAGGTGGTGCACGATGCTGATCGATAGCGACGCTCTAGTCTCCATGCGCGACGCGAACCAGAACTTTTCCAAGGTCGCCAGACTGACCGACATCAAGGGGCAAGTGGTGATCCTCAAGAACAACAAACCCCATTTCATCTTGATGAAGTTCGACGACGCCGAGGCCTACCAGGCAGACCAGGCTCAACCTGAGGTTGCCGAGGATGTCCCGGATGAGCTCGTCATGCACATGGCAAAGCAGTTTGCCGACCGGTACAACCGTGCTCTGACAGAACTCTGGAGGGCATCACCCTGACGGCAACAAATGACGAGCTCATCGAGTTCGGCCTGACGGTCGCGAAGTGAGCCGACCTCCAATACATCACCCGGTGGTTGCTCGACCACACCATTGAGGAAGAGCACCCTACAAGCTGACAGCCAGACAAGAACCCTCGCAGGGTTTCCGGTGGCGGCGCCTGACAACCCGGCCCCATGCAGCCAGGCCCCGCACCCCACGCCAGCCGGCCCCACTGCCGCCCCGCGCCCGGCCTAACTGCCGATGCTCGCCAGCATCACCGAGTCGACCACCTGCTCCACGAATTGCACCACGGCGTCGCCCTCGATGACCTTTGCCGCGCCAAGCCGCCGCTCGTTCTCCACGGGCAGGGGCACAAGTAGCGTCCGGATGGCGGGCTTGGCGATCGCCTTCGGGTAGAGACGGCGCAGCCGCGCGTGGCGCGAATCGGGTATCACCACGGGCGCGAAGCGCACGTTATTGCCCTGCATGACGATCTCCTCGATCCCCACGGACCGCACCTTCTCCCTCAGCTGGGCCAGCGTGAAGAGCCGCTCCACCTCCACGGGCACGGAGCCGTACCGGTCCACGAGTTCCTGGTGGATGTCGGCCCGTTGCGCCTCGGTCGTCGACGCGGCGATCTTCGTGTAGATCTCCAGCCGCAGCCGCTCGGACGTCACCCACGATTCGGGCACGTAGGCGTCCACCGGCAACTCGATGCGGGTTTCGGCGGCCTTCTCTGCCTCGGTGCGGGTGTCGCGCCCGGTCATCCCCGCCACGGCCTCGGAAACCATGCGGATGTACAGGTCAAAGCCAACCCCGGCGATGTGTCCGGACTGCTCCCCGCCCAGCAGGTTGCCGGCGCCGCGGATCTCCAGGTCCTTGAGCGCCACCTGGAAGCCGGCGCCGAGCTCGGTGTGAGCGGCGATGGTGCGCAGCCGCTCGATCGCGGTCTCGGTCATGGACCCGTCTCGCGGGTAGAGGAAGTAGGCGTATGCGCGCTCGCGCCCGCGCCCCACACGCCCGCGCAACTGGTGGAGCTGCGAAAGCCCGAGCTTGTGGGCATTTTCCACGATCAGCGTGTTGGCGTTCGAGATGTCGAGCCCGGTTTCCACGATCGTGGTACACACGAGCACGTCGATGTCCTTGTCCCAAAACTCTTGGATCACGGCCTCGAGTTGGTTCTCGCTCATTTTTCCGTGCGCGACGCCGATCCGCGCGTCGGGCACCAGTTCGGACAGGTGGGTCGCCACCCGGTTGATGGATTCGGTACGGTTGTGGACGTAGAAGACCTGCCCGTCGCGCAGGAGCTCGCGTTTGATGGCCGCCGCGATCTGCTGGTCCTCGTGCGCGCCCACATACGTGAGAATGGGGTGGCGCTCCTCGGGCGGGGTGGCAAGCGTGGACATCTGCCTCAGCCCCGTCACCGCCATTTCGAGCGTACGCGGGATCGGGGTGGCCGACATCGACAGCACGTCCACCGTGGGGTACATCTGCTTGAGGGTCTCCTTGTGCTCGACACCGAAGCGCTGCTCCTCGTCGATGATCACGAGCCCCAGGTCTTTGAACCGCACGTCGCCGGTGATGAGGCGGTGGGTTCCGATCACGACGTCGATCTCCCCGCGTCGCACCCCGTCCTTGACGTCCTCCGACTCCTTGTCCGTCTGGAAACGTGACAGGCCCGCCACTTTGACGGGAAATCCGGCGTAGCGCTCCTGGAAGGTCTCGAGGTGCTGCTGCACAAGCAGGGTGGTGGGCGCGAGGACCGCCACCTGCTTACCGTCCTGCACGGCCTTGAACGCGGCCCGGACGGCGATCTCGGTCTTGCCGTAGCCGACGTCGCCGGAGATGAGGCGGTCCATCGGCTCGGGTGCCTCCATGTCGCGCTTGACCTCTTCGATGGTGGAGAGCTGGTCCGGCGTCTCCACAAATTCGAAGGCGTCCTCCAGCTCGTGTTGCCACGGGGTGTCGGGGGCGAAGGCGTGGCCTTTGGTGGCCCGTCGCTGGGCGTAGAGCCGCACGAGCTCCTTCGCGATCTGCTTGACCGCGGCCCGCGCCTTTGACTTCGTCTTTTCCCAGTCAGCCCCGCCCATCTTGTTGAGGGTGGGCGCGTCGCCGCCGGCGTACTTCGAGATCTGGTCGAGCTGGTCGGTAGGCACCCACAGCTGGTCGCGTGCCTGCCCGCGCTTGGACGGCGCGTATTCAAGCACCACGTATTCGCGCTGTGTCCCGTTCGGCCCGCCCAGTTTGCGCTTGGCGAGCTGGACGAATTGCGCGACGCCGTGGCGCGCGTGCACCACGTAGTCGCCCGGCTTGAGCTGCAGAGGGTCGACAGCGTTCTTGCGCCGCTTCGGCATCTGCCGCTGTTGGGCCGACCTCGAGCGCTTGCGCCCGATGAGCTCACTCGCACCCAGCAGGGCGAACTTTTCGGCGTCGGCGATGAACCCGGACTGGACGGGCGCGGTAACGATCTCGACGACCCCGGGCCGCACCTCGCCCAGGTCCTCGGAGAAGCGGGCGGGCACGTCGGCGTCGGAAAGCTGTTCGACCAGGCGGCGCCCCAAACCCGCGCCCTCGACCGCCACAACGATCCGCCACTGCTGGCGGGCCTTGTGGCCGAGCTCGCGAAGGGCGGCGTCGACGTCGCCGGCGAAGTTGCGTGGCTCGCGCAGGGGCAGCTGAACGGTGTCCTCGCCTGCGAACCCGCCGAGCCTCCACCAGCCCAGGCCGAGCTCGCGCGCATGGGCGCGCACGTCCGGGATCTCAAGGAAGGACGCCTTCGATACCGAGATCGGGATCTCGCCGCCGGCCGCCGCCGAGGACCACGCCGCCGCCAGGAACTCCTCCGTGGTCTCCTGAAGGGACTGCGCGCGGGCCTCGATCCGCTCCGGCTCAATCATGATGATCCGCGCGGTGGCGGGCAGCTCGTCGACGAACGGGTGCATCTGCTCCACCAGCACCGGCTGTAGCGACTCCATGCCCTCCACCGCGATCCCGTTCGCGATCCTGTCGAGCATGTCCACCGCGCCCGGCAGCTCCGTGAGGGCCTGGGCGGCACGCGAGCGAACGTCGTCGTTGAGCAGCATTTCCCGGCACGGCGGGGCGTACAGGTGCCCGACGTCGTCCAGTGAACGCTGGTCGGCTACGGCGAAGGAGCGGATCTCGTCCACCTCATCGCCGAAGAATTCGACTCGCAACGGGGAGTCGGAGGTGGGCGGAAAGACGTCGATGATCCCGCCGCGCACGGCGAACTGCCCGCGCGCCTCGATCATGTCCACCCGCTCGTAGGCGGTAGCGACCAGGCGTTCTTGCAGGTCATCGAAGTCGACGACGTCGCCCACGGCCAGCCGCACCGGCGCCAGTTCGCCCAGCCCAGCCGCGATCGGCTGGAGGAAGGCACGGATCGGCACGAGTAGCACGCGCAGCTCGGGGAAGTCTTCGGGGTGAGCAAGGCGGCGCAGGGTGGTCAGGCGCTCGGCCACCGTGTCCGAGCGGGGCGAAAGGCGCTCGTGCGGGAGGGTTTCCCATGCGGGGAAAATCGCCATCTTCTCTGCCGGGACGTAGGCGCGCAGGGCGTCGCGCAGGTCCTCGGCTTCGCGTCCCGACGCCGTCACCGCCACCTGTAGCCGACCGTCCCCCGAGGCCAGGAGCTCAGCGATCGCTGGGGCGAAGGCGCCACGCGGCATACCGAAGTCGGCGAAGCGGGAGTTCGCGCGCGAGGACAGCGTGTCCTGGTCGGCGAGGACTGAAAGAACGGGGCGCAGATCCATGAGGTCCTTAAAGCTACCGGGTTACTTGGTGTGAAGGCGCATGGTGGCCTTGTCCAGGCCAAGGAGGAGGACGTCTTCGACAGCGTCGGCCGCGAGCGCAATGAGCAGGTCGACCTCCTTGTCCTCCTTCGAGGAGAAGGGGGAGAGCACGAAGTCGGCCGGATCCTGGCGGCCCGGCGGGCGGCCCACGCCGAAACGGAGGCGGATGTAGTCCTGCGTGCCGAGCGACTGCGTGATCGACTTGAGGCCATTGTGGCCGCCAGACCCACCGCCGCGCTTGAGTTTGAGCTGGCCGAAGGGCAGGTCAAGCTCGTCGTGAACAACGATCAGGTCCTCCGGGGCCACCTTGTAGTACTTGAGCAGCGAGCTGACCGGCCCGCCCGAGGTGTTCATGTAGCCGTTAGACACGCCGAGCACCACCGGCTCCCCCGGCTGACCAGGGCCGATGCCGATCCGTACCGACGCCGCCCGCGTGTTCGACTGCTTGTGCATCGACAGCGACGAACCCGCCCTGCGAGCCAGCTCGTGGATCACGTGCTGGCCGATGTTGTGGCGCGTGGCTTCATACTTGGGCCCCGGGTTGCCTAGGCCAATGACTGCAAACATTTTCCCTCCACCGAAACTTTACCAACGATGCCCGCCCCCGATCTATCGGACGGCCGGCGCACTGCCAGAAAGCCGCTTGTGCACTGCCAGAAAGCAGCCAGAAAATGGGGCAGGGCTCGCCCCACGGGCGAGCCCTGCGCAAGATTGGCTGATGTGCGCCTTGCTTACTCGGCGTCCTCGGCCGGAGCCTCCTCAGCCGGAGCCTCGGCGGCGTCGCCTTCCTCGGCCTCGGGCAGCGCCTCAACCTGCGGAACGGCCACAACCACCACGACCTCGTCCTCCGGCAGGTCGGTGGTGACGTCGGTCGGGAACTTCACGTCGGCGATGGTGATGTTGGTGCCATCTTCCACGCCCTCGACGTCAATGACAATCGCCTCGGGGATCTCCTGGACCGGGACCTCGACCGGCAGGACCATAAGCTCGATGGTTGCGATCGCGTCGCCCATGGGCTCGCCCTCAACGACGACCGGAACTTCAACGGCCACCTTCTCGCCGGCCTTCACGCGCAGCAGATCGAGGTGCTCGATGTTGCGGGTGAGCGGGTTGCGCTGCACGTCCTTGACCATGACCAGTTGCTCGACGTCGTCTGACTTGAGGGTGAGCAGCGCGTTGGGGTTGCCGCGGACCATGAGGAACGCGTCGTGGTAGTCGACAACGTAGTGCTTGGGCTCAGCGCCGTGGCCGTAGACGACGACGGGCAGGCCGCCCTCCCGGCGGATGCGGCGCGACGCGCCCTTACCGAACTCAGTACGCTCGGCGATCTGAAGAATCTGCTTTTCCATGTCTATCTCCTGTTCTACTAGGCTCACGCGCTGTGAGCGGATGGCCCCGATACGGAGGCTACGCCAGGCATAGACACCGCGTCGATAACGGAAGCACGCGCTTCCCTCGCCGAGGCAACCCCATTATCCTACCGTCCGCCTTGCCGATTCCGGAAACAGGTGGGGGAATTTCACAGCGCACGACGCCGCCCGCGCCCAACACCAGACTTGCGCCGAGCACCCGCCCGCGTCCCACGCTAGGCGTGAGCGCCGTCAAACAGACTGGTGACCGAACCGTCGTTGAAGACCTCCTGGATGGCGCGGGCCAGGACCGGCGCGATCGGCAGGATGGTCAGCTGTGGGAAGCGCTTCTCCACGGGGATGGGTAGCGTGTCGGTGAGGATCACCTCGCGCACGCCGCAGTCCGCCAGGCGCTGGGCGGCCGGGTCGGAGAGCACGCCGTGGGTGGCGGCGATGATGACGTCCTTAGCGCCGGCCTCGAGTACCACGCGCACGGCCCCCGCGATGGTGCCGGCGGTGTCAATGAGGTCGTCCACGATGACGGCGGTGCGGCCCACCACGTCACCCACCACGCGGTTCGCGGTGGCCTGGTTGGGGCGGGTGATGTCGCGGGTCTTGTGCACGAAGGCGAGCGGGACGCCGCCGAGGCGCTCGCCCCACTGCTCGGCAACCTTGATGCGCCCGGCGTCAGGAGAGACGATGACGGACTCGTGCGGCTCGATGCGGGTGCGCACGTAGTTCACCAGCGTGGGCATGGCCCACAGGTGGTCCACCGGCCCGTCGAAGAAGCCCTGGGACTGGGCGGCGTGTAGGTCCACCGACATGATGCGGTCCGCGCCGGCCGTCTTGAACAGGTCCGCCATGAGACGGGCCGAGATCGGCTCGCGGCCCTTGTGCTTCTTGTCCTGGCGGGCGTAGGGGTAAGAGGGCACGACCACCGTGATGCGCTTGGCCGAGGCTCGCTTTGCGGCGTCGACCATAATGAGGGTCTCCATGATCCACTTGTTGACCGGGACCGTGATGGACTGGAGGACGAACACGTCCGAGCCGCGCAGCGATTCGTCGAATCGCACGTAGATTTCGGAGTTTGCGAAATCGTAGGCGGTGACGGGCAGGAGGTCGATTCCGAGTTCGTCAGCCACCGCCTTCGCCAGCTCGGGGTGAGCGCGCCCGCTCGCCAGAACCAGATGCTTCGCGCCGCTGGCGTGAATTCCCGTCATTCCACTTCCCTTTTCTTCGGCCGCGTCCGCGGTGCCTGAGTGATACTTCCCACCCTACCCCGCGTCAGTGGGGCCCGGTGGGCCCTTCTTACTTGTTGGTGTTACGCGTGCTGAATGGCGAGACTACCTCGCCGGGTGCGATCTTTGTGCCGACGACGACCGCGTGGGCCACAACCGCCCTCTCCCCCACGTCCACCGAGTCAAGTTCGGTGTTCGGACCGACGACGGCGAATGCGGCCACTCGCGTGGTCCCGCGCAGGACGGTGCCGGGCTGGACGATCGAGTCGGGTTCGAGGCGGACATCGACGTCGACGTGGGTGGTGGCCGGGTCGACGATGTGGACGCCGGTGCGCATCCAGGCTTCCTGAATGCGGCGGTTCTTCTCCGCGCGCAGGGTGGCGAGCTGGACCAGGTCGTTGACGCCCTCGGCCTGGACGGAATCCTCCAGGACGAAGGAACCGACGCCCGCGCCGAGCTGGTGAGCCCGGGCGACGACGTCGGTCAGGTACATCTCCCCCTGGGAGTTGTTCGTGTCGAGCGTGTCGAGGGATTCGCGCAGGAAGGCGATGTCGAAGACGTAGGTGGAGGTGCCGATCTCGCGAATCTTGAGCTGTTCGGGCGTGGCGTCCTTATGCTCGACGATCCCGATCACACCCCCAGCTTCATCGCGCATGATGCGGCCGTAGCCGGTGGCGTCCTCGACCACCGTGGAAAGCACGGTGACGGCGTTGGAGCCTGCGCGGTGAACACGGGCGAGCTCGGCGAGCGTGTCCGCGGTGAACATCGGCGAGTCGCCCGCCATGATGAGCACCGAACCCTCGAGGTTGGCCGGCAGGCCCTGGAGTCCACACCACGCGGCGCGTCCGGTGCCCTTGATGTCGTCCTGATCGACAATCGTGGCGCCCGGGTTGATCTGGGAGATGTGGGCGGCAACCTGCTCGCGCTCGTGGCGCACCACGAAAACGATGTGCTGGGCGCCAGCCCCGACGACGGCGTCGTTGGCATGCCCCACCAAAGAGCGGCCGTTCATCGGTAGAAGCACCTTGGGGATCGAGGACTTGATGCGGGTGCCCTTGCCAGCTGCAAGGACGATCGCTGCGGTGAGTTCGGCCATGATTCCTCCTGGGGTCAGCGCTCCGCCACTAGGATTCGAACCTAGACAAAGGGTTCCAAAGACCCGTGTGCTGCCATTACACCATGGCGGAATTCCCTACCATTGTGCCAGTTTCCGCCCCGTGTTTTCCAATCAAGCCGGGGTGGTCTTAGCAATGTCGGTGGCATTTGAGATAATGGGAACATGACAACTGAGCCCACCGCAGATCCTCGGCCAAAGCGTTCACGGATGTCGCGTATTCAACGGCGCGAACAGCTGATCGGCATCGGCCGCCATCTGTTTGCCGCCCACGGCTTTGACGCCGTGTCAGTGGAGGAGATTGCCACCGCGGCCGGCGTATCCAAGCCGGTCATCTACGAGCACTTCGGCGGCAAGGAAGGCCTGTACCAAGTGATCGTGGACCGGGAGACCACGGCACTGTACGAGCTGCTACAAGAAAAGGTCCGCCCGGCACTCGCCCCGCGCGAGGCGCTCGAAGGCTCGATCCTGGCGATGCTCGACTACATCGAGGTCAACCCGGATGGCTTCGGGCTGCTGGTCCACCAGTCGCCGCAGGCGATTGCGGGCGCGCAGTTCTCCACGATCATGTCCGACATGGGCGAATACCTCACGGAGCTGCTGGCCGCCTACTTCGACCACCTGGGCTTCGACGTGGAAACGGCGCCGCTGTACGCCCAGATGCTGGCTGGCGCGGTGGGCACGATGGGCCAGATCTGGGCCAATGACAAGGCGCCGGAGAAGGAGGTCCTCGCCGCCCACCTGGTCAACCTCATGTGGAACGGGCTGCGCGGGCTGGAGCACGAACCGACCCTAGAGCTTCCGGGGCGCGAGTAAGTAGCGCGATCAGAGCCGCGTTCCCGCCGCCCGCACCCCGCCGCGCTACCCTTGATCTATAGACTCGCACGAGCCCTAAGGAGGATCATGAGTCTTGACATTCACCAACTCTACAAGCGCTTTGGGAAGACCCAGGCGCTTGACGGGATGAACTTCACCGTTCATCCAGGCGAGCTTTATGGTTTCGTCGGCTCCAACGGCGCCGGCAAGACCACCACGATGCGCATCGCCCTGGGCGTGCTCAGCACCGATTCGGGCGAGGTCTCGCGCGATGGCAAGCCGCTCACCTTCGAGGACCGCCAGCACTTTGGGTACATGCCCGAGGAGCGCGGCCTGTACCCGAAGATGAAGGTGGGCGAGCAACTGATCTACTTCGCGCGCCTGCACGGCCTGTCAGAATCCGAGGCGAGGACGGCGATGGAGTACTGGACGGAGCGGCTCGGCGTTCACATGCGCCGCGGCGATGAGGTCCAGGCCCTGTCGCTCGGCAACCAGCAGCGCGTGCAGCTCGCGGCGGCCCTCGTTCACAACCCTGAGGTGCTGGTGCTCGACGAGCCCTTCTCCGGCCTCGACCCGCTCGCCGTGGCCGACATGAGCACCGTGTTGCGCGAAAAGGCGGAGGCCGGAGCCACGGTGGTCTTCTCCTCCCACCAGCTCGATCTGGTGGAGCGCCTGTGCGACCGCGTGGGCATCGCCTCGCTCGGCAAGATCGCCGCCGAGGGCACGATCGACGAGTTGCGCTCTTCCGGCTCCGACACGCTCCTTGAGCTCGAGGTTCCCGACGCCACCGCCACGGCTGGCGCCATTCGCGGGCTTGGTCTTACTCCCGAGGTGGAGCGGAACCACGTGCGCGTGCGGCTGACGGGAGCGGTCACCGACCAGCAGGTGCTGCAGGCGGCGATGGGCGCCGGCGCGGTCCACGGGTTTACGCACGTGCGACCCACGCTCACCGACCTGTTTGGCAACATCGTCCAGGTGCCCGAACCGCAGCCCGAAGAGACGAAACCGAAGAAGGGCCTCCTTGGCCTGTTTGGAGGTAAGAAGTAATGCTCGTTCACATCATGAAGCGCGAATTCACCACGATGGCACGCTCGAAGGCCATGGTTATCTCGATCGCGGTCATGGCGGCTCTCATCCTTCTTGGTAGCTTTGCCGCCCGCTACTTTTTGAACGACGACTCCGGCTCCGATCCGGCCGACCCCGACACGGTGACCATCGCCGTGGAGGAGCAAATGAGCGACTACGCGCCCTACCTGGAGAAGGTAGGGGCGGGCTCGATCGCGACCGAGCCGATCGACTCGGGTGGCGCCAAGTCCTACCTCGAAGCCCGGCACGAGGCGGACGAACCCAACGCGGCCGTGCTCACGGGCACACCGGGCGATCCCAGCCTGATGGTGCCCGGCAACGCGGCTGAGGGCGTGGATCCGGTGGTCACGAACGTGACGAACCTGGCCGCCACCGCCTACCTGGTCGAATCGAAGGGCGTAACGCTGACCGACGCCGACTACGGCGAGCTGGCCGCCTCCGTGGCCGTGATGCCCACGTTCGTCTCCTTCGACTCGGGCTTCCTCATGGCGACCGACCCGGTCGGCTACTTCACCTCGCTCGCGGGCATCTTGATCCTGTTCATGATGATCATGATGGGCATGACCACGATCGCCAACGGCGTGGTGCAGGAAAAGTCCTCGCGCGTGGTGGAGATCCTGCTGACCTCGGTACGCCCGCGCACGCTCCTGCTCGGCAAGATCCTCGGCATTGGCGCGTTCTTGCTCGTACAATTCGCTATCCTTGGCGCGTCGATCTACATCGGCCTCCAGATTGCCGGCGTCAACTTCTCGATCAACATCGGCAGTTACCTGGGCTGGATGCTCGTGTGGCTGATCCTAGGCTTCTTCTTCTACGCGATGCTCATGGGCGCCTTCGCCTCACTGGCCTCGCGCCAGGAGGACCTGGGCGCGGTCACCACGCCGCTGACGCTCGGCATGCTCATCCCGTTCTACCTCGCCCTGTTCATGGTGCCCTCCGCGCCGGATTCGGTGTGGACGAAGGTAGTGTCCATGATTCCCGGCATCAGCCCGTTCATGATCCCGGTGCGCCAGGCCTACGGCGCGGTGCCGGTGGGTGAGATGGTGCTCGCGGCCGGGTTGGGCCTGGTGGCGATCCCGCTGGTGGCGATGGTGGCCGGCAAGATCTACTCCAACTCGATCCTGCACACGGGCAAGCGACTCTCCCTGGCCCAGGGCTTCCGCGGCCAGTAAGGCGGCGGCCCTGCCCCGCCGTGGCGGAAGCCCCGGATTTCCGCAGATGCTATACAAAACCGCAAGATGCTGCACTAATTTACGGTAATTTAGTGCAGCATCTTGCGGTTTAGTGCAGCAGATGCACGCCGTGGCCCGGCGGCAGGCCGCGCGGGGCCGCGCCTACTTGCCGGCCGGCTCCGCGGGCTTGATCTTCAGGTCTACGAGGGTGAGCAGCATGTCGCGCAGGTAGCCGGCTGCCCGCTCGTTTTGTTCGTCGGCGAACTGGGCCAGGATATCGTGCTCGATCTCAAGCAGGTCGGCCATCGCCTCGTCGACAGCCGTGAGTCCCTTCTTCGTGGCGGCCACCTTGACCACGCGCCCGTCGTCGGGAGCTGACTTGCGCTTGACCAGCCCGCGGGCTTGCATGCGGTCGATCCGGTTGGTGATCGTGCCGGAGGAGACGAACGTGTCTTTCATGAGCTGACCGGCCGTGAGTACGTGGGCGGGGTCGCGGCGCAGGGCGGCGAGCATCTCAAACTCCCAGGTCTCGAGCCCGTGGCGCGCGTAGACCGCTTTGCGCACCTTCGTAAAGTGCCGGTTCACCCGCAAGAGCCGGGAAAAAATCTCCAGGGGCTCGACATCAAAGTCGGGGCGTTGGGCGCGCCAGGCCGCTACAACGCGGTCCACCTCATCGTGCTTGTCCATGCCGAGAGTTTACTTCACATCGAGATAAACGTGAAGTCACCCGTAGTATTCGGCGCGCTCCCCCGCCTCGAGCCACTCCAACTCCAGGCCCTCGAGCTCGTCCTTCAGCGCCACGATTTCCTTGCCGAGGGCGGCCAGGCGCTCGTAGTCGCCCGTCTCCCCCACGGTCGCCGCGACCTCGCCCTGCGCCACACCCAGCTTCTCGATCTTGTCCCGCACGCGCCCCATCTTCCGCTCGGCGCGCTCCATGTCCTTGCGCGCCTCGCGCTCCTTGGCCGCGTTCTTTAGCGGAGCTGCGCCCGCCGGTGCCATGTCCGACGACGCCGTCGCCCCACCCGCGCCCAAGCCACTAGCCGCGCCCGCCTCGGCCGCCTCGGAGAGCTGGAGGTACTGATCCACGCCACCGGGCAGGTCGCGCACCTGCCCACCCATCACGGCGACCTGGTGGTCGGTGGTCCGTTCGAGCAGATAGCGGTCGTGCGAGACAACCACCAGGGTGCCTGGCCACGTGTCGAGCAGGTCCTCAATTGCGGCAAGGGTGTCGGTGTCCAGGTCGTTGGTGGGTTCGTCGAGCAGGAGCACGTTGGGCTCGCGCATGAGCAGGCGGAGGAACTGCAGGCGGCGTCGTTCACCACCCGACAGGTCGGCCACGGGAGTCCACGCACGCTCGCGGGTGAAGCCGAGCCGCTCCACCAGCTGCGAGGCGGAGACCTCCTTGCCGCCCACCATCATGTGGGTGGCCACGTCCGCCACGGACTCGACCACCCGGCGGTGAGCGACCTCGTCGAGCTCTTTCGTGTCCTGGCTGAGCACCGCCAGCTCCACCGTCTTGCCGCGCTTGACCGCGCCCTCGGTCGGCTCGAGCGCGCCCGCGATCAGTCCGAGCAGAGAGGACTTTCCGGCGCCGTTGCGTCCGAGGATCCCCACGCGCTCGCCGGGCGCGAGCCGCAGCGTGACGTCCCGCAAGACGGGCTCAACCCGCCCGGGCCAGGCGAAGGTCACGTCCTCAAGGTCCACCACCTTCTTGCCCAGGCGCGTGGTGGCCATCTTGGTCAGCTCCACGGTGTCACGCGGCGGCGGCTCGTTCGCGATGAGCTCGTTGGCCGCCTCGATGCGGAACTTGGGCTTGGACGTGCGAGCGGGCGCGCCCCGGCGCAGCCAAGCCAGCTCCTTGCGCAGCAGGTTCGCCCGCTTTTCGGCCGCCTGGGCCGCAAGACGCTGCCGCTCGGCACGCTGGAGGATGTAGGCGCCATACCCGCCCTCATAGGTTTCCACGTGTCCGGGCACGGGCGCGCGCCCGCCGGCGCCGTCGTTGCCGGGCACCACCTCCCACAGCCGCGTGCAGACGGCGTCAAGGAACCAGCGGTCATGCGTGACGACGACTAGCGCACCCTCCCCGCGCGCGAAACGCTCGTTCAGGTAGGCGGCCAGGTAGGTCACGCCCTCGATGTCCAGGTGGTTGGTGGGCTCGTCGAGCACGACGACGTCGGCATCCCGCACCAGCGTCGCCGCCAGGGCCACGCGCCGGCGCTGCCCGCCGGAGAGTTGGCCGAGTGGCCGGTCGAGGTCGACCTCCGGAATGAGGCCCGCATGGAGCTCGCGAACGCGCGCGTCCGAGGCCCACTCGAAGGTCGCGGCATCCTCGTGAATGGCATCGCGGACAGTGAGGTCGGGGTCGAGGCCGTCACGCTGAGAAAGCACGGCGAAGCGGGTGCCGCCGCGGACGGTGACGCGGCCGGTGTCGGGCTCGAGGGCACGGGTGAGGAGGCGCAGCACGGTAGTCTTGCCGCCACCATTCGGGCCCACGATGCCGATGCGGTTGCCGTCTTCGAGGGAGAGGTTGAGGCCGCCGACGATCGGCCGGGACCCGAGCGAGACTCCGACCTCCTCCATGCCCAGGATGTGCGCCACTACTCGGCCATCCTGACGTGTGCGCCGGCGGTGGGGCCGTAGGCGATGTGGACGTCGTAGGGGAAGTCGGCGCGCATCTGCGCAGCGAGCTCCTCGGCCTGCTCGGGCGAGGTAAGCACGGCGATCGTGGGTCCGGACCCGGAGAGGACGACAGCGCGGCCGGCGGCTTCGATAAGCTCAATCTCCGCGCCGATCTCGGGGCGAAGCGCGCAGGCGGGGGCCTGGAGGTCGTTGGCGAGGAGGGCGGCCACGGTGTCGATCGCGGGGCCGGCGAGAGCGGCACGCAATTCGGCGGTGTCGGCGGGCTCGCCCGCACCTGGGTACATCGCGTCGAACTGGCGGAAAACGGCGGGCGTGGACAGGCCGTGCTCGCGCGTGAGCAGCACCCACGCATGCATCGCCCCGGCCCGCAGCGGCGCAAGTTCTTCCCCGCGCCCGACGCCGTGGGCCAGGCCACCCATGAGCGCGAACGGCACGTCCGAGCCCAGTTCCCCGCCAATCGCCCGCAGCTCCTCGGCGCTCAGCCCGAGCCCCCACAGCTCGTTGAGGGCCACGAGGGTGGCGGCGGCGTCGGCGGAACCCCCGGCCATCCCCCCGGCCACGGGGATGCGCTTGGTGATGCGGATGTTGGCGCCGGCCGGGCAGTCCAAGCCCACCTCGCGCGCGCGGGACTGCAGAGCACGGCCGGCGCGGATAGCCAGGTTCGACTCATCGGTCGGTAGGTCCTCCCCCAGCCCAGAGATGGACACGGTGAGCTCGGGCGCGGGCCGTACCTCGACGTCGTCGAAGATGTCGATCGCTTCGAAGACCGTGTCGAGGGGGTGAAAGCCGTCGGGACGCGGGCCGCCGACGCGCAGGGCCAGGTTCACTTTTGCGGGGGCGGAAACTAAGACTCGTTGCACGTGTCGTATTCTAGCGGTTCTCGCCGGCGGCGGGCCTAGCGGGCGGCGCGAGCGATCTTGACGAAGTCCTCGATCGCGAGGCGCTCCCCGCGCAACGCGGGATCCACGCCGGCGATGCGCAAGATCGACTCGGCCTGCGCCGGGCTACCAGCCCACGTGCCGAGGGCCGAGCGCAGGGTCTTGCGGCGCTGGGCGAAGGCGGCGTCGACGACGGCGAACGCTCCGGCCCGGAGTTCCTCGGGGAAGCGCGGCACGGCGGGGCGTTCGAGGTGGACGAGGGCAGAGTCGACGTTCGGGACCGGCCAGAAGACGTTGCGGGAGATCTTCGCCCCGCGCCGCACGTCCCCATACCAGCTAGCCTTTGCCGAGGGCACGCCGTAGACGCGCGAGCCCGGAGCGGCGGCCAGGCGATCGGCCACCTCGAGCTGGACCATGACAGTCACGGACCGCAGCGAGGGCAGCTCCTCAAGCAGGGTGAGGATGACGGGCACGGCCACGTTGTAAGGCAGGTTGGCCACCAGGTGCGTGGGCTCGAAAGCGCCCGGGTGGGCCTCGGCGTATTCGGGCGGCACAGCCAGATCCCCGCGACGAACCTTGAGCGCGTCCTCGCGGAGCACGGCGAAGCGGCCGGCGGCGTCGGACATGAAGGACGCGACCGTCTCGGGGAGCACGGCGGCCAGCGGCGGGTCGATCTCCACGGCGGACAGGTAGGCGCCCGCCTCGAGGATTGCCAATGTCAGCGAGCCGAGCCCGGGGCCGACCTCGAGCACTTGGTCGCCAGCCGCCACGCCGGCGTCGCGAACGATGCGACGCACGGTGCCGGCGTCGTGAACGAAGTTCTGCCCGAGGGTCTTGGTTGGCCGGATGCCGAGGCGGTCAACGAGCTCGTGAATCTGAACGGGCCCGAGCAGCATTTAGTACCAGCCGCGCGCCTGGGAGTGGCCCCACGCCCCGCACGGGCTGCCGTAGCGGCCGGCGATGTAGCCCAGGCCCCAGGAGATCTGGGTGGCGGGGTTGGTCTGCCAGTCGGCGCCGGCGGAGGCCATCTTCGAACCGGGCAGCGCCTGCGGGATGCCGTACGCGCCCGAGGACGGGTTCGCTGCCTGGGAGTTCCAGCCCGACTCGCGCTGCCACAGCGCGTCAAGGCACGCCCACTGGTCCATGCCCCAACCGTAGGAGGCGAGCATGCCCTGAGCGATCTCGCGTGAGGAGCCGGCCGGGACCGGGGCGGACGCGGGCGCGGAGGCGGCGGCCGACGTCGCGGCCTGCTCCGGCTGGATCTCTTCGCGGGTGCCGACCTTGATGACTTCGTTGACGGGCTCAGCGGTGACGGTCTCGACGAGGAGCATGCGGGCGCTCTCCGCGCCGTCGCGCGAGGTGACCTGGTATGTGCGCGTGCCCTTGCCCTCCACGCCAGCCGTGGCAACCTCTTCCTCGCCCTTGGGAAGCTCGGCGGTCTCCACGCGCTCGGTCTCGAACGCGATGGTGTACTCCTCAGAAACCGTGGTGTTCGTGACGCGGGCGATCGTGATCGGGGCGGTGGTCACGGTGTCGGACAGGGAGACGGAGACCTCGTCGCGCGCCGCGATCGAGATGTCGGCGTTCGCCAGCGCCGCGGCGTACGTGTCGCCCTCGGAGGCGACGACGCGGGTGGTCTGCCCATCCACGGTGACATCGAAGGAGACGGTGCCGGCCGTCGCACTCGGGGCCTCCTCCGGAGCGTCAACGACGGCCGCCACGGCCTGCTCCACCTGCGGGGCGGTCAGCGCCGGGAAACCAACCGTGCCCCCGGCCGCGAAAACGGCCAGGGAGGCAGCACCGGCCACGTGCATCGCCTTCGTGTAACGGCGCGGCTTACGCGCGGGGGCGTGAGCCGCACGGGAGGTGACCAGGTGGAAGTTCATGTGCTCGGCGTACGGCATCGCGCCGGAGGTCACCACTCGGGTGACGGCCGGGATCTCCGCCGTGTCAGGTGTCTGGGCGAAAGCGGAACCATGCTGGGCGGCCTGGCCGGCTACACGTTCGGCCATGCGGCGGGCGCGGCGCGAACCCGGCTTCGGAGGAGTAGCCAGAAGTGAGGCATCAAAGGCCACGCCACGATTGGTCGAGTGATCTGTCAAAACGTCTCCAGTCCACGCGCACGGGTGTGCGCCCAGCGAAAGTTACATCAACGAAATCGATTGTAATCAAATTGTTATCAACCGCAAGCAGAAAGTGCGAGATCTTACTCGACCACCAGTCCTGTGCGGGCGAAGGCTGGGTGTCAGATCCCGTAAACCTCGCGCGTCGTCGCATCCAGCTTCGCGCAAAAGTCCGTCAGCGGCATGAGCCGAAGTTCAGCCAGGTGGGCGGCGGTGTAAGCCACTGCCCACGCCGCGTTCGGCTGCCCGCGGTACGGCGCCGGCGTCAAGTAGGGAGCGTCCGTTTCCACGAGCACCAGCTCGTCCGGCAGCGCCTCGAAGGCCTCGCGCAAGTACGCGTTAGCAGGGTACGTCACCGGCCCGGCAAACGAGGCATACCAACCGTACTCGCGGCACACGGCCGCGAGGTCGGCATCGCCGGAAAAACAATGGAACACCGTGCGCTCGGGCGCGCCGTCGCGCTTCAAGATGTCGACAACGTCGGCATGCGCGTCGCGATCGTGGATCTGGAGCGGCTTGCCCAGCTCCTTCGCGAGCGCGATGTGCTCCCTGAACGAGCGCTTCTGTGCGGTCTTGCCCTCTTCGCCGGTGCGGAAGTAGTCCAGGCCGGTCTCGCCGACTGCCACCACGGCGTCGTCGGCGCACAGTGCGGCGACCCGCCCGATCGCGTCCTCAAGCGAGATCGCATGGTGTTCCTCGACGCGCGGTTCGAGCCCGTCGGGTGCCACCTCGCGCACGCCCGCGTGCATCGCGGCCTCGTTGGGGTGGATCGCGAGCGCCGCCCAGATCTCGGGGCAGGTGCGGGAGAGCTCGACCGTCCACTCGAGCGCAGGGTACTCGCACCCCGACGTGATCGCGGCCCGCACGCCCGCACGCGCCATGCCCTCCCGCAGGTTCTCCAGCAGGATCGGCGGCTTCCATACCCCGGCGTTATTGAGGCGCTGGACAGGGGTAACCTGGCCGGGGTCGGGCGCGGGGTCGGGGTAGATGTGGGTGTGGTTGTCGACAATCGGGACCGCGAGCGGGGCCGGGATGTCCGGGAACGCCCGCCGCCGGTCCTTCTTCAACGCCGAATCGCCCACTACTCGATCCCCAGGCGCTCGAGCTCCTCAGCCACGATCGACTCGTCGAGCTTGACGAACGCCGGCTTCGGCTTCGCGATCGGGGTGCCCGGCACCACGGCGCGGTGCTCCCATGCGCGAACACCCGCGTAGTCGCCAGTGATGATCGGGTACGGGTGGCCGGTGTCGAGGTCCGTGGCCTCCACAATCTGCGGCATCGGCGCGATGTCGCCAGCCCCGCCGAGCACGGCGTCGATTGTGTTCGACGAGTGCGGCAGGAAGACGCACATCATCGTGTTGAGGTCCGAAACGGCCTGGATGAGCGTATTGAGCACGGTGGCCAGACGCTCACGCTGCTCGGGAGCCTTGAGCTTGAACGGCTCGGTGCGCGCCACGTAGGCGTTCGCCTCCCCCACCAGGCGCATGATCTCGGCCAGGGCCGCGCGCTGCGAATGGTTCGCGATCAGATCGCCCACCGTGTCAAAGCCGGCGCCGACGGCGTCCAGCAGCTCACGATCGATGTCCTCCAGTTCGCCCGGGGCCGGGATCTCGCCGAAGTTCTTCGCGATCATCGCCGCCGTGCGGTTGACCAGGTTGCCCCAGCCGGCCACCAGCTCCGAATTATTCCGGCGCAGGAACTCCGACCACGTGAAGTCCGCGTCCTGATTCTCCGGCCCGGCGATCGAGATGAAGTAGCGCAGAGCGTCGGGCTGGTAGCGCTCGAGCACGTCACGCACGTAGATCACCACATTCTTCGACGAGGAGAACTTCTTACCCTCCATCGTGAGGAACTCCGAGGCCACCACCTGGGTGGGCAGGTTGAGGCGGCCCATGCCGCCCGGCTCCCCGCCCTTCGCACCCTCGCCGTTGTAGGCCAGCAGCTCCGCCGGCCAAATCTGCGAGTGGAAAACAATGTTGTCCTTACCCATGAAGTAATAGGACAGAGCCTCCGGGTCCGTCCACCACAGCTTCCAGTCCTCCGCCGAGCCCGTGCCAGCCGCCTCACGGCGCCTCGCCCACTCAATCGACGCGGACAGGTAGCCGACGACGGCGTCAAACCACACGTACAACCGCTTGTTCGGCTTATCCTCCCACCCCGGAACCGGGATGCCCCACGAAATGTCGCGCGACATCGCGCGCGGGCGGACGTCGTCGAGCAAATGCTTGGAGAACGCAATGACGTTCGGGCGCCACTTGCCGTCCTCCTCCACGCCGCCGAGCCACGTGCGTAGCGAGTCGGCCAGCGCGGGCAGGTCAAGGAAGTAGTGCTCGGTCTCCTTAAACTCGGGCGCCAGGCCGGACACCTTCGAGATCGGGTCGATGAGGTCCTGCGGGTCGAGCTGGTTGCCGCAGTTGTCGCACTGGTCGCCGCGCGCGCCCGCGGCGCCGCAGATTGGGCACGTACCCTCAATGTAGCGGTCCGGCAGGGTGTTGCCCGTCTTCGGGTCGATCGCCACCGGCGTTGTCTCCACCAGCATGTAACCGTTGTCGCGGCAGCCACGGAACAGGTCCTGCACCACGTGCTCGTGATTGCCGGTGGTGGTGCGCGTGAACAGGTCGTAGGACAGGCCCAGCTTGACCAGGTCCTCCACAATGATGCGGTTGTTCTTGTCCGCCAGCTCCTGCGGGGTCACGCCCTCCTTGTCGGCAGCCACCAGAATCGGGGTGCCGTGCTCGTCCGTGCCCGACACCATCAGCACGTCATGGCCACGCATTCGCATGTAACGCGAGAATACATCCGAGGGCACACCAAACCCGGCAACATGGCCGATGTGGCGTGGCCCGTTTGCATACGGCCAAGCAACAGCTGAAAGGATCCTAGACATGCTTCAAGGGTAACCTTTGCGCGCGGATCAGCGAAACCGGCCCCGAGCCGATGTGGCGCGAGCGACCCGCGTGCGTCGCCTCGGTGCGGCCGCACGCCGAGCCGCGGGCGTGACAGGCGCGGACGGCGTCGTCGTTCACGGTGAGGGCCGGGCGACGGGCACGGGGGGAAGCGGGTAGAATCGGGTCATACTGAGGAGGAACAATGTCCGAAAATCGTGCTCTCATCATCGTTGACGTCCAGCCGACCTTCTGCGAGGGCGGGGCGCTAGGCGTGGTGGGCGGCAACGCCTGCGCCGAACGCATCGCCGACTTCGTCACCGACCACGCCGACGAATACGACCTCATCGTCACCACCCAGGACTGGCACGTCGACCCGGGAACGCACTTCTCCGACACCCCCGACTTCGTGGACACCTGGCCCCCGCACGGGGTTGCCGGCACGCCCGAAGCCGAGCTTCACGACGCCGTTGCCTCCCTCCCCTTCGATGATTCGGTGAAGAAGGGCGAATACGCCGCGGCCTACTCCGGGTTCGAGGGCGTGAACAAGGACGGGGACACCCTGGAGCGGATCCTGCGGGAGGCGGAGGTCGGGGCGATCGACGTGGTCGGCATCGCCGAGTCGCACTGCGTGAAAGAAACCGCGCTCGACGCGCTACGCGCCGGGTGGCCCGTGCGCGTGTTCTCGGACCTGACCGTGCCGGTCAGCGAGGAGCTGGGCGAGGCGGCCCGCGCGGAAATGGACGAGGCGGGCATCGAGCAGATCTCCTCGAGTGAGGCCTTCGGCTTCTACGAGGAGGGCGAGGACACACCGATCCCCGGCTACGACGACGGCGAAGGCAACAGCGTGGAAGCCTGGAACAAGGACGACTGGGACGACGACGAGTCTGCCTGGTCTCGCGAGGACTGGGACGACCTGGAGAACAACGACCTGGACGGCGACGGCCTGGCCGATGACCTCGAAGACGACGAGTGGGGCGCCGCCGACTACCGCGACGACGAACCCCGCCGCGGGGCCGCGCTCGACCGGGACGACTTCGTACGCGACGAATACGACGAGGACTCCGACGCCGAGCTGACTTCCGACGGGGAGGACGAGGAGCTCGACACGCTGGCCAACCAGGTCCAGCTCGGCGAGGACCTCTCCGACTACGATTTATCCGATTTTGACCTTGACCTGGAGGACGTGGACTTCTCCGGCGACGCCGACGACGACGATTTCGACTTCTCAGACATCGATTTCCAGCCATAAACGGCTGGTCTCAGTGGCTAGGGCGGGTCCTCTTGCCGGCAGGACCCACGGGATTACTGCTTGGCGGCCAGGGCGAGCTTGGCCAGCTCATTCTTCGATAGGCCCTCGCGGGCGGCAACGTGAGCGGCGGCGTCCTTGAGGCGGAGCCCGGCCTCGTGCAACGCCAGGACTTCGGGGACGTGGGCGCTAGCGTCGGCCGTGACGTGGGCAGGTGCACCCTCCACCACGATCGTGATCTCCCCACGCACACCCTCCGCCCAGTCGGCGAGCTCGGCGAGCGTGGCCCGTTTGACCTCCTCGTAGATCTTGGTCAGCTCGCGGCAGACGGCGGCCCGGCGGTCCGGGCCGAGCTCGTCACGCATCGCGGTGAGGGTGGCAACAAGCCGGCGCGGGGACTCGAAGAAGATCATCGTGCGGGGCTCGGCGGCGAGTGACTCGAAGTAGCGGCGCCGCTCCCCCTCCTTGCGCGGCGGGAAACCCTCGAAGGTGAATCGGTCAGAGGCGAGCCCGGACAGAGCGAGGGCCGTGAGGACTGCGGACGGCCCGGGCACCACCGTGACGGGCACGCCCTCCGCGGCGGCGAGGGAAACCAGCCGGTAGCCCGGGTCGGACACCGAAGGCATGCCGGCATCGCTCACCACCACCACTCGCCGGCCCTCTCGCGACGCCTCGATGAGCTGCGGGGCCACCTCCGACTCGTTGTGCTCGTGGTAGGGCACCACCTTGCCGTGCAGGGTGATGCCGAGACGGCCGGCGAGATTCAGGAGGCGGCGGGTGTCCTCGGCGGCGATGAGGTCGGCGCCCTCGAGCTCGGCGCGGAGGCGGGGCGAGGCGTCGTCGTCGTTGCCAAGAGGCGTTGCAGCTAGCACGATCATGGCTCCACCCTATAACGCCGGATTTCGCGCAGTGTGAGACCGGGCAAGTTTTTTCACGCCGTTGCATCGCGGGGCTATACTTGGAAGTGACCGAAAGGTCGGGAAGTCGAAGATTTTGGCTTCACCTCAACAATTAAATAGGGAGAAACACCATGGCAATTTCATGGAAGATCTTTGCAAGCAACAAGGACGAGCGCTCCAACGCTTACATCACCGAAGCGCGTGCACTCGAGCAGTCAGTCCAGGCTGAAATCTTCGGTCGCTAAGCAAAAACACTAGGCCGGGCAACCGGATGAAAGAGGCGGACAAAGAGGTCCGCATTTTTTATGCCCAGTTTCGCCGGCCTTGCCTGCGCCGCGCCCCACGCACCCGCCGGCCCCGCGCCCGCGCTACGCCCAGCCGGTCTCCCACAGCAGGTCCTCCTCGATGCCGAAGTGGTGTGCCACCTCATGGAAGACAGTCACCATGACCTCCTCGGCCACCTCGTCCTCCGTCTCACACATGCGCAGGGTGGGCCCGCGGAAGATCCAGATGCGGTTGGGTTCGGCGTAGCCGAAGAAGTCGCCGTCGGTGAGCGCGATCCCCTCATACAGCCCGAGCAGGTCCTCCCCCTGGGATTCTTTGAGTTGCTCCTCGTTCGGCTCGTCGGCCACAAGGAACACGAGGTTTTCCAGCCGTTGCGCGAACTCGTCCGGGATCTCGTCCAGGGCGTCGGCTACAAGCTCTTCGAATCGCTCTTCGGTCATCTCAACCATGCACCCAGTTTCCCAGAATCCGGCCCGCCCCGAAAGCGGACGCCACATCCAGCGCCAGGCGACGACGCCCGGCCCCCGCCCGCCCAGCGCCCGCCCCGCGCCCACCCCGCGCCACCAGTACGCAAGCCGAGCTCCGGCGTCGTTCGAAGCCCGCCGTGCCTTTGCGTAGACTTTGGCCGTGGACACCATGCATGCACACCTTCGCCGTGAGAACGAGCTTCGGGGCCTGCTCGGCCTGCTGCCGAAGGGGGCGAGCCTGCCCGCGCAGCTGCGGCTGCAGGGGTGGATTGTCACGGCCCTGGCCACGCTCATCGCGGCGCTAGCGCGCCTGCCGCGCCTAACCCACCCGCACGCGATGGTGTTCGACGAGACCTACTACGTCAAGGGCGCCTTTTCCCTGCTCAACTTCGGGTATGAGCGCAATTGGGAGGGCGAGGACCAGAACGCGCTGTTCGTGAACGGGGACCTGTCCGCCATGGAAACCGCCCCCGACCGTTGGGTCCACCCGCCGTTCGGCAAGTGGCTGATGGGCGTGGGGATGCGGCTTTTCGGCGACGACAACGGCTTCGGCTGGCGCGCCACCACCGCGATCCTGGGTGTGATTGCGGTGGCGATCCTCGTGCGGGTGGCGTTGCACCTGTTCCGCTCGGTGCCGCTCGCCGCGATCGCCGGCCTGGCGATGGCGCTGGACGGCATGGGGATCACCCTCTCCCGCACGGGCCTGCTGGACAACATGGTGACGTTCTTCGTGCTCGCCGGCTTTTGGGCGATCCTGCGCGACCGCGACTACGCCCGCGAGCGCCTCGCCGCCCGCGTGGCCTGGCCCACCGGCTCCCCGGGCCGCGTGGACGACGTCTGGGGCCCCCACGTCGCCTTCCGGCCGTGGCTCATCCTCGCGGGCGTGTTCGTGGGGCTCGCGTGCGGGGTGAAGTGGTCAGGGGCGTATGCGCTGGCGGTCTTCGGCTTGCTCGTTTTCTTCTGGGGCCTGGCCGCCCGCCGTGCGATCGGGGCGCGCCTGTGGATCGGGGCGGGGCTGTGGCGCGAGGGGGTGCCGGCGTTCTTCCAGCTGGTGCCCACGGCGATCGTCACCTACGTCGCGTCCTGGTTCTCCTGGTTCGCCTCCCCCTCCGGTTGGGATCGCCAGTGGGCCGTGGAGCACACCGCGCAGTTGCCGTTGCCGTGGGCGCCCGGGGTGGTGAACTCCTTCCTCCACTGGCACCAGGCCACGATGGAGTTCCACCGGGGCCTGTCCTCCCCACACACGTACCAGAGCCAGCCGTGGGCGTGGATCATCCAGTTCCGCCCGGTGTCCTTCTTCTGGCGCGCCGGTGACGACGTCCCCGCCGGCTCCTGCCCCAGCGACGACTGCGTCATGGCCATCACCTCGGTGGGCAACCCGTTCGTGTGGTGGCTCGCCGCACTGGCGCTCATCGTGGTGATCGCTGCGGCCATCCGCCGCGACTGGCGCGCCTGGGCGATCCTGTCCGGTTATCTGGCGATGTACGTGCCGTGGTTCTTCTACCTCGACCGCACGATCTACCAGTTCTATGCCGTGGCCTTCCTTCCGTTTGTGGCGCTCGCGCTCGCGTACGGGGTCGGCTGGGCCGCGCGCACCCTCCCTCCCCTGCGCCTGATCAAGGTCACCGACGACACCGTCGCCCCGCTCGCCTCAGGCCCTCACGAGATGCTGCCCTCGGTGGTGAGCCCCCTGCCGCGGACGAGCAAGGCGTGGGTGCTCATCGCGGTGGTCGTGGGCCTGATCGTGGTGGCCGCCCTGTTCTGGATGCCCCTGTGGTGGGGCACTCCGATTCCGCGCTGGTTCTGGAAGCTCCACATGTGGCTACCCAGCTGGGTCTAGAAGCGGTCGCGGCGGGCCCGGCAGCCGGTGTCTGCCGGGATCCCCGGCACAACTCGTGAACCTGGCGTGGACCTGGCTTCTATAGAAATCGGTAGCCGGTATTTTCACGACTTCTGTCGGACTGACCCTGACACTCCCCCGTCCACATGGTGCACGGCGCAGAACTAAAACCGACCCGGGACTAAGGTGGAGCATCAAGGGCGCCGTGGCGACGGCGTCGTGAAAAAAGGAGAGCCCCATGAAGGACGACACCAAATACATTCACGCAGGTTATCAGCCCGGCGATGGCGACCCGCGCCAGCTACCGATCGTGCAGTCGACCACGTACACGTTCGATTCGGCCAACTCGATCGCGGGCGTCTTTGACGAGCCCACGCACGCGCTGATCTACTCGCGCTTCGCGAACCCCACCGTCATGGCGGTGGAGGAAAAGGTCGCGGCGCTGGAAGGAGGAGTGGCAGCAATGGCGACGTCGTCCGGTCAGGCTGCCACCCTCATGGCGGTCCTCAACCTGTGCTCGGCAGGTGATTCACTTGTGTCGTCGATCGAGGTGTATGGCGGCACGGCGAACCTGTTCTCGGTCACGCTGGCGAAGTTCGGCATCGAGGTTATCTGGGTGGACCCGAGCGCGCCGGAGGAGGAGATCGCGGCGGCGATCAAGCCCAACACGAAGGCCCTGTTCGGTGAGACGATCGCGAACCCGCTGCTGTCGGTGCTCGACATCGAGAAGTTTGCCCGCGTGGCGCACGGGGCCGGCGTGCCGCTGATCGTCGACTCGACGTTCGCCACCCCCGCGCTGTGCAAGCCGATTAAGTGGGGCGCCGACGTCGTCATCCACTCCACGTCCAAGTACATGGACGGGCACGCGGTGCAGGTGGGCGGCATGATCGTCGACGCCGGGAAGTTTGACTACACGAACGGGCGATTCCCCGACTTCACCGAGCCGGACGAGTCATACCACGGGGTGGTGTACACGAAGGACTATGCGGCGGCGCCCTACATGGTCAAGGCCCGCACCCAGCTCCAGCGCGACTTTGGTGCCTACCCGGCGGCGCACTCGGCGTTCTTGCTCAACTTGTCCCTCGAAACGCTGGGCCTGCGAATGGCCCGGCACAGCGAGAACGCGCTCGCCGTGGCGCGGTTCCTTGAGGGGCGCGAGGAGGTTGGGGAGGTCCGCTACCCCGGCCTCGAGTCCTTCGCCTACCACAAGCTGGCGAACAAGTACCTGTCTGGCGGGTACTCGGGCGTGATCTGCGTGGACCTGGGCGACCGCGAGCGCGGCACCCGCTTCATGGACACGCTCAAGCTGGTTGCCCGCGAGGTCCACGTGGCCGACTCGCGCAGCTGCGTACTGCACCCCGCGTCGAGCACGCACAGGCAGCTGACCGATAGCGAGCTGGCAGCCGCCGGCATCACGCCGGGGCTGGTGCGGATCTCGATCGGGCTGGAGCACGTGGACGACATCCTCGAAGACATCGCGCAGGCGCTCGCGGCGCTGTAGGGGCCTGGTTGGGCCGGCCGACGCCGGCCCAACCAGACGCCTTGCAGTCGCTACGCTAGGGAGGCCAACGAACGCATGACGATGTCGATGTCCTGGTTTTCCAGTTCCTTGATGATGTGGAGGTAAGTCTCCTGCGTCGTCGTCATGCTCGCGTGCCCGAGGCGGCGCGATACGCTCGCGATCGACACACCCGCGAACAGGAGCAGCGAGGCATGCGTGTGGCGCAGGCCGTGGATCGTGATGACGGGAACACCCACCGCCTCACAGTGGCGAGCAAGCGCAGCGTTGGCCGTGGAATTGTAGACCGAGCCCTTGACGAAGATCGGCTCGTCGGCAGGAAGATCCTTCACTAGCCCTGACAGCTGCATAACCAACTGCCAGTCGAGCTGAACCTTCCTGACCGACGAGGCGTTCTTGGTGGGGACGAACCCGCCTTTGCGCTTGTAGTCCCACGTCTTGTTGACGGAGAGGCTCTGGTGAGCGAGGTCAAAATCGTTGGGGGTGAGGCCGAGGGCCTCGCTGAAGCGCAGACCTGTCTTGGCAATGAGGAGGATGAGCCAGTCCCAGCTCGGCTCCGGGCCGAGCTCCAGGTTGGCTAGCACCGAGTGGAGCTCGAACTGGTTGAGGTACTTGATCTTCTTCTGACGCGGAGTCCTGCCCTTGATGATGACTTTGCGCGTGGGGTCGCGCGGGATAAAACCTTCGTCCACGGCGTCGAGGATCGCGCCCTTCAACTGGTGGTGGAAGTCCATCGTGGTCTGGCGCTCGTGGTGTTCGGCATACGCGTTGATGAGCTGTTGGTAGCGGATGCGGTTGAGGTCCTTGAGCAGGAGGTCAGGCGCGAGCCGCTTGAGCCACGCCTGAGACAAGCGGTACTTGTCCATCGTGACCTCACGGATTGCGCCCTCCTTGTAGATCTGCACCCATTCCGCGTAGTAGGTAGCAAACAGAGCGTTTCTATCATTGGAGATCTGCACGTGTTATCGCCTCTTTCTTCAGTTGATCGTTTACGCTGATGAAGAAAGCAAAAGGTGTTGTTAACCCTCCATTCTTATCCGCTCCTCGAGGTCGAAGCCGCCTTCGAGGACGAAGTCCTTGAGAAGGGTCCGCACCCTCATCTTTGCCCCGAAGACGCTGGCGTAACTCGAGCCGTGCTCGCTGAGGAACTGGATAGCGCGGCTGGCATCGATCGTGGTGGCCAACTCGTCGAAGCGCCCGAACTCGTTGAGGTTGTTCTCGGTCAGCCTCAGGCGGAGAAGCTCTTCGAGGGCCGACCTGTCCACCCCGAAACCGTCGACCACCTGCGCCACCTGCGCGTTCTCGGTTCGCTTGGCGTAGGCGTTGATGCAGTCGCGCAGGGTCTGACCTTCCTCCACGACGGCACGCCCGTACTCGATGTCATGAATCAGGGTCTGTGCGTGGCGCTGGTCTTCCTGACTCAGTGCGGCAAACGAGCGATGGAGTTCGTTGGCGATCGCCCCTAGGTTCGGGTCACCGGAATTGAGCGCCCGGAGCCACTTGGTGAATCGAAGCTCCATGTAGTCCGCGTCGATGCGTTCCGTGTCGTTTTCGATGGTGTGGCCGGCCAGGTCGTAGGGCACGGAGGTGTCCGCGGATCCGCCCGCCGAGAAGAGCTCCTTATAGCGCTGGACCATAATGCGGTAGGTTCGCTCGTCGATGGCGACCGTGCGGGTGACCTGGCGCTCGTCGTCGTCGATGAACTCGTAGGTGGACGTGTCCCAGGTGAAGCCCTGGATCCGGGCGGCCTCAAGGGCCCGGTCAAACTCGATGAACATCTTGGCGAACATCTTGCGTTCTTCTTCGGTGTCGGGCAGGCGGCTGAGGTCGGCCACGCCGGCAACCTCGAAGAGGTTGCGGATGGCCGCCGCCTGCTCGTTCATGAGGTCGATGTTCTCGGGGAGTTTTTGGACGAAGATGTCGAGCGGCTTTTCTCCTGAATACAACTTTACCGCCGCCTCGATGTTGCGTTTCATCGTGTGCGGCTTGCGGTAGTAGCGTACGGTCCCGAACGGCTTGTCCGGCCCGAACACGCGGTTGGTGCGGCTGAAGGCTTGGATGATGCTCTCGAACAGGATGATCTTGTCAAGGTAGAGCGTGTTGACCCACTTCGAATCGAAGCCGGTGAGCATCTGATCAACCACGATGAGGAGGTCGATCCGCTCGTCCCGATCCCTATCGATCGTGACGTAGGGAGTCTTGTGCGCAAGGCGTGCCGCGATGTCCTTCTTCATCAGCGCCCACGTAGGGATCGTGAAGCTCTTGCGATAGCAGGAGTTGTAGTCCTCGATGATCTCCTCGAGCGCGTCGCCCTTGACGATCGCACCGTCAGAGTTATCCACACTCGAATCAAAGAGGGCGGTAACGTTCAGACGCGGTGCCTGATCCTTGAACTTGCGGTAGTAGGTGATCGCCTCAGGGATGGAGCTGGTGGCGAGGATCGCGTGGAACTTCCCGCCGTGGCTGAGGACCTGGAACTGGTCGAGGATGTCTGACACGACCATGTCCTTGTGTGCCGTGTCGTCTCCGTACTGGGCCTGGGTGAGGTGCCCTTCGATCGATTCTTGGGACCGGCCGAGCTCGTCCTGTGACGGCCCCATCGGCACCTCATTCATGTAGCGGTAGAAAACGTCCTTCTTGCGCGTGTCAGCCAGCGCTTCGTCAACGCTCGATGCCTTCGCCTTCTCCAGCGCCACCGCTTTGCGCACCTCCGCGTCCTTGAACGTGGTCACCTGGTAGACGTCGAAGCCGAGCACGTTGCCGTCGCGAATCCCGTCCGCAATGCTATACCTATGTAGCTCGGAGCCGAAGACCATCGACGTGGTCGTGTCCTTCTTCTTGTTCTCGGTAAGAATCGGTGTGCCAGTGAACCCAAAGTAGAGGGCGTTCGGGAACGTTTGCTTGATCGTCTGCAGCATCTCACCGAACGTCGAACGGTGTGCCTCGTCGACGACGAACACGATTCGCTTCCGGGCCAGCATTTCCACGTCGTGCTGCCGGAGCATGTCACCGTCGATCTTCAGTTTGCTCATTTTCTGGATCGAGGTCACGATGAGCTTCTCCGACGGGCTCGAGCTGAGGAGCTTCTCCCTGAGCTCGAGGGTACTTCTGGTCCCCTGGATGTCGGCAGCGTCATCAGCGAAAGCCCGATACTCCCTCAGGGACTGGGTGCCTAGTTCGATGCGGTCCATGAGGAAGACGACCTTGTCGGCGTCGCCAGAATCGGCGATGAGCTGGGCGGACTTGAAGCTCGTCATAGTCTTGCCTGAGCCGGTGGTGTGCCAGATGTAGCCGCCAAGGTGGCCGCTTTGGCCGGCGAGCGGCGGCGTCTTCCAGTCGTGGTTGCGCACGGCGTTTGAGATCGCGCTTGCCGCGTAATACTGGTAGCTTCGCATCACCTTGAGGGAACCGTCCGTGGCGTCAGCCACGGTGTAGAAGCCGATGAGCTGGTGTGCCATCGGGATGGAGAGCAGTTTTTCCGTGACGCGTTTCCACGGGTGCGGCGTGGTGTCGCCTCCCGCGCACATCGGCTCGTTGTTCACGTCCGCCCAATGGAAGAAGTAGGCGGGGTTAAACCTGTCCGGGCCGGCGTTCGCGAAGTATTTCAGCTCGGTGGGGGTCATCGCCACGAACACCTGGACGAGCTGGAAGATGCCCGTGAATACCCCTTCGTGGGAGTACTTTTCGATCTGATTCGTGGCCTGGCTAACTGCCACCCCGCTGCGCTTGAGCTCAATGTGGATGACCGGCATGCCATTGATCAGTAGGCACAGGTCTCCCCGGCGGTCGTTGCGAATGCGGTTGTGTGCGGGGTATCTGGGCTGCTGGGCGATCTGGTACCGGCTGTCACCCGCAGCGATTTCCTGCCGATCGTAGATCTTGAGGCTGATCTCCTTGCCAAAGTGTTCGGGATCATCCGGGTTGTCGCGCTTGATTGACACCGTCTTGCCGTTGATGAACGCGTTGAGCGCGTAGGGGGTGCGGAGTTCCTGGACCTTGTCGAGGATCTGGGCCATCTCGCTATCCGTGAGCGGCACGCCATTGAGCCGATCCCTGTGCTTATTGTTAGCAAACAGGATTTCGGCCCAGTTCCGGATGAGATCCTCTTCAGTCGGATTCTTCAGCACGCCGCCCGAATCGTTCCAGCCGTTCTGCTTCAGGACCTCGATGACGGCCTCTTCAAAGTCCGATTCACGTTCAAACGTCATGAGACTTCCTTTACTTGTAGCGGACGCAGGGTTGAAAGTCGGGTTTTGGAGTGCGAATGCTTACGCTGATGAAGGGAGATAAGACGGTCAAGGTTTCTAAGAATCACACCAATCGCATCTTGCTCCACTGATGCCCTAGGCAGCCGCACTCTAAATTCAGAGAAGATTGAAATCCAATGCCTTTCATGTGTCTCCGGCTTGTACCTCACCGCTTGCAAGGCATGTACAGCCAAATACGGGTTATCTCCCTGATTCTTCAGACTCAGAATCTTCATTGCTGAACTCTTGACTTTGAAGGGGAAGTCAACGAAATGTGCCGATGTCGTGAAGTCGTCAAAGATCACGACTGGATTGAAAACCGATGCGTCTCTTACCCCGGATTTTTCCCTTGTATAGCCGAGAATGAAGCTCTTACCTGCAGTAAGAACTGGTATTTCACCCTGTGAGTCGTACTCTGTACTAGAAACAATAAACGGTTGCGGTTGCTCATAGCCATAAACATCCGAGAGCTTTCGCTGTTCCCAAGGTTCCGTGAACCCCTTGAAACGGATCTGAGGGACACTCCTTTCTTCAGGCATTTATTCACCCCCGAGCAGGCGCTCGAGCTCGGCGATGGCTTCCATGTCGGCCGCCTCGCTACCCGTGAGATCGCCAAGCAACGCTGAGAGCTCACGCTCGGTGTCAGCGATCTCCTGGGAGACGTCCGCGAAGGTGGACTCGTACTTCTTCGCGAGCGCACGCACAGCCGCCACACATTCGGCAACCTTAGCCTCAGCCAGGCCGGCCAGACCATCCATGAGAGGCGAGCTCCACTTGTCATGGAGGAGCACCAGGCCCTCCTCCACGCTCAAGCCTTCCAACCGCTCCTTCGTGTCGTCCTCAAGCTTTCGCGATGCAGCCTTGACTTCCCTATCGAGCCCACTCTTCGACTCCAGCAACGCCTTCGCCTGCAGGGCGATCCTCTCCGCCGACTCCTCCGGGAAGTCCTCCGGCACCGCGCGCGGCTTCACGCCCGCAGCCTTGAGGTAATCGACTACACCCTTGCGCGCAAACGCAGACTTGGCCTCGTTGAATAGGTTGTCTGGAGCGTCCTCGGGTAGACTCTCAAACAAAGTAGTCAGCTCCTCCCCGGCCTCGGCAGCCCTGCGCTTCAAATCATCCAGCTCGCCCAGCTCGTCGCTCAGCAGCCTGCGCTGAATGAGTTCGAACGGCAAGATCCTGCCCACGAATCCCTCTTGGACCTCCACTTCCTTACCGTTCTTCTTCCGCACCACCATGTTCGGCGCCACGGCAGTGATCGCCGAGTCCCCCTCGGTCTGAATGATCTCAAGATCCTGGCTCATCTCATCCCATGCCTCGTCGAGAACCTGGAATGCATCGTAGTAGTCAATAAGCGGGATGCCATCCAGCGACTCCTCGAGCAACGCCGCGAACATCCCCTGCTCCGCGAGCGCGTTGACACCCATCCGCGCGTCAATGAGGCGCTTCTTGATGTGGGCTGGGAAGGAACCCACAGCCTGACCAAAGCTCGAACGGAAAGCGGCCACGGCGTCGTCGTTGGACACAACCTCCTCGACGTCGACATCCCAGGCCGCGATCGCGTCCCCGCTCACGTCAAACAGCTTCTCCCGCAGGCCCGGCCACGCCTCCCAGAACGGCGACAGCCTGCCCAACTCATCCTCCGGAATGCCGCCGAAAAGTAGGGCGTGCAGGTTCCATGGTTCCGCCGGCTCCGAGGAATCGACGTAGCGAGGGATGTTGAGGTTGTAGTCGTTGGCACGGATCTCCTCGAGTGAAACCAGGCGGCTGAACTTGTCCACCTCGCGGCATCCCGCCACCGTGTCCGTAATCCGCTGGATATCCGAAGCACGCAGCACGTTCTGCTTTCCAGCCTTGAGGAAGTTCTTCGAGGCGTCCACGATCAGGACACCGCGTTCCGTCCTCGCCTTGCGCAACACCATGATGATCGTGGGAATACCCGTGCCATAGAAAATGTTCGCCGGCAAGCCGATCACCGCCTGGACATGGCCGCGCTCCAGCAGGTTCTGGCGGATCTTGCCCTCCTCACCGCCACGGAAAAGCACGCCGTGCGGCAAAATGATCGTCATGATGCCGTCAGGCTTCAAGTGGAAAAGATCGTGGAGCAGGAACGCGTAATCCGCCTTCGACTTCGGGGCCACACCATAGTTCGCAAAGCGCGGGTCGAGCTCCTTGTCCTCCGGCTCCCACTGCTGAGAATACGGAGGATTCGACACCACCGCGTCCACAAACAGCGGGTTATAGGTTTCCTCCTTATTCTCCTCCGACTCAAACCACGGCCAGTCCGCATCCAACGTGTCACCATTACGGACCTCGATGTTGTCCGGCAGAATCCCGCGCATCACCAAGTTCATACGGGTGAGGTTGTACGTGTTCTGCTTCAGCTCCTGCGCAAAGAACTTGATGTTGTCCTTGCTCCCATTTCGGCGAGCCACGGCCGCGCCGATGTTGATGAGCAGTGAACCAGATCCGGAGGTCGGATCATAAATCTCGATGTTCTCGCGGTCCCGCAAGTGCCAGGCCACAATCTCACTCATCAGCAACGACACCTCGTGCGGCGTGTAGAATTCGCCCGCCTTCTTACCCGCGTTCGCCGCGAAATTCGAGATGAGGTACTCGTAGATGAAGCCCAGCACGTCATAGTCCTGCTTGCCCCCCATCGGGATGTCCTGGATGAGGTAGATGAGGTCACGCGCCGCCTTCGACTGGGCGCGGGCATCCGTACCCAACTTCGAAAGACCCGACTGAAGCGTGTCAAAAATGCCGTTGAAGACCTTCTTGCGAGCCGGGTCAATGTTGCGGCTAAACGCGGAGAGCGCGTCGCGAACGTTATCTATGCCGAAATCATTGCCCTTGGCCAGCCACGTGCCAAACAGGTTCTCGTAAGAAATGAAGTAGCCACACAGGTCTCGGGTGTACTCGACGATCTCGACGTCGTCCTCCGTCAGCGCCGTCAAGTCATCCAGCCCGTCCCGCCTCAGCCGCGCCACCTGCTCTTCAGACAGGAACTTGTAGAAAATGAAGCCAAGAATGTAGTCCTTATATTCATTCGCCTCGATCTTCGAGCGCATACGATTCGCAGACTTCCAAATCCTGGAAGCAAGCTCCTGCTTATTCATCACTCAACCCACATTCTACTTCGACTCCGGCACCAACGCCGACATGCTGCTTGCCATGTTACTGGAGGAGAAGCGGGCACCTGAGCAGGCCGGCCGGTCGCCGTCTGGGTGGGCTTGCCCGCACGCCGGCCGGTCGCCGTCGGCCCGGCCCCAGCCATAGACCCAATACACCACCAATTGAGAAGAGCCTAAAGCGTCCTGGGTGGAAGTCGCGGCCGACCAGATCAGGACACATATCTAATCTCTTCGAGCTACGAGTTGTCACCGGTGATGTGCCCTTGCCTCTACCCGATACTCCAGCTATGCACATCAGTCTAGCAGTCTGTTCTCAACTAACCGCGATGCCATTACGGTGCAGGGCCTGCCACATTTTCCACACTCCATAGCTGCAATCACGCGCGTCATGCATGCTCTTCGCGCGTTCAAATGAGTGCCATGTCCCGCACGGCTCTGACGCTCTGCCCGCGGCGCGAAGCCGGGCGTTGTCCAGGCTTATGTCCCCCTCACCAGGCGACGGCAACCCAGCCTTACGAGCAGCCTGAACCCACTGCAGGAGACAGCTTTGAACGCGCCACACAAATTCGTATACAAAAAGCGGCGAGGCCACGGGATCTCTCCCGTGGCCTCGCCGCTTTTGTGTTAGTCAGCGACTCAGCGCAGTGACTGTTCTACAGCTCAGCGCTTCGAGGGGCGCCTGCGCACTGCGAGCAGTCCCACGCCGCCGGTGATCAGCATAGCTGCTGCAACGAGTGCCGCTGCGACGCTGGCGCCGGTGTGCGGCAGAGACCAGCTACCAGCGCTGCTCGAGCCCGCCGGGTTGCTACCGTGCCCACCCGAGGTGCCAGGAGTCTGAACTCCATCACTCGGCTTGTCACCGGGCGTGGAAGGCTGGCTCGGCTCGTCGCCGGGCGTGGAAGGCTGGCTCGGCTCGTCGCCAGGCGTGCCGGGTTCAGTCGGGTTGCTGGGCTTGTCACCCGGATCCTCGGACGGGTCTTGCGTAGGCTCGTCTGACGGATCGTCGGTCGGGTCCGGGGTCGGCTCTTCGCTCGGGTCCTCGGATGGGTCCGGGGTCGGCTCTTCGCAGTTGCACTTGGCGCCTACGCGCAGCTTGCGCGGCTGCGGTTCGGTCACGACCTTCTCGGTGGTCTCCGGGTCACCGACCGGCTTGCCGTTTTCGAGCTTCCAGGTCTTGGTGATTTCCTTTTCGCCGAAAGCGCCAGGCTGGTCCTCAACGATCTTGCCGACTTCGAGGTTCGGGTCGTACTCGATGACCGTGTCGAACGGGATCTTCTCGGTGTGCTTATCGGTCAGCTCGGTCTGGTTCTTGGCCGGACCAACCTCGACGATGTGCTTAACCGGATCGCTGATCTTTTCGGAGGTGTCCTCCGTGGAGATCTTACCGTTTTCGGCGTTCACCTTGACGGTGTGCTTGACCTCGCCCTGCTTACCTTCCTGGACAACCTTGGTTTCACCAGGCTGCAGGTCAGGGTTGACGCGCACCTCGACGTCGAACGGAGTCTTCTCAGTCCACTCGATCTCGGTGGAGGCGGGCTTGCCCTTCGTGCCGACCTTGATGATCTGCTTGACCGGCTCGGTCACACGCTCGGTTTCGGTCTTGGAGTCCACAACCTTCGAGTTCTCGATGGTCAGGGTAGTGGTGACCTTGTCCTTACCAAGCTTGCCTTCCTGAACAGTTTCCTGCTTCCCGGCTTCCATCGTGTCGTCGAAGATGACCTCTGTCTCGAACGGCACGTCCTTGGTGTACTCACTGGTGTGAGTGCCTTCAGTGGTGGTCTTGGTGCCGACGCGGATGATCTGCTTGACCGGTTCCTTGGTGCGCTCAGTCGTCACTTCCGGGTCACCCGAGGGCTTGCCGTCCACGATCTTCTGAGTCGAAGTCACAACCTCGGTACCGAGTTCACCCTTCTGATCAACCTTCTGCTGACCTTCTTCCAGGGTGTTGTCAAAGACGATCTCGGTTTCGAACGGAACAGGCTTCTCGACCTTGGTCACCAGCTCGCTCGGAGCTAGGCCGGGGCCGTACTCAACGATCCGCTTGACAGGCTCCTTGGTGGTCTTCTCCTCGGCTACCTCAGCCTTATCGCCCTCGGCCGTGAACTTAGCGGTATAGGTCTTCTCGCCGTTCTCACCTTCCTGAACAACCCGGGTTTCACCAGGCTTCAGGTCCGGGTTCTCGCGAACCTCGGTCGGGTACGGGATCGGAACCGTCCACGTGACTTCCTTGGCGCTCTTAGCAGGCTTAGTGCCGACGATGACGACCTCGTTCACCGGCGCCTTGGTCTGCTCCCAGCTGCCGTCCTTGTTCTGCTTTTCTGAGCCCGGCTCGCCCTTGGTCTCAACCTTGTACTCGCCGGCAGGGATGGTGTCGTCGTACTTGTATTCGACCTTGAACGGAACTTCACGGGTAGGAACGTCAACAACGTTCACCACTGCGTAAGCGGTATCCGTGGAACCGTCTTCGTAGGAAACGGTGACGGGAATCTTGACCTGGTCGCCCGGCTTTGCATCCGCAGGTGCGGTTGCGGTTACCTGGCCGTTCTCGTCAATGCGGACATCCCAGCCGGCCGGAATCTCACCCAGCTTGTAGGGGTTTTCCTTTGCGACGTTGACGTTGTCTGGCTTTTCCAGAGCAACTGGTAGCGTCGCGGTCTCGCCCGGGTAGACCGTTTCTACAGGGTAGGTCGGCTCAGCTTCCCAGCTGTTGGTTAGCTTCACCACGGTGGTGACAGGCACCAACGGAGTTGAACCGTCTGGGGTTTCAACAGTGACGTTGATGGTCTTGCTGTCACCCGGCTTGGCATCTGCCGGAGGGGTAGAAGTGACGACACCGGTGTTCGGGTCGACCTTGTACTTCCAGCCGTCAACCTCCTGCTCGGTGATCGGTTGGTCGTTCTCATCCTTACCGAACGAGAACTTCGACCCCTTAGGGGCGTCTTGAACGTTGTGGTTCACAGCCTGGTTCGGGCCGGTGGTCTGCACGTCGTATGACGCATTGATATCGCCTTTCAGAACGACCACGGCGCCCTTGACCTCTTGCGGCTTGTCAGCGTTGTCGTAGTAGGCAAGAACCGGCACGTTCAGGATGTAACCCTCAGGAGCGGTGCGAGGAATGGTCGTGGTGATTTCACCGGTGTTCTCGTCAATCTTGACGGTCCAGGTGCCGCTGTCATCCGTGTGGGTGTACTCGGTCTTACCGTCCTTGAACGTGTAGCGCTTCGGCGCCTCATCGGTCGTGTTACCACTCAGGCCGCGCTCTGGAACCGTAGGCTTGAGAGTGACCTTGGCGCTCGGCTTATTGGTCACCGTGCCGTAGGTCGGGATCTTGATGTCAACGATCGCCTGGAACTGGGTCTCGATTTCGTCCGTGGTCTGGTCCGGGTAGGTTGCCTTCACCTTCGGGGTGATGATGGTGCCCGGCGCCACGGTGTCGTCGGCCTTCGCAGTGACCTTGCCGGTCTCATCGATAGTGACAGTCCAGCCTTCAGGAACGGTGGACTCATCGATCTCGAACTTAGCCGGGTGAACCGGCTTGTAGCCCTTCATGATGGATTTCGTGCCCACCTGGGCGGTCAGCTCGTCGCCAATCGTGCCCTTCGTCAGACCCGGGCGTACGAGGTCGGTGACCTGGGTGTTGTTCGGGTCAACAACGACGAGCAGTTCAAGCTTGTCAGTGGAGCCGTTGGAGTACTCCACTGTAATAACAGGGCGCGCGAAGGTGCCCGGACGCGGATTCTCCGGGGCGGTGACGGTGACGTTGTAGTCCTCGTCCATCTCCACGGTCCAGCCCTCGTAGACGTACCTCTCGTCGAGGGTGACCTTAGCTTCGAAGCCGCCGTCGCCCTTCTTCTTTGCCAGTTCTTAATCAGGTCAGCGGTCTGGGTGAAGGTGACCTTCTGCGGCTCGGTCGCAATCGGGCCGGTAGCGCTATCGACGCCGGAGATGATCGAAGCCTCGGTCTTGTCGTACTTCGGGGAGTGGTACTCCGTGTCATCCAGGGAGAAGGCCTTCGAGTCGATGACGTTCGCCTTGTTGTAGCGAGTCAGCGAATTAGAGCTGTCGAAGACTTTGCCTTCGCCATAGAGATTGTTGTTCTTGTCAGCAGCCTGGAGCTGGTCCACGGTACGTGGCTTAGCCAGAACGGAGAAGCTCACGTTCTTGTCAGTGGCCAAGTCGGTACCGCGATACTCAGGCCAGGTGAAGTAGATCTCGCCGGTCTTTTCGTCGATACGCAGGTTCTGCGTACCGCCGGACGCTGCCGGGTCGGTGGTGCCGATGAACTTACCGTTGCCGTCGTAGGCCTCCACGACCATGCGAGACATCGAATCGTCCGTGCCTTCGCCCTTGACAGCAGGAACGTTGATCTTACCGACCTTGGTTTCCACACCAGGGACGATAACGTGCTTCTCGAAAGACTCCCACGACACCGTGATCGGGTTACATTCGATGTTCTCGCTCGGCCACGGGTTTACGATAGCGCTGAATCCAGCACTGTTACCTTGCGAGGCATACGGTCCGGTCGGGTTCTCTTTCTTGTAGTTACTTTGCCAACCGTAACGCACAGGGTTATCGGCAGTGGCCGAGGCGAACTGTTTGATTTTCTCCTCGGTCAGCTCTGCATAGATATTAACGTTTCGTTGGCGGACGGACGCAGTAATCTCAATGTTCTCGTCAGCCTTGTGGGTGACGTTCTTGTCAAGGAAGGTCTGACCGACTTCCATGGAGGGCAGCTCGCCGGCATCCAGAACACCGCCAAGTAGACCCGAATTGGTGAAGCTCCAATCAGCGAATGTGCGGTCTTTCGAGTTATCAAAAGACACACTCACGCCCCATAGGGTTTTCGAGGGGCTCGTTGCGCTTGGCTCCAACGTCTTCCACGTGAAACCCGCCTGGCTGCCGTCCGGAGTGCTTTCAGAGACAACGCACGATCCAGCCGGGAGGTCGGAAGCCTTCTGGGCGTCCTTCTCCACCGCGCCGGACGTGTCTCGGATGCCGCCGGTGAAGGTTGACGCGGACGCCGGTGAGGCCGTCACGAGGCTGGATCCGGCAGATGCGCCCAGAGTTAAGGCGAGGGCTGTCAGTGCAGCACTCGGGGCACGCAAAAAGCGCCTTCCCGGTGTCGAAGCTTTAGATAAATCCATCCCTAAGTCCTTCCAATCTTCTATATGCCTTCTGCGGCAGCCGGAGGATGGGGCGGCGCGCAAGAACACTCTCCACCGCCGGCCTCGCAGGCTCAGGGTCGGCAGGTTTGTAAAGGAGTTAACAGCATTCGCATCTAGGATACTGCACTTTTCTTGCTTTCGACACTGCGCGGATTTCGCTTATCCGAGGCGGCCAACAATTGAACAGCAAGGCGTTGAGGGGTACTCCCCTACGGGCGTTTTGTTAGTGAGCATAAGATCACACAGCAATCGTCAAGGATTGGTTCTAGATGCTCTCACCTTGGGGAGGATGGCGATCTGTTTCCGTTGCTCACCGCGTAGTTGCGGGCCGCGGTGATCTCCTGGTCGTCCATGCCGTCGCCGACCAGAAGGATGCCGTTCTTCCCGCCGGTCTGGCTGACGGGGTCGCACACAAACGCCGTCTGGTCGCCACTGCTCTGGTCGACGTCGCAAGGGCGAACCACACCCAGTACAGGACGACGCCGGTCAGTACGATCCCGAGCACCGCGCCCAGCACCTTCATGACCGGGTTGCGAGCCGCCAGCAAGGCGAACGCGTGTTGATTCGCCACGGCACCACCTCGAAAGCTTTTGCGTCACGGCAGCCAGGCCGCTTGTGGGGTGGGTGAAGGCAAGGCGATCCCGCAGGCGGACAGGGCGGCTCGGGCGTCGTGAACACGAGGGCCGGGCAGGCGGACGCACGGGCACCCGCTAGAACCGATAGGGTAAGGCTTTATCTTGACGTGAAAATACTCCGCGGACATTGTAGTGTGAGCACCAGAAGAATAATCAGGTGACAACCGGCACACGCCGGGATTTTCGAAGGGGAAAAGAATGTCCGATTACAAGCTCGTCTTCCACATCAACGAGAACGACCGCTGGCCGTTCACCCTGCGCTCCGTACGCAACTTCATCCGCGCCGACGACCGCCACCGCGCAGTGGTGGTCGCCAACGGCGGGGCCGTCCGCTCCTTCTCCCAACTCGAAGCCGACCCCAACCGCATGGCCCGCATCCGCGGCCTCGAAGCCGAAGGCGTGTCCTTCGTGGTGTGCCAGATCGCGCTCGGCGAGCGGCAAGTCAAGGAAGAGCTCATCCCCGAATACGTCAAGGTGGTCCCCGCCGGCATCGTGGAGATCGCCAAGCTCCAGTCCGAGGGCTACGGGTACGTCAAGGTCTAAACCTGCGAACCGAACGGCACGTCTGCCCGCAGCACCGTGAACTTCGCGTTCCGGGCCAGCTGGCGCGTGCGGCCCACCCGCCGCTCCACCTCCGGGCGGTAGCGCAGATGGTTGTTGTGGACCATGTAGAGACGCCCGCCGGGGCGCAGGAGGCGCGCGGCCGCGTCGAGCAGGTCCTGGACGAGCGTGGCGTCCAGCGCCGTGCCCGCGTGGAAGGGCGGGTTGAGGAGCACGACGTCGGAGCTCCCGGTCGGCTCCTGCCCGGCGGCGTCGTCCCAGGTCACGCGGGCGCGGTCTCCGAACTCGGCGAGGGTGAGGCTGGCGGAGACGACGGCGTCGGCATCGGCATCCGTGGCGAGCACGGTGGCGTCGGGCAGGGTGGCAAGCACGATGCGGGCAACGGTTCCGTTGCCGCATCCGAGGTCGACGACGCTGCGGCCGGTATCGACCTCGCTCGGCGCCTCCCAGGAATCCCACGGGTTTGCGGCGAGCTTCGCCTTGCGGCGCTCGGCACGAAGCTCGGCCAGGGCGGTGTCGGCCAGTAGCTGGCCGCCGTGGTCGACCTCCGCGCCAGAGAACACCCCGCCCACGCCCACGATCGTCCCAGCCTCCGTTTCACGGGATGCCGGCTCGTAGCCCTGGCCCGTGCGGCCGGCGCCCACAAGGCAACGGAACTTGCCGCGGCCGCGGGAGGCGTGGACGTCAGTGAAATAGCGGGCGAGCGTGGCGTTGTGCCCGCGATCCATATGCTTGTTATTCGCCCCGAAGATAAGGGCGCCGGCGGGCACGGACCCGGCGAGATAGGCAACCTCCTCCAGCGACTTCGGGGTGTGGCCGAGCGCCACGTCAATCTTTTCCGTAAAGAACTCATCGAGACGCAGGGGACCGTCCGCGCCCGCGATCCGCACGCGATCGCGGGCGCCCAGCTCACGAGCCATCCGATCCGCCTCGCGCGCCTGCATCACCGTGCGCGAGGCCACCCACACCCGCTCGGCGGTATCAAGGGCGCTACGCAGGAGGGTGGCGGCGGGGTCGTCGAGGATCGCCACGGACGCGGCGCCCGGCGCTTCGGCCGCCGCCACGTCCAAGATCAGCTGGTCAAGGGTTGAGGTCATGTCACTTCCGCCTTCAGTCGGTTCCCGCACATCATACCCACTCCCGCTGGCCCGCCCTGCGGGCCACGTGGCGGGGCAGCAAACGCCCCGGCGTGGCTAATTGGTGAATCTGAGCCCGAAAGCCCCGTTTTCAGCAATGCCCCCAGACTCACCAGTTACTTACAGGATCAGCGCGGACTACTCAGTCTTGCTGTGCTCCCGGGGCCCGCGGCGGCTCATCGCGTGGCGCAGCGCTCGGTTGAGCCGCTTCTCCTCCTCGCGCTCGCGCCGGTGGCGGCGTTCGATCGCGAGCTGGCGCTGGAAGGCCTCCTGGGAGCGCTGGTCGAGGTAGACGACATCGTTGCGCAGGTCCTTGACCAGGGCAAACATGAGCGCCACCACCACGAAGAGGAACGGGGTGGCCGCCACGATGGTCACCGATTGGATGTTGCCGAGGGCACTGTCGCCGCCGGACACGAGCAGGGTGAGCCCGATGGCCGCGGTCAGTAGACCCCACAGGCCGGACAACCACGGGGTAGGCGTGGACTTCCCGCCCTGGGAGATGGAGGCCATGACCGTGGAGGCGGAGTCGGCGGAGGTGATGAAGAAGGTGGCGAGCAACAACACCGCAACCAACCCAAGCACGAACCCACCCGGTAGCGAGTGCAACAGGTTGAACAGCTGCGACTCCACGTTGCCATCGCCGTAGATCGACTCGCCGGCGAGCTCCATCGAGATCGCGGACCCACCGAAGATCGCGAACCACACCGTGGACAGGCCGGCAGGGATGAACATAACACCCATGCAAAACTCGCGCACCGTGCGCCCGCGCGAGATCCGCGCAATAAACATGCCTACGAACGGCGACCACGAGATCCACCAGGCCCAGTAGAAGATCGTCCACCCGGACAGCCAATCTCCGGCAGTGCCGTTAGCGGATTCGGCGGTGCGGCCGGCCATCTCGAAGAAGCGCGACAGGTAGGCGCCCACCGAGCCGGGCAAAAGGTTGAGCTGGGCGATCGTGGGGCCAAGGATGAAGACGGCGACCGCGAGGATCGAGGCGAAGACCATGTTCGCGTTCGACAGGTAGCGGATGCCACGCCCAACGCCAGACATTGCGGAGAGCAGGAAGGCCAGGGTCAGCACGGACACGATCGCCACGATCAGCCCGGTCCCCGGATTCTCCACGATACCGGCCGCGGTCAGGCCCGCCCGGATCTGCAGGGCGCCCAGCCCGAGCGAGCAGGCGGTGCCGAACACAGTGGCAAAGACGGACAGGGAGTCGATGGCCTTACCCAGCGCGCCGTTCGCGTGCTTCTCCCCGATCAGCGGAGTGAAGGCGGCGGAGATCAGCTGCTTGCGCCCGATCCGGTAGGTCGAGTAGGCGATCGCGAGGCCCACGATCGCGTACATGGCCCACGGGTGCAGGGTCCAGTGGAACATCGCGGTGGCCATCGCGGTGCCCACTTCGTTGGGCTCGTGGCCGGGCACGCCGTCGCGGTAGAAAGCGAGCGGCTCGGAGGCGCCGTAGAACATGAGGCCGATCCCCATGCCGGCGGCGAACATCATCGCCACCCACGACGTGTTGGAGAATTCCGGTTGCTCGTTCGCGGCGCCAAGCCGGATCGAGCCGAATTTCGAGGCGGCGATCACGACGACGAATACCACGAACACCGTGGAGAACAAGACGAACGCCCACCCCAGGTTCTCAAGTACCCAGCTGAACATGGCCGAGGCAGCGTTTTCGAAGTTGTCCGGGGCGCCGAGTCCCCAGGCGACCACCGCGATCACCAGTGCCATCGCGGGGATGACCACGGGCCAGCTGATGGAGCCGTCGGCGGTTTCGGAGGCAAGTTCGACTGGTTTTTCTTGAATGTCTGCCGCGTTGATTTCCTTTTCCACTGACAGGAGCGCGGCGAGCTCCGAGGTGGCTGATGAGTTAGCGTCGAGCGGTTCGCTCCAGTTTACGTCCTGATTCTTTTCTTCCATACCTCCATTCTTTGAATAAATTCCGCATATATTCCAGTATTGGGCGCAGACTATGCGATTTCTCTCCCGCCAGGCGGGGCGGCGGGACGGGTCGTGCCCACCGGCACAAGCGAGTAGGCTCGAAGGCATGATGAATTGGAATTGTGGGCGCAAAAAGGCGTCAACCGAGAAGGCGCAGGTGGCTACGGATGAGGCACAGGTGGCCGCGATCGCCGCGGGGAAATCCACTGGCACGTGGGGTGGCATGGTGGCGCCCCCGGCGGCGATGAACTCGGCGCTGGGCGTGCCGCACTGGCTGGCCAAGTATGGGCTCGCCTCCTGGATGCTGATCGGCCTGGGGATCGTGATCGTGGCGATCGCGTGGATCTTGGGCGCGGTCACCGAGGTGTTCCTGGGCGTCTTCCTGTCCTTCGTGCTCACCGCCGTGCTCTACCCGATCGTATCGTGGCTGTCGAAGTACATGCCCCGCACGGCTGCCACCGCGCTCGCCATGCTGTTTGGCTTCATTGTGTTCGGCGGGATGGTCAGCTACGTAGTCTACTCGGTGGCCAACGAATGGGACTCGCTGGCCAATCAGTTTCAGGACGGCGTGAACTCCATCCTCGACTTCTTCACCCGCGACAACCTGCCTTGGCACCTGTCCCGCCAGGACCTGTCCGAGGCGATCTCGAACGCCGTGTCCACGGGCACGGATTGGATCCAGTCCAACGCGGGCGCCATCGCGCAGACCGTGCTGGCCAACGCCTCGAACTTCGCCGTCGTCATGACGATCCTGGCTCTGTCGCTGTTCGTCACCTTCTTTTTCCTTGCCCAGGGCCCTCAGATGTGGCTGTGGTTCTTGAACCTGCTCCCGGCGCGCAACCGCTACCGCAGCCACCTGGGCGCGACGGCCGGCTGGGTGGCCTTCTCCGGGTACGCCCGCGGCACCGTCATCATTTCGATCATCAACGGGATCCTGGCCTTCATCTTCTTGTCAATCGTGGGCGTGCCGCTGTCAGCCCCGCTCGCCGTCCTGGTGTTGATCGGCACGTTCATTCCGCTGGTCGGCGCACCGGCGGCGATGGTGGTGGCGATGATCGTAGCGCTGGCGTCGGGCGGCCTGGTCAAGTTCATCGTCGTGGGCGTGGGCATCGCGGGCATTGGCCAGATCGAAGGGCACCTCCTCCAGCCGCTTATCATGGGCCGCCAGGTGGCGCTTCACCCGATCGTGGTGGCGATCGGCGTGGCGGCAGGTGGCTTCGCCGGCGGCCTGGTGGGCGCGGTGATTGCGATCCCGCTCATGGCGATCGCCTGGTCGGTCTACCGCACGCTCCGCCAGGGCGACGAGGAGATGACCGAGCTTCCCGACATCCCGCAGGAGAAGGTGCTCCCTGAAGAGGACTAACCCCTCACCTTTACTTTTGCACCTCGGTAGCGATCGTGGCGTAGCCCTTGTCCATCTGCAGGCCGGCCGTGGAGGAGGCCTCGTTCATCGGCAGTAGCACCACGCGCCCGTCCCTGATCGCGGGCACGTCGGCCAGCGCCGGGTTGCCCAGCAGATCCTCGAAGGGCTCAAGTCCGGCGCCCATGAAATCCTCCACGAACAAGATGTCGGGGCTGGCCTTGAGCAGGGTTTCGGCGTCGATCGGCATGGTACGAGTGATGCCGGCGGCCGCGCCGGCGTCGGTGGCGCCCGCGCGGATCGCCAGGCCGGGCACCACGTTGTTCACGCCCATCGCCATGACCTTGCCCCCGCGCGCGATGAGCTCGAGCACCGCCGGGCTCTTCTTGCTCTCAACCTGCGCCACCTCGGCGTCGATCTGCGCGATCCGCCCCAGGAAATCGTTCGTCAGCCCCGCGGCCGTGACCGGCATCGCCAGTTTCTCGCCCATCTTCTCCACCGCCGCCGCGTACAGCTCCGGGGTGTCGAACTCGTGGCCGTCGAAGTCGAGCACCTCCACGCCGGCTGCGCGCAGCTGCTCGGCCACCCCGCTCTCCGACTCGAAGCGCGCCGTCATCACCACCAGGTCCGGGTTGTAGGACAGGATCTGTTCGGCGTCGGGGTTGATGCCCGTCTCGAGCCGCTCGGTCACCTGCCGCGCGAGCTCCGGGTTCTGCCCCATCGGCGACGCCGCCGACGCCGAAATCACCGCCACGTTCTCCGGCCCAGCGAGCATGAGGGCCATGTCGCTGGTCTCGGGGCTGGTGGCCACGATGCGCGTGTAGGCGCTGGTCTCCGTCACGGTGTCCGTAGGCTCATCGGTTTGGGTTGTGGTCTCGGCACTTCCCGACGCCGACGGCCCGGCCTCCCCCGAACTCGCCGGCGCGTGGGAGCACGCTGCGAGGGCCAGGACGGCTGCGGCTGCAAGGAGTTTCTTCATGATGTTGACCTTTCGTGAGTCGAAAATTGATAGGAGGGCATGTGATCAGGGGCTTCGCGGAGACTGCGTGAGCGGTGCTAGAGCGGGGTGACGACGAGCGTGCCGGTGACCGGGGAGGGCCGGACGTCCACGGGCGTGCCGTAGATCTCCTTGATCGCCTCGGGAGTGAGCACCTCGCCTGGCGTGCCGCGGGCCCGCACCCGCGCCCCTCCCAGCCGGGGCTGGAGGAGGACTAGCTCGTCACAGAACCGGGCGGCGAGCGTGAGATCGTGCAGGACGGCGATCACGGTCCGACGCCGGTCGGCCGCCACCCAGGGCCGTAGCACCTTGAGCACGGCCACGGCGTGGGACAGGTCGAGCGCGGAGACCGGCTCATCCAGCAAGAGCAGGGGCGCGTCCTGTGCGAGAGCGCGGGCCAGGCCGGTGAGCTGGCGTTCACCTCCCGAGGTCTGCCGGGTGGGGCGCTCGGCCCAGGCCAGCGCGCCGGTGGCGGCAAGGGCGGACGCGACACGGGCGTCGTCGTCGGCGGAAAGCGAACCGAAGCGCGGGAGGGCGGCATACCGGCCCATCTCCACCACCTCGCGGCCGGTGAAGGCCGAGCCGCGCAGGGATTCCTGGGCGAGGTAGGCCACGAGCTCGGCCCGCCGGCGCGCAGAGAGTCGGGCAAGGCTCTCCCCGCCGACCTCCACCACACCCTCAGCCGGCACCAGCCCCAGGATGGCCTTGACCAGCGTGGACTTGCCCGCGCCGTTCGGACCGATGAGACCCACGATCCGGCCGGCGCCGAGCTCGAGGTGGGCGATGTCCAGCACGGGCCGGTCGCCGTAGCCGGCCCGAAGGCCGCGCAGGCTGACCGCGGCCGCCGCGCGCCCAGCAACCGGCTGCCCGGCGCTCGCCCCGCTCATCGGTGCCCCTCCCTCAGCACGAGGAAGAGCAGCATCGGCGCGCCCACCAGTGCCGTCACCACCCCGGTCTGCAGCACCACGGGGGTGAAGATCATGCGGGCTACGGTGTCGGCGACGATGAGGAACACCGCGCCGAAGATGAAGGACGCGGGGATGAGCATCCGGTAGTTCTCCCCGCGCGCCAGACGAATGAGGTGGGGCACCACCAGCCCGACGAACGAGATCACGCCCGTGGTAGCCACGGCACCGGCGGTGGCGAGCGCCGCGAAGGCCAGCACCGTGTGCGACACCCGCCGCACCGCCACCCCCGAGCTCTGGGCCGTCGAGGCGCCGAGGGAGAGCATGTTGAGCTCGCGGGCGTGTAGGCCCACGCCGATCGCGCCGATCACCACGGGCGCCACTACCAGCGCGACGTCGGACATCGTGCGCCCGGCGAGGTCGCCGTTCAGCCAGAAGATGGCCGAGCGGGCGTTTTCGGCGTCGGGGGCGTTGGCGATCGTGGCGGCGATGATAGCGCCGAGGAAGGAGTTGAGAGCCACGCCCACCAGCAGGATCGTGGCCGTGGACGCCCGCGGGCCGCGCGCCCCCACCAGCTGCACGAGCCCAGTGGCGGCCAACGCCCCGGCGAACGCGCCGAGCGGCAGCAGGGCCGGATGCGCGAGCGAGGCCCCGGACACGATGACGACCACCGCGACCGCGGCCGCTCCCGTCCCCACCCCGGTGATCCCCGGCTCGGCGAGCGGGTTGCGGAACACGGCCTGCATGGCAGCCCCGGCCACCGCGAGCGCCCCGCCCACGAGCGCGGCCATGAGCACGCGTGGGAGGCGGATGTGGGTGATGAGGGCGTCGGAGGCGGGGGCATCAGCGCCGGTGATGGCACGGGAGAGGGCGGCGGCGACGTCGGCTGGCGGGGTGAGGATCGGGCCGATGGCAACGGCGAGGAGCATAGCGACACCGAGGGCCACGCACCCGATGAGGAGCCCGCGCTTGCTCATGGCAACCTCCTCGCACTCTCGTTGCCATCTGAACCGTTTCAGCCTACGCACTCTCCGCCGGCGCGTCGAACGGAGGGCCGATCAGCTTAGCGACATGCGCGCGGCAACCGGTCACGTAAGGCGCCCACCCCGCCGGCCGCGACCCGCACCCAACGCCCCCGCGCGGCATCGGGAGAAAGCCCGGAAAAGCCGCGCCACGGCGTCGTGAAAAAGGCCCCCGCCGCCACCGCCGAGCCCGCGGGCGGACCGCCTAGCCACGCCCCCGGCGGCGCGCTACGATGTGATGAACAACGCGAAAGGATCACCCATGACCACCTTCGTTGACGTGACGAACATGTCGCGCTGGATCTTCAGCACCGGCGTGGAGAAGATCATCTCCGGGATGATGGACTACCTCGAAGCCGACTTCCTCAACTGGGACTCGTTCGAGAAGATCCCGCGCGTGGCCAGCCACTCCCCGATCGGGGTGATCGAGCTGATGCCCACGTCGAACTCGGAGGAGTACTCGTTCAAGTACGTCAACGGCCACCCGTCCAACCCAGCGCGCGGCTTCCAGACGGTCACGGCGTTCGGCGTGCTCGCCGACGTCGACAACGGCTATCCGACCTTCCTCGCCGAGATGACCCTGCTCACCGCCCTGCGCACGGCCGCGTGCTCCGCGCTCGTGGCACGCACGCTGGCCCGCCCGGACTCGCGCGTCCACGCCCTCATCGGCTCGGGTTCGCAGTCGGAATTCCAGGCGCTCGGCATGCGCGCCGCGCTCGGCCTGGAGGAGCTGCGCATCTACGACATCGACCCGCACGCCATGGAAAAATTCCACCGCAACCTCGCCCCGCTGGGCTTTACGATCACGGTGTGCGACAGCGTGGACGACGCCGTGGCCGGGGCCGACGTCATCACCGTCTGCACCGCCGACAAGGCCAACAACACCATCCTGTCGGATGCGCAGGTGCGGTCCGGCGTGCACCTCAACGCGATCGGCGGGGACTGTCCGGGCAAAACCGAGCTCGAAGCCGCGATCCTTGAGCGCTCCACTGTGTTCGTGGAATTCACCCCGCAAACCCGCATCGAGGGCGAGATCCAGCAGATGGCCCCGGACTTCCCCGTGACCGAGTTCGCCGACGTCCTGGCGGGTAAGGCGCCCGGGCGGACGTCGGCAGACGAGATCACCCTGTTCGACTCCGTTGGCTTCGCCATGAGCGACTTCTCCGCCCTGCGCTACACGCGCGACTCCGTGGCCGGCACCAGCTACTTCGACGACATCGAGCTGGTCGCCGAACCCGACGACCCCAAGGATCTGTTCTCCCTCATCGTGCCCTCGCTTCATCCGGTGGGCTGATGGGGGTCAGGGCGCGGCGCGCTAGGTTTGATGCGTGTTAATTGCCGCGATCGCCTTGACCCTGGGGGCGCTGGCCTATGCCAGCGTTCTGACCGAGGCCGCCCTCGGCTACCCGCTCTCCCCCACGGTGTCGTATTTGTCCGAGCTGTCGGCGGCGGACCAGGCGTCCTCCGCGCTCGTGCGCTCGATGGATGCGGCTGCGGGGGTGGCGTTCGCGGCCGTCGGGTTTTACTTGTGGTCACGACGCCGTGGCGCGGCGCGCGACCTCCTGCCCGGGGTGCGCTGGGGGTCAGGTCACGCGGGTGAGCTGGATGCGGGGCTGGCGGGAGCGCGCGGCGGGCTACCGGGCGCGGCGGGCGGTGCCGGGGTTGGCGGCCGGCTGGCCGGGCTTGTGCCGGAGCGGGTGCTCGTAGCACTGGTGCCGGGCGGGATGGCGCTGGCCGGAATCGCCACCGTGTTGGACGCCGCCTTCCCCATGGACTGTGCCGAATCCGTGCCCTCGTGCCGGGCACAACTCGAGGCCGGCACGTCGTTCAGCCACCTCGCCCATACGGTGACGTCGTCGCTGGCGGGGCTCGGACTGGTCGCGGTGGCGGTGGGCGCGCTGCTCGCCGGCACGCGGGTGATGCAGGCCGTGGGGGCCGTGGTGGTGGGGGCGATGGGCGTGGAGCTCGTGACGATCGCTGCCGGGTGGCCGGTGGGGATCGCGCAGCGCGTGCAGGTGGCGGCGTCCGTCGTCCTCATGCTGATGATTGCGGCGCGGATGGGAGGTGGACATGTGGGTGATCCTGCCCGGACTGGCTCTCGCTCCGCGTGACTACGCGCCGCTCGCCGCGCTCCTTCGCGGGCGCGTCATCGTGGCCGACCAGTGGGCCGTGCCCCTCACCTCGGAGGATCTGCCGCGCGCCCTCGGACTCCCCGACCGCGGCACCGAGCGGCTCGACCTTATCGGCCACTCGCTCGGCGGGCTCGCCGCCCTCTCCTTAGCCCTGGACGGCGCAGACTCTCTCACCCTGCTCGACCCCACCACCCTCGGCGAGGCCAGCTCCCACGTACGCGTTCCCCGGTTCGCCGCCCCGCTCGGAGCGCTGGCCCGCGCGGCGGCCATGCTTGCCCTGACGGGGAAGGACCCGATTTCCGGGGCCGAGCGGCAGGCGCGCTACGGCACGCCCGCCGGCCTCGAGGCCATCACCTTCCAGCTCGCCGAGCTTGCCCGCCTGCAGGATCGGATCTCTCAGAAGCTGGGGCACCCGCTTCCGCCCACGTTGCACGTGTGCGCTCTCCCCCACCCGGGGGCGAGCTCGCATCGCTCGGCCCAGCGCGCGTTCGCGCGCCAGATCGGTAGCGAGCTCATCGAGGCACGCGGCTGGAACCACCTGTTCCCGCTCACGCACCCGGCCGAGGTGGCGGAGTTGATCCTGGCCGGCCCATCTACTCGCCAGCCGCCCGCCAACTGACCCGCCGGCACCGGCACCGGCACCCTACTGGGCGGGTTTGACGAACGGGAACGCCAGCGTGTCGCGGATCGTGCCGTCCACCAGGAACATCGTCAGCCGGTCGATGCCAATCCCGAGCCCGCCGGTGGGCCGCATGCCGAACTCGAGGGCGCTCAAGAACTCCTCGTCAACCTCCATCGCCTCGGCGTCCCCGGCGGCAGCCAGCAGGGACTGGCGGGTGAGGCGGTCGCGCTGGTCGATCGGGTCGGTCAGCTCGGTGTACGCGGTGCCGAGCTCCATGCCGAAGGCCACGAGGTCCCAGCGCTCGGCCAGCCCGGGAACGGAGCGGTGCGGGGCGGTGAGCGGCGAGGTCTCCACGGGGAAGTCGAGGTAGAAGGTCGGCTCCTCGGTCTGGGACTCCACCAGCTCGTCGTACAGCTCGGTCACCATCGCGCCGGGCGTAGCGTGCAGGCCCACCTCGATGTCGAACTTCTTGCACAGCTCACGCAGCTCCTCCGCGCTCGTCTCGGCGGTGACGCGCTGGCCGCAGGCCTCGGAGACGGCGTCGTGAACCGTGATTGAGCGCCACGGGCCGGAGATATCGAGCCAGCCGCCGCCCGGGCGCGGCACGCGCGGCGAGCCGTGCACCGCGGTGGCGGCGGCGATGATGAGCTCGCGGGTGAGGTCGCGCATCGTGAGGTAGTCGCCGTAGGCCTCGTATGCCTCGAGCGACGTGAACTCGGGGTTGTGCGTGGAGTCGGCGCCCTCATTGCGGAAGTTGCGTCCGAGTTCGAACACACGCTCCACGCCCGCCACGCACAGCCGCTTGAGGAACAGTTCGGGGGCGATACGCATGGTGAGGTTGAGGTCGTAAGCGTTGATGTGGGTGGCGAACGGACGGGCGTTCGCGCCGCCGTGCACGCGTTGGAGGATCGGGGTCTCGACCTCGATGTAGTCCCGGACGGCCAGGAAGTCGCGCACGGCCTTCACCGCCGCCGACCTCGTGTACAGGCGCGTCCACGCCCCCGCGTCGGTGGCCAGGTACATGTGGCGGTTGCGCAGGCGGGCCTCGGGGTCGGCCACGCCGCGGAACTTGTCCGGCGGCGCCACCAGCGACTTCGCCGCCATGGTCCAAGACTCCACTGCGAAGGTGGGCTCGCCGGTACGGGAGACGCCGAGGCGCCCGGTCACGGACACCACGTCCCCACGGTCCACGCCCGCACGCCACAGCGCCATGTCGGCCGCGCCTGAGCGCTCGAGGCTGATCTGCAGCTCGTCGGTGCCCTCGCGCAGATCGGCGAAAATGATGCCGCCGTGGTCGCGGATGCGCAGGATGCGCCCCACGATCGAGATCTCGCCCACGACGCCGTCCGCGCCCGTCGCGTCAACAGCGCCCGTTGCGTCCGCGCCAGGCCCGAACGCAACCGGACCCCGCTTGACCTGCGCGATCGAGGCCGTGTGCGAGACGGCGGGCGGGTAGGCATCCATGCCGGCCGCCTCAAGGGTGGCGAGCTTGGCGATTCGCACGCGCTGCTGCTCGTTGCGCTTGGGCTCGATCGCAGGCGGGTTGAGCAGCTCGTCGAGGATAGGTTGCATGCGCGCCACAACGTCGCCCACATACGTTGCCGACTCCTGGGCGGCGTTGCGGCGGCGGAAGGCCTGGGGGGCGTCGGGCACGAAGCCTTCGGCCCGCCCGCACGCGATGAGGGTACGGGTGAGTTGCTGGGCCGAGCTGTAACACATGAGGCGGCGCTTCCACACCGGGTTGTACTTGGCGTTCGACTCGTACAGCGAGTGCAACTGCCACCAGCGCGAGGCCAGCATGAGGATGCGGTAGTTGAGGCGCTGCAACGGGGTGGCGCCCACGCGCTCGCTGACCTCGAAGGCCGAGCGGAACATGGCGAAGTTGAGCGAGATACGGTCAATCGCAAGGTTTTCGGCGTTCTGCATGAGCTCGGTCATCATGAGCTCGTTGACGCCGGAGGCCGCGTCCGGCGAGCGGCGCATGAGGTCCAGCGACACCCCGCGCTTGCCCCACGGTACGAACGTGAGAAGGGAGCGGACCTCGCCCCCGGCGTCGTGGGCGGTGACGACGAGGATGCGGGGGTCGCGCGGGTCGCCCAGCCGGCCGAGCGCCATGGAGAAGCCGCGCTCGTCGCCCACGCGCCAACGCTCGGCGCAGGCGGCCAGCTCGGCCAGCTCGGCGGCGTCGATCTCCTCCTGGCGGCGGATCTTCACGGTGTAGCCCGCATTGCGCGGGCCGGCGATCGCGCGGCGGACGGGCTTGTTCTTCGACAGGGAGAAGTCGGCGGGGTAGATGACCGACTCATCCCCCATCGCGATGAGGTGCATGCCGGCGTCCTGGTAGGCGCGGGCGCCCTCTTCGGAGGCGGAAATAACGGCGGGCACCCAACTGTAGCGGCGGGCCACCAACTGCCAGGTGGCAATCGCCTCCGGCCACGAGCGCCGATCACCCAGCGGGTCGCCGCCCGCCAACGCCACGCCGTTGGTCACCTTCCACGAGATCGCCGCCCGGCCGTTGGGGCTGGTGGTGAGCCGGCGGTCGTCGCGGGTGGCGAAGTAGGACAGGGAGTCGGCGTCGTCATCGTGAAGGAGTATCGTGCGCGCGGTGACCGCCGAATCAACCTGGCGGGCCACCTGGCGGGCGTCGGCGCGAAAGAAGGTGGAGATCGCGCCAAGCAGGCCGGCGACCACGATGATCTCAACGATGAGGAAGGTCCACCAGCCGGCGTCGTAGGAAACGTCGTAGGGGTGGCCGGTCGGGTCGGCGCTAACGATCGCGGCGGCCGCCCACTTCGCCGCGTCGAGGTAGGGCATGTGGTGGACCATGACGGCGCTGAGGAAGCCGTACCCGAATCCCAGGCCAAGCCCGCCGAGGCCGACCGCGAGCGCCCGCCACCATGCCCCGCGTACGAGCCGCCCCGGGAACGCCGCGCGCGCCCACAACAGCACGATGATCGACGCGAGTGCGAAGAGTGTGGCGGCGACAAAGAGGAAGTATTCCAGGCGCTCCACGCCCAGCTCGGCAAGGTCGTGCCACATTGGGATGACCGCCACGGCAAGGGCGAGGGTGGTCACCTGGAAGACGACGAGGAAGCCAATCATCGCGGCGCGCTGGCGGCGCATGAAGCCGGAGGCCAGCATGGCGTTGATGAGGCCCCAGATGAGGGAGGGGTCGGAGTAGATGTTCGTCAGCCAAAAGAAGTCCGAGATCGCGGCCGCGGTGCCGGGAGCGATGCGCTCAACCAGCAGGCCCACGATATTCCACACGGCCACCACCTGAAGGAGGAAGGTGAAGAAACGCGCGACTGCCTCTTGGCTGGCGCGCGCGGGCTGACACGGTAGGTCCACGTCCATCGATGTATGCATAGGACAATCCTATGACTCGACCCTCTGCGCGCCCGTCATACCGTGGTACAGCCGCGGGACCGCCCTCCTCAGACCTCACGATTTGCGCAAGCAAACTCTGACGTAAAGACGGACATTTTCCCAGATCCTGGCTATGTGCGCGCGAAGTGTTTCACTAAGGTAGGGAGAAGAAATCGACAACAAGGATGTTTATGATTGCGCTTACACTCTTTCAGCCTTCGACCACGGCGATCGCCGGGTCGTCGCTGATCACTGCTCTTGTTAGCCTCCTGCCCCTCGTATTCTTCTTCGTCGCGCTCGGGGTGTTTTCCATCCCCACACACTGGTGCGCGCTCGGCGCCCTTGTGGTGGCGCTGATCGTGGCCACGGTCGGCTTCGACATGCCGGCGGCGATGGCGGGCATGTCCGCCGTTGAAGGCGCGGCCTTCGGCCTCATCCCGATCATCTACATCGTGGTGATGGCCGTGTGGCTGTACAACCTCACCGACCGCTCCGGCCGCGCCGCCGACGTCCAGGCCGTCTTCTCGGCCGTGGGCAAAGGAGACAAGCGCATCCAGGGCCTCCTCATCGGCTACGCGTTCTGCGGCCTACTCGAGGGCCTGGCCGGCTTCGGCGCCCCCGTGGCGATCGCCTGCACGATGATGTGGGCGCTCGGCCTGCCCCCGATCCGCGCCGCGCTCGCCGTCATGGTAGGCAACGCTCTCAACGTCGGGTTCGGCGCGATGGCGATCCCGGTCACCACCGTGGCCAAACTCGGCGGCGAAGACCCGAACCTGGTGGGCGCCACCATGGGCCGCATCACCCCGATCCTGCTCATCATCGTCCCCTTCCTCATGCTGTTCATCATGGACGGCATGCGCGGGATCAAGGACGGCTGGCTCGCCGCGATCGTCGCCTGGGCCGGCATGGCCGCCGGCGTGGGGCTCACCTCCAACTTCCTGTCCTACGAGCTCGCCGCCGTGGTCGGCTCCCTGCTCTCCTTCGCCGCGCTCGCCGCGCTGCTACGTTTTTGGACGCCGACGACGCCCGAGGACTTGCGTTCCCCCGCGCCCACCGAGCAACTTTCGGGCAGCCGGATCATGCTCGGCCTCCTGCCGTACTGGCTGGTGGTCATCGTCTTCGCGGTGGCCAAGCTGTGGCGCATCGGGGTGGACGTGCCGGCCGCCCTGGCCTCCACCGACATCTCCTTCGTCTGGCCGGGCCTGGCCGACGTCATGGGGCTGAACGGCCAGCAGAACACGTCGGTGACCTTCACCCTGCCCTGGCTGTCCTCGCCCGGCACGATGCTCTTCTTCACCGGTCTGGTGGTGGCGATCGCGTACTCGCGCTCGGAGGGACGTTTCGAGCTGCCGTTTGCCACCGGCATGCGCACGCTCGTCACCACCGTGGTCAACCTGCGCATCGCGATCCTCACGATCTGCCTGGTCATGGCCCTGGCCTACGTCATGAACTTCTCCGGCCAGACCGTGGCGATCGGCGCGTGGCTGGCCGGCACGGGCGCCGCCTTCGCCTTCCTCTCCCCCATGCTCGGCTGGATCGGCACCGCCGTGACCGGCTCGGCCACCTCGGCCGGCGCCCTGTTCGGAAACCTGCAGGCCACCGCCGCCCAGGCGGCCGACCTGCCCACCCGCCTCCTCCTCGGCGTCAACGAGATCGGCGGCGGCATCGGCAAAATCGTCAGCCCCCAGAACCTCGCGATCGCGGCAGGCGCCGTGAAGTCCGAGGGCTCCGAGTCGGAAATCTTGCGCAAGGCCGCCCCCTACTCTCTTACCCTCATCGTCCTGCTGGGCCTCATCACGGTCCTCGCCTCCAACGGAATCCTCGGATTCCTCATCGCATAGAAAGGTTCACCATGAGAATCGCGCTTTTCTCCACCTGCATGAACGACCTCATGTTCCCGCAGGCCGCGCAAGCAACGGTGCATCTCCTCCGCCGCCTCGGCCACGAGGTCGTCTTCCCCGAGGATCAGGCATGTTGCGGCCAGATGCACATCAACACCGGCTACTACCCCGAGGCCCTGCCCCTCATTGAGAATCACGTGCGCACGTTCGCCCCCGTGCTCGACGGCGAGTGGGACGCGATCGTGGCCCCCTCCGGCTCGTGCACCGGCTCGATCCGCACCCAGCAGGCGATGGTGGCCCGCGAACTCGGCCACACGGACCTCGCCACCAAGGCCGAGAAGATCGCCGAGAAGACGTACGACCTGCCCGAACTCATCGTGGACGTGCTCGGCATGGTCGACGTCGGGGCCTACTTCCCCCACCGCGTCACCTACCACACCACCTGCCACTCGCTGCGCGTGGCAAAGGTGGGCGACAAGCCGCTCCAGCTCATCCAGGCCGTGGAGGGCATCGACTACGTCCCGCTTCCCGACGCCGACGTGTGCTGCGGCTTCGGCGGCACGTTCTCGGTGAAGAACCCCGACGTGTCCTCGGCCATGCTCACCGACAAGATGGCCAACATCAAGTCCACCGGCGCCGAAATCCTCGTGGCCGGCGACTACTCGTGCCTCATGAACATCGCCGGCGGCCTGTCCCGCACACGCTCCGGAATCCGCGCCATGCACCTGGCCGAGGTGCTCGCCGGCAGCCAGGATGACCCGTTCATCGCCCCGGCCACAACCACGAAGGTAGGTGCCTAATGTTGAACATCAAGGAACTGGGCTCGAAGCTGGGGCTCAACCCCGCCGACTGGGCCGAAAAGGACATCGCCGAAACCGAGCTCGGCTGGGTGCCCGGCCACCCCATTCCCAACGACCCGCTCCGCTGGGGTCAGTCCTTCCGTGAAGGCTCAGAGGAAACCCTGCGCAACACGCAGATGCGGCGCAACCTCGGGTATGCCACCGGCAAGATCCGCACCAAGCGCAACACGCGCGTGGAGGAAATGCCCGACTGGGAGGCGCTGCGCGAATCGGCGTCGAACATCAAGCGCACCGTGGCCGCGAACTGGGTCGAGCTGCTCGAACAGTTCGAGGCGAACGTGACCGCCAAGGGCGGCGTCGTGCACTGGGCGCGCGACGCCGATGAGGCCAACCGCATCGTCTACGACCTGGTCAAGGCGAAGGGCGTGGACGAGGTGGTCAAGGTCAAGTCCATGGCCACGCAGGAGATCAACCTCAACGAATACCTGGGCGAGCGCGGGATCCAGGCGTGGGAGACCGACCTGGCCGAGATGATCGTCCAGCTGTCGGAGGACATGCCCTCGCACGTCGTCGTGCCCGCGATCCACCGCAACCGCGCCGAGGTCAAGGCGATCTTCGAGGCGCGCATGGACGACGCCGGGGAGCTCACCCACGAGCCGCGCGTGCTCGCCATGGCGGCCCGCGCCCACCTGCGCAAGAAGTTCCTCTCCGCGAAGGTGGCGATCTCGGGCGCGAACATCGGCGTGGCCGAGACCGGGACCGTGGCGATCTACGAATCCGAGGGCAACGGCCGCATGTGCCTCACCCTGCCCGAAACCCTCATCACGGTCATGGGCATCGAAAAGCTGGTGCCGCACTTCCAGGACATCGAGGTGTTCTCCCAGCTCCTGCCCCGCTCCGCCACCGGCGAGCGCATGAACCCCTACACCTCCTTCTGGACGGGCGTCACGGAGGGCGACGGCCCGCAGGAGTTCCACCTCATCCTCATGGACAACGGGCGCACCAACGTGCTGCACGACCCGGTGGGCCGTGAAGCCCTCAAATGCATCCGCTGCGCGGCCTGCATGAACATCTGCCCCGTGTACCGGGTGACGGGCGGGCACGCCTACAATTCGGTCTACCCCGGGCCGATCGGCGCGATCCTCACCCCGCAGCTGCTGGGCGCCACGGACCGCAAGGACCCGGCCTCCACACTCCCGTTCGCCTCGACCCTGTGTGGGGCGTGCTACGACGTGTGCCCGGTCAAGATCAACATCCCCGACATCCTGGTCCACCTGCGCCACAAGTACGCCGAAGCCAACCGGGGCGGCATCCCCGACAAGTGGGACATCGGCATGAAGGCCACGTCCAAGATCATGAGATCGGGCAAGGCCATGGAGGCGGCCGGCAAGGCCGTGACCACCGGCCGTGTGGCCGCCGGCAAGGATCGCAAGATCGGCTACCTGCCCCTGCCGGTGGCCAAGGACTGGACCCGCGCCCGCGACATCCCCGCCCCGCCCGCACAATCCTTCCGCGATTGGTGGCACGAAGAGGGCTGCTGCGGTGGCAAAGGCTCGGAGGGCTGCTGTGGCGGCCATGAAGGAGGTGCGCGATGAGCGCCAAGGACGTGATTTTGAACCGCATCCGTAACGTCGGCCCGATCCCCACCCCGGAGATCCCGCGCGACTACCGCTTCGGCACCGACGCCTCGCGCGCGGTCGTCATCGACGAGATGGAAGAGGCCCTTATCGACTACACCGCGGTGGTCAAGCGCGTGAGTCCGGACGGGATCGCCGCCGCGATCGACGAGCTGCTCGACGACTGCTCGAGCGTGGTAGTGCCCGCCGGCCTGCCCGCCGAGTGGCAGGAGGCCGCCGGCAAGGGCCGGGAGGTTCGCGTGGACGAGCCGGCGCTTTCCAAGGCCGAGCTTGATTCCATCGACGCCGTCCTCACCGCCTCGCGCGTGGCCGTGGCTAACTCGGGCACGATCATGCTTGACGGCCAGCCCGATCAGGGCCGGCGCGCGATCACGCTGGTGCCGGACACGCACGTCGTCGTGCTCGAAGCCGACGCCATCAAGGCCACCCTCCCCGAGGCCGTGGCCGTGCTGGGCGAGAACCCCACCCGGCCCACCACGTGGATCGCGGGCCCGTCGGCCACCTCGGACATCGAGCTGGTGCGCGTGGACGGGGTGCACGGGCCGCGCAACCTGCGGGTGATCATCGTCGAGCGGTAGGCCACACGTAGGCAACAGGGCGAGGGCCCCGGGAGCGATCCCGGGGCCCTCGCCTGCTGAGCGTGCAGCTACTTCTTCACGTCCCAGTCACTGGTTCATGTCCCAGTTACTTCTTCACGTCCCAACGGGGGTCGGCCTTAACGCCCTTCTCAATGAGGCGCGGGTCGGCAGACATCGGCGTGCGCGGCTTGGGGTAGCGCTTGTCTTCCTTCCACCAGGGCATCCAGCCCACCCAGCCGTGCGCGGGAGGGGTTGGCGATTCGGGCTCGAAGCCCAGCTCGGCCGGGGTTTCCTTGATCGTGTCGACCAGGAAGTACTTGTCGGCGTCGTCGAAATTGTCCTTGACGATGTCGCGGAACTCCTTGTGCTCGTGGTACAGGCCGTCGCGTAGCGGGTGACGGCCAGTTTTAACCATCTTGTAAATCCAGTAGACGAACAACGCCACGTTGGAAATCAGCGCCGCCCACGCGCACACCTCGTTGGCGAACGGGTCCATCGTGGAGAAGTTGTGCATCTTCCCCGGCGGCACGAAGAACTCGGCGAGCAGGTTGTTCACCGCGATCCAGAACATGAGGGTGAAGCAGCGGAACCAGATCCACTGCCCGCGCGCCCACGTGAACGCTGGGATCGTGCACGCCAACAGCAGGGCGAGCGTGGCGTACCACGTGTAGTCGGACAGGGAGTTGTAGAGGAAGGCGTGGTTCCACAGGTCATAGGCGATGACCCACGGCCAGACCATGTCAACCCAGATCAGCCCGCGCACCTTGTCCTTGCCGTTGGCCTTCTTCATGCCCGGCGAGGTGATCATGATCTTGCCCAGACCCGTGATCGTGATGATGTTCCAGTACCCGCCAATCGCGGTGATGATGTTCCAGTACCCGCCAATCGTGCGGAAGCCGGTGGCCGGGTCGATGCCCACGTTGTTCGCTTCGAAGTTCGCGGCGAGCGCCTGGTACCACTCGGGACTGTGGAGGGTGGCGGTGATCCCGCGGGCCTCGGGCAGGCCGGCCAGCATGTCGCGGGCCGAGCCGTCGTTGATCGCCTGCAGGCAGGCCGGGTCGGCGGCGCAGGCGTTATACGTGTCGGCCTCGAAGAAAATTGTGATGTCGCGGATGTTGGCCTCCATGATGTTGAGGGCCAACCCCAGCCAAAGCGCCACACCAAACCAGATCGCGTAACGGTGGGCCTTGAGCGGGTTGCGCTTGCCGTACCACAGCAGATAGCCGGTCATCGTGGCGGTGGCCACCATGATCGCGAACTTGCCGAACGGGAACCAGCCCACGATCGGGATCGCATACTTGATCGCGAACGGCATCGCGAGCACGCCACCCACCGTCCACAGCACAAACACCGTCCACGGCCACCTGCGATGCACCTCCGCGATCGCCACCTGCGCGACGAACACCACCAGCCATGTCACGTACACAATGGGAGTTCCTATCTCCCACAAAAAGAGCGAGTCCACGTCATTTCTCCTACCGCCGCGCGCCCTTGCGCAGCCCCGCGGCGTCGCCATTGACGCCTAGAAACAGTGGCATTAGCGTATACCCAGCTCACAGGCACGCTTTAAGGACCTCAGTCCCCACAAATGTGCACGAGGTCACAGTAAGCTCTTCTTCAACCAAAATGCGTGCGGTGGCATTCGTGGCGTCCGACGACGTCGGCCCGGCCCGTCGTCGTCGTTCGCAACAGATTCCAACGAAGGAAGAAGCACAATGCAAGCGAAGTCCGCATTGAAGATCCTTGCGCCGATCGGGCTCGCCGGCCTGGGCGGCATGATCACATTCAGCCAGCTCACCGGCAAAGCCACCCCCGAGGAAAACGCCTGGTACTACCCGGCCGACGACCTCATCGACGCCCACTACACCAACGGCCGCTCCTCAACCTACGCGATCGACATCGACGCGCCCGCCTACGCCGTCTACCGCATCATCAAGCAAATCGGCGCCAACCGCACCGGCTCATTCAGCTCGGACCTGCTCGAACGCGTCTTCGCCCGGCTCCCCTTCTACAACTCCTACGAAATCCAGGAAGAATACCAGCAGCCCGATTCGCTCATGCCCGGCGACAACGCCGCATTCGACTTCCACGGGATGTCGATGGAGTGGACCGACGTCGTACCCGGAAAGTACCTCGTGGAATGGGTAGACACGAAGTCCGCGCCCATGGCCCCCGGATCGTATGCCTTCCGCTTCCCCGGCATGAAACACTTCGCCGCAGCCTGGTGCTTCTACCTCATGCCACTCAAGGGCGAGCGCACCCGCCTCATCAACCACTGGCGCATCGGATTCGAGCCCAACGGCAAGATCATCTCCGCTATCAATTGGACCAACATCGAGCTCATCGGCGGCGTCATGGCCCACCTGCAAAACATCTACATCAAGCGCGTAGCCGAGTTCCGCAAGAAGGAAACCCTGGGCGGCAAGGCCATGCGCAAGGTCTTCGGCGGCGGGATCATCAACACCGGCACCCCGGCCGGCCGATACGACGGCACCCCGCTCTTCGACAACACCTACACGCAATGGTTCCAGTACGGACGCCAGCGGCCCTCCGTGCTCGACATCCGCGAACCTGTCACCGACAATCCAAATTGGCCGCCCACGGGCCCGGACACGCCCTGGGCCGACGTCGTCGACGAAGAGTACTTCGTGGACTGGGAAGAGCCCGAATTCTCCTGGGACGAGCAGATCCGCCAGAAGATGGAACGCACCTACCTCAAGCGCTGGGGCAAGAAGACGCCGAGCGAGGGTAAATAGCCATGAATCCCCCAATTCCCGATTACCCCACCCTGTTCTTCTTCGAGGTGGGCGAGTGGTGGGACTACGCGATGCTCCTCGTGGTCATCGCGGGGCTCGCCTTCACGGCGTGGCTCGCGCAACGTAGCAAGTACGTGGCGCTCGCCGTGTTCATCGTCATCCCGGTCACGCTCACAATTTTCGTGTGGCCCACCTCCACCCAAGGCACGGAGGCCGCCGGGTGGTTCGCGATCGTCAAGCAATACTCGGCGCTCGCCGGATCACTCAGCTTGGTGGCCCTGCAGTACGTGAAGAAACTGCAGACCAACAAGTGGTACCTGCTCATCCCGCCGCTGCTGCTGGCCGTCAACATTGTGGAGGCGGTCATCCGCGATTTCCAGTGCTACTTCATCCACGGCGCCGACCCCGTGACCGGCCAGTGGACGTGGGGCGGGCCCTGGAACATCATGAACGGCGTGGCCGGGATCCTCAACCTGCTGATGATCTCCGGTTGGATCGGCATCTACGTGTCCAAGAATAAGGACAAGGGCATCATCTGGGGCGACCTCACCGTGTGGTGGATCATCGCCTACGACCTGTGGAACGTTGCCTACGTCTACAACTGCCTCTCGGACCGCGCGTGGTACTCCGGCGTGGCACTCCTGCTGGCCTGCACGATCCCCGCACTCATGTGGTTCGGGCGCGGCCAGTGGATCCAGTACCGGGCCTACACCCTCACGTTCTGGTCCGCGATCGTGCTCACCTTCCCGCACTTCATGCACGATTCCATGTTCGCCCACCGGCACAGCCAGAACCCGCACGCGATGTTCCTCATCGCCGCACTCGCCCTGGCAGCGAACGCGGCGCTGTCCATCTACCACTTCTACCGCGTGTTCAAGTACCGGCGGAACCCACTCACGCAGGAGGTCTACTCCGACACCCCCACCTACATCACCTGGGTGCACGACACCGCCACTCCCGAGGCGCAGGACCGGATCGCCGCCCGCCTGGGCAAGATACCCGAGGAAGTGGGCTATCGGTAACGGCCAGCGCGTGGCCTGACCGGGCTTGTGCGTGACCTGACTGGCCTCGTCCCGCGAAGGGACAGGGTTGGCCCTGCCGGCCGGGCTGGCCGGGCGCGGCCGGCTACCAGGCGCGGTCTGGGCCGGGGGGTTAGCGCAGGCGGTGGCCCGACGCGATCGAAATCCGGTTGTAGGCGCCGATGAGGATAATCGACCACTCCAGGGCCGAGACCTGCTCCGGGGTGAAATACTCGAGGGCGGCGGCGATCACGGCGTCGAGCGCCTCGGGGCGCTCCAGGGTGGTGAGAGCCTCAGCCAGCTCGAGGATCGCACGCTGCTTGGGCGTGAACGGGGAGCCGGCGTCACGCCACGCGGGCAGGACGTCGATGTGGCGCTGGTCCATACCGGCCTCGCGCAGGGCGGGGACGTGGACGCCGAGGCACGCCACGCAGCCGTTGATCTGCGAGACGCGCACTTTCGCCAGCTCGACCTCCTCCGCGGTGAGGCCTGCCGCCTCCCACGCCTCGCGCGACTTCATCGAAGCGGCGTTGAGAGCCTTGTAGACATCCGGGGTTGCCTTGGCAATGTCGATTCGGGTCATTCTTCTCCTTCGGTCAAACGCGAGGTCGTTCGGGGAACGCATGCATTCTACGGGCGCGCGCCCACCACGTTCGCACCCTGTAGCCGACCACGGGCGGATTTCATTCCCGCGATTCACTAATCAAAAACGACGTCCGCGCCCGCACCCGCGGCCACTCCCGCCAGGCACATCTCTACCTGCGCGCGGGTGGTTTTGCCCTCGTGGAGCGGGGGAAGCTCGTCCAAGCCGAAGTAGCCCGAGTCGATCGTTTCTACATTCGGCTCAAACTGGCCGCCCATCACGTCGCAGGCCACAAAGATCTTCCAGATGCTCCACGGCAGCTCGGGCTGGTTATGCTTGGCTCGGTCCTGGACGGCGAGCACACGCCGGGGCACCACGTCCAGGCCGGCCTCTTCCTTGGTTTCCTTGGCCACGTTCTGCCCCAGGGTCAGGCCGATGTCGGCCCACCCGCCGGGCATCGCCCATCGGCCGGAGGCCTCCTGCACCAGCAGGATCTTGCCCTCGCGCACGATCACAGCCCGGGTGTCTAGCTTCGGGGTTTGGTAGCCGTCCTCGTTGCAGAAAAGCTCAGCCACCTTCTCCACCGGCACGTCGGTGTAGGAGGCGAGGATCTCCGCCGAGATCTCCCGCAGGCGCGTATACCGCTCCCTGTCGAAGACGTCCGTGGCGTAGGCCAGGCCCGTCTGGGCGATTGCTTGGATTTCGGTGGCCCACGTCAGCCATTGCTCGTTCATGGGATCAGCCTACCCAAGCCCGCCCAGGCCTCCGCCACACGCGCGATCATGGCCACCCGCGCCTCGACCCCGGCGTCGGCGGGGACCTGGATCTTGACCCCGCGGTAGTCTTCGGTGCCGCCCCCGGCCGCAATGAAATCGCGGACGCGCCGCGGGGTGAGCAGGCTTGAGGGCTCATCCACGCTGAGGGGCAGGTGGGTGTCAGCCCAGCCGGCGCCGTACGCGGTGTCCGCCCCTCCCGCGCCCGAGCACATGAGCCCGGCGAGCAACCCGTGCTCGGCCAACAGCGCCGCCTGCGCCTCGGGCCGGCCGGGATCCTGGGACTCGATCACCGAGCGCCCCCAGTTCAGCGCGATCTTCACACCGACTTGCCGGGCCACCTCGATCTCTTCCTCCAGGCTGAGGAAGTTCTTCTCCCCGGCCCCCGCGCGGCCGCGGGCGTCGCAGTGCTCGATCACGATCTCCACGCCGATCCGCTCGGCCTCGGGCAGCAGGTCGCCGAGCGAGGCCACCAGCGCCCCGGCATCGGCCGTATGGCTCGGCGCGGAGTGTAGCTCCACCCGCCGCACCACTCCCCCGGCGGCATCATTCAGCGACTCAACGGCGCCCAGGATCTGGCGCGCTTGAGTAAGCGCGGCGGTCCGGGCAGCGTCATCGGGACTCCCCAACCCGAACCCGGGCCAGGAGCCGAGCATCCGCATCGTGTCGGGGATCGCGGTCACCACCGAGTCCGTGAAACGGCCGGCGAGCTGGCGGGCGAGCCAGGCGGGGTCGGGGTCGAGGGCATCGGTGCGCCACGGGATCTCCAGGCCGGTGGCGATGAGGGCGAGCGCGTCGAGGAAGGCTTCTTGTTCGGCACGGGTGGCGGGCATCGCCGCGTAGGCTCCAACGATCATGTCAGTCCTTTCAATCCTTCCAATCCTCTCAAAGCCCCGGTTAGCGGGGGCGGACGGAGAAGGCGAAGTCGCCGGTGGATTCGCCGGTGATCATGGGCGGGTGCAGGTCGCGCATGCGTAGCACGCGCCGGCGCCCGACCAGCCAGTACAGGAACACCAGCGACACCACGGCGATCAGCGCGAGCACCCCCACCGACCCCCAGTACTGGGTGGCCGTGCCGCCGGAGATCGCCACGCGGAAGGCATCTACCGAGTACCGCATCGGTGAGATGGACGACAGCCCGCGGTAGAAGGAGTTGAGCATCTCCGTGGGGAACGTGCCGCCCGAGGCCGGCAGCTGCAAGATCAACGCCACGAGGAACACGGCGCTCTGCGGCGAGCCCAGCCACAGCCTTACCAGATAGCCCAGCGCCATGAAGGCTAGCGCCGCCACGATCAGCAGCAGGATGAACCGCCACGGGTGCACCGGGTGTAGGCCGAGCAGGCCCCACACGCCCAGGCCCATGATGAGCGAGGAGGCCACGCCCATCACCGCGAATGGCGCAAACCCGTGCATCATCGTGGCGAAATTGCTGGCGCGGGAGAGCACGAGCCGCCCGGGCATCGTGCGCATCACGAGGAAGAAGGTCACGGAGGACACCCACAGGGCGATCGAGAAGAAGAATGGGGCCAGGCCGCGCCCGTAGGTCTCCGCGTCGTTGTCGGTGATCACGCTGATGCTGACCGGGGAGGACATGATCTCAGCAAGGTGATCCACTTCGGAGTCCGTGAGCGCGGGGATCTGCGCCACGCCCTGCTCGAGCCCGTCGGCCAGGGTCGCGGCGCCGGTGTCGAGCTGCTGCATCGCAAGGTCGAGCTGGGACACGCCGCTGACCAGCTGCTCCAGCCCCGCCACAGCCTCGGGCAGCTTGCCACTCAGCCCCGAGATGAGGGTGGTGAGCTGGGTCTTACCCTGGTTGATTTGTTCCACGCCGGCGTTGATGTCCTCGGCGGAGGAGCCGAAGCTCCGCAGCGCGGCATCGAGGCTGTTGAACGACGAATCGATCGCCGCCATCGCCGCATCCGCCGCGTCCACGGCCGCCTTCGTGGCGTTGTAGTCGAGGTTCGCCTGCAGGCTCGAGGTCAGCCTCAGCTGCCCGGACACGTTCGCGGACAGGTCGCCCAGCAACGACGACGACGCTGCGATGTCCTCCTGCAACTTCGCCAGGAAGGCGGGGTCGTTTGCCAGGTCGGGGTTGGCAGCCATTTGGAGGAGGGCCTTGTTGACGGCGTCGAGAGCGGAGTTCGTCTTCCCAATCGTCGAGTTTGCGTTCCCGGACAGTTCGGCGCTGAGCCCGCCGAGGTTGACGGCGTCGTCCTGGAGCTTGGGTAGGTTGTTGTTGACGTAATTGCGTAGCGGGCCGAGCGCGGCCTTGACGTTGTCTTTGCCCACCTGCACGCCGTCGGCCACGTTCTCCAGCCCGACCACGGAGCCCGTGGCGCCGGACACGCCAAGCAACACGCTGGTGGCGCCCCGGTCGAGGGTGGCCATCGCGTCCGACAGCTGCGCCATCTCCTCCTGCATCCCTGGCACGTCCAGTCCGGAGAGCGCCTCGTTGAGCGTGGATACGCCGGTGGCGGCCTGGGTGAGGCCGTCGGAGAGTTGGCGGGCGCCGTCGGCGGCGGTGGTCATGCCATCGCGGATGACGGACAGCTGCCCGAACAGGGTGGAGAAGTACGCCTCGCCCACCGCGGCGTTGACCTGCTCCTGGATGAGCGCCTGCATCTGGGACAGGAGGGAGCCGGCGATGAAGCCGTTGGCGTCGTCGCGGTGGAAGGTGATGGTGGCGCGTTCGGGTTGGAAGCGCCCGGCGGCCACGAGGTTCGCGGAAAAGTTCTCAGGCACGGAGACGATCATGTAGATCTCGCCCTCACGCAGCCGCCGCTCGGCCTCGGCCTCGTCGTCCATGAACTGCCAGTCGAAGCCGTCCTGGCCTTTGATCGCATCTACGAACAGGGAGCCGGCGTCGATGGTTTGCCCGTCGAAGTCCACCGCCTTGTCCGAGTTGACGATCGCCACCTTGACCTTGTCGATCTCGTGGTAGAGGTCCCAGTTGGCGTGCAGGTAGATGCCGCCGTAGAGGGCGGGGACGATGAGGATAAAGACGAGGGCGATCACGGGGATGCCCCGGAAGTGCTTGAATTCGAGGGTCGCGGAGCGCAGCGGCTTCATTATTCTTCCTCCTCGTTCACGACGACGTCGCCCCCGGCCGCGTCCGCCGGCTTGGCCTGTGTCGGCTCGGCCTGCGTCGGCTCTCCGACGGTTGCGACCACCACCTCGTCCTGGTCCGGGTCCAACGGCGCGATGACCTCGGGTTCCTCGATGGCCTCGTCGATGGTGACGGGCGGCTCCTCAATCTTGTGGATGCGCGTGACCTTCGTGGGCACGAGGTGAACGCGGACCGCGCCGACGGGCGCCGCGTTGGCATTGGAGGCGCTGACGACGATGACGTTGTTATCCATCGTGGCAAGCTTTTGCAGGGAGGCCAAGAGGGTGGCGGCGTGGTGGGCGGGCACGTCGTGATCCACCCCGTCCACGACGATAACCGCCGCCGGCCGCAGCATCGCCAGCGCCGCGCACAGCATCGCCTTCTCCGCACCCGGGAGCTCTTGGTAGAGGGCGCCGCGGTCGATTCGGTAGCCGAGGAAGTCCTCGATCTGCTCCGCGCGCTCGACGGCCTGGCGGATGCTCATACCGTCCTGGACCGCGCGCTCACCGATAAGTTCACCTACCGTGAGGCGGTCATCCGGGGCGGCGTACTGCCCGATCCGGCCCACCGCGGCACACTGGAGGACGGCGGAAAGCTCGGTGTCGGCGTCGTACCCGGCGATCTCAAGCCCGCCGGTCACGCGGCGCAACCGGCCGGCGAGCGCGAGCAACAGGGCCGAGCGGCCCGAGCCGGAGGTGCCGTGCACAATGCAGAGCGTGCCCGGGGCGAGCGCGAGGTCGAGCGGCCCGAAGATCGGGCCGTGCACCGAAGAAGCGGCGAGGCGAATGGCACGAAGCACGCTGCCGTCGTCGTTAAGCGAATCAACTTGGACCTGTTGCTTGCGTCTCATCTGATTTCCTACTCTGACCAGCATTAACTTCGGAAGTCTACCGCCGTGAAAAATGCCCTCGAAACTTGTTCGCCGCGCGCGTTAGTTGCGCATCCCGTGGACGGGTGCGGGGATGAATCCGCCGCGTGCCACGAACTCGGCCGAGGACACGGCGCGTACGGGCATGACGGGCGCGTAGCCGAGTAGCCCGCCGAAGTCCACCTCGTCGCCTTCCGCGGTGCCGGGGGCGGGGATGACGCGCACGGCTGTCGTCTTGTGGTTCATCACCCCGATTGCGGATTCGTCGGCGATCATGCCGGCAATTGCGGCGGCGGGGGTGTCGCCGGGAATGGCCACCATGTCCAGGCCGACCGAGCAGATCGCCGTCATCGCCTCCAGCTTCTCGATCGAGAGGGTGCCGGCGCGGACGGCGTCGATCATGTTCGCGTCCTCCGAAACGGGGATGAACGAGCCGGACAGCCCGCCCACGCGCGAGCAAGCCATCATGCCGCCCTTCTTCACCGCGTCGTTGAGCAGGGCGAGCGCGGCGGTGGTGCCGTGAGCGCCCACGCGCTCCAGGCCCATGGCCTCGAGGATCGCGGCCACGGAGTCGCCGACTTCGGCGGTGGGGGCGAGCGAGAGGTCGACGATGCCGAAGGGCACGCCCAGCCGTTCCGCCGCGAATTCACCCACGAGCTGGCCGGCGCGCGTGATCTTGAAGGCGGCCTTCTTGATCTCCTCCGCGATCTCGTTGAGCGGCGCGCCGCGCATGGGTTCAATCGCGTTGGCGACGACGCCGGGGCCGGATACGCCCACGTTGATCACGGCGTCCGGCTCCTCCACGCCGTGGAAGGCGCCGGCCATGAACGGGTTGTCCCCCACCGCGTTGGCGAAGACCACGAGCTTGGCGCAGGCGATCGCGCTGCGGTCGGCCGTGAGCGCGGCGGCCTCCTTGATGACCTCGCCCAGCAGGGCCACGGCCTCCATGTTGATGCCGGCGCGCGAGGAGGCCACGTTGACCGACCCGCACACCACATCCGTGTCGGTCAGGGCCCGCGGGAGGGAGGCGATGAGGGCGCGATCGACGTCGCTCATCCCCTTGTCCACCAGCGCCGAGTAGCCGCCGATGAAGTTGACGCCCACGGCCTTGCCGGCCCGGTCGAGGGCGTGAGCGATGTCGACGACGTCGCCCTCCAACCCCGCCGCCACCAACGCGATCGGGGTGACCGAGATGCGCTTGTTGACGATCGGGATGCCAAGCTCGCGCTCGATGCCCTCGGCGACCTCCACGAGGCGCGCGGCCTGGGTGGTGATGCGCTCGTAGATCGCTTCGCACGTGGCGGCCATAGTGGACCGGCGGCAGGACAGGAGCGAGATCCCCATCGTGACCGTGCGGATGTCCAGGCGGTACTTTTCAATCATCTCCACCGTGGACAGGATGGACTGCGGACTCGAATGGAAAGCCACGGCGCACCTACAGTTCGTTCATTGCTGTGAACAGGGCCTCGGACTGGACCCGGATCACGGTAGACTGCTCGCGTTCGACGGCGGTCAGGGCGGCCTGGAGCTCGTCGATCGAGTTGGAGACCTCCACGCGGAGGATCATGGTGAAGAATCCGCCCATGAGAGTCTGGGAGATGTCGAGGATATTGGCCTTGTGTTCCGCGAGCGCGGTGGTCACTCCTGCGACGATGCCCGGGTGGTCCGAGCCGGTAACGGTGATGATTGCGTACATTTTTCCATTCTATCGCGCTGGCCTGGGAGGTCATATGGGCGCATGGGCGGGATGGTTCGGCGCCCGGGTTTAGGCGCGGGATGACGCGCGGCTGGCGAGGATGAGCGCGGAGACGAGGCCGACGCCGAGCGCCACGGCAGAGCCGGCGAGGGAGATGCTGGTCGCCGTCGCGAAGGATTCGGTAAGGGCGGCGTGGAGGGCCGCGGGGTCGGGGGCCTGGGCGGCGAGCTGAGACATGGCGGAGCCGGCGGAGGTGACGGTGGCGTCGGTGATGGCGCTGGCGCCGGCGGCGGGGATGCCGAGGTCGGCGAGCTTGGCGGGGAGGAGGACGGTGAGGCCGGCCGCGAGCGCGGAGCCCGCCACCGCCGAGCCGAGCGAGGAGCCGAGCTGGCGGAACGTCGTCTGCGTGGCGGATCCCATGCCGGAGCGCTCGATCGGCACGTCGGCCAGGACCACGGAGGCCACCTGCGCCGAGGCCAGACCCATGCCCAGCCCGTAGCCGACCAGCACCGCCGACATCGTGATCGCCGACAGGTCCGCGTGCAAGATCGCGGCGAGTACCGCAATGCCGGCGACTTCCAGTACCAGCCCGACGACGACCGTCCAGGCCGCGCCGATCTGCCCGGCCACGTGCCGCGCGGCTGCCCCGGAGAAAAACGCGCCGATAGCGAGCGAGGCCAGCACCCAGCCCGCTTCGATCGCGCCGAAGCCCTGCACGTTAATCAGGAACAGGGGAAGGACGAACAGGGCGCCGAACTCGCCCATCGCCACCATCATCGCGGTGACGTTGCCGTTGCTGAAGGAGGAGAGGGTAAAGAGGCTGACGTCGAGGAGGACGGCCTGGCCGGCGCGGCCACGGCGAGCCTGGTCCCAGACGAAGAGGGCGAGCAGGGCCAGCCCGAGTGCGATCGCGACGAGCGTGGGTGAGACCCAGCCGGCGCGCCAGGTGAGAGGGCCGAGGGCGGCGTCGTTCTTCATGCGGACCCAGCCGAAGGTGGTGGCCTCGATGAGGCCGAAGACGAGGGTGGCCATCGCGGCGGCGGACAGCGCCGAGCCGCGCCAGTCGATCCCGACGCGGGCGCGCTCCCCGGCGGGCAGCACGCGCAGGGCGAGGGCGAAGATGACCGCGGCGATCGGCGGGTTGATGAGGAAGATCCACTCCCAGGAGAAAGTCTGGGTGATCCAACCGCCCAGCAGCGGGCCGATCGCGGCCATTGCCGCCATGACTGCGCCCCACATGCCGAAAGCGGCCGCGCGGGAGCTGCCGCGGAAGGTGGCGTTGATCGTGGACAGGGTGGAGGGTAGCACGAGCGCGCCACCCAGGCCTTGCAGGCCGCGAGCGAGGAGGAGGGTGGCGGCCGACGTCGCGAGCGCGGCCAGGAGGGAAGCCGCGGCGAACACCGCGAGGCCCGCGAGGAAGACCCGCTTGGTGCCGATCCTGTCGCCGAGCGTGCCCGAGGTTAGGAGCAAGGAGGCGAAGATCACCGAGTACAGGGAGGTGACCCACTGGGCTTGGGTGAGGGTGAGGCCGAGGTCGGCGATGATCGCCGGGATCGACACGGCCACCACCGTGGAGTCCAGCACGATGAGGGAGACACCGAACATGACCACGCCGAGGATGAGCCAGCGGTTGGGCGGGGTTGGGGCGGCGCGGCTTGGTACGCCGGAGGTGGCGGACGCGGCGGGAGTTTCCGCGTCGGGAGCGTCGAGGGCGGCGCTGCGCGTAGTGGTCATGGATGAACCTTTCGATGATCGGCGGCGCGGCCGTCGAGGGTGCGACACGGTGTCGCACCTCTCCATTAAACACCCTGCGACAGGGTGTCGCAAGTACCGGCCGGGTAGCCGATCGTGGCACAATGGCAGGCGTGAATAGCCCCTACCACGAACAGCTCGCGAGCCGCCGCGCAAAGACCCTCGCGCAGATCTACGACGTCGCCGAGGCGATCATGAGTTCGGGCGCGGAGCTGACCGCGGGCGCCGTGGCCGACGCCGTGGGGATCAAGCGCAACTCGCTCTACCGCTACATCGATTCGATCGACGACCTGCGGGCCCGCGTGGTCGGACGGCACTTCCCCGCGTGGATCACGGCCGTCCGGGAGGCGGTGGACGAGGCGCGGGCCGGGGCGTCGGATACCGAGCCAGCCGAGGCTAGCTCTGTGGCTGAGCGCACGGGCGCGGGGATGACTGGCACTGCGGCTGCCGGCACCGCCGAGCGCGGGGCGCGGGCTACGGTTGCTTTTGTGGAGGCGAACCTGCGCCAGGCCACCCGCAGCGGGCACGGCTGGCTCATGCAGCTAGGCGCGGGGATCCGGCGCTCGCAGCTGGAGGGCGAGAGCGGCGGGCACGCCGTGCTGGACGACATGCTCGCCGAGCTCGTGGCCGAGGCGCTGCCGCAGGTTGAAGCCGAACGGCGGGCGATCGTGGCCGCCCTCATCCGCGGGCTCATCTCCACGGGCTTCACGCTCATCGACGCGGGCGGCAGCGAGGACGTCATCGAGGAGGCCACGCAGGCGACGCGGGCGATACTGGCTCGCGCCTACGGGAGCATGGTCCGCACAATCGACCCGTTCGCGTCCACTTCGAGATAACCACCCTCGTCGTACTCGTTTTTTAAGTACACCCGGAAATACGGGACGTCCGTGTCGTCGCGCTCAATGATGATGTGGGTGGGCTCGGTGCCCTCAGCGCCAGCCTCGGCCATGATGCGTTGCCCCTCGGCGATCATGGCGAAGGTGGCCTCCCAGTCGACGTCGTTGATCGTGAAGCGCCGCCCGGAGTCCACCTTCGTGGGATCGGCGGGCGCGATGCGCGCCACGCGCCCGTCAGAGTGCGTCACCTCAACAGTCTCGCTGCGTCCACCCTCCTCGCGGAACGACTCCACGTTAAGCCGCCCGCGGAACACCGTGATGCTGACCATCTCGGTCAGACCCACCTCGTCAAGGGTCTCTTGGACGGCGGGCATGAAGCGATCGAGGGCGAAGTAGTAGGTTTCGCGGGCGGCGTCGTCGAGCTGGGCGAACTCGGTCGACGTCGTGACCTCGCCCTTGGGCGTGAGGAACACCGTCTCGGACCCGGTCTCGTCTCGGAACACCGTGCGCACCTCAAGCGCAACCGAAATGGGAAGGAGCCGGGCCACCGAGACCCTCTCGATCTTCGGGTCGGCAAGCCCCAGCTCGCGCGCCACGTTTTTCGCCTCGGGGATGGCTCGGATGATCTGCGACCAGTTCGTCCCCAAGCTGAAGGCCGCCTCGTTGAAATCAAGCCCGGGCTCACGTATTTTGACTGTTCGCGAGATGACTTTGCCGCCTCGCACCACCACATCATCGATCTGCGCCCCGCCAAGCGCGGTGGGCGCGTCAGCGTCGAGCTTGATGTCCGCGAACGCAACCTCGATCACCTGGTCGTGTCCGAGCTCGCCCTCCAGCACGTCGAGCGCCTCAAGCAAGGGCACTTCTTCGAAGAGGTAGCCGTCGTCGATTTGCTGCACACGCCCGTCGTACTTGCCGACCATGTACTTCAGGCACGGCACCGGGTCCGACGTCGACAGGAACGGCGCGCCAACAGCGCCGACCACGAACGCCAACACCAGCACCCACCACCTCCGGTGGAACTTGGTCGGTGCACGCCACTCTTCGAGCGGTTCGGCGTAGGCCACGGCGTCGGCGTTTAACGCCTGCGACGCGGGCGGAACCTCATCGCCAAGGAGGACGTGGATGTTGCTGTATTCCTCGTACGGGTGCGCGACCGCCACGAGGGCCCCGGTCTCCACCTCGTGCAGGTCAAGGAGGGACACGATGTCCTTCGCCGCTGCCACGAAGAGCAGCACGCGAGTCACGGTTCAGAATTTTTCCGAGCCGGTCGTAGCGAAGGCGAGCGATGAGGCCAGGCCACCCAGAACCAGCGCAAAGAGCAGTCGTCCCATGCTATTGCACGCTAAGCCGCCAATGTGAACGCGAGGTTACGGGTTTTCGGTAGCCGTGCGACCAGCCACCGGGCGCTAGCCCATCGGCGTCGCGAGGAAGGCCCGCATCGCCTCCTTCACGCGGTGCCACGTGCGCGAGGACGGCACCGACAGCGCCCCGTGGAAGGTGCCCGGGAACATGTGGAGTTCGACAGGGACGCCGGCGTCGGCGAGGTCCTGGGCGAGACGAAGGCCCTCGTCGCGAAGCGGATCGGCCGGGTTGACCACGATAAACGTGGGCGGCATGAGCGCCGCGGCCCGCCGTGAGGGCACGTAGGGCGGGGTGACGCGCGGGTCGCCGAGGTAGTGGCGCCACGACGCCGCCGACGCCTCCCGCGTCCAAATCGGCCCGTCGCGGTAGGTGGCGAACGACCCCGTATCCATCCCCGGCTCCAGGCACGGTTCGAGCAGGAACGCGCGTTCGATCCGCACCGGCTCGCCGCTTTCTGCCAGCAGGGCGATTGCCTGTTGTGCCAGGCCGGCGCCGGCGGAGTCGCCCAACACGTACAGCGGCAAGCCCGGGTAAGTCTGGGCGAGGTAGCGCAGCGCGTCGGCGCAGTCGGTGGCGCCTGCCGGCCACGGGTACTCCGGGGCAAGCCGGTAGTCCGGGCTCGCCACCACCGCTCCCCCGAACAGTTCGACCAGATCGGCGTTGCGGGCGTCGTCGAACCGCGCCTCACCCGCCACGTATCCGCCGCCGTGGATGGACAGCACCGCCGCGGTCGGCTCCCCGTCGCCCCGCAGGCACCGCAGGGGCACCTCGCCAACGACGACGGTCTCCACCGTCACGCCCGCACCCGGACTCGCGCCGCCGAAGGCGTCCTCTCCCTGCCGGCGAACCACGTGGTAGCGGGCCATGTCTTGTGACGGCGTCGTGTCGAGGACGGAGGCCAGCTCGTCGGCGATGTAAGGGGCCGGCTGCGGGTCCTGCCCGTGGCGGCCGAGGAACTCGTTCACGACCTGGTAGAACTCCTTGGGCCGGTCGCGGCGGACCGTGTGGGTGGCGTCGGGGATGAGCGCCGTGCTGAGGTGCGGATTGGCGAGGGCCTCGGCCTGGGCAAGGCCGGCCGCACCGAACAGGACATCGCCGCCGTCGCCCGTAAGGAGAAGCGTGGGCACCGCGAGCTCGGCCAGGAGCTCCCGCCCGCGCCCACTCACCACGCCCGTGGCCAAAAAGCGCCGGTCCACCTGCGCCTTCCCCTGCGCCCACGCTCCATACTCGGCGGCGGGCCAGGCTGGGTATGACACCTTCAGCTCGGCGATCGCGCGGCTCGGATCCGCGGTGACGGCATCTTGGTGGACGACGCGCTCGCGAGCCGTGTCAGCGTAGGCCTGCCGCTGGGTATCGGTGAGGAGCGCGGGGTCCTCAAGCACGAGCGCCTGTACCAGGTCCGGCACCTCCCGCGCGATCGCCGCCGCGATCGCCCCACCCATCGAGTGCCCCATCAGAACCACCTTCCGGCTCACCGCGTGGCGGGCCGCGTCGATGACGACCGCCCGGGCCGCCGCGACGAGAGCGGTGAAGGGGTCGGCGAGGTCGTCGTCGTGAAACCGGCGCGACAAGCCGTGACCGAGGGCGTCGACCAGGTAGACGCGCCACTCGGTCCCCCATCGGCGCGAGATGCTGGACAGTGCGGCGGCGTTGTCGGTGACACCATGCAGCGCGACGATCACGCCCCTTTCCTCGCGGCCGGATACCGAATACGACGCTGCGTTGCTGATCATGGGGGCTCCTTAGCTCGTGGGCAGGCGCTACAAGTCTAGACCGAACGCAGGGCGAGCGACGTGGGGGCAACCGGGTTGAGACAAGTTGGACGATTCTGGGGCGATCTTTCTACATACGAAGATCGCCCCAGAATCGTCCAGTGAATTCAAATCGCCGGGGCGGGGCGGCGCCGCGCTATGCGCGACTATCCTGGCCGTCGCCTCCGAGGAGCTTCCTTCCCTCGATCACGAACCCATCTGTGCGAGTGCCGGTGCATTCCTCCGGGCTCGCAACGGAGTCGACTCCGACATAGCGAGAACTACCCCCGCCCGGCGCTTCAAAGCTCAGAATCCCGTACCTCTCACACCACTTCACCCGCCGACCAGAGTCAATCAGCGCCTGCACATAGGACGGTTCATGGTTCCAGCCACGGACGGTATCCCCGTCGACGACGAAGACGATAAAGTCTCCATCCATCTCGACCTTCTCCACGTCCCGCCACGTGGCGGTCCAGCTGTGCCTCGCCCGGATGTAATGGATGTCGTGAGCCGTCAGGAAACGCCCACACTTCTTCGGGGTGGGCAGGTTTGCTTCTTCTTCGATGTTCCGCATGGGGAACTCCTTCATTGATCGCTCTTTCCCGGAGGCGAATTCCACCCGGGACAGATCTTCCTTCGGGGGCACCGTGCGCGACGCGCGGTTGCCAGTCAGTCTGCCGAAGGGCTTGCGACTGATCTTCTTGATCCACGCAGGACTGTATCACACCAAATCGAGCAAGGGGAAAGCCGAGTTGGGTGCCGCCCCCAACCCCGAGGACCAGCCACCCAGCGGGCAGCCATCCAGCGGCAACCCACCACCTGCCGGTCCACAGGCCGGCCCCCACCGGCCAGCCGCCGGCATCCACCGCCGGCCCCGCATCGGTCATCCGGTTAGTCATTCCCGGGCACGAAAAAGCCCGGAAACCTCAATTTCTCGCGGTTTCCGGGCCACCTGTTATGTAACTGCCGAAGACGATACAAAATGCTGATCGCAGAGCGAGAGGCGACGGAGGGCTTTTCGCTTGACAACAAGCCAAACTGCGCCTGTGGGTTTCTCAGCCCCTGGCATTCGGGCTGCTTGTCCAGCTTGCGAGTCTCAGATCGTTGCTGGCTCCGCGGCCAAACTGACCCGCCGTAATACGCTACTGGTTCCTGCCGTGTGAGAGTTGGTTCATTGCAGCTGGTGGGGTGCCGTCTTTCGCCCTCACGTGAGCTACGGACGGTAAAACTGGTCAAGGTGTGTTTAGAATCCGCCAGGGCGAATGAGGTAGTGAGGCTCCGACTTGTCGATCGAGATACGTTCACTCACTATGCCATTCACAAATATGAGCCGGCATTGGAGTGGGTTGCGTCCCTTAGTGTGGTGTAACGCTTGCTGATGGTGGGCCCCGGAAATAGTGGGGCGGCCATCGTCAGTAACCTTCGACTCAACTACCACATCTCACCGAAAGGCACGTAACGATGACCGCT
>NZ_LNIZ01000006.1 GCF_001469025.1 Trueperella bernardiae | reverse complement strand
CATCGTTGGCGTAGAAGTGAATCGCGCCGGACTCGTCAACCGACCACAGGTCAGCCAGCTTATCGCCAGTCGCATCGCCCAACACGCCCGTCGCACGCGACGGGGCGGCCGGACGATCCATCACATCACACTGAACCGGCCCAGGGCCCGGCTCGGGGTCAGGCCCCGGCTCCGGATCGGTGACGCCCTGCGTAGAGAGCGCGTACATGTGGCCCGCCTCGGTAGGGAAGGAGACGTGGTTGGCGTCGATCTTGGTCAGCGCCAGCCGCTCCCCCGAACCCGAATGCCCGTCAATCACCACGGAGTTGAACTGGTCCGCCCCGTCGAAGAACAGCACGGCATCGCCACCGTTGTTGGAGGTCACCGTCGCGGTTGTCACCTTGCCCCCGGTCCAGGAGAAGTCGAGGTCGAAGTTGCCGCGAGCCTTCAGGCCCGACACGCTACCGTCAGCCCACGCCTTCGGCAGCGCCGGCAGCAGGTGGATGTAGTTGTGGTAGGCCACCCCATCCGCCTCGAAGGTCGAGTTCGACTGAGCGAGCATCTCGTTGATACCCGAAGTGTTGCCGAAGTTACCGTCAATCTGGAACGGCGGGTGCGCGTCGAACAGGTTGGGATACATCGCGCCCTTAAGCTGCTTGGTAATGAGCAGGTAGGCGCGGTCACCATCGCCGGTGCGCGCCCAAGAGTTGATGCGCTGGCCCACGCCCCAGCCGGTCGCGTCGTCGCCGCGCTGGTTGAGCGAGGTCTTCGCCGCGTCCATGAAGGTGGCGTTATCGACCGTGATGAGGTCGCCCGGGAACAGCCCGAGCATGTGGGACAGGTGGCGATGGCCCGCCTGGTAGCCCGCGATCGCGTTGCCGGCCTTGTCCTTGCCGAGGCCGCCCTCGAAGAACCACTCCTTGATCTGCCCGTCGTCGCCCACCTCAATCGGCTTGAGTAGGCTCTGCGCACACGACCACGAGCGGTTGGCGTCCGCCACAAACGCGCCGGAATCGTCCTTGCGCCAGTTGTCCACCGAGCACTGGCCGTCCGCACTCGCCAGGTCAGAGTCGACGCCGAGCACCGCCGCGGACTCCTGGGCGTCCTGCAACAGCTGCCACACCAGCGAGCTTTCGTAGGTGTTGCCATCGGTGCCAAGCGGTCCGTGCTCCGGCGAGTAGGCCACGCCAGTGGTCAGGCGGGCTTCGCCGTCGGCGGCGTCAGTGTTGCCTTTCTTGAGCATGTAGTTGACGTAGAAGTTGGCCTCTTCCTTCAGCAGTGGATAGATGCGGTCGGCGAGGATCGCCTCATCGCCCGTGTACTCGTAGTACTCGTAGACGTTTTGCAGGATCCACGGCACCGCCGCCGGGCTCCAGCCCCAGGAGAACGCCGCACCCGGAGTGGTCCAGCCATAGGCCGTGTTCTCGGTATGGGCCATAAAGCCGGCACCCTCGCCGATCTTTGTTCCGGCCTGCGTCTGAGCGCCCGCGTACACGTGCGCCGTCACGCGGCCCGGTTCCACCAGGCCCTCCACGTAGTCAATGAGCGGCAGGGCTGATTGCTCCAGGCTGGAGGAGTATGTGGGCCAATAGTTCATTTGCAGGTTGACGTTGAGGTGGAAGTCGGCGCCCCAGGGGGTGCGGCCGTGGGCGTTGTCATCGGCTGTGGAGGACCAGATGCCCTGCAGGTTGGAGGGCAACTGGCTGTCCTCGCGCGACGAGGCCACCGTGAGGTAACGCCCGTAGTTGTAGACCAGGGTCTCGAGCGTACGCTGGTCGGCCTCGCTCGCCGTGCCCTGCTTGTAGGCGTTGAGGAGCTCGTCGGTAGGCTTGGCGCCCTCGCCGAAGGTGGCCGCCTGGCCGAGGTTCAGCTTGACCTTCCCGTAGAGCGCCTCGTGGTCAGCGACGTGAGCCGCCCGGACGGCGTCGTAACCCTTGGCGGCGGCCGCGTTCACGACGTCGGCCAGGCGCGTGTCGAGCTGCTGTGCGGTCTCGCCGGTGCGGTACGCGGGGTAGCTCGCCTGGTAGTCGGTGCCGGCAGCCAAGTACAGCGTGACCTCGCTGGCGTTGGCAATGGTCAGCGCGTCGCCTGCATCGGACGCCGCGACCGTGGCACCCTCGCCCTCAACAACGGCCCGGATCTTCGCGTTGTAGAGTAGCCCGTTGTTGCCGAGAGCGCCCGAGGAGGTAAGAGTGTCGCCGTCGATCACGACCTGCGCGCCCGACTTGCTCCAGCCGCTATTGAGCGGGAGGGCCACGTCGAAATTAAGCGCATCCTTGCCCACAGACGTCAAGTGGGCGACCATCACGTCATCAGGGTTGGAGACGAAGTAGTCGCGCATGTAGTCGGTGCCGTCGTAGTGGAAGTGGACGTTTGCCACACCAGTCGTCAGGTCGAGGGAGCGTTGGAAGAGGAAGACCGGGGCGTCCTCGGGGATGTCCGAGGTGATCGTGAGGTCGCCCCAGTTCTGGAAGGACCCCTGCAGGGCGGCGTCGAATCCGCCGATCAGGCTGTTGGTGTTGGCCACAGTTGCCGCACCGCCGTCGAGCTCACGGTTGAGTTCGCGTAGCGCCGCGCCGTAGCGTCCGCGGCTGACCTCGTTGCCGCCCGTGTAGGTGTGCCCCTCGGCGGGGCCACCCGTCCACAGGGTCTCCTCGTTGAAGGTGATCCTTTCGGTGCCGACCTCGCCCCAGACCGTTCCGCCGACCTTACCGTTGCCGATCGGGAGGGTGGTGCGTTGCCAGCGGTCGTCCTTGCCGCCCGCCCGGAGCGGGTTGCCCGTGCCGACCGAGCCCATCGGGGTTGCCGACGCGGGCTGGCTGTACCACAGGACGTCGTCACCGGCCATCGCCGCCACCTGCTCATCCCAGGCGCGCGGGCCCTCGGGCGCCTGAGGCTCGGGTGCCTCCGGCTCGAACTCCGAAGTGACACTCAGGGTCGGCGCGTCCGCCGCCGTCAGCCCACCCAGCGCGCTGACGCCTTCGGTGGAAGCGAAGCGCATCTCCATGCCCTTCGTCTCCCCCAGCACGAAGGTCAGCTGACGATCGCCGGCCTCATAAGCCGCGCGCACCATCGCCGTGACGTCGATCGTCACCGCCCTGCGCTTGTCCGCCGCGATGGTCATACTGTCCGAGGTGTAGCGGTCGGCTGCGGCGACCGGGAAGTCGGCGGCGAAGGCGACGTCGTCGGTGGTGAGAGTGAAATCCGGGCGGGTTGCCCACGTCGACACGCCGGTGTCGCAACTGGCGGCGCCGTTGGTGCAGGTGTCGGTGTCAACCAGCGCGACGCCGACCTGCGCCTGCTCCGTACCCTGCAGGTTGTTCACGACGTGCCCAATGTACGTCAGCTGGAGCGTCGCCTCCTCCGGTGCCGCGGTGAGAGAGCTCAGGTCGAAGGAGATCATGCCCATCTTCGCGTCGGTGTAGTCCGAGGTGTCGGCGGAGACGAAGCCCTCACCGAACAGGCCGTAGGGCTGGTCGGGACTGGATATTCCCCCGCTGGTCGGGTGCAACGTGCCGATGTAAGGCTTGCCGACGTTCGACTGCGTCTTCTCCGACGCCCACGCTTGCAACGTGGTGTCCGCGCTCGCCGGGAGATCCTTCTGGGAGGTGTCAGCGAGGGCGGGTATGCTCCCCGCACTCAGCGTTAAGGCGAGAACAGCCGCTGCGGCAATACGATTTTTCATACGCATAAGGCGTCCAAAGCTCCTTTGCTTAGATCTTGCCTAGTGTGTGTACACGCCCACACTAGTGAAACCGTGTGTTTCCTGCCACCATTTTTCACAGTCTGCCAGGGGTACTGGTCCGTGCTCACACCCCTTCCGTCAGGGCGTTAGGCTCGGATACTACTGCCGTAACACTTCAAGTAGCCGGGTGAGCGCAGTGTCTAGCTTCTCCTGCTCCTCGGCAGTGAATGTGGACGAGAGGACCTGGTGGACGACGTCGTCGACGATCTGACGCGCCTCATCGTGAGCCCGGCGCCCCCGGTCGGTGACTGACAAGACGTTGACGCGCCGGTCGGCGCTACCCGGCACTCGCTCCACGTAACCTTTCGTGACGAGCTTGTCGATGACCTTGCTGATCCCGCCGGTGGTGATGTCGAGCGCGGAGGCAACCCACCGCGCAGGGCATGAGGTGGAAGTCATTGATCTGGCGTCCGAAGAGTTCGATCCGGCGCTTCGTTTCGGTTACCGACAACGCATGCATGAAGAAGCCTGCACTAAGACGCGGCAGGAGCTCCTGCAAAGGTGCGATCAAGCGGCACTCGCATTTCCCGTCTGGTGGGCGGGCGAACCCTCACTGCTCAAAGGCTGGTTCGATCGAGTTCTGACACCAGGCAATGCCTACCGCTATCTTTCGGGAAACTCGTTCACAATGGTTGCTCACCGGGCGTAGCACAACGCTGATCGCCACCAGCCACGCGCCCGCCTGGTATGCGCGCCTCCACCCGGCGAACCCGATCTCCCGCATCGCGCGGCACATCCTCGGCAACTGTGGTATCAAGGTCACGCAGCGCCTCACCTTCGGCTGAATGGACGGCAAGAACGCTACCCCTGACAACCTCCGAAGGTTCATCGCACGGGTGGAGAAGCCCGCCCACGAACTCTAGGAAATCGCCCTCGATGGGCTTGCCCGCACGTTGTTGACGCCTCGGCAGGGTGGCGCGCCTAAATCACCAACCGAATCATCCTAGATCAGGAACGCCAGCACACCTACGACCGCGGCGACGATCAAGAAAACCAGCGCAGCAACACCATAACCGCCGACGCTTGCCGCGGAGACCTTCGTCGGGTTTGCCGGGTTGTAACGTAACGCCACCTCGTCGCCGACTTCGATCTTCGGCCGTCGTCGGAAATCCGCGTTGGCGACGTGTGCCTTGTCGTCGTCGACAATGCGGAAAACAGGCCGCCACACCTTCTGACCGTCGCTAGAGACCTCTTCGATGTTGCGGATCACCGGGAGGACTACCTGCTTCCACCTGCGCGCACGTAGAAAGAGCCCGGCGAAGATCAGGCCGAAGGCAGCGAAAATGACTGCCGATACGATCAATACCCAGAACAAAGCACCCCCTTCGTTGGCCATTTTAGAGGAGGCCGCGGGAGTCGATGGGAGATAATCGCGCCCTGCGACAGGAATTCACCCGAGGTTCGCCTTCGCCGCTTAGCTTGAACGCAACAGAACGCGCGAAGCGATCCACAGCGGGTCGGAACAAGGAAGTGAACTGTAGCGAATGCGGATCCTGACACACGACAACTCAATTCAGCCACCAGGAGAGACATGGGCCTTTTCGGACGACGTAAGAAAAAGCAAGAACAGCAAGAGCCGCAAAAGTCAGCAGCCTATCTTGCACGACAAGCAGAGATTCAGAACCTCATCGCTGCAGAACCCGAAGCGATCGCTGTCGACGGGATTGAGCTGGCAAAGCCGTCCGCGCCATCGACCCGACGCGGTTTTCTGGATTGTACCAAAGATTGATCTAGCCACATCTGCACCCTTGCTGTGTTGGAGAGAGTAACCCTATCTGCACCCTAGGGGCCAAAAACACCATACCAGACCAAAAAAGACCACAAAACAAAACGGGCACTTTTCCGCACCACAGCAACGAAAACCCCGCCAGATCAACGATCCGGCGGGGTGCCATGTGGAGATGGGGAGAATTGAACTCCCGTCCGACGATGCAAAACCCAAGACTTCTCCGGGTGCAGTCTGCTTTGCGTTGTTTTCAGCTCCAGCACTCACACAGACAAGTTGCTGACGAGCATAGTTACCTAGTGTCGGCCAGCACCCGGTAACCCAGTGCCGACCCAGTGGCTTTCAAAAACGACGCCAGAATTCTCACGTGAAAGCACCGTGAGGCTGACGGACTTCCTTAAGTGCGCTCGCGCTTAGGCAGCGAGGGCGAAGTCGGACTTCTGCTTGTTGGCAGTTATTGTTTGCAGAGAGTCGTTAAAGAGATGACTCTGCATCCTCTACCCGCTTCCCTTCGGCAGTCATCGCCGTCGAAACCGATCATCCCCTTATTCAGTTGTCAACCAACTACGCCCGAAGGCGTTCGCCCATTCTACAACGACGCCGACGCCGCGTCTACCCCTGTCCCTCCCGGCTCAACCACCTCGGCTCACACCCCGCCGCACCCAGCCGGACCACTAGACTGTCACCATGACGATTACCACGCCCACCACGATCGAACCCGGCGACAGGGTCGCCTTGCTCTCCCCCGCCTGGGCGGCGCCGGCCTACTTCCCGGACATTCACGCGCAGGCAGTTGCGCGCGTGGAGCGGCTGCTCGACGTCGTCGTCGTGGAGTACCCCACCACGCGGAAAATGGGGGCGACGCCGGAGGAGCGCGCCGCGGACGTCAATGCCGCGTTCGCCGACCCCGACATCCGCGCGATCCTCACCACCGTGGGCGGCAATGACGAGATCCGCGTCATCCGCCACCTCGACCCGGCGCTCGCCCAGGCCGACCCCAAGCCGTTCTTCGGCTACTCGGACAACACGAACATCCTTAACTGGCTATGGTCGCACGGCGTGGGCGGCTATTACGGCGGCGCCACCCAGGTGCACTTCGGGCCAGGCACGCTGGTCGACGCCGAGCACCTCATCACCCTGCGCGCCGCGCTTTTCGGCCGCGGTGACACCGTCCTGCCCACCACCACCGATTCCCAGGACCACGGCTACGACTGGTCCAGCCCCGAGGCCCTCATCGAGGATTCCCCGCGCGGCCCGGCCCGCCGGATCGAGTTCATCGGTAGCGACGACGCCGTGCGCGGGCACACGTGGGGCGGGTGCCTGGAGGTCATTGACGAGCTCGGGCTCGCCGGCCGCCTGCCAGAGGTGGACGATCTCGAAGGCGCGATCCTCATCTTCGAAAACTCCGAGCGGGTGACGCCCGCGGATATCGTGGGCGACTGGATCCGCGCACTCGGCGAGCGCGGCTACCTCGAGGCTGCGGCGGGCCTCATGTTCGCCCGGCCCGTGGTCGACGACCGGGACGCGCCCACCACCCCCGACGTGCTGGAGGCGCGCCACGACGCTTACGTCGAATATCTCCTGACACAGGTGGGCCGTTACCGCAAGGACCTGCTCGTGTGCCTCAACGTCCCGTTCGGGCACACGCGCCCGCAGCTCATCGTGCCCTACGGCGGCGAGCTCACACTCGACCCGGCGGCCGAGCAGGTCACAGCCCACTTCCCGCTCGCCGAGCGCTACCGGGTCGGCGGGGCAAGCTAGGCGGCGCCTGCGCCCGCCGTCGCCCCGGCGCTGCCTGGAGCAGTGCCCATCACCCGGCTCGGCGCGCCCTAAATGTAGTCGATGACATCCTTGATCGACGCGTGAACGTGGTTGGGACGATAGGGGAACTTGATGATGTCCTCCCGCTTGGTGGAGCCGGTGAGCACAAGGTGCGTGCACAGCCCCGTCTCCACGCCCGCCTGAATGTCGGTGTCCATCCGGTCGCCCACGATCGACGTCTCCTCTGAGTGCGCCCCGATCTTGTTCAGGCCGTTGCGCAGCATGATCGGGTTCGGTTTGCCCACGAAGAACGCGCTGCGCCCGGTTGCCTTCTCGATCATCGCGGCAACGGCGCCGGTGGCGGGCAGGTCGCCGTCGGCGGAGGGGCCCGTGGGGTCGGGGTTCGTGGCGATGAAGCGCACGCCCCTTTGGATGAGCCGGATCGCGGTGGTGATCATCTCGAACGAGTACGTGCGGGTCTCCCCCAGCACTACGAACTCCGGGTCCACCGACGTCATGACGAAGCCCTCTTCGTACAGCGCCGTGGTCAGCCCCGCCTCGCCCACCACGAACGCGCGCCGATTATCGGTCTGATTCGCCAGGAACTTCGCGGTGGCCAGGGCCGAGGTCCAGATCCGTTCCGGGGGCACCTGCAGGCCCGACGTCGCCAACCGCGCCGACAGGTCACGCGGGGTGAAAATCGAATTGTTCGTCAAGATCAGGTGCGGGATGTCCCGCTCCTCGAGCCGGTTCAGGAACTCTTTCGCGCCGTCCAGCGCGATCCCCTCATGAACAAGGACGCCGTCCATATCAATCAGCCATGCACTCATGCCCTAAGACAATCATGGATCACCGGCCGCCGACTACCGCAAAGCCAACCTGCACGTTTGTGCCACGCCTTGCCGAAAGGTGACCCAACGACGTCGTTCGCGGGCGTGCGCCATCAGCGCCAGTTCCTCGGGCACTCACGACGCCGTTCCCGGGCTCACGCCTAACGCGCCCGCTTGCGCGCCTCCGACACGGCCCGCTCGGCCTCACGCTGATCTTGCTTGCGGCGCAGCGTCTCACGCTTGTCCCACTCCTGCTTACCGCGGGCGAGGCCGATCTCCACCTTCGCGCGGCCACGGATGAAGTACAGCTCGAGCGGCACCACCGTGGTGCCCTTTTCCTTGACCTTAACGGCGAGCGCACGCAGCTCGTCCTTGTGCAGGAGGAGCTTGCGCTTCTGGGTGGGCGCATGGTTGGTCCAACCGCCCGTCGACCACGCGGGGATATTTGCCCCGACCAGCCAGGCCTCGCCGCGCCGATCGAAGTCGATCCACGCTTCCATGAGGGAGGCTCGCCCGGCGCGCAACGCCTTGACCTCCGTGCCCGCGAGCACAAGCCCGGCTTCGTAGGTTTTGTCAATGAAATAGTCGTGGTGGGCCTTCTTGTTGCGCGCCACCACCTGCTTCGCGTCCGCGGCCTCCTTCGCCTTTTGGGCAGGGGTCAGCTTGCCGCTGTCCTTCTTCCAGGCCTTTGGCATCGCTCATCCCTCCCTTGACGTGACCATATAGCTTAACGCCGAGAAACGGGCGTTCGCAAGATTAGGCCCAGCGGCGGGTAAAGGATGCGAAGTTCATCGGGTCAACAACCGTACCGTTCTTCCACACCTCGAAGTGAACGTGGCACGCGGTGACCAGGCCGGTCTGACCCGTCCACCCGATCACGTCGCCCTGGTTCACGCTCTGCCCCACCCGGACGTTGAACGCCGAGAGGTGGTTGGTGACCGTCACGTAGGAGTTGCCTCCCACCACGCCGTGGTTGATGTAGATCTGGTTGCCGTGCGTGCCGTTACCGGCGGCCGGGATGACAGCCGAGACGACGCCGTCGGCGGGCGCGGTCTGTGCCTCGCCACACCGGGAACGCAGGTCCACGCCGTTGTGCATCCACGTGCCACCGAACGGGTAGACGCGCATGCCGAACGGCGAGGTGACGTAGACGGGGGCGGGAACCGGTGGCTTGATCCAGCTACCCGAAGCCTGTCCGGAGTTATTCGGGGCGGACGGCGCCTGCTGCGAGGAGCCGTTCCCCTGAGCCTGGGCCTGCGCCTTGGCGCGCTCTTCTTCAAGCTTACGCTTATTCTCCGCGTCGATCTGCGCGATGCGCTGGGCGGTCTGCTCGCTCTGGGTCTCGAGCGTGGCGAGCGAGGCCTGGTAGTTGGACTTCTTCTCCTCATAGTCAGCCGACTGAGCCACCAGGCTCGACTCCAGGTCCACGAGCTCGGCTTTGCGCGCATCAGCTTCGACCTTCTTCGAGGTCTGCGTATCAACCAGCTCCTCGGACTTGGCCTTCAGCTCCTCGATCTGGTCCTCCACCGCGTTCTGGCGGGACTCACGATTCTTTTCCTGCGCGGCCTTCTGCTGGAACTGCGCGAGCGACGCCGTCTGGGAGCGGCTCACGGCTGACTGCGCGCGGTACGCATTGGCGAAATCCTCGGCGGTGGCAGAGCCGACGAGCATCTCCATCGTGGAGGGCATCGTGTCGCCACGATAGGTAGCGCGGGCCAGCTCCCCCAGCGACTTGCGCGTGGCCTCCGCGTTCGCCTCGTTTTCCTTGATCTGGTCCTTGATCTGCGCAAGCTCCCCCTGGGCGGCATCCAGTAGCGCGGAGTTCGCTTCCAGCTCGCGCACGGCGGCGGCGAGCTCGGCCTCGGCGGTTTGCACGGCCTCCTCCGCGGCCGGGATCTTCCCGCGGGTCTCCTCCAGCTTGAGGTAGGCCTCCTGAAGGTTGACGTCGATGCCCTCCAGCTCGGACTGCAGGCGCTCCTTTTCGGCCTTCTGCTCCTGCTGCTGGTCCACCAGGTCGCTGCGCTCGTCGCCGAACGCGGGCACGACCAGCAGGGCTGACGCGGTCAGCGCGGCGGCGGCCACAGCTGAGGCGAGTTTACGCATGTTTCCTCCCTAGACCCGAGTGTAGCGGCGCAGAGCCAAGAACGAGGCGAAACCGGAGACCACGATCGCGCCGAGGATGAGCCACGGGGCGATGAGTAGCACATCGTGGCCCGTGATGATCCGTAGCCACGAGCCGGCGAACCAATCCTGAATGAAGTACTCCACTGCCGCCCACAGCGCCGCCACCGCGGCAAGCGAGCCCACGAGCGAGGCCAGCATGCCCTCGAGCACGAAGGGCGCCTGGATGAAACTGTTCGAGGCGCCAACGAATCGCATAATCTCGGTTTCGTTGCGGCGGAACATGGCCGACAGGCGGATAGTGGACGGGATGAGAAGCAACGCGGTGACGATCATGACGCCCGCTAGCGAACCGGCAATGAGTGTGAAACGGTTGAGCATCTTGAACAGCGGCTCGAGCTGCTCGCGCTGGTCGATGACGGCGTCGACACCGGGGCGCCCCTCGAGAGACTCGCGGACGACGTCGTACTCCTGCGGATCGACGAGCTTGACACGGAAGGACGCCTGCATCTGCTCGGGGTCAACCGTGTCCACCCACACACTGTCCTTGAGGTACTCGCGGAAGTTCTTGTAGGCCTCTTCCTTCGTCTCGAAGTAGACCTCGTCCACGTAGTCGGCCATCTCGGGCGAATGAAGGAAATCGTTAATCGCGTCGATCTGGTCCTGCGTGACCTCGCCGCCCGCGCACTGGGCCGTGTTCTGGTCCGGAGCACACAGGAAGGCCGAGACCTCCACCCGGTCATACCAGGCGGTCTTCGCGGACTCGATCTGATCCTGCAGCAGCACGGCCGAGCCGACGAAGAGGAGGGACACGAAGGTCACAAGCGTCACCGACGCCGACAGGGCGAAGTTCGCGCGCAGCCCCTTGAAAACCTGAGAAAAGATAAACCGTAGCCTCATGCCTGGCTCCCCCCGTAAACGCCGCGATCCTGATCGCGCACAACCTCGCCGTCAACCAACTCGATCACGCGCTTGCGCAACTGGTTAACGATCGCCTGATCGTGGGTGGCCATGACCACCGTGGTGCCCTGGCGGTTAATGCGGTCAAGGAGGCGCATGATGCCCAGCGCCGTCTTGTGGTCAAGGTTGCCGGTCGGCTCGTCGGCCAGCAGGAGCTCGGGGCGGTTGACCATCGCGCGCGCAATCGCCACGCGCTGCTTCTCTCCACCCGACAACTCGTGCATGCGCCGCTTCTCCTTGCCATCCAGGCCCACCAGCTCCAAAACCTGCGGGACCTCCTTAAGGATGGCGTGGCGCGGTTTGCCGATCACCTGCATCGCGAGCGCCACGTTGTCGAACACGTTCTTATCCTTTAGCAGGCGAAAGTCCTGGAAGACCGTGCCGATCTGGCGGCGCAGGAACGGCACCCGCCGTGAGGACACTCCCGACAGGTCCTTGCCGAGCACGTGAACTTTGCCCTCCGTGGGGCGCTCCTCGGCCAGGATAAGAGCCAGCATCGTCGACTTTCCCGAGCCCGAGGCACCGACCAGGAAGACGAACTCGCCGCGGTCGATGTTGAGGCTAACGGAGTCGAGCGCGGGAGCCGCGCCTCGCTGATAAACCTTCGTGACGTTTTCAAATGTGATCATAAATGGCGCCAAATCCTTGCAGTCATGGTCGTCACTAGCTTAGGAGCCGGGCTTTTGCGACCCGGGAAGGCGCGCCGACGTGGCGAGGATTACTCCGCCTCCCCCGCCTGGCGCCAGCGGATCCCGGCGTCGATAAAGCCGTCGAGGTCGCCGTCGAACACCGCGTCTGTGTTGCCCACCTCGTGGCCCGTGCGCAGGTCTTTGACCATCTGGTACGGGTGCAGCACGTAGGAGCGCATTTGGTCACCCCAGGAGGCCTTGACGTCGCCCGCCAGCTCCTTCTTCTTCGCTTGCTCCTCCTCGTGGCGCCTTTGTAGCAGCTTGGACTGGAGCACGCGCAAGGCCGCGGCGCGGTTTTGGATCTGCGACTTTTCGTCCTGCATCGAGACCGTGATACCGGTGGGAATGTGGGTCATGCGCACGGCTGAATCCGTGGTGTTCACGGACTGCCCGCCCGGGCCCGAGGAGCGGAACACGTCCACCCTGAGCTCCGATTCCGGGATCTCGATCGAATCGGTGGTCTCGATGAGCGGGATGACCTCCACCGCCGCGAACGAGGTCTGGCGCCTGCCCTGGTTGTCGAACGGCGAAATGCGCACCAGCCGGTGCGTTCCCGCCTCCACCGACAGCGTGCCGTAGGCGTAGGGGGCGTTGACCTCGAACGTGGTGGACTTGATCCCCGCCTCTTCGGCATACGAGGTGTCCATCACCTTCGACTTGTAGCCGTGACGCTCGGCCCAGCGCAGGTACATGCGCTGCAGCATCTGGGCGAAGTCCGCCGCGTCCACGCCGCCCGCACCGGAGCGGATGGTGATGACCGCGTCGCGATCGTCATACTCCCCGCTCAGCAACGTCTTGATCTCCATGTCCGACAGGTCCTTGGAGATCTTCGCGATCTCGGCCTCAAGCTCAGCGTAGAGCTCCTTGCCCGATTCGAGGTCCGACTCGGATTCCTCCACCGCCATCTCGTACAGGGTCTCCGCGTCCACGACCCGCTCCCCCATCTTCTCCACGCGCTCCAGGCGCGACTGGGCGTGCGAGAGTTTGGAAGTAACAGCCTGCGCGGCGTCGGGATCGTCCCACAGGTCGGGCGCCGTGGACTTCTCCGTCAGCTCCGCGATCGTGTTCTTGAGCGCGGGCACGTCGCTGACCGCCTCAATCTGGTCAAAAGTCCGGCGCAGTCTGTCGAGTTCTTGCTGATAATCAATGGCCACGGCGCCAAGTCTACGGCATTTGCCGCAGCCGAGCCGTGGAGGTGACCGTGAGTTCGACTTCGTCCACGGCGCTCGCAAACTGCGGCATGAACGGGATCCGCGCCCGCCCGGTCAGCTCCACAACGACGGCGTCGTCCGCCACCCGCGTTCGAAATCTCACCTCGCGCCCGTCCACGGTCAGCGCGCCGGACGCCGGCGGGGCGGGCGTGAGGCTGAGGGCGGGGCCCGAATAGTAGGTGGCATCCGAGATGTCCTGGGCGAGCTCGAGGGCGAGGGAGTCGGCGGCATTGAGCATGTCGCGGCGCACACCGTAGACGTGGATGACCGAGGCCAGGATGAGGATGAGCGAGATGACAACCACCCACACGCCCAGGCCGAGCACGATGAGGTTGCCGTCTTCGGCGCGCTCGCGGGGCTGGCAGAGTTTGCGGGACGTCATGGCCGTACCACCCGGTACTGGTCAACCACCATCGCCTGCTCGCCCGTGAGCGTGATCGCGCCGACGATGGGCACGGTGACCGTGGCCGAGGCCCGGGCCGTGACGGTGGCGCCGGGGCTGAGGCACGGGCTCGCGCTGCAGGCGAAGTTGAGATCGAGTTGCTCGTCCATCCCCCGGTCCGTCCAGGCCTTACTCGCAGCTTCCCGCCCGCGTGCCTCTCCCGAGTACACCGATTCGGCCCGCACGTAGGCGCGCGCAGACTGGCGGGCGGCATCCTCGAGGGCGAGCTGGACGGTCGTCGTCGTGGCAAGGCCCGTGAGAAGCGCGAGGGCGGGCACCACGATGACCACCATGACGCCCACGAACTCGACGATGGCGTTGCCGTCCTCGCCGCGGGGCTTATTCGCGCGCCACATGGGCCCTCACCTCGATCACGTGCTCTCCCAGGAAGCCGGCCCCGGGCACCGGCGCCGTCACCACCACCTCGATCCCGTCCGGCATCGCGGTGGCGGCGATGCCGCCGGCGTAGGCGGGACTGAGCGCTCCGGTGATGAGGTCGCGGGTGCGGGCTTCGGCCACCTCGGTCGAGTTCGCCGCGGCCCCCACGCGCGCACCTTCCATCGCCGCGTCGGTGGCGATGGCGTGGACGTACCAGCCAAGGCCCGCTGCGATGATGGTGTAGACCACCATGAGGAGCAGCCCCACGGAGGCCACGAAGCCGACCGTGGCGTTGCCCGCCTCAGATGTTGAGGACGCGCTCGATCGCATTGTTAAACAGGTCGGTCAGCGCCGGGCCGGCCACCGCCCAGATGAGGACCACGAGGGCTGCCGTCATGAGGGTGATCATCACCCAGCCAGGCACGTCACCCGCCTCCTCGCGGCGGTCGCTGGGCCACACTGCCTGGCGAACAAAGTGTCGAATCTTCATAGGGCGCTCCTTATGTTGTTGCGGACTTAGGTGAAACTCAGGGCGTAGAGGGCAGGGAAGACGGTGAAGACCACCGTGAGTGGCATGATGATGAACACCACCGGGATCATCATCGCGATCTCGGCCTTGCCTCCGGCCTCGAGCAGCTCGCGCCGGGCGGCGTCGCGGGCGTCGCGCGCCTGGGAGTGGAGGGAGCCAGCCAGGCCGCTGCCCTGCTCGAGGGAGGAGACGATCGCCTCCGCGAACCGGGCAACGTTGCGGTTGGCGGACCTGTTGCCCATGTCGGTCAGCGCCGCCGGCAGGGACTGGCCGGCGTGGACCTCACTCATCGTGCGCCGCAGCTCATCGACCATCTCGCCCGTGCCAATGAGACACACGCGCTCGATCGCCACCCGGATGGATTCGCCCGAGGCAACTGCGAGCGCGAGGATCTCCACCACGTCGGGCAGCTGGGCGGTGTAGGCGCGGCTGCGCTGGTCGACCTGGCGGCTCAGCGCCCAGTCCGCCCCGAGCACGCCGGCGGCCGTGAAGCAGGCGACTCCGACGATCGCGGCGGCCAGCGAGACGCCGCGGACCACGAGCGCGAAAGCGAGCAGGCACCCGGCTGCGAAACCTACCGATGCCCACTGGAACTGACGCACCCGGAAGTCCCCCACGGTCATAGCGCCGAGCATGTTGACGCGGCGCTCGACCGAGGAGGTGGTTGACCCGACGGCGTCGAGGAAGCTCGCAACGATGGCGGCGCGGCGCCGGGAGGGGCGCCGGGTGCGGGTGGCGACGTAGGGAAGGACCCGGTCGGCCAGCTGGGTGGGGCGGTACAAGACCGCGATTCCCACGAGGAGGACGCCGGCCACCAGGGCCGAACCCGCGAACGCGCTAAGCATGGCTCACCCCCGCGAAGATCCGTTCCTCCTCGGGCAGGCGGCCGAGCCTGAGCATGAGCCAGTAGGCAAGCACGGTGGCCACGAAGCCGGCCACGAGGATGAAAACGCCCACGGGCGTGGTGAACGCGTCGATCGCGCCGGGGCGGGTGGAAAAGAGAAGAAGCATGATCCAGGGCGCAACGGCGGCCAGCCGCGCCCCGTTGACCGTCCACGACTGGCGGGCTAGAAGCTCTCCACGGGCGCGGTTCTCCTCGCGCACGAGCGAGGCCAGGCTGGCCAGGGCGGCGGACAGGTCGCGCCCGCCAAGATCGTGTGCGAGGCGCAGCGACTCGAGGATCCGGTCCGTCATCGGGTCCGCCAGCACCTCCTTCAGCTCGTCGAGGGCCGGGTCGAGGCGACCGTCCGCGCGCAGGTGCTGGGCAAATTGGGTAAACGGAGGGCGCATGACCTCCGGCCCGCGCACGGCCAGCATCGCGAGCGATTCACCCACGGGCAGGCCCACGCGCACGCTCGCCACGATGTCGTCGATCACCTCTGGCCAGACCTCCCGAAGCTCTTCACGACGCCGGCGCTCGCGCGCTCCCCACCACACGCCGGGCACGGCCGCACACATCACCGCGATCGGAATCGAGATGACGAGCGAGCTCGAGACCGCCGAGGCGAGCAGGAAGCTCCCCGCTCCGGCCGCGAGCGCGGGCCACAGCGCCGGCCACAGGCCCGCCGGCACGGTGAGGGGGCGCGGCTGGCGGAAAGCGCTGGCGGCGAGGAAGACACCAAGGCCCATGACCATGCCTATAACGAAGCCCATCGTCCACCTCCTAGCAGCTGGCGCAGGTCGTAGCCGTGCTCGTCGAAGATCTCCGGGCGGGCCACGTATCCCGCGCCGCGTTCGAGCCCGAGGCCGCGGTCCACGAACAGGTCGCTCGTCTCGATCACGCTGCCTTCCGTGCGCCCGGTCAGGCCCACGATCTCGCGCACACGGCGCTTGCCGTCCCGGTCGCGGTGCAGGTGGACGAGGAGGTCGATCGTGTGGGCAACCGTGGGGATGACGAAGTCCGACGTGACGTTTTCACCCGCCAGCAGGGGCAGGACGCTAAGTTTGGCCACGGCGTCGCGCGCCGAGTTGGCGTGGATTGTGCAGGCGCCGGGGATGCCGGAGTTGAGGGCGATGAGCATGTCGAAGGCCTCGGCCTGGCGCACCTCGCCGATAACGATCCGGTCGGGCCGCATGCGCAAGGATTCGCGTACGAGCCGCCGCAGCGTGATCTCGCCCCGGTCTTCGATGTTAGCCGGGCGGGTCTGCAGGGCCACCACGTCGCGGTGGGCGAGGTTGAGCTCGAAGACCTCCTCCGCCGTGATGACGCGCTGGTGGGCAGGAATGGCGCCGAGCAGCGCGCGCAGGAACGTGGTCTTGCCCGCCTGCGTTGCTCCCGAGACGATGACGTTCATCCCGCAGTCAATCGCCGCATCCAGGAACTCCGCCGCCTGAACCGTCAGCGTCCCAAGCTCTGCCAGGTCGCGCAACCTGCGCGGGCGCACGATGTACTTGCGGATGTTGACCGCCCAGTGCTTGCGCGTGATGTCTGGAATCGCCACGTGGAGGCGCTCGCCGGTGTGGAGGGCGGCGTCGACGAACGGTTGGGACAAGTCGAGCCGGCGCCCCGAGGCGCGCAGCATCCTTTCTACGAGGTCCTTGACCTGGCGCTCCTCGAGCAAGATCGTGGACAGCTGGCTCACCCCGTCGCGTGCAAAGAAGACACGGCCCGGTTCGTTGATCCAGATCTCCTCGATCGTCGGGTCATCAATGAGGGATTGGAGCGGGCCGAATCCACCGATATCGTCGCGCAGCTGGCGGCGCACCTCCACCACGTCGGCCACCGGTTCCACCACACCCGCGACCGTCAGCTCCTCGTATTCGGCGAGCGCGTCATCAATCAGGGCCTCAAGCTCTGCCGCCTGAAGCTGCGGATCAATACGCGAGGCGCGCACCATCTCGCGCACGCGCGCATCGAGCCATGCGTTCCCGGCTCCCCACTTTGTCTTCACAACGCCACGCTACGATGCCGCCGCGCGTCGTGAATATCTTTCCCACAGCTGTGGATAACTTGCGCACGGGATTTCGCGACTGTGATATACGGGCGCCTGTGGGGCCAGACAGTTCCGTCAGGGCGTGTACGCCACGCGCGTTGCGCTAAAAATCGTTACCGTGGAGGGGTGAATAAGACCCCCTTCAAGCTCGCAGCGTTGGCCGTGGCCGCTATCGACGGCCTCGACGCGGTCGGCGTGCGCGGCCCGTACACGCGCACCTCCGACTTCCAATTCGGCGGCGTCATCGACTCGCGCGGCCGGCGCTGGATCGTCAAGCACCCCCTCCACCCCATGGCAGGCGCCATGATTGAGGCGGAGGCCGCCATCGCTCCCGCCCTGCTCGAGGCGCTCCGCCAGGGTCTTCTCCCCTTCGACGTTGTCCGCCCCGCGGGCTTCGCCCAGGTCAAGGACGGGCACGCCGTCGTCTACGTCGCACCCATGGGCCGCGAGCGCGACTTCGACGAGCTCGATACCGACGCCGCCCACGAACTCGGCCGCGCGCTCGCCGCCATCCACCTCCTCCCCCGCGAGACAGTCGAATCGGCGGGCCTGCCCTCCTACGACGCGCAGACTACGCGGCGCCGTCTCCTGTCCGACCTTCACGACGCCGACGCCGCCTCGCCCCTCCCGCCCGTGCTTCGCCGCCGGTGGGAGAACGCGCTCGAAGCCACCGACCTGTGGGACTTCGAGCCGCGGGTAGTGCACGGGGACGTGGGCCCGGACCAGTTCATGTGGTCCGACTGCTCAATCTCCTGCGTGCTCGGATTTGGCTCGGCACACGTGGGCGACCCGGCGCTCGACTTCTCCACCCTCGTCTCGGGCCTGGACGAGGAGCTGTTCGAGGCGGTGCTCACCTCCTACGAGAACGCGATCGGCCAGCCCGTCGACGAGCACTTCTTCAACCGCGCCGTGCTCCTGTCCGAGCTGGCACTCGCACGCTGGATGCTCTTCGGCTCGCGCAGCGGCCAGCACCAGATCGTAGACGAGGCCCGCACCATGATGGACGAGCTCGCCGCCGAGGTAGAGGCCGACCCCGAGCTGGCCACCGGGCCCACCTGGGCCGTCAGTCGCGCCACCGAGGTGGAGGCAGAGGCGGCCGACGGCGCCGGCTTCACTACCAGCTCCTTTGACTAGCCCCTCCTCTCCGACCGTTCTGCCGGGGGCAGGTGGGTGCGGAGGTAGTCCGCGATCTGCTCCTCGCTCATGTTGCCGGCGTGAAGCTCACGCCGCTCCGGGTCATCATCGCCGAGGTAGTAGAAGCACGCCGCGATATCCTCCATCGCGGTTCCCGTGGCGCGCGACCACGCCAGGCGGTAGAGCCCGAGCTGGAACTGGCGGGAGGCGACCTGCTGGGCGCTGGGCCTGCGGCCCGTCTTCCAATCGACGATCGTGACCGGGGGCAGGCCGGGCACGCCCGAGGTGTCAAGCACCGCGTCTATCACGCAGCGCACCGGGTAGTCCCCCACCCGCACGTCGATCCCCTCCTCGATCGCGAGCGCCGGACACGAGGCGTAGCGCGAGCCCCCGAAGCGCGCGATCAGCTCGGCGATCCGCTCATCGTCCAGGGGCACGACGTCGATCGGCATCTCGTCCGGGTCGGCCACTGCGTCGATGTCCATCGTAGAGGCGGCGTCGAAAGAGTGGGCGATGGCCGCGTGGACGAGTACGCCGGTGCGTGCTGCGCGTGAGGGGCGGCGTGGGATCGGTCGGTACTGCTCGTCCAGGAAGGCGTCCTGGTCCTGGGCGAGCGCCACGACGTCGGACGCCGTGAGGTAGTCGCGCACGAGCCCCCGAGCTTGCGGTGGCGCCTCCCGCTCCGCCATGATCACCTCCGCTTCCCTCCTCCACTGCTCGACCACGGCGCGATCGGCAGTGACGACGGGAACGGGCCCACGTTCGAGGCGACGATCGACGTCCGCCGGCCACACCTTGGCGTCCGGAACCACGCTTATCTGGGTCGCTGCCAACGCAATGAATTCGAGATCAACCCCAGTCAGCACCGGATCGTTGTCCGGATCTGCCTCGGTGAACGGCTCGACATCCGTGATGAACGTGTTTTGGGGCATCTGCGCCTCGGCCGCGTCCTCATGGCCAACACTCCGTGCGAGCTTCTTCAGGGCCGCCTCCGCCTGCTCCGGGCCGGTGAGATCATACGAGGACAGGATGAGCAGGCTGCGTGGGCGGGTGACTGCCACGTAGGCGAGACGGCGGCTCTCAGCCACATGGTGTTGGGTAAAGGCCGTTTGGCGGTAGGCGTGGACCTCCTCAAGGAGGCCCACCTTGTTCAGCGGCGTGACCACGCCGCTCTTGCCCACGATGTCAGCGATGGACAGATCGGGCAGGTGTTCGCGATCCTGGCGCAGGGCGTAGGGCAACCCGTCGCGCGATTCTTGCCAGAGCTTTTCGCTCGTCTTTTCGTCGAAGCCATCCACCTTCATGTCCGGAATGCCAACGAGGTCCCACTCGAGCCCCTTTGCGGCGTGGACGGTGAGCAGTTGGACGACGCCCGACTCTGGCTCGATCTCCCATTCGCCGAAAACGGGGACGTCCCCACCCGATTCGTCCTCGCCCAAGCGCTCGTGGGCCTCGACCATGTCCACCCACTCGACGAAGCTCTCCAGACGCGAACCGGGAATGCTCTTCGCGTAATCCGCACCCAAGCCAATGAAGCTGGCGAGTGCGGCGGTCACCGGGGCGCCGCCCGTCCTGCGGGCCTTGGCATGGGCGCGCAGATCGAGCAGGTCGATTGCGGCGGAAATCGCCTCCGGGATGGCCAAGTGCCTGCTGTTCCGCGCCCGCTCGAGCAGGCGAGCAAGGTGAACGAGGCGGCGGTAGCCCTCCTCGCTCATTCCGGCCACTGGGCCATCCGGTAACGCCGCCAAAGCCTCCACCAGGTTGGTCGGGACGTCAAGCCCGTCACCCACCTGCTCGCTCAACTCTTGGCGAGTGGTTCGGGCAAGGCGGCCCGCGAGCGCCGAAAGCGCCGCGATGTCCCTCGCACCGATCGCGAAGTAGGTCAGAAGTGGGACGAGGAGATCGTTGCGCGCCGGGTTCACGCTCAGGCCCAGAACGCACCGCACGAGGCGGATCTCCTGCCTTTCGATCAGCATCTGGCCGCCCACCATCTCATAGGGCACGCCGGCTTCTTCCAGCGCCGCGATCGCGTGATCCATGTAGGACCGGGCCCGGCACAGGATCGCCGCGGTGGGAGCCCGTCCAGGATCTCGGCCTTCCCCGATCGCCCTTGCCGCCTCGGCTTGAGCCTGGTCGAAGGCCTCCTTGAAGTAGTCGGCCATATCCCTGTAAGAGTCATAGCGGAAGGCGCGATGCACGTGGACCACCCGGCCATCTTGCGATTTTGCATGCGGCTGGAGTGTTTTGACAGTGAGCTTCGCGTAGCTGAGCTTGCCCTCGGTCAGGGCGTTGGCCACGTCGAGGATCCTGCGCCCGTTGCGGAAGGCCGTGGACAGGGTGAGGTTCCGTGCCACACCGAACCTGTCCATGAAGTCGGACAGCGCTGCCGAGGACGCGCCGCGCCAGGAGTAGATGGCCTGATTCGGGTCTCCCACAGCACACACCGACCACGAGTCCGTGAACGCCGCCTCGATGAACTCCGCCTGGCTCGCAGACGTGTCCTGATATTCGTCAAGCAAGACGAGCTTGTAGCGCTTGCTGAGCTCCTGGCGGACCTCGGGGACGGAGGACAGGATCTTGCGGGCGCGAACGATTTGATCGGCAAACTCGATGAGGGAGTTGTCCCTCTTATACGCCACGTACTCCTCGACGAGGTAGCTGAGAGCCACGCGATAGTTCATCCCGGCGATCATCCCCGTGAGCTTGCTCTGTTCGGCGCGCGAGGCCTCCGTGCCCGTCCCGCGCTTGCCGGTGACGCCGTGGAGCTGGAAGACAGCGCTCAGCTCGCGCTCGAGGTAGGCGCGGAACTCGCCTGCATCGACTTCGTTGCCCACCATCTCATCGACGAGGTGCAGAGCGCGACTAATGATGGTCGAGACCGCCGATGCCCGAAGGACCGCGTATCGTGGGTCGACTATGTCGATGCCGTTGACGATACGTCCCATGATCTGGAAGCGCTCCGCGTCCGTGATGAGCCGGGCGCGCGGGTCCTCCCCGATGAGCATGGAATACGCCGAGGCGATCTCAGAGGCGAAGGAGTTATATGTGGCGATGGTCGGCCGCGCCAGGGCGCGATGAATCGCGTCCGACCGATCGTCCTCACCAGATTCTTCCTGAGGTTCAACGAGGCCGGGCAGGAGCCCCTTCGCCGCCGCCTCGCGCAACTGGCTCTCGACTCGTTCGGCGAGCTCACCTGCCGCCTTCGTGGTAAAGGTGAGCCCCAGCACCTCGTCCGGGCGCACGTTCCCGTTGACCACGTGCCAGGCGATCCGCTGCGACATCGTGGCTGTCTTGCCCGATCCGGCCCCCGCGATGACGGCGATGGCGCGGTCCTCGCTCCGGATCACGGCCTCCTGCTCGGCGGTGGGGGCAAACGCGAGCGTCTTGGCGAAGTCTTCGTAAGGGATCATGAGAAAATCCTTCCTGGCCCCATGGCCGGACACGAGGAAACGTAACGGCAGTTCCGGCAATGTGAGCCGGGTAGAGCGGCATAGTCGGGGCCGCGTTGGGCGAGGTCCGCTTGCCGAATCATCTCGGCTACCTGGTCAAGGTCCTCGGCCTCAAGCGGACCCTGCTCGCGTACCACTACTTTGCCCTCGCCTGTCCCTACATAGACGAGCCGCGCCCCCTCAGACGTGGCGTAGCCCTTGATGCCGTGGGCGTTCAGGAGCCACTGGTAGAGCAGCAACTGCGGGTTGCTGCCGGTCTCTTTCACAGTGATCGGCTGCTTGCCAGTCTTGAAATCAACCACCCCCACCCCAAAGCCGACAGCCTCGAGTCGATCGATGCGCGCGCTGACATTGATCGTGTGGTCTTTTCCGTCGAGGCTGGCGCACGCCTCCTGCTCCAGGAGGACGTACGGTGCGCTGTTTTCGAGATAATCGCCAAGGTTACGCGCCATGGCGTTCACGCGGTCGCGGAGCAGAACCCCCTCGAGCCCGTCCGGAAACTCGATCGCGGAGATCCTCTCCGCACACGCCTGTTCGATCGCCTCGCGCGGCCCGGCTGGGAAATCCTCGGCGAGCCCATGAATGAGAGTCCCGATCTCGGCAGAGATTCCCGACTCCTCCGACGTGGCATTCGAACGATCGAGGAAGGCCGACAGCGGGCATTTCAATAGGCCCTCCACGCGTGACGGCGACAGCGCCGAATCCCCCGCGATCACCGGCTCCTCAGTGGAGAGTGCCAGCTCATCGACCCATGTCGACCGGTCGGCACCGCGCACGCCCGCCGCCGCGAGCTCCTCGAGTAGAACGGCGGCTTCCCGTTCAAGATGCCCATCCCCGCTCCGCAAGGCCTGGCGCAACTTGCCCACGAGGCCCGCCTCATCGAGCGTTGCCGGGCTTGCCTTCCCGCGCTCAAGCTCCGGAAACAGCCAGGTCAAGAACCGGGATGGCCGCGCCTCGTCGTTTTCCTGGGCGGTGATCAGCACCTCGCGCCGCGCGCGACTGACCGCCTGGGCGAGCATGCGCAGCTCATCATCAATCACCTCGCTGACCAGCTGGCTCGGCTCGATGTCCTGCCCTGCCATCGCGGAGCCGACCACGATGTTGACCAGCTTGGGCACCTTTGTCAGCGGGTTGCGCAGGCGCGTGTTGGGCCACGCGCCGTCATTGACGCCCACGATCGCCACGACATCCCATTCGCGTCCCACCGTGGCCGACGGCGACACGAGCGCGACCTCGTCAGCACCCCCGCCCATGCGCGCGATCGAGTCTTCGGGCAGGTCCTGGTTCTCGAGCAGCTCAAGGAGCGCGTGGATAGTGGCGTTTGTGACGTCCCGATCCGCCTGGCGCTGGGCGATGCGGAACAGGGAGATGACCGAGTCAAGATCCTGATCAGCGATGTCGCCCGTTGGGCCTCCCGCCCTCGCCTGCTCGCGCCAGGATTCGGCGACACCGACCCCGTCCCACGCCGCCCAGAGCACCTCTTCTCCAAGGCCACAGGCGGCTGCGGCCTGCCGGATGGAGGACAGTACCTCCGTAACGCGTGCGAACTCCGGGATCTTGGCTGACACCTCTCCGCCCGCCACGATGTCCTGCCAAAGCTCGGCTTTCGTGCGCCGCCCTTTGGCCGCCAGCTCCCAGCCGCGCATCTCCCTCATGAGGGCCCGCAGGCGCAGCGGATCGATGCCGAAGAGCAGGCCGGTGAGCATCGCCTCGATCCGTTCGCCCTCCACCGGGCCATCAGAGAGCGCAATCTCCAGTAGCTCGATGATCGATGCCACTGCCCGCTGTTCCCGCAGCGGCTGATCATTGACGATGGTCTGAACCGGCACACCGTAGTGGAGGAGCGTGCGGCGGATGCTGCCGTGCGACGACGTCGACCTGCTGATCACCGCCATATTCGCGTACGGCACCTGCTCCTCAAGGTGGCGCCGGCGAAGCTCCGTGGCCACGAAGGCAAGCTCCTCATCGCCGTGAGGGAAGGTGAGGGCCCGGACGGTGGACCCATCCTCCGCCGCATTGGCGTGCCGGCGATGGCCACTCACTCCCGCCGTGTGGATGCCGCTGATCACCTTATCCAGGAGAACGCGAACCTGACCATCGCACCGATAGCCGGTGCCGAGGACCATCTGCGACGCGCCGATTCCCCCGCCCGCCGCCGGCTTGCACAGCAGCGCCGGGAGGTGGGCAATGCCCCCGCGGAAACCCTGGACGGCCACGTCCGGATCGCCGAACGTCACCACCGACGTACCGTCCTCCTGCAGAGCAAGGAGGAGCGTCCGCAGGGCGAGGGTGGCGTTCTGCACGTCATCCACAATCGCCCAGTCCCAGCGCGGCTTGGCGATGTCGAGGCCGCCTTGCCCTCTGGGGGTTGCCGCCTCCCAGCCGCGCAGCATCGCGGCGGCCTGGGTGATGACCCGCGCATGGTCCACCAGGTCAGGGTTGGCGTGCCCCAGCGCGGACTGGGTGGCGAGTGCCAGGTCATAATCCTTGATCACCGTGGCACCGGCCTCCCAAATCGGCTCATCATAACGCCGGGCGAGGTCCACCAGATCGGCAGGTGACAGCTCCAGCTCCGCGGCGCGCGTGAGCAGATCACGGAACTCAGCGCGGTAGGCCGGCAGCTGCGCCACCTCCTCGTCTATCCCGGCCTCCCCCAGCTCAAGGGCAAGCTCGAAGCGCTCCTTAATGAGCGAATCCTGCGCCGGGCCCGAGATCAGTTCGGGTTCGCGCCGCCCCATGAACTGGGCGTACGTGGAGACGATCCCGAACGCGAACGCCGTGAGCGACTGCACCTGCAGCGTCCCCGGCAGGTAGCCCAGCTCCACCGAGATCCTGTTGCGCAGATCGGAGGCCGCCCGCCGATCTGGCGAAAGCAGCGCCACGCGCGCCCCCGGATCCTCCCGCATGATCCGCGCCGCCAGCTCCACCACGAGCGCGCTCTTCCCCGTGCCGGGCGCACCGACCACCGACGCCGTGCACGGCGCCCGCAATTCCAGCACCGCGGCCTGGTTCTCATCCCATGTCTTGTTCATGCTCACGAGCTTAACGACCCCCTCCGACAATTTTTTCGGCCACAGCCGAATTGCGCCGCACGAAATCTTCCCGCCCACCCCGGCAGGGTACGATACTGCCAGATCAAGTCTTGGAGGAATCATGGAAATCAGCATTGGCATCCGCAACGTCGCCCGCGAACTGAGCCTCGACGTCGACCTGACCGCACACGAGGTCTCCGAGCGCGTGGAGCAGGCGCTCGCCGCCGGGGCCGTCCTCTCGTTTACGGATAAGGAGGGCAACGTCGTCGTCGTTCCCACCGACGCCCTCGGTTACGTGCAGTGCAAGGAGGCGGAAGCCCGCCGCGTCGGCTTCGGCTTTTAATGTGTAGCGCGCCACCCCTCACCGGGCGGGCGCGCCCCACGCGGTAGAATCAATCTTGGTTGACCGGTCGTCACGTTTGTTCAAAAGAATTTTCACGATCGGCTGCCCGGGCGCACACGGCGCCCCCATGTCGAAAGTGAATACTGTGCATTCTGGAATTGTGAATACCTCCGGGGCATCCGTGCGCCCGGCGAACGAACCAAAAGCTGACATCCAGGCCTCCGGCTCTGAGCTCGAGCTAGAGACGAAGAGCTTTGCCGACTTCGGCGTCTCGGATGACATCGTCGAGGCCCTGGCCGAGAAGGGCATTACGCACCCCTTCCCCATTCAGGCGCTGACCCTCCCGGTGGCGCTCAAGGGCTCGGACATCATCGGCCAGGCCAAGACAGGCACGGGCAAGACCCTCGGCTTCGGCATCCCGATGGTGGAGAAGGTCATCGGCCCGGACGAGGAAGGCTGGGAGAAACTGCGCGCGCCCGGCAAGCCGCAGGGCCTCGTCGTCGTCCCCACGCGCGAGCTGGCGAAGCAGGTGGCGGGCGACCTTCGCGACATCGCCGCGAAGCGCTCCGTGCGCGTGGTTGAGGTCTACGGCGGCAAGGCCTACGAGCCGCAGGTCAAGGAACTCGCCCGCGGCGCGGAGATCGTGGTGGGCACCCCCGGGCGCATCATCGACCTGGGCAAGCACCGCACGCTCGATCTTTCCCACGCTCATACCGTGGTGCTCGACGAAGCCGACGAGATGCTCGACCTGGGCTTCCTCGAGGACGTCGAGGCGATCCTTTCCTCCACCCCGCCGAACCGCCACACGATGCTGTTCTCGGCTACCATGCCCGGCCCGGTCATCACGATGGCCCGCCGCTACATGTCCAAGCCCACCCATATTCGGGCACAGAATCCCGACGACGACTCGGCCACCGTCAAGCAGGTCAAGCAGGTCGTCTACCGCTGCCACGCGCTGAACAAGAGCGAGGTTCTGGCCCGCATCCTTCAGGCCCGCGGGCGTGGCCTGACCATCATCTTCACGCGGACCAAGCGCGCCGCCGCGCGCCTTGCCGACGAGCTCGAGTCGCGCGGCTTTGCCACCGGCGCCCTCCACGGCGACCTCGGCCAGGGCGCCCGCGAGCAGGCGATGCGCGCCTTCCGCAACGGCAAGATCGACGTGCTGGTTGCCACCGATGTCGCGGCGCGCGGTATCGACGTCGACGACGTCACCCACGTCATTAACTACCAGTGCCCGGAGGACGAGAAGACCTACCTGCACCGGATTGGCCGCACGGGCCGCGCCGGGCAGGCCGGTACGGCCGTGACCTTCGTGGATTGGGAGGACACCCCGCGCTGGTCGGTCATCAACAAGATCTTGAACCTCGGCTACCCCGAGCCTGTGGAGACGTACCACACGTCCGACCACCTCTACACCGACCTCGACATCGACCCCGAGGTCACCGGCCGCCTGCCGCGCTCCCAGCGCACGCGCGCCGGCCTGGACGCCGAGGAGATCGAGGACCTGGGCGAGACCGGCCGGGGCCCGCGCGGTCGCGGGCGTGGCGGCCGCGGTAATAAGGGCCGCGGGGGCCGTGGTAAGGGTGAGGCCGGCCGCTCGGGCCGCAAGCGCACCCGCACCCGTGTCTCCTCCGGGGCGTCCGAGTCCTCCGAGCAGCCTCGCACGGATAAGCCGCGTACCGATAAGCCGCGCCGGCGTCGGGTGCGTAAGGCGCCCGAGGCCTAAGCACAAGCTTCGCGCATAAGGCGCGTAAAAGGAAGGTGTCCCCGCTTTCTTGCAGGGACACCTTCCTTTTACGCGCGTTAGCTGGTCAGTGGCCGAATGACGCCGAGCACGCCAGCGATGATGAGCTGGGTGGCGATCGCGGCCAGCAGCATGCCCGAGAGCCTGGTGAGTAGCATGACGCCGGCCTCGCCGAGCAGGCGCATAATCGCCCCGGCGAAGTGCATCGAGATCCAAGAAATCAGTAGCACCGTCACGGCCGCTCCAATCACGGTGGCTTGAGCCCACGGATCGCCGGCCGAATCGCGCATGAGCAGCATGAACGCCACGATCGAACCCGGGCCCGCCAGTAGCGGGGTGCCGAGCGGCACCATGGCCACCGCGATCGTGCCGCCGGCCGAGCCCGGGTCCTCCTCCTTGCCCGTCAGCAGCTGGAGCGCCACGAGAAGGAGGAGCAGGCCGCCCGAGATCTGCAGGGCCTCGGGCGAGATGCCCATGTAGCCGAAGAGGAAGAAGCCGAAGAAGCCGAACAGGAGCAACAGGGCGAGGGCGATGAAGTTCGCCTGGAATGCCACTTTCTTCCGCCCCGCCTTGTTCAGGGTGCGCGTGAGCGCCATGAACACGGGTACGTTGCCAGGCGGGTCAATAATCACCAGCAGCGTGGCGAAGGCGGACGCGAACAGCGCCCCATCAAAATTCACGGGCGTATAACCTCCAGGAAAGCGCCCTCTTCCAGGGCGGCGAGCGTGTCCGAATCCGTGGTGTGCTCACCCAAGCGGTTCGGTTTTCCTGCTCCATGGTAATCGCTGGAGCCAAACTGGAAAAGCTCGAGTGATCGCGCTCGCTGGCGCAGCTCCTCCCGCCGCTCGAGGGGGTTATCCCGGTGATCGACCTCGACGCCGAAAAGTCCGGCCTCCGCCATCTCGTCCAGGGCCTCGAGCGGCACGGTCTTGCCGCGCGTGGCGGCCATCGGGTGGGCGAAGACGGCCCGGCCGCCGGCGGCGTTGATCCACGAAATGACGTCGAAGACGTCCGGCGAGTAGTTCGGCACGTAATACTTCCCGCGCGGGTGCAGGAGCTGCGCGAACGCCTCCTCGCGGCTCGCCACCACCCCGGCTGCGATGAGTGCGTCGGCAATGTGGGGTCTTCCGACAACGGCGCCCTCGCCGGCCACGTCCGCCACCGCGTCCCACGTCAGGTTGAAGTCCTGGGCGAGGCGGTCGACAATCTGCCGGGCCCGATCCGCCCGTCTTTCCTGCAGCTGCTGGCGGTGTGCTGAGAGCTTAGGGGCCGAGGGGTCAAAGAGGTAGGCGAGCATGTGGACGCTGACCCGCCCGCCGTCGTCGTGAAACTGGGAGGTGACCTCCATGCCACGCACCAGGCTGACGCCGGTTCTCGCAACGGCACGGCCGGCTTCGTCCCAGCCAGAGATCGTGTCGTGGTCGGTGAGGCCCACGCAGGTCAGGCCGGCGTCGCGGGCGGAATTCATGAGCTCGGTGGGGCTCTGCGTGCCGTCTGAGCGCGCGGAATGGGTGTGCAAGTCGATCATGGCTCCACGCTAAATTTCCTTCACGCTTAGAGCAACCTCGGTTCAAGTTTGTCGGATGCACGTGGGATACTAGAAATATGAGTGAACAGACCAACGAAGAAAAGGCACACAACCGCACGCAGCGCCCCCAGAGCCAGGCGTTTCGCGAGTTCATCGGCCAGGATTGGGGCGCGCGGCCCGCCGGTCCGGCCCGCATGGAGGTCGCTGATTACACCCCGTCGCGCCACAAGCGGCTCTCGGAGCTATTTCCGGGCGAGCGACTCGTGTTCCCGGCGGGCGATCTGAAGGTCCGCTCGAATGACACGGACTACCGCTTCCGCGCCCACTCGGCGTTTTCTCACCTCACCGGCCTGGGCGGGGAGGACGAGCCGGGTGCGGTGCTCGTGCTCAACCCGGTGGAGGGCGGCCATGAGGCGGTCCTCTACTTCCACCCGCGCGCCCCGCGCTCCTCGGAGGAGTTCTACGCCGATTCCCGCCATGGCGAGTTCTGGGTGGGGCCGCGGCTGAGCGCGCAGGAGATGTCCACGGCCACGGGGTTGAAGGTGGCCCATATTGATGAGATGAAGGACGCGATCTCGAAGGACCTGGGCGCGGTACAGATCCGCGTGGTCCCGCAGTCCGATCCGGCGGTGGAGGCCCTCGTGGCCGAGTTGCGCCAGCAAAACGGGTTGACCGAGGGCGCGGAGCAGGCGGACGCGCGCCTGGCCGAGGCCGCCTCGGAGATCCGCCTGACGAAGGACGCCTACGAGGTGGCGGAGATCCGCAAGGCCATCGATGTCACCAAATCCGGCTTTGAGGAGATGATCCGCGCAATGCCGCGCGCGATCGATCACTGGCGCGGCGAGCGCGTGATCGAGGGCGCCTTCCAAGCCAAGGCCCGCGAGGAGGGCAACGGCCTGGGATACGACACGATCGCCGCGGCCGGTAATCACGCCAACACACTGCACTGGATCACGAATGACGGGCGCTTGCGCGACGGGGAGCTCATCCTTATCGACGCCGGCGCGGAGGTCGATTCGCTCTACACGGCCGACATCACGCGCACCCTGCCCATCGACGGAAAGTTCACTGAGGCCCAGCGTGAGGTGTACGACGCCGTGCTGGAGGCCTGCGAGCGCGCGCTTGAGGTGGCCCAAGACAAGGTGCAGTTCAAGGACATCCACGCGGCCGCCATGGAGGTTATCGCCAAGCACCTGGAGCGGTGGGGGATGTTGCCGGTGTCGGCGGAGGAGTCCCTCTCCCCCGAGGCCCAGTATCACCGCCGGTGGATGCCGCACGGCACGTCCCACCACCTGGGGCTCGACGTGCATGACTGCGCGCAGGCCAAGCGCGAGCTCTACCAGGATTCTTACCTGGAGCCGGGGATGATCTTCACGATCGAACCGGGCCTGTACTTCCGTGAGGATGACCTCAAGGTCCCCGAACGATTCCGCGGGATCGGTGTGCGGATTGAGGACGACATCCTGGTCACGGAGGACGGGGCGATCCGCCTCTCGGAGGGCATCCCGCGCACGGCCGACGCGGTGGAGGCGTGGATGGCCCACCTCCAGCAGTAAGCAGCCCGCACCGTCGGGAAAGGACACAGATGTCAGGAAGCAGAACACGAGTTTTTATTGGACGCTTAGCAGGCACACCCGTCTACGACCCGATCGGTGACCGGGTGGGCAAGGTACACGACGTGGTCGTGGTTTTCCGCCTGCGCGGCCAGCCGTCTGCGGTGGGGCTGGTGGTGGACGTGACCGGCAAGCGGCGCGTCTTCATGCCGCTCACGCGCGTGACGGCGATCGCCAATGGCCAGGTCATCACCACCGGCCTGCTCAACATCCGGCGCTTTGAGAAGCGCCCGTCGGAGACCATGGTGCTCGGCGAGATTCTGGACCGCGAGGTCCAGTTCAACGACGGCTCAGGGCGGGCCGTCGTGGAGGACGTGGCAATCGAGCAGGAGGGGAACCGCGAATGGCGGCTCACCTCGTTGTACGTGCGGATGGCGCGCGGCGGGCCGGAGGCCGGAAACACGAAGATCGTGCCCGTCACGTCGGTCACGGGCCTGCGCACGCGCGTGGCCAACCAGGCCGCCACGGCGCTACTGGCCCAGATCAACGAGCTGAAGGCCCCCGATATTGCCGACCTCCTGTCCGACCTCCCGGATGATCGCATCATCGCGGTCTCGCGCCACATGCACGATGACCTGCTGGCGGACGTGCTGGAGGAGATGTCGGACGCGGACCGGGTGACGGTCATGAGTGCGCTTGAGGTGGAGCGCGCGGCCAACGTCTTGGAGGAGATGGAGCCGGACGACGCAGCCGACCTCATCAACGAGCTCCCGCCCGCGCAGGCGGAGATCCTCCTGTCGAAGATGGAGCCCGACGAGGCCCAGGACGTGCGCCGCCTCATGTCCTACGGGGAGCGCACGGCCGGTGGCCTCATGACCACCGAGCCGATGATTCTCTCCCCCGACGCCCCGATCTCTATGCTGCTCGCCGCGGCCCGCCGGGAGGACCTGGCCCCGGCGATCGCCAGCATGTGCTTCATCGTGCGCCCGCCCACAGAGACCCCCACGGGCCAGTATCTGGGCGTGGTCCACCTCCAGCGCGCGCTGCGCGAGCCGCCGTCGGAGATGGTCGGCTCGATCATTGACCAGGTGGAGTCGCTCTCCCCCGACGACGGGATCGGCACCATCACCCGCCTGCTCGCCACCTACAACCTCACGATCTTGCCGGTGGTAGACAACGGGTTGCTGGTGGGCGCGGTCTCGGTCGACGACGTGCTGGACCACCTCATGCCCGAGGATTGGCGCGATGCGGACGAGGAGCAGATCGATACCCATATCGACGAACGCCATGTCGATGATCTGCTAGAAGACCCCACCGACGAGGAGGGCCGCGATGCCTGAGAGTTTCGATCAGCCACTCGGTAAGCGGCGGCGCAGGTGGCGCGCCTCCGTCGATTCGGAGGCCACCGGGGTCATTGCCGAGCGGATCGCCCGCTTCACTGGCACCCCGAAGTTCATCATCTGGCTCACCCTGTTCGTGGGGCTGTGGCTGGTGTGGAACAGCTTCGCGCCCGATCACCTGCGCTTCGATTCGGCAGCGCTCGGCTTCACGGCGCTCACCCTCATGCTGTCCCTGCAGGCCTCCTACGCCTCCCCGCTCATCCTGCTCGCCCAGAACCGGCAGGATGATCGCGATCGGGTGAGCGCCGAACAGGACCGCCAGCACGCAATGCGCACGCTCGCCGACACCGAGTTCCTCCTGCGCGAGATCGCCTCGCTGCGGATGTCGATGCAGGACCTCGCCACCCGCGATTTCGTGCGCTCCGAGATGCGTGACCAGTTCGAATTGCGCGAACGGCTCCTCGAGCGAGAAGAGGAGGTCGCGGAGAAAGACGCGAAGATCGTCGAGCTCGAAGCGAGGCTTGCCCAGCTCGAAACTGGCGAAGGTCAAGGATAGGATAAACGCATGAGTTTACCGAGCATTGAAGACATTAAGGCCGAGCTCGCCAAGGTCATTGACCCGGAGATTCGGCGCCCGATCACCGATCTGGGGATGGTGCGCTCCGTGGAGATCGACGAGGCCGGCAACGTGGTCGTCGGGATCGATCTGACCACGGCGGGGTGCCCGCTGCGGGACACGATCACAGCCGACACCCAGAACGCCGTGGGCGCGATGCCAGGCGTGGCATCCGTGACCGTGAGCATGGGCGTGATGAATGATGAGCAACGCGCCGAGCTGAAGAAGACCCTGCGCGGGGGCGAACCCGAGCGGGTCATCCCCTTCGCCCAGCCAGATAACCTCACGCGCGTGTACGCGATCACCTCCGGCAAGGGCGGCGTGGGCAAGTCCTCCATGACCGTCAACCTCGCCTCGGCGATGGCGAAGGAGGGCCTGAAGGTGGGCGTGGTCGACGCCGATATCTACGGCTTCTCGATCCCTCAAATGATGGGTGTGACCCACCCGCCGCAGGTGGTGGACAACATGATCATCCCACCGGTGGTGCACGACGTGAAGACGATCTCAATCGGCAACTTCATGTCGGAGAACGGCCCGGTGGTGTGGCGCGGCCCGATGCTGCACCGCGCGCTCGAGCAGTTCTTCGCGGACGTGTACTGGGGTGACTTGGACGTCCTCCTCATCGACCTGCCGCCGGGGACCGGCGACATCGCACTGTCGGTGTCCTCGCTCATCCCCAAGTCCGAGATCGTGCTGGTCACCACCCCGCAAGTGGCGGCGGCCGACGTGGCGGAGCGCGCGGGCCTCATGGCCAAGCAGACCGACCAGCGGGTGGTGGGCATCATCGAGAACATGTCCTACCTGGCGATGCCGGACGGCTCGCGCATGGAGATCTTCGGCGCGGGCGGCGGCGACGCCGTATCCGCCCAGCTCTCGCGCAATCTCGGCTACAACGTGCCGCTGCTGGCGCAAGTTCCGCTCGAGCAGGACCTGCGCGAGGGTGGCGACGCCGGCACCCCGTTCGCGATCCAGCCGGGCCAGTCGCCTGCGCAGGAGGTGATCCGGGCGGTGGCGAAGACCCTCGCCCATCGTGCCCGCGGGCTGGCCGGCCGCCCGCTCGGGGTCAAGCCAATCGACAACTAAGGTAAGTGACAGCGAAGAGTGTGCGTGGCCGGCATCGCCCCGGCCACGTTCGCGTTAAGATGCTGGTAAAGAGCAACAGAAAGGGGCGGTAGTGGATAAGGCCCAGTCGTGGACGTACGCCGAGCACATCGTCGCGGAATCGGACGTGGTGCGGGTGGCGCGTGAGCACGCCGCGGATCTGGGGGTGGAGGCGCTCTCGGCCGCCACCGGACATTTCCTCACCTGCCTCGCCGCGATGGGCGTGAAAACCATTGCGGAGATCGGCACGGGCACGGGCGTGTCGGCCCTCTACCTGTTGGCCGCCTCCACGGACTCGGTGCTGACCTCCATTGATACCGACGCCGAAGCGCAGGGATACGCGCGGGAGAACCTGGCCGCGGCCCACATTCGCCCCGGCCGCTTCCGGCTCATCAACGGCCGCAGTTCCGACATACTCCCCCGGCTCGCCTCACGCTCCTATGACCTGGTGCTCGTGGACGGCGATCCGCTCGAAGCCGCGGGCGACGTGTCTGAGGCCCTGCGGATGCTGCGCCCGGGCGGCACGCTCGTGCTCTCCCACGCCCTGAACGACGATCGGGTAGCGGATCCGGCCCGCCGCGACGAGGCGACGGTGGCCCTGCGCAACCTTGGCCGGGAATTGATTGAGGCTGAAGACCTGGTCTCCAGCCTCATTCCCCTCGGGGACGGTGTGTTAGTGAGCGTCAAGCGCTAAAGCTCAAGGACCTTACCCAGGACCTCGTGGAGGGACTTGACCTCCTCGTCGCTCAGTTCGAGCACGAGGCGCCCTCCGCCTTCCAGAGGCATCCTCAAAGTCGTTCCGTGGAGGTCACGCTCCGCCTCGAGCGGCCCGTCTCCCGTTCTCGGTTTCATGGCTGCCATGGTTACTCCTTCCGGGGCACGTTTGCGCCCGATACTCATATTCTACGTTAATACGTGGACCGCGTCAGGTGTTCACTTGCGGCCCCGTCCCAGGTCGGTGGCGCGCGCCGGGCTTACTTCCCGTTCGAACGCTTCTCCTCCGCGAGCCGGTGGACGCCCTCGAGGACGGCCGCGACGGCGTCGTCGGCCGTGTCGACCACCTGGAAGAGCTTCTCGTGACCCTCGGAGATATAGCCGTCGGCTAGCAGACGGCCCTCGATCCAGTCCACGAGCCCCGTCCAGTACTCGCTGCCCACGAGCACCACAGGGAAGCAGGAGACCTTGTTGGTTTGGACGAGGGTGAGGGCCTCGAACAGTTCGTCCATCGTGCCGTACCCGCCGGGCATGACGATGAAACCCAAGGAATACTTGACGAACATCATCTTACGGACGAAGAAGTAGCGGAAGTCGATGCCGACGTCGACATACTGGTTCATCCCCTGTTCGAAAGGCAGCTCAATGCCGAGGCCCACGGAGACCCCGCCGGCTTCGTGTGCGCCCTTGTTGCCGGCCTCCATGATGCCGGGGCCGCCGCCGGTGATGATGCCGTAGCCGTGGGAGACGAGCTCGCGCGCGATCTGTTCGGCGAGCTGGTAATACTTGTCGTCTTCCGGGGTGCGGGCGGAACCAAAGATGGAGATCGCCGGGCCGAGGTCGGCCAGCGCGCCGAAGCCTTCTACGAACTCGGCCTGGATTCGCATGATCCGCCAGGGCTCGGAGTGGATGAAGGAGGGGTCCTGGAATGGGCGCAAGAGCCTGGCATCCGTGGTGGTGTTCGGAATGTGCTTGCCCCGCAACATCACGGGGCCCTTACGGTAACGCTTCTTTTTTGCCATATGGCAAGCGTACAGGTCGCAGATGAACAGCTGGTGCATGCCCGCCCGGATCGACGACGACGCCGCTCGCCCGTTATGGCACGCATCACCACCGCAACACACATATAATGCCATGGGCACAGGTCACAGGCCGTGCTACTCCTGTAAAATATCGGCCATGGATTACATGGATTTGGCCCGCGAAGCGGCGGCAAAGATCGCCGACGTGACGGGCGTCGATAAGCATGACATCGCGCTGACTCTCGGCTCTGGCTGGGGCGGGGCGGCCGACCTCATCGGTGAGGTCGTGGCTGAGATCCCGGCCGAGGAGATCCCCGGCTTTTCTAAGTCGGCGGTGGCCGGCCACGGAGGCAAACTCACCTCGATCCGCCTCAATGATGGCAAGCACGCCCTGGTGCTCGGGGCCCGCACCCACTTCTACGAGGGCAAGGGCGTGCGCGCCGTCGCTCACGGCCCGCGCACTGCGGCGGCCGCCGGAGCGAAGGTCTGCATCCTCACCAATGGATGCGGCTCCACCCGTGAGGAGACCGGCCCGGGTAGCGCCGTCCTCATCTCCGATCACATCAACCTGACCGCTACCTCCCCGCTTGAGGGCGCCACCTTCGTGGACCTCACGGACCTGTACTCGTCCCGCCTGCGCGGGATGGCTCACGACATCGATCCGGACCTGGCAGAGGGCGTCTACGTCCAGTTCCCAGGCCCGCACTACGAAACCCCGGCGGAGGTCCGCATGGCGGCCACGCTCGGCGGCGACCTCGTGGGCATGTCCACCGCACTCGAGGCGATCGCGGCACGTGAGATGGGGATGGAGATCCTCGGCATCTCGCTCGTGACGAATCTGGCCGCCGGTGTGGCGAGCGTCAAGCTTGACCACGCCGAAGTGCTCGAGGCTGGCAAGGCTGCCGGCCCGCGCATTTCCCAGCTTCTCGCGGACATCATTGAACGAATTGCGAAGGAGATGTGATGACCTCACAGCTTTTTGACGACGTCGCGGCGTGGATTGCCGCCGACCCCTCGGCTTCCGACCGAGCCGAGCTCGAGGCGCTTCTTGCGGCGGCTAAGGCCGGCGACGCCGATGCCACGGCCGATCTTGAAGACCGTTTTTCTGGCACGCTCCAGTTCGGCACCGCCGGCCTGCGCGGCGTCATGGAGGCCGGGCCGAACCGAATGAACGCGGCGGTTGTGCGCCGGGCCGCCGCCGGCCTGGTCGCGTGGCTGAAGGAGACGGTGGCCGACGACTTCGTGGTTGTCATCGGCTACGATGCCCGCTACCACTCGGATGAGTTCGCGCGCGACACGGCCGCGATCGTCACTGCCGCAGGCGGCACCGCCCACCTCATGCCCTTCCAGCTGCCCACCCCATTGCTAGCGTACGCCGTGCGCAAGTACGGGGCCGACGCCGGCGTGATGGTCACCGCCTCGCACAACCCGCCCAAGGACAACGGCTACAAGGTCTACCTCGGCGGGCGCGCGGCCAGCGCGGACGGCAACGGCGTGCAGATCATCCCGCCGGTCGATAGCGAGATCGCGGCTAAGATCGCGGCCGCCCCCGCGGCGAACGAGGTCCCGATGGCGGAGGGCTGGAATGTCATCCCCGCCTCGATCGTGGACGACTACGTGGCCGACACCCTCGCCCAGGTGGCAGACGGCCCGCGCGATCTGAAGATCGTCTACACCGCCATGCACGGCGTGGGCAAGAGCCTGGTCCACCCGCTGCTCGAGGCAGCGGGCTTCACCGATGTCGTCGACGTCCCCTCGCAGATCGAGCCCGACCCGGACTTCCCCACCGTCGCCTTCCCCAACCCGGAGGAGGCCGGCGCGCTGGATGAGGCGATCAAGGTGGCGCAGGAGGTGGGCGCCGACATCATCATCGCCTCCGATCCCGACGCCGACCGCTGCTCGGCCGCCATCCCCACCCCGTCTGGCTGGCGTCAGCTGTCAGGCGACGAGATCGGCTCGGTCCTGGGCGAGCAAGTGGGCGCAGCCGCGGCAGCCGCCGGTACGAAGGGCTCGCTTGCCTCGTCGATCGTGTCCTCCCAGCTGCTGTCCCAGATCGCCGCACACCACGGGTTGGACTACCACTCGACCCTGACGGGCTTTAAGTGGATCGCGCGTGCCAAGGACATCCTCTTCGGCTACGAGGAGGCCATCGGGTTCTGCTCCTACCCGGAGCTGGTGAAGGACAAGGACGGCGTCTCGACCGCACTCGTGCTCGCCATCACGGCGGCGAAGATGAAGGCCGAGGACAAGTCCATCCAGGACGTGCTCGATGCCCTGGCGATCCGCCACGGCCTGTACCTCACCGCCCCGGTGACGGTGCGCGTGGATGACCTGTCGATCATCCCGGCCACGATGGCGAAGGTGCGCAACGAGCCTCCCACCGAGCTGCTCGGCCTGCCCGTGGCCTCCATCGAGGACCTGTCCGAGGGCAACGCCGACCTCCCGCCCACGGACGCGTTGCGCATCCGCACCTCCGAGGGCGACCGCGTGATTGTACGCCCATCAGGCACCGAGCCGAAGGTCAAGTGCTACCTCGAAGTGATCGTGCCCGTGGCCGACGCCGACTCGCTCCCGCAGGCGCGTGAGGCGGCCAAGGAGCGCATGGAGCGCTTCAAGGCAGATGTGGCGCAGATGCTCACACTCTAAGCACCTGCGTACACGCGAAGGCCCCCGAAAAATCGGGGGCCTTCGCGTTTCACCAGCTGGCGGCGTCTCCGTGGACCGCACGTGCGGGAGGCAGTCACGCGGCTCGCGTCAACGCCTCCGATTCCGTAGATACTAGTTGACGAATCCTTCGATGACGGCGCGCGAGGAGGACAGGCCGAGGCGGCTGGCGCCGGCCTCGATCATCGCCTTGGCGGTCTCGGCGTCGCGGATGCCGCCGGAGGCCTTGACCCCGAGGTCCTCACCCACGGTCTCGCGCATGAGCTTGACGGCGTGGGCGGAGGCGCCACCTGCCGGGTGGAATCCAGTGGAGGTCTTGACATAGTCAGCGCCGGCCTCGGCCGCACACTTGCAGGCCTCGACGATCTCCTCGTCCGTCAGCACGGCGGACTCGATGATGACCTTGAGCAGGGCGTACGGGATCGCGTCGCGGACCACGGCGATGTCGTAGCCGAGCGCGTCCCAGTCGTGCTCCTTGGCGTAGCCGAGGTTGATGACCATGTCCACCTCGTCGGCACCGGCGGCAACCGCGCGGGCGGCCTCGGCGGCCTTGATCTCGGAGGCCACGGCGCCCGAGGGGAAGCCGACCACAACGCACAGCTTGACGTCGCCCAGCTCGATGCTGGCCGGCAGCGGGAGCATCGACGGGGAGACGCACACCGAGAAGGTGCCGAGCTCCTTGGCCTCCTCGACCAGCTTGGCCACGTCCTCGATGGTGGCCTCCGGCTTGAGCAGGGTGTGGTCGATCATCTTTGAAACTTCAGTCATGTTTACTCCTTCATAGGTTGCGGGAGCACTGCCCACACAAGCCGTGTCCAGTGCCCAAAGGCGGGCAGCGGCGTTGACCGCTGCGCCATGGAAAAGATGGGGACGCGATACACGGATCCCGACCCCGGGTCGTAGATGGATAGTTCAGGTGAGTCATCGGCGGCCGGCAGTGCCAGCACGACGTGCCGGGGCACGGCGCGTGCCACGCCCTCGGCGAGGTCTCCCCCGGTGAAGAGGGGCACGGGCAGGCCGACGCCGGCAGCGTGCCACGCCCATTGCAGGATCGCGCGCCCGCGTTCGGTGTCCGTATCCACGGGCGTGCTGACGTAGGTGACGTCATAGCCCGCCTGCCGGGCGATCGCCGTCATCTCCCTGGCCACCGCCCACGGCGGCGAGCCGAAGGCGGCCGGCCAGGTGAGCGGGCCGAGCGCCCGGCGGCGCAACTGGGCGTAGATCTCAGCTTCGGCACGCTCCGGCCCCTCGCGCTCCACACGCTCGCGCAGGAGCGGGTCGAAGAGCATACCGGCGGCCAGCACCACCATGGCGCCACAGGTCTGACCCGTGGACTGGGCCAGCCGGCGGCCCCCGTATGGCTCGCCCGCCGCGTCGTCGGCGAACCAGTCCTCGGCCACGAAATCATCGGGCCAGGAGAACTGGATCGGGGTCACGACCGGGCGGGCGAGCCGCGCGAGAATAGTGGACAGGTTCACTTGGCGATGCGATCCAGCACGACCGACTCGCGCGGCCTGTACTCTCCGCCGATCACGACGCCGCCCTCGAGCGCCTCAAGCGCACGCGGGATACGGCCATCTTCGTCGGTGAGGAAGGTCATGAGCTTCTCGCCCTTCTTCACCGTGTCGCCCGGCTTCTTGTACAGCTCGATGCCCGCAGCCAGCTGGACCGGCTCCTCCTTGAAGGCACGGCCGGCACCCAAGCGCCACGAGGCCACGCCCACAGCGAGCGCGTCGAGCTCGGTGAGCACACCATCCTCATCGGCCAACACGTCGTGAGAGTGCTTGGCCACCGGGAGCGGGGCGTCCGGATCACCGTCCTGGGCACGGATCATCTCGCGCCACTTGTCCATGGCACGCCCGTCCTTGAGCGCCTCTTCGATGTCCGCGTCGGGCTGGCCGGCTGCGGTGAGCATCTCGCGCGCGAGCGCCAGGGTGAGCTCGACAACGTCGGCCGGTCCCCCGCCCGCGAGCACCTCCACCGACTCGGCGATCTCGGGGGCGTTGCCCACCTTGAGGCCGAGCGGGGTGGACATGTCGGTGAGCAGGGCGGTGGTGGTGACGCCGGCGTCGGTACCGAGGTCGACCATCGTGCGGGCCAACTCCTGGGCCATCGACAGGTCCTTCATGAAGGCGCCCGAGCCGACCTTGACGTCGAGGACGAGCGAGTCGGTGCCCTCGGCGATCTTCTTCGACATGATCGAGGAGGCGATGAGCGGGATGCAGTCCACGGTAGCCGTCACGTCACGAAGCGCGTACAGCTTCTTGTCCGCCGGCGCCAGGCCGGAGCCCGCCGCGCAGATCACCGCGCCGCAGCCGGCGAGCTGGGTCATGACCTCGTCGTTGCTGAGCGCCGCGCGCCAGCCGGGGATGGCCTCGAGCTTGTCGAGCGTGCCGCCCGTGTGGCCCAGCCCGCGGCCTGAGAGCTGTGGGACGGCCACGCCGTAGACAGCCACGAGCGGGGCTAGCGGCAGGGTGATCTTATCCCCCACGCCGCCCGTGGAGTGCTTGTCCGCGGTGGGCTTGCCCAACGAGGCGAAGTCCATCCGCTCACCCGAGTTGATCATTGCCTGGGTCCACTGGGCGATCTCCTCCCGGTCCATCCCGTTGAGGAAGATCGCCATCGCGAGCGCGGCCATCTGCTCATCGCCCACCACGCCACGGGTGTAGGCGTCAATCGTCCAATTGATTTCGGGAAGCGTCAACTTGTTCTTGTTGCGCTTGGCCCGGATGATGTCAACGACATCAAACTGTTCCGTCATATCAGTCCTTAAAAACCGTCTTCGCCATGTCAACGCTGTCTTCGCTGCCGTACGCGGTGAGGTCACGCGGCCCGAAGGCCTCCGGGAGCACGTACGTCATCGGCTGGGGTCCCGTCTTGGGCATGTACACCAGCAGCTCCGGCCCTCCAAATTCGTACAGCAACTGACGGCAACGGCCGCAGGGAACCGCGGTTTCGCCGTCGCCCTTCACACACCACACCGCCGCGAGCTGACCCCCGCCCGAGCGGACGAGCGCGGAAACCATGCCGTTCTCCGCACACGTGCCCAGGCCGTAGGAGGCGTTCTCCACGTTGCAACCGGAGACATAGCGGCCATCGGTGGTCACGCCCGCCGCCCCCACCGGGTAACCCGAGTACGGCGCGTAGGCGCTATGCATTGCTTCAATCGCCAGTTCTTTTAAGGCGTTCCAGTCAATATTCATGATTTCATGTAGGGGATATTCTCGGCCGCCGGCGGCTTGGACTTACCCACGAAGCCGGCCACGGCAATGATGGTCACAATGTAAGGGATCATGTTGAGCAGGTTGGACGGGATACCGCTGTGTAGCGAGGGCACGAGTTGGGCAACCGCGCGGGCGAAGCCGAACTTGACGGCCGCGCCCATGGCACCCACCGGGTGCCACTTACCGAGGATCATGGCCGCGAGGGCGATGTATCCATTACCTGCGGAAATGTTGTCCGTGAACGCCAGGCCCGTTCCGATGGTGAACGAGGCGCCACCGAAGCCGGCCATCGCCGATCCGAGGATCGTGTTGCGCGTGCGGGTGCGGTTGACGTTGATGCCCACCGTGTCCGCGGCCCTCGGATGCTCGCCACAGGCGCGCAGGCGTAGGCCCCAGCGGGAACGGAAGATGAAGATCGCCAGGAAGATCACCGCGGCGTACATGACGTAGACGATGATGGTCTGGTTGAACAGCATCGGGCCGATCACCGGGATCTCGGACAGGCCCGGGATCTTGATCGCACTCAGCGAGTAGCGGTTCGTGTTGAACAGCTGCTGGTCCTGGGTCATGATCGTGTCGTAGAAGAACGCGGTCAGACCGAGCGCCAGCACATTGAGCACCACGCCCACGATGATCTGGTCCACGCCGTAGCGCACCGCGAACAGCGCGAGCAGGGCGCCGAGCAGCGCGCCGGCCACCGGGGCGAAGAGCAGGCCGATGTATGCGTTCTTGAAGAACGACGCCGCCATCACGCCCGCAAACGCACCCGCCAGGAGCTGGCCCTCAATGCTAATGTTAACCACGCCCACGCGCTCACAGATCACGCCGGACATCGCGCCGAAGATGAGCGGGGTGGAGATCGCCACCGTCGCACCCAGGGTGGAGGTCAGCGTGACCGCGCCCGCCGAACCGGCGCCCGCGAAGATGAGGAAGGACAGGATGGTCACGGTGCCCACCAGGAGCATCGTCACCAGGTCCAGGGTGCGGCCCATCTTGCCGTACTTGCCACGCGAGAGCGTGGACAGGATCGACCAGACGGTGCCGGCGAGTGCGATGATGGCAAACACCCACAGGAACAGCGGGGCGTCAATCGTGGCATCGTCCATCGTGTAGGACTGGCTACGGTGCCCCAGGCGCAGGATCGTCTCACCCTTGGCGTTCAGTGCGAAGAAGACCAACAGGAGGGTCGCCAACGCGTACGTGATCGGAAGCTTCCACGACAGGCGAGTCTTCACTTCCTCATTCTCCGCCACCTGCGGAGCCTCGTTGCGAACGTCAACGCTCATTGCTGGCCTCCCTTGTTCAGCTCGTCGGTCGCTTCCGCGGTGTCCCCTGCCACGCTGATCCGGCTCTCGTCGCGCACGGGCTTGACGCTCTCAGTGACGACGCCGGCCGCCACCAGGTCATTCGCGTTCTCTTCGGTCACGTCGATGCCGCGCTCGGTCAGCGTGATGTACTGGCGCAGCGTGACGGTGTTCGTTGACGGCAGGCGGAAGATCCAGCGCACGAGCGCCGGGGCCGCGATGAGGAGAACGATGATGGACTGCAAGATGAGGATCATGTCAACCGGCACGCCCCTGGTCTGCATGATGTAACCGCCGGCCTTGAAGGCGCCGAACAGCAGGCCCGCGAAGAAGGTGCCGAGCGGCTTGTTGCGGCCAAGGAGTGCCACCGTGATCGCGTCGAAGCCGACCGTACCGGCCACGTTCGACGAGACGTACCCGATGGTGCCGAGCGCCTCGTTCGCGCCGGCGAGCCCGAGGAAAGAGCCGGAGACGACCATCGTCAGCGTGGTCACCTTGCCCACCGAGATGCCCGCGGTACGGGCAGCGTTCGGGTTGGCGCCCACCGCGCGGACCTCGAAACCGAAGGTCGAGCGCTCGAGCACCCACCAAAACAGGATCGTGGCCAGGATGGCGATGATGATACCCGCGTGGAGCTTGAACGGCGCGGGCAGCAACGGGCTGAGCGCGGCCGAATCGGCCACGGTCGGCGTTTTCGGGAAAGACGAGCCGGGCACCTGCCAGGCCGGCTGCAAAAGGATGTAGCCAAGGGCGAGGGTGGCGATCGAGTTGAGCATGATCGTCACGATCACCTCGTTCGCGCCCGTGCGCGCCTTGAGCACGCCCGCGATTCCCGCGTACAGCGCGCCGGCCACGATGCCCGCCAGCAGGGCGAGCAGGGTGTGGATGACCGGCGGGAAGGACATGTTGAAGCCCACCCACGCCGCGCCGAGCGCGCCGAAGATCAGCTGGCCGGCACCGCCAATGTTGAACAAGCCGGCGCGGAAGCCGAAAGCCAAGCCCAGGCCGCCGATGATGAGCGGGATGGCATAGAAGAAGGAGTCGGTAATCGGCTTGATCTGGCGAACGAAGGTCGAACCCTGCGGGTCGAAGATCGCGCCGCGGAACATCGCATAGTAGGCCTCAAGCACGTTCGAGCCGGTGAGCGCAATAAGAATGCCACCGATGACGAACGCGATGAGCACCGCGAGCACCGACACGAGCCAGCCGGAGCGCACGCACCTGTAGACCAAGCCCTTGATGTAGGTGCCCACGCCCGCCTTGCGCGGGGAGGTCGTATTCTGAGCCATTTAGAGCTCCTCCTTCGGGGTCTGCGACATCGCCAGGGCCTCCTCCTGGGGCACGCCGGCCATCATGAGGCCGAGCGCGTCACGCGAGGTGTCAGCGGGGACGGTGCCGATCACGCGGCCGCGGTACATGACGACGATCCTGTCAGCGAGCGCCACCACCTCATCCAGTTCGGAGGACACGAGGAGCACCGGGGTGCCCGCGTCGCGCACCTCCACGATGCGCTTGTGGATGAACTCGATCGAGCCGACGTCCACGCCGCGGGTGGGCTGGTTCGCGATCAGCAGCTCAAGGTCACGCGAGAGCTCACGGGCCACGACCACCTTCTGCTGGTTACCGCCCGACAGGGTGGAGATTGGGTCGTAGACCGAGGTCAAGCGGATGTCGTACTCCTCCTGCTTGTCCAGCGAATTCTTGTGAATGACCTTGGGGCGAAGCACGCCGCCAGCCGAGAACGGCTTGTCACGGTACTGGTCGAGCACCAGATTCTCGGCGATCGAGAAGCTGGCAATCACGCCGTCCTTGGAGCGATCCTCGGGGATCTGGCCGATGCCGTCTTCGATGGTCTGACGCACGCCGTGTGCGGTGATATCGGTGCCGTTGAGCGAAATCGTGCCGCCCGCAGGCTCCTGCAGGCCGACGATGGTCTCCGCAAGCTCGGTCTGGCCGTTGCCCTGCACACCTGCGATGGCCACGACCTCACCCTTGTTCACCTCGAAGCTCACGCCGTCGAGCACCCTGGTGCCGGCGGAGTCGAACGCGGTGAGGTTGTCAACCACCAGGCCCGGGCCGGCCAGTTTGGCCGGCTCCTTCTCCACCTGCATCATGACCGGGCGACCCACCATGAGGGTGGCCAGCTCGGCCTCGGTGGAGGTCGGGTCTGCCGCCCCCACCACCTTGCCACGACGGATGACCGTGATGTCGTCCGCAACGGCGCGGACCTCACGAAGCTTATGGGTAATAAAGACGATCGAGGTACCGGCGTCCGCGAGCTGGCGCATGATCGCCATCAGCTCGTCCGTCTCCTGCGGGGTGAGCACAGCAGTGGGCTCATCGAGGATGAGGACGCGGGCGTCACGCGAGAGCGCCTTAACAATCTCCACGCGCTGCTGCGCGCCAACAGGGAGATCCTCAATCTTGGCATCCGGGTCAAGGTCAAAGCCGAAGCGGGCGGAGACGTCCTTGACGAGCTTGCGCGCCTTGGCGATATCAATGAGGCCCGCGGCCTTCGTGGGCTCGTATCCCAACGCGATCGACTCGGCGACCGTGAAGACGGGGATGAGCATGAAGTGCTGGTGGACCATGCCGATGCCGGCGGCAACCGCGTCGCCGGGACCGTTGAACTTCTGGGGCTTATCATCCAGAAGAATTTCGCCCTCGTTCGGCTCGTAGAGGCCGTAGAGAACATTCATCAACGTTGATTTACCTGCGCCATTCTCACCGAGAAGCGCATGGATGTGGCCTGGTTCGACCACAAGGTCAATGTGGTCGTTCGCCACGAGGGTCCCAAACCGCTTGGTGATCCCTCTCAGTTCGAGTTTCACGTGTCTGCCTTCCTGTGACAGTAAACGGGGAGGCCCGGCCCTGGACGGGCCGGGCCTCCCCAGGTTGCTTAGACAGGACTAGTTGCTCTTCGGAGAGGCGTCAGACTCAACCTTGAGCTCGCCAGACTTGATCTGCTCCTCGAGCTTGATGATCGCATCCTTCAGCTCGGCCGGAACCTTGTCCTCGAAGTTGTGGTACGGAGCGATGGACACGCCACCGTTCTCGAGGGTACCCACGTACGGATCGGACGAGAACGTGCCCTCCGAGCCAGCCTTGATCGTATCCTCGACGGAGGCCGCGATCTCCTTCATGACCGAGGTCAGCATGAGGTCGGCGTAGTCGGGAGCGGTATTGAACCAGTCGGAGTCAACACCGATGAACATGACGTCGCCAGCCTCTTGGGCGGCAGCGGCGGCACCGAGGCCGACCGGGCCGGCAACCGGCATGATGACGTCAGCGCCCTGGTCGATGAACTGCTGGGCCTGCTGCTTGCCGAGAGTCTGGTCATCGAAGGAGTTGGTGAACGCACCGGCCTGCGAAGCCTTGTCCCAGCCGAGAAGCTTGACGGAGGTGCCCATGTCCTCGTTGTACTTGGCCACGCCGTCGGCGAAGCCGTCCATGAAGATGGTGACCGACGGGATCTGCAGGCCGCCGAAGGTGGCGACCGTGCCGGTCTTGGTCATGCCAGCTGCCAGGTAACCGGCGAGGTAGGCGGCCTCGGCGGTGTTGAAGACGAGCGGGCGGCCGTTCTCAACCGTGACGGTGGCGTCGCCGTCGGTGAAGAAGGAGTCGACCAGGCCGAACTCGATGTCCGGGTTGTTCGCAGCGGCATCCTGGAGCGGCTGCTCGAGCAGGAAGCCAACGCCGATGATCATGTTGCAGCCGTCAGCGACCATGGCCTCGACGTTCGGCGCGAAATCCGCGTCCGAGGACGACTCGGCCGTCTTGACCTGGATACCGAGCGACTCCTTGCTCTGCATGAGGCCGTTGTATGCGGATTCGTTGAACGAGCGGTCATCCCAACCGCCGGCGTCCGAGACGAGGCAGGCCTTAAAGTTGGACTTGCCCCCTTCCGAACCGTTGTCCCCGCCGCCAGAGCAGGCGCTGAGTGCAAGAGCAGTTGAGGCCAAGACGGCCGCAAACTTCTTGAAATTCCTCACGGATAACTCCTTCGTAACCTTCGTGTGCTACTTTCACTACCCCTGTGCAGTGATCACATCAACTTTAGCGCGCGTGTGCGCGGTTCTCGCACAGTGACGAATCTGTAATCTTTTCGTAATAATCCCGTTTAACAGTTATTAGCTATCTGTGCACTAATGTATGTTCCCGGGATTTTACCGAATTTCGTCCATACCCACGGCAGAAATCTGCTCTACGATAGCTTTCACTTCTTGCGAACACGCGATATTAGTGACGAGAATCGCATTTTCCGACTCGACAATCACCGCATTTTCTAAACCGAGTACGGCAACTGGCTTCGAATGCGTGTACACGAGCGCGCCCGGGGAGTCGATCGCGATCACCGGCTGCGCTCTCCCGCCTGGGGCCACGTGCGCGCTCCCGTCCAGTAGCTCTCGCAGCGAGGCGTAGTCGCCGACGTCGGACCAGCCCATCTCCACCGGCACGACGGCGACCCCGCCCATCTCGGCCAGCGGCTCGGCGATCGCGTGGTCGATGGCGATCTTCTTCAGCTCCGGCCAGTGTTCGGCGAGCACGTCCGGCCCCGCCGCCGTGTCGTAGGCCGCCGCGATCGCCATGATCCCCGCGTACAACCCCGGCTGGAAGCGCTCGAGCGCGCCGAGCAGCACCGATGCCTTGACCACGAACATCCCCGCGTTCCACCGGTACTGATCGGTGGCGAGATACTTGGCGGCCGTGACGGCGTCGGGCTTTTCCACGAAGCGCTGCACGTGGCGCGCCGTCCCCTCTTCCGCAAGCACCTCCCCCTCGTAGATGTAGCCAAAGCCGGTGGCCGGGTGGTCGGGAGTGATGCCGATGGTGGTGAGGTACCCCATCTCGGCGGCCCGCTCGGCCTCCGCGAGCGCCGCATGGAACGCCGGTACGTCGGCAATGAGGTGATCGGCGGCGAACGATCCGATCACGACGTCCCCCGCACGCTTGGCGATGACGGCCGCGGCGAGCGCGATGGCGGCCATGGAATCGCGCGGTGAGGGCTCGGCGATGATCGCGTCCTCCCCCAACTCGGGCAGCTGGGCGGCCACCGCGTCGCGGTGCGCCACGCCTGTCACCACCGTCACGGTCTCCGACACGGGCGCGAGCCGGTCATAGGTCTGCTGGATGAGCGTGCGCCCGGCCCCCGTGAGGTCGGTGAGGAACTTCGGGTAGTTGCGCCGCGAGAGCGGCCACAGGCGCGTGCCGGCACCGCCGGCGGGAACGATGGCGTGGATCATTGCTCATCCTCAATCACGACGTCGCCCCTCTTGACGGCGGCGTTCTTCGAATTGGTGGTGTAGTGAGTGGAGGCGTAGAAGGCGTCCCACGCCCCATCCTTATAATCCTGGCGGGCCTTGGCGAGCGCGGCCTCGGCCTCGCGCATGCCCTGTTCGGCGGCCTCGATCCGCTTCCGGGCGCGCCGTTCGCGCAGGCCCTTCCACTCCGGGGTCTGCTCGGCGGTGGGCTCGGGCGGGTCGGGGGCGATGATGCCCGAGCGCGGGTCATGCACCCAGCTCTTCGTGTCGGGTACGGATTCCGTGACGTAGTTCGGGGTCTCCTCCAGGTGCTCCACCTGGGAGGGCGTGGGCTTGCCGGGGGCGGGCGGGTTGGCCGCCACGCACGCCGCAACGAGCAGGAGCCGACCGAGGAAGTTGATCCACAGAAGCAGCGTGGCGATCGCGGCGAAACCGGCGAGCAGCGCGTTGTTCGACGCCGAACCCACCACGGCCGTGCCTGCGGTTCTCAGCACGGCTGATCCGATCGCGGCCGTCACCCCGCCGAGTGCCAGGTCACGCAGCGGGGTCTTGACCCCGGACATGACGCGGATGAGGTACATGACCACGGCGGCGTCGATGACGAAGGCCGCCGCGTAGGTGCCGGCCGTGATGAGGGAGTTGCCCGCGCCGCCCGAGATGCCGAGGAAGTCGAAGACCCTCTCCCCAAAGAGCTGGGTGACCGAGACGAGCAGCGTGGTGGACAGCACCCCAAGTCCGAGCACCAGGAATCCCGACAGGTCGAGCAGCTTGGCGGCCACGGCATTGCGGGGGACCATGATGATGCCGAACATCGACTGGATCGTCATGCGCAACCCGCCCATGAGCGAGATCGACGACCATAACAACACGAGCAGCGCAACGAGGGAGGCCAGGTTGAATGGATCCTCCACGATCAGGTCATTCGGATCGAGCAGGCCGCCCGCGTTCGCCTCGGTCTTGAGGATGCCGGGCAGAGCCGTGTCGATCGTGGCGAAGAGGTTTTCGCGCAGCTGATCATTGCCGCCCAGAGTATAGGAGAAGACGGTCAGCCCGATGGTGAGCGCTCCGGCCAGCGCGAACAGCGCCGAGTAGGCGATGCCGCCGGAGAGCTGGGCGCCGCGAGCCACCCCGTAGCGCTGGAAGGCCCGTACGATCCGCAGGTTCATCACCCACTCAACGAGCCGGATGGCCTTGCGCACCGCCACCGGCGGAGGGCTTTTCTTTTCTCGGATCTGCGCGCTCATGTCTCTCCTTAGTCCTGGTAGTCAACGACGAGCGGCGCGTGATCCGACCAGCGCATATCGTACTGGCTGGCCCGATCCACCCGGGCATCGACGGCGAGCGCTGCCAGGTCCGGGGTGGTCATCTGGTAGTCGATGCGCCACCCGGCGTCGTTATCGAAGGCCTTGCCGCGCTGGGACCACCACGTGTATGGGCCCTGCGCCTCGCCCACCAGCGCCCGCTGCGTGTCCACATAGTCGGCGAACCAGCGGTCGAGGTAGGCGATCTCGGAATCGAGCACGCCGGCGGTCTTGTTGTGGTTGGGCTTCCAGTTCTTGATGTCGAGCGGGGTGTGGACGATGTTGAAGTCCCCCGCCACGAGCACGTGCGGGAGGTCGGCCGGGCGCTCGGCCCGTAGCGCGGCCAAGCGCAACGTCACCCTGTCAAGGTGAGAATACTTGGCCGCCATCTTCTCCGCGTTATCCGCCACCCCCGAATGCAGGTAGGCCGAGACGAAGGTGGTGCCCAGCTCCGGCACGTCCACCTCGATCCAGCGCCCAGTATCCACGGCCGGCTCCGCGAGCGCGCCCGCATCGTCCGGTTCCAAACCCGCTTGCAGGCCGCGGCGCACGGCGCCCAGCTCATACTCGGTCTTCACCGCCACCGCCACGCCGGCGCGCCCCTTGAGGGCGGAGGCCTGCTCCACCACGTGGTAGCGATCGCCGATCAGGCCAGCGACCAGCTCCTCGGGCGCGCGCACCTCCTGGAGCAAGATGACGTCCGCGTCCGCGGCCTCGATCCACTCCCCCATGCCCTTGCGGGCGGCTGCACGGATTCCATTGACGTTGACTGTGGCGACAAGCATGCGACCTCCTCGCTCCAAGCATACGGGCTGGCTCCGACATTCGCAGGGGCGGCCGGTGCCGCTACGCCCGTGACTAACGACGCCGGCGCCCCCGGTTACGTCCGTTTAGACCCGCCCGGCCGCGGCATTCTCCCCGGCCTCGACCACGTTGAGCAGGAGAGTGGCGCGGGTCATCGGCCCCACCCCGCCCGGGTTGGGCGAGAAGTAGCCGGCCACCTCTCGAACCGCCGGGTCGACGTCGCCGATGATCTTGTTCTTGCCCGTTGCAGGATCGAGCCTTCGGGTGACGCCCACGTCGAACACGGCGGATCCGGGCTTGACCATGTCGGGCGTGATGAGTCCGGCCACGCCGGCGGCGGCCACCACGACGTCGGCCTCCCGGGTGTGCCGGGCGAGGTCGCGGGTGCCGACGTGGCAGGAGATGACCGTAGAGCCGACCTTCTCGTGGGTGAGCAGGAGGGAGAGCGGGCGGCCGGCAGTTTGGCCTTGACCCACCACGCACACCACCGCGCCGGCCCACTCGACGCCGTGGCGCTGGCCGAGCTCCACAATGCCGCGCGGAGTGCAGGCGATCGGGGTGGGCAGCTCGCCGCGCGAGGTGGAGGCGAGCCGGCCGACGTTGAGCGGGCTCAGCCCGTCCACGTCCTTCGCCGGCGCCATCGCCTCCACGATCCGCTCCGTGTCGCACTGCGGGGGCAGCGGGAGCTGGACGATGAAGCCGGTGACGGCCGAGGCCTGGTTGAAGTGCTCGACGGCGGCGAGCACGTCCTCGGTGTTGGCCTCCCGTGGTAGCTCGATGCGCAGCGACTGGATGCCGACTTCGGCGCAGTCGCGGTGCTTGGCGTCCACGTAGATCTTCGACCCCGGGTCATCCCCTACGAGGATCGTGCCCAGCCCGAGCACAACTCCGCGCTCGCGCAGGGCGGCCGTGCGCGCGGCGACCTCTTCCTTGATCGAGGCCGCCGTGGCCTTTCCGTCCATGAGGATCATGCGAACTGGTCCAGCCCTTCGTACAGCGGGAAGTCGGCGGCGAGCTTGGCAGTGCGGGCGCGTAGGGCCGCCACGTCCGCATCCTTGCCGTCGCGCAGGGCGGTGGCGATGACGTCAGCGACCTCGCGGAACTCATCCGCGCCAAAGCCGCGGGTGGCAAGCGCCGGGGTGCCGATGCGCAGGCCGGAGGTGACAGCGGCCGGGCGCGGGTCGAACGGCACGGTGTTGCGGTTGACCGTGATGCCGACCTCGTGGAGCAGGTCCTCCCCCTCCTGGCCGTTGAGCTCGGCGTCGCGCAGGTCCACCAGCACGAGGTGGACGTCGGTGCCACCGGAGACCACCGCGATACCCTTCTCGGCCACGTCGGGCTGGGCGAGGCGCTCGGCCAGGATCTTCGCGCCCTCGAGCGTGCGGCGCTGACGGTCTTTGAACTCGTCCGTGGCCGCGATCTTCAGCGCGATCGCCTTGGCCGCCACCACATGCATGAGCGGGCCGCCCTGCTGGCCGGGGAAGACGGCCGAGTTGAGCTTACGGCCGAAGGTCTCCGCGTCACGGGAGAGAATCATGCCGGAGCGGGGCCCGCCGATGGTCTTGTGGATCGTGGTGGTGACGACGTCGGCATAGGGCACCGGGTTCGGGTGCAGGCCGGCGGCCACAAGGCCCGCGAAGTGCGCCATGTCCACCCACAGGTAGGCGCCGACCTCGTCGGCGATGTCGCGGAAGGCCTGGAAGTCGAGGTGGCGCGGGTAGGCCGACCAGCCGGCGATGATGAGCTTCGGCTTGTGCTCGAGGGCCTTGGCCCGCACGTCGTCCATGTCGATGAGATACGTGTCGGGCGAGACGCCGTAGGCGACCACGTTGTAGTTCTTGCCCGAGAAGTTGATCTTCATCCCGTGGGTGAGGTGGCCGCCGTGGGAGAGCTCGAGGCCCATGATCGTCTCCCCTGGCTTGAGCAGGGCGTGGTAGATGGCGGCATTCGCCTGGGCGCCCGAGTGCGGCTGGACGTTGGCGTACTCGGCGCCGAACACGGCCTTGGCTCGCTCGATCGCGAGTGATTCGGCCACGTCCACGAACTCGCACCCACCGTAGTAGCGCTTGCCAGGGTAGCCCTCGGCGTACTTGTTGGTCAGCACCGAGCCCTGCGCTTGGAGCACGGCGCGGGGCACGAAGTTTTCGGAGGCGATCATCTCGAGCTGTTCGCGCTGGCGGTTCAGCTCATCATCAAGAACCTTCGCGATGTCCGGGTCGAGGTCGCGCAGCGACTGGTTGAAAAGGTCGGTCATCAGAATCTCCCCATATCTGGCCCGTAGGCCCTATGCGACCACGTGCCCAGGCGAACGACCCGCGGTCAATTCTGTGCCGCTCCCCGGTGGTGACCACCTACGCCAGTCGCGACCCGCCCAGTCTACCCCAGCCCTTCTTCTTGCCGACCGGGCGGTACGAGCTGTGAGACTTACCGTCTTAGAGCGCGAACGACGCCCGAGCCGTGGGCCCGCGTCCCCGGCGCGGCGGGCGATGGTGCGCGGCCGGCGTCGCCCACCAGACGTTTAGGAGAAGATAACGGTGCGGTTGCCGTTCATGAGGATGCGATGCTCGGCGTGCCACTTGACCGCCCGGGAAAGCACCTGGCGCTCGACCTCAGCGCCCTTGGCGCGAAGCTCGCGCTCGTCGTCGTCGTGAGCCACGCGCACCACGTCCTGCTCGATGATCGGGCCCTCGTCCAGGTCGGAGGTGACGTAGTGGGCGGTGGCGCCGATGAGCTTGACCCCGCGCGAGAAGGCCTGCTGGTAGGGGCGGGCCCCCTTGAAGGAGGGAAGGAAGGAGTGGTGGATGTTGATGACGTTGCCGGCCAGGCGCTCGCACAGCTCCGAGGACAGGATCTGCATGTAGCGGGCGAGCACCACCAGTTCCACGCCCTCGTCCTCGATGAGCTGGAGTAGCTCGGCCTCGGCCTCCGCCTTCGTCTCGGCGCTGATCGGGATGTGGATGAAACGCTTGTTGTAGAAGTCGGCCAGCGGCTGGAGAGTGGTGTGGTTACCCACCACGCCCACGATGTCGATGGGCAGGAGCCCTTCGCGGTTTTTCGACAGGAGGTCGGACAGGCAGTGAGCGTCCTTCGTGACCATGACCAGGGTGCGCAGGGGCGCGTCAGCCTCCGACAGCTGGTAGGTCATCTGGTGGTTGGCCGCGAGCTGGGCGAACGCCGCCTCAATCGTGGCCTTTCCGCCGGGCACGCGCGCCCGGATGCGGACGAAGAAGTATCCCGACTCGGGGTCATTGAACTGCTGGGATTCCATGATGTTGCCGCCCACGGAGGCGAGCAGCCCGGTGATGGCGTAGGTGATGCCCGGCTTGTCGGGGCACTTTACGGTCAGGATGAGGTCCTCAGTCATTGCAACAGGATAGGACAAAGCGGGCGCGGGGGCGCAATCCGGCCGAGCTCGGACGGCCCCCGCGCTGCTCTTAGCGGCGCAGGGCCGTGGCGCCGGTGGCCACCGCGGCGGCAGCCACGAGCTTCAGGATGTCGCCGGGAATGAACGGTGTCATGCCAGCGGCGAGCACCTGGGCTGACCAGGGCGCGCCCATGCCCGTGAAGGCCGAGAGCCAGATGAGGCCTGGGATGTACGGCATGGCGAGCGCCACGGCGAAGACCGCCAGGGCGCGCAGACCGGCCAGGGGCTGGCGCGACTGCATCCAGCCCACGAAGGCGGCCGACACGATGAAACCGAGCAGGTAGCCGGTGGACGGGGAGATGCCCGCCGTTCCGGCGGAGAGGATCGGCAGGCCGGCCACGCCCATCGCGCCGTAGATGCTGACGGCCGCGAGGCTGCGCCCGCCGCCGAGGGCCCAGCCCACGAGCACCACTGCGAGAGTCTGCATGGTGACCGGCACCGGCTTGAACGGGATGGCGAGCTGGGCGGCGATCGCGAGCACGACCACTCCGGCGCCGATGGCCAGGGCGTTGCGGGCAATTCCCGCCTTGGTTGTGCGCGCGCCGGCGGAGGCAGCGGGGGCGGAGCTGGCGGGGACGGTTGATGAGTTCTGAGTCATGAGTATTCCTTATTTTTGGTTGATATCTGGCAGACGGCGATGGCGTAGTCGCCGTCGTGGGACAGGGACAGGAGGATGTCGGTATCCCCGAAGGCCTCCTTGATGGCGCTGGTGAGGGCAATGTAGGGGCGGTGGTAGGGGTCGGAGAGGACCTGGATCTCGGTGAGGTTGACGTCCTGTTCCGCGATCAGGGGCGGACGGCCGACGAGCGTCGAGGACCAGGCCTTGATGAAGGCCTCCTTGCCGGCCCAGCGGGCGGCGAGGTGGTGGGCGACGTCGGCGCCGGTAGCCGCCGCCCGCCGCCGGGCTCCGCGCATCTCGGCCCCGGAGAAGACCTGGGCCATGCGCGTGCCCGGCGCGGCGAGCTGCTCGGCAAACGTGGGGATGTGGACCAGGTCCACCCCCAGCCCGCTAGGCATAGAGCCCATCCTCGCCAAGGCGGGCCGCCGGGTCGAGGAGCATCGCTGCCTCTACCTCGTGCGGGTCGTAGCCGGGGCGCTCCGCGCCGAAGCGACGCGAGGCGATCGGCTCGAACAGGGCCCGATTGCCCACCATGCCCTGCTCGAGGTGGCGGGCGCCGGCCTTGAGGCGAGCCTCCGCCTGAGCGCGCCACGCATCGGCGGCCTGGCAACCGTGCGCCCGCCGAATCGCAGCCTCGAAGGCGCCCGGGTGAAGGATCGCCAGGAGAGAGGACACGTGGCCAAATCCGAGCGAGGTAGCCATCGCCGCCTTGATCTGGCCCCGCTTGCCGAGGTCGAGTGGCTCGCGGAGCCACACGAGGAAGGGGTCCTCAGCAAAGACCGGGTCGAGGTTGTCTAGCGAACGATTGCCCGGCACCACGCCGGTGGCGAGCACCTCGGTCAGGCCCGCGATCTGGAAGAGTGCCGCGCCACCCTTCGAGTGCCCGGTCAGTGTCTTTTGTGAGATGACGTGCAGCGGATTGCCCGCGCTGCGCCCGAGCGCCCGGGCGAGGCGAACGTGGAGCTCGGCCTCGTTGGGATCGTTGGCGTTCGTGGAGGTGTCGTGCTTGGACAGCACTGCGACGTCGTCCACGCTCGCCCCGAGTGCCTCGAGCTGGCGGGCCAGGCGGGAATCCCGTCCGCCGAGTCCGGCCGCGAGCGCGCCGAGCCCGGGCGCGGGGATGGAGGTGTGGGCTCCGTCGGCGAAGGTCTGGACGTAGCCGACCACGCCGTAGACGGGCAGGCCCATCTCGAGGGCGAGGTCGCCGCGGGCGATGAGCACGGTGCCGCCGCCCATGGCTTCCACGAAGCCGCCGCGGCGCAGGTCGCCGGCGCGGGAGAAGAAGCGGTCGGCGATCCCCTGGGCCTCGAGCGAGGCGGAGTCCGCGGTGGCGTTCATGAAGCCGAAGCCCTCGAGGGACTCCACCGACAGGTCATCCACCGCGCCGGTGACCACGAACTTCGCCTTGCCGGCTGCGATCTTGTCCACGCCATCCTCGAGTGAGACAGCGGCCGAGGCACACGCCGCCACCGGCTGGACCATGGCGCCGTAGCCGCCCACGTAGGTCTGCATGGTGTGTGCGGCAACCACGTTCGGCAGGGTCTCTTGCAGGATGTCCTGCGGGATATCCTCCCCGCGGAAGCGCTCCACGAACAGCTTGCGCATCGAGCTCATTCCGCCAAAACCGGTGCCCTGAGTGGAGCCGACCTCGGTGGGGTGAATGTGGGCCAGCAGCTCGGCCGGGGTGAAGCCGGCGGAGATGAAGGCGTCGACCGTGGTCAGCAGGTTCCACACCGCCATCTTGTCCACCGATTCCACCATCGACTGCGGGATGCCCCAGCGGGTGGGGTCGAAGTCAGTGGGCAGCTGGCCGGCCACGAAGCGGGACAGGGTGGTCTTGCGCGGTACGAGTGCGGTGGCGCCCTTGATGCGGGTCACCGACCACTCCGACTCTCCCGGTTGCGGGGCTGCGACCTGCGTGAACTGCGGGTCGGCCGCCTCGTAGGCGCGTGCCTCGGCCTCGGTGGCCACCGTGAAGATGACGGGCTTGTCGAGGAAGACGGTCACCATGTCCACCGTGCCGCCGGCCTGAATCGGGCCGTCGTCGGTGAGGCGGCGGATGCCGGAGCGGGCCACCACCTCGTCCCGGTAGCGCTCGAAGATCTCCTCCTCGGGCACCAGGTTGTCTTCGGCATCGTACCAGCCGGCCTTCGGCGATTCGTGCCAGGTGAGCAGACCGGTCATCCACGCCAGTTCGAGCACGCCCGCAGCGGTGAGGTCCACGTCGCCGTCGGCCCTGATGCCGAGCTCGGCGGCGTGGCGGGTGCGGGCCGAGCCCCACGGGCCCACCTCGCCAACCCCCACGATGACGATCGTGTCCTCGGGGCGGGCGGTGCCACTGCCCCACACATCGGCGTACTCGGGCAGGCCCACCACCTGCGGGCGCGGCAGTGCCGAAATGGTGCCGCCCTGGCGCTCGGAGCTAGTCGCGGCCGCGGGCGCGGCCTCGATCTGGCGGGTGAGCTCGGCGAGGTTGATGTTCGACAGACCGCCGGTGAGGTCGGCGTCGATCGGCGCGCTCGCCGCGCGCTCCCGCGCGTCGTCGGTGGCAAGGGCGATCAGCTCGCCCGCGATCTCGGAGGTGGACCACGTGCGCACGCCGCGCTCCTCCACGGCCGCGACCAGCGGGTCGTTGCCGCCCATGAGGCCGGTGCCGCGCACCCACCCGATGTGGGCATGGGCCAGGCTCACGCGCTGCGCCCACGGCTCCACGTGCCACTTGTTCACCACGGCGTCGAAGGCTGCCTTGACCTCGCCGTAGGCGCCGTCGCCGCCGAAGGTTCCGCGGTTGGGCGAGCCGGGCAACACGGCGTGGAGGCGGTGGCCCACCACGGTGTCCGCGCCGATGGCGGCGAGCCCGGTGAGCAAGCGCTCCACGCCCCACAGCATGAGGCGGGTCTGGATCTCAGCCGCGCCCCCGGCGTCGCTCATCATGCCGAACACGCGCGGCGCGGCGAACGGGAAGAGGAGGTCGGGGATCATCGCGGACTTCTTCTCCACGGTCGCCCCACCCACGGTCTCGCGCACGGGGTTTCCGATCCAGTCCACGAGCGCGTCGATGTCGCGGTAGGAGGCGAGGTTGGCGGGCACGAGCCACAGGGCCGCGTCCCCGCGCGCGTTCTCGCGGTAGATCTTGCGCCCGGCGAGTAGGCGCGCCTGGTCCACGCGGGAGGCGGTGGCGATGACGGTCGCGCCGCCGGCGAGCAGGCGTGCCACGACGCCGCCGCCGATAGACTCCGGCGTCATGCCCGTGACCACCGCGACCTTGCCGGAGAACTCCCCGGCGCTCTCGTCACGCGCGGCGGTCGCCACCTGGAGCAGACGCACGCGGTCGGCGTCGGACGCAGCGATGTCCGCGTAGTACTCGGCCTGGCGGGCCACCTCGGCACCAGTGCCCACGAAAGTGGCCTCGGCGGGAAGCTCGGCGGCGCCGGCCGCGAATCGGGCGAGGTCCTCGCGGGCACTCGCCCAACGGTCGTTGAGGAGCACGGCCTTCTTCGCGTCGAAGGCGGGCGCCACCTGGGATACCCAGTTCGCGCCGAGCTCGGCGCTCACGGCCTCCACCACGGCCTCGTCGCTGGCCTCGTTAGCCGCAACGGGGGCGGCGTCGCCGAGGCGGGCCAGCAGGTCGCGGGCGTTGTCGGCGAGGATGGTGGTGATGTGGGAGGAGAAGGCGTCGAGTGCCGCGGAATCCACGACCCCGCCGCTCGCCCCGCCTGCGCTCGGCTTGACCACGTTCACCCCGCGCAGGGCGCCCACGCGTTCCACGGCGGCGTCGATGAGGGAGTCGACCTCGGCGGCCGTGGCGGGTGAACCGGGCAGACCGGCCAGCTCCCCGCCGCGGGCGGACTTGCCCTCGCGGGTCTCGAGCAGTAGCACCGCGGTGGTCCACGCACCCCAGCCGTGGCCAAGCGCCCATGCCTCGCGGACGCGGGCGCCCACACGGTCGGGCTTGACGCCGGCCGCGCCAAACAGCTTGCGCAACCTGTCGCCGATCGCATCGGACAGGACGGGCCCGAAGGGCTTGTAGTTGTGGGCGAGCTTGTTGACCGTGGCCGACAGCTCGGCCACGCTCGCGTCCGCCGCACCGTCGATGGCCGTGAGGCCGAGTTCGGCGGACATGTCCATGAGCACCTGGTTGCGCTTGGAGGACACGCCGTTCGTCAGCGACTCCACCGTGTCGGCCGCGCCCACCTGGTCGAGGTTGATCTTGTTCGACTCCGCCAGCAGCACCGTAATCGCGTCCGCCGCCGCGAACGCCAGGTCCTCCGGCGACGCCGTGGCCGCACCTACCTGCGCGGGTGCGGCGTGCGGTTCGGGTGCGGGCTGGGTCGGCTCGGGAGCCACGGGGGCCTGCGTTGCGGGGGCCTCGCCAGCCTGCGCCTTTGCCTCCGCGATCTCATCTGCCGCTTCGGGCTCGGCCGCGACCGCTTGGTCGGTGAAGTAGACGGGGGCGGCATCGCGCTGGACGTTGGCCACCGCCACGGAGGCCGAGGCGTGGCGCGGCTGGGCGAGGGTCTTGGCGGCGAGGTTAGCCAGCGTCGGTGCGGCCCCAAGGCCGACCTCCACGAAGCTCTCCACGCCGGCCCCGTCCGGGCGCGGGGTAAAGAGGTAGTCCTGGGTTTCGATCCAGCGCACCGGGGAGGCGAACTGCCAGGCCAGGAGCTCGACCAGCAGCTCGCGCGTGATCGTCCCCGCCTCGGAGGCGAGGTCGACGTCGTCCCAGCGCTCGCGCAGAGCCCGCACCGAGTCGGCAGGCACCACCTCGAGGATGGAGTCAAGGAAGTCGGCGGTCAGCTCGAAGGGGCGGGCCACGAGGTTGGGGATGTAGCGCCCCACGAGCACCGCCGGGTCGATCTGCTCCGGCAGGAGGCCCTGCAGGAGCTCGCGGAAGTCCGCCACCCCGCCGCGCAGCACACTGGAGTGGAACGGTACGTCGATGCCGGGCACGAGCATGAAGGGCCTGCGCCCGCCGGCCTCCTCGGTTCGGCGTTCGGCGTCGGCCGCGAGCGCGGCCAGGCCCGCCACCGTGCCGGCGATCGAGTACTGTTCGCCGGCCAAGTTGTAGTTGACGATCTCGATGAACTCCCCGCTCGCCTCGGCGATCGAGGCGACGTAGGCGGCCACGTCGGCGTCGCCCACCCCGAACTGGTTGGGGCGCAGAGCGGCCATCTGGTAGTTCGAGCGGCCCTCGGCATCGCGCGGCACGAGGTTGTGCATGGTCGAGCCGCGGTGGAAGACGATCTCGATGACGGTCTCGAGCGGGAAGATGCCGGCGTAGGCGGACAGGGCGTTGTACTCGCCAAGCGAGTGGCCCGCAAGGTAGGCGCCCTCCACGAGCACGCCGGCCTCGCGCAGGCGCTCGCTCTGGGCGAAGGCAACGGTCGCGAGTGCCACCTGAGTGAACTGGGTCAGGTTGAGCACGCCCTGCGGGTGGCGGTAGGCCACGCCGCCGGCGATGATCTCGGTGGGGTTGTCGCGCACGATTGTCAGGATCGAGAAGCCGAGCGCGGAGCGGGTGTGGGCATCGGCGCGCTCCCACACGTCGCGGGCGGCTGGCGAGGTGGCGCGCTCGTCGAGCGTCATGCCCTGGCTCTGCACTCCCTGGCCCGGGTAGACGTAGGCGGTGACGGCCGGGGTGACGTGGGCCGAGGCGACGGAGACCACGTTCTTGTTCACGCGGCAGGTCACCTCGAGGATGAGCCCGCCGGCGTCAACCACCCCCACGCGCTCCACGCTGATCTCCACCTCGTCGTTCAGGTCCACGGTGCCGTACATGCGGTAGGTCCACCCGGCGATGTGCCAGCGCTTGCCGTCCTCGCCCGTGGCGCTGACCGCGTGCTGGGCCGCGGCGCACAGCCACATCCCGTGCACGAGCGGCGCGTCCATGCCGGCCACCTTCGCGGCCCGGTAGGAGGTGTGGATGGGGTTATAGTCGCCCGAAACCATTGCAAACGGCGTCATGTCCGCCGGCGCGGTCACGGTGACGCGGCGCAGCAGCGAGCGCGGCGTGTCGCGGATCTCGCGCTCCACCTCGCCCGCGTACGGCGGGTCGGCGGGCAGGTCCGTGCCGAACACTCGCCCGCGGATCGCGAAGCGCTCGGTGAACGCGCCCACCCGCTCCCCGTCGTGGCTGAGCTCGGTTTCGACGACAACAACCCGGCCCGAGCTCGACTCGGTCAGCGACGTGCAACGCGAGCGCGCGTCAAGGTGGTCAAGGCCCGCGAGCCGATCGGTATCGAGGTCCTCGGTGTGGTCGAGGTGGACCGCGTTGAGCAGGCCCTCGATGACGGGGTAGTCCCCCACGAAAGCCGAGCCGAGGGCGGCGTAGATAGAGGGCCAACACATGCCAAGCACCGCCGAGGGCACGATCGGCGCGAGCTTGTAGCCGGGCAGGTCGGCAGTGACGCCGGCGTGCAGGGCGCCAAGTTCGGGGCGCAAGGAGAAGCGGTAGTGGGCCTCGCCGAACTGTGAATCAGCCGAGTCGGTGATGGCGGGCAGCTCGCCGATGTGGTCGCCCAGCACGTTCTGCGCCCCCACACCGGCCGTGACCGCGAGGAGAGCGAACATGGCCGCGGGCAGCCGCTCGTCGTCGACCACCGGGATCGCGCCGGTCGAGGCGCCGGCCGGGATGCGGAACGGCACGCGCAACTCGCGCACGGCGTGCTGGCGGACCCCGCTGCCATCCCACAGTGTGTCGAGGTGGATGACCATGTCATAGCCGGCGTCGGTGGCCACGATGTCGTAGTTCTCGACCACGCGGGCGGGGTTGGTGATGACATGACCGTGCCAGGAGATGTTCTCCGCCCCGCGCAGGTAGTCCTCCACCGTGGCAAACGCGCGCGAGAAGCGGCGCTCACCCGCCTCGCCCCCGAGCGCCTCAATCGTGGCGTCCTCGTAGCGGGCGAGGATCGTGGCCACGGGCTCGTTGACCGTGGTGATGCCGGCCACCGACACCGGGCCGGGGATGATGCGCACCTGATCGGCGGTGTAGCGCGGATCGTGGGACTGCCACAGGCCGTCCGTGCCCCACGAGCGCAACAGATCAGCGTCAATGATCGACACGAAGGGCACCGGCTTGGGGTACTTGCGGCACAGCTCCACGAACCAGGCCGCATCGAAGGTGGTGACCTCCACGCGCTCGGCGTCGGGGTAGGCGGCCACAATCTTGTCGATGGCCGCGGCCGGGTCGGCGACCGCCTCCACGCTATCGAACATCGACACGAGCTCGCCGGAGTCCTGGGGCGAGAGGCGGGCCTCCACGCGCTGGGCCAGCTCGAAGAAGCGCTGGGCCCACGACGGGTCGGTGAACGGGTAGGACAGCTCGGCGAAGCGGCGCAGCACCTCGGCGTACGTCATGTCCTCCAGGTCGCCGAAGTAAGGCTTGGCGGTGGCGTCGATCGCCCCGATGATCTCGGCGCGGCGGGTGACGAGCGCCTCGGGGTCGGAGGCAACCTCCACGATGAGCCGGGCGGCGCGCGAGGCGGAGTTCTCGATCTCATACATGTCCGCCAACAGGTGCGACAGGCCGGAGGTCACCCCACCGTCCACGGCGCCCTGGCCCACCCATCCGGCGTTGCGATCCACGGGAACGCCGGCGGTGTCGACGAGGAGCTGCTTGACGTCGTCGTTGGTCTTGGCCTCACGCGCGGTCATCGCGGCAGTGCCGATCATGATCGCGTCCACGGGCATGGGCACCGGGCCATGCTCGAGGGCCCACGTGCCGGTGAGGAAGCCTGCGGCGCGTTCGGGCACGCCCAGACCGCCGCCCACGATGAGCACCGTGTTGTCCTGCGCGCGGATCTCGGCATAGGTGGCGAGCAGCAGCTGATCGAGGTCCTCCCACGAGTGGTGGCCTCCGGCGTGCCCGTCCTCGACCATGATGAGGATCGGGGCGGTGGTGGCGCGGGCGATCTTCAGCACCTGGCGGATCTGCCCGATCGTGCCGGGCTTGAAGGCCACGTACGTAAATCCTTCGCCGCGCAGGCGCTCGACCAGCTCCACGCCCTCCTCGGTCTCGGGAATGCCGGCCGAGATCACGACCCCGTCCAGCGGGGCTCCACTTTGGCGGTTACGGGAGACGATGTGCTGGGTGCCGAACTGGAGGTTCCACAGGTAGCGGTCCATGAACATCGCGTTGAACTGGGCGGTGCGGCCCTCCTCGAGCCCGGCAACCAGCCCGGCGAGGTTCTTCTCGAAGACCTCCTCCGTGACCTGCCCGCCTCCAGCCATCTCCACCCAGTATCCGGCGTTCGCGGCGGCGGCCACGATCTCGGGTTCCACGGTGGTGGGGGTCATGCCGGCGAGCAGCACGGGGGCACGGCCGGTCAGGCGCGTGAAGCGGGTGTCGACCACCACGCGCCCGTCGTCGATCATGGCGAGCTTCGGGGCGAACGCGGACCAGTCCTCTCCCGGCACCCAGGCATCCTTCGTGGCAAGCGCGTCGCGCGCGTCAGCAGAGCCCGCGTTCACGACGCCGATGCCCCGCCCACGCACGTTGTCCCGCGTGATTCGGGCCAGGCCCGTGCCGGGGCCAAGGTCGACCACCCAGCCAACGCCCTTAGTTGCCTCGGCAAAGACACTGTCCCAGTCAAGGCGGTCGGTGAGGACGGCGGCGGCCAGGTGCTCGACGTCGTGCATGTCGATGGGATCGGTGGCATCCTCGGCCCAGCCGCAGGCCCGCACCCAGGCGAGCACCTGCTCGAGCCCGGGCGCGAGCAGGGCGGAGTGGAAGGGCGCGGAGACGTCGAGGAACTCGGTGATCGGGGTCAGGGCAGCGCCGCCGATCGTCTTCTCGGTGCGAGCCTTGGCCTCGGCACTGGCGAGGGCGTCGAGGTCGCGGCGCACTGCCTCAAGCGAGGCGGGCAAGCCGGCCAGGGTGAAGGAGGTGGCCGTGTTGCGGATGGCGATCTGGGCGCCGTGACGGGCGGCCACCTCGGACAGCACACGCTCGGGCACGTCGCGCACGGCCAACATCGGGGTGAGCTCGCCGAAGCGGGAGGCACCCTCAGCACGGGTGGCCTGGGTGGCCGCGGCGCCAATCAGGCGGGCCAGGGCGAGGACGTGGGCCTTGTGCTCGGAGGCGAGCATGTGAACGGCGAGCACGCCCTGCGAGTGGCCAACCACCGCCTGCGGCTGCGCGCCGAGCGGGAGGTCGAGGTAGGAACCATACTGGGCCAGCAAGATGCCGGGCACGGAGGCGAAGGCCTCGCCCGAGGTGGTGGCCAGCAGGTCGAGCGGGCCGGCGCAGATGCGGGTCAGCTCGGGCAACACCGAGGCCAGCAGCTCCTCGGCGCGGGCCTGAAGCCGCTCGAGGGTGTCGCGGATCGCCGGATCCTCGGCCGCCTCGGCGAGGGCGGCACGCCACGGGGTGGCCTGGCCGGCGAACTGGAGGACGTAGGGGTCATGAATCTCGTACATGTTTCTCCTTGGGCTACATCGGCATGTTGCCGTGTCGGGCAGGGCCCTGGTGGATGGTGGTTTTGGACTGGAGGGCCTCGAGCGAGACCGCGATGGTGGAGCGGGTGGCGTTCGGGGCAATGATGCCATCGAGCTCGCCGCGTGCCACGGACAGGTAGGGGTTGACGTTCTCGCGGGTGTAGCGGGCGGACAGCTCGGCGAACACCTCGTCGCCACGACCCTCAGCCTCGGCGGCCTTAAGCTCACGGCGGTGGACGATCGCCACGGCGCCGTCGGCCCCGAGCACCGCGATTTCGGCGCCGGGCCAGGCGTAGACGAGGTCCCCGCCCAACGACTTGGAGCCCATGACGATGTAGGCCCCTCCGTAGGCTTTACGCAGTATGACGGTCACCAGCGGCACCGAGGCGGTGGCATAAGACCAGATGAGCTTCGCGCCGCGGCGAATAATACCGGCTTGCTCCTGCTCGGTGCCCGGCCGGTAGCCCGGCACGTCCACCAGCGTGACCACGGGGATCTTGAAGGCGTCGCAGAACTGAACGAAGCGGGCCGCCTTCTCCGAAGCGTCCACGTCGAGCGTGCCGGCGTCGTGCAGTGGTTGGTTCGCCACGATCCCCACCGAGCGGCCCTCAATGCAGGCGAAGCCGATCACGATGTTGCGGGCGAAGAACTCCTGGATCTGCACGAACTCGCCATAGTCCACGATTGCTTCGATAACTTCGACGACGTCGTAGGGCACCTTCGTCGATTCGGGTACCAGGGCCGACAGGTCCGCGGGGGCCGCAGGCGCGAGCGCCAGGTCGAAGTCGTAGGCGGGGACCTGGTCGTCGCAGTTGGCTGGCAGGTAGGTGAGAAGCGTGCGGGTGTAGTCGAGCGCGTCCTCCTCGTCCTCGGCCAGGTAGTGGGCCACGCCGGACTGGAAGTTGTGGACCTGCGCCCCGCCGAGGTCGGCGAAGGAGACGTCCTCGCCCGTCGTCGCCCGCACCACGTCCGGGCCGGTGACGAACATGTGCGAGGTCTCGCGGGTCATGATAATGAAGTCGGTCAAGGCCGGGGAGTACACCGCTCCCCCAGCGCACGGGCCGAGGATCAGCGAGATCTGCGGGATAACGCCGGAGGCGGCGCACGTGCGCTTGAAGATGCGTCCGTACTGGCCGAGGGCCACCACGCCGTCCTGGATGCGCGCGCCGCCCGAATCCATGATCCCGATCACGGGGATACGCAGGGACAGTGCCTTGTCAATCGTGGCGATGATCTTGTTACCCTCGGCCTCGCCGAGCGTGCCGCCCTGCACCGAGAAGTCCTGGGCGTAGACGGCCACGCGCCGCCCGCCGATCGTGCCCAGCCCGCACACCACCGCCGCGCCGGCAAAGCCCTGGGCCACATTCCCGCCCACGAACTGGCCGATCTCGGAAAAACTGCCCTCGTCCAGGAGGGTGGCGATGCGCTCGCGGGCCGTGAGCTTTGACTTGGCGTGCTGGCACTCGAGCGCCTTGCCCTCCGCCTTCACCGAGAGCGAGGCGGCGTAGGCGATGAAGGCCTCCCGGTCGATCTCGCGCGAGGTAGTGTCAATCGTTAAGGATTCGTCAACAATGTGAGACATGGTCACTCCTTCTCTTCGGGGGTGATGGTCAGCAGGGCGGTGCCGGCCGCCACGCTCGAGCCGGCCTCCACGGCCACGTCCTCCACTCGGCCGGCCAGCGGGGCATAGACGTAGCTCTCCATCTTCATGGACTCGAGCACCACCAGCAGGTCTCCTTCGGCGACGACGGCACCCGGCTCCGTCACCACCCGCACCACGATCGCCTGGATCGGCGAGCGGACGTCGCCGCTGGCCGCCTCTCCAGCCTCTGGCACCGTCCTGGAGCGAGAGGAGCGGCGCAGGGGCTGAGGACGCGGGGTTTGGGGCGCTCCCTGGGCGAACATGCCTTTGGGCACGGTGAGGGTGGCCTGACGCCCGTCGATCTCGATGGTAAAGGTCTGCCGCTCGGCGGGCGCCTCCGCGGGGGCGGGCGCCGGCGTCGTGCCAGCGTGCTCGGCATGCTCGGCGTTCCAGGCGGGGAGGAAGGACTCCTCGAACCAGCGCGTGGAGTAGTGGAGGGCGGCGAAGTCGGGGTCGGCGATGATGTCACGGTAGAGCGGGACCGGGGTGGCCAGCCCGTCCAGGCGGAACTCGCCGAGTGCGCGCAGGGAACGGGCGATGGCGGCGTCGCGCGTGGGAGCAGTGACGATGACCTTGGCGAGCATCGAGTCGAAACCGGAGGTAACGACGTCGCCGGCCACCACCCCGGTCTCGATACGAACGCCGTGGCCGAGCGGCCAGGTGAGGGCCGCGACGGTGCCCTGCGAGGGTTGCATGTCGCGCGCCGGGTCCTCGCACGTGATGCGGAACTCGAAGGAATGCGCGCGCGGGGATGGGACCGGGCTGATGGCCTCGCCGCGGGCGATACGGATCTGCTCGGCCACAAGATCAAGGCCCGTGACCTCCTCGGACACCGTGTGCTCCACCTGCAAGCGCGGGTTGACCTCGAGGAAGAAGATCTCCTCCCCCACGAGGAACTCGCACGTGCCCAGCCCCACGAAGCCGGCCCCGTCGAACAGGGCTTGCGAGTAGCGCTCGAGCGTCGCCTCCTGTTCGGTCGTGAGCCCAGGCGCGGGGGCCTCCTCGATGAGCTTTTGGTTGCGGCGCTGGACCGAGCAGTCACGCGTGGAGACCACGGCGAAGTTGCCGTGGACGTCGCGCATGCACTGAGTCTCTACGTGCCGTGCGGTCTCGAGGAACTTCTCCACAAACACGCCCTGCGGGTCGGGGCCGGCGGCCTGGAAGAAGTGGTCGAGCCCGGCGTCGTCGCGAATGATGGTGATGCCGCGCCCACCGCCCCCGTCGGCCTTCTTCGTTACGATCGGGTAGCCCCAGCGGGCCACAAAGTCCTCCACCTCGGCCCGGCCGCTGATCTGCTCGGAGATACCCGGCACCGGCTGGACGCCAACGCGCTCGGCCAGCTGGCGAGTGCTGATCTTGTCCCCCAGCTCGCGCAGCGTGTCCGCCGACGGCCCAATCCACGTCAGGCCCGCAGCCACGACGGCCTCGGCGAACTCTGGACTTTCGGAGAGGAAGCCGTAGCCGGGGTGGACGGCGGCGGCGCCGGTGGCGCGCGCGAGCTCGATGAGCTTGTCACCGTTCATGTAGGTCTCGGCCAGCGTGTCGCCACCGAGTGCGTGGGCCTCACCGGACGCGCGCGTAAACGGGGTGTCGAAGTCGGCGTCCGCGTAGCCGACCACGGTGTCGATTCCCAGCTCCGTAGCCGTGCGGATCACGCGCAGGGCGATCTCGGAGCGGTTGGCGATGAGGATCTTCATTGAGGTCCTTTCTGTCAGCAGTTGTGCTCGGCGAACATGGCCACCTCGTGCGGGTAGACCCGAATGCGTGCGGGGGTGGCCACCTCGGGTCGAGCGCTGGACGCGGGGACGCTGGTGGACGCGGGGGCGGTGGCGGCGGTGAGGATGAGCTCGCCGTGCGGCCCGATCTCGTCAACGACGCCGGTGCGGCCCGCCACGCTCACCTGCTGCCCGCGCTGGGCGAGGTGGACGTTGAGCTCGGCGATGATGGGCGCAGTGGCGGGGGCGTTCGGATCGGCGGCGAAGGCTTCGACCCGCGCCGCGAGCTCGGCAAGGTAGCGATCGAGGAGGATGCCGGCGGGGTCGGCGTCGTCGGGACGGAGGTCCTCGGCGGGAAGGAGGCCCTCGGCGGCAAGCGAGGTGGCGCCCTCAAATAGCTCGTCGCCCTCCTGGAAGACGTTGGCGCCCACGCCAATCGCGGCGCTTAGCTCCCCGCGCGCGGCGGACATGTCGGCGTAGAACTCCCCAAGCACGCCGCAGATCTTGCGGCCGCGGATGACCACATCGTTGGGGAACTTGACCTTCGCGGGCGCGCCGAAGTCGGCGAAGGCCGCGCGCATCGACAGCGCGCCGATGAGGGTGAGGAAGCCGCCGCGCTCGCGCAGGGCGGGGACGGCGGGAAGGACCACGAGCGTGGAAGCGAGCAGCGAGCGGCCCGCGCCCGACTCCCACGTGCGGCCGAGGCGTCCGCGGCCTTGGGTCTGGACGTCGGCGCGGATGGTCGTCAGGTGCGGGGCGCGCGCGAGGGTGCGTAGCACGTCCTGGGTGGAGGTGACGCTCCGGCGGTGGTCAACGAGGCCAGTCATGTGGACAGACTAACGCAAGTTACCGAACGGTAGGGTAAGTTAGCGGCGCGTCGGACTCTTCTCGGCCGGCCGCCTGACGCCATGACGCGGGAAGGTGTGGGCGCCCGTGATCATTGTTACTAAACCGTAACTTTCGGCGCGTCGGCGCGTTTTGGGACCAAAGCCCGGGGCTGCGGAGGGGCTACTCTCCTGGGCGCCCCTCATCGCTCGGCCAGATTAAAAAACTCTGGACGATTCCGGGGCGATCTTCGTATATGCGCAGATCGCCCCGGAATCGTCCAGTGTTTTCAAACGCCCGGCGCTCCTACCCCTCGCGGTAGACCACTCCCATCGAGCTTGCCGGGTAGTGCCACGTCAGCGTCCCTGGCGGGGCGACCGCAAGGCACGTGCCGCATTCGAGACAGGCGGCGTATTCCACCGCAACCTCGCCGTTTTCTTCCGAGTACACGTGGGCCGGACACACGTTGACCAACAGCTTCGCCGCGCCGGTCTCACGCACGCGCTCCTGGTTGACCACGATGTGGGGATTGCCCTCGTCAATCTCGTAGACGTTCATCGCCAAACGATCATTGATCGTTCCCGGTTCGAAGTTTGCCATCTTACATCGACCTCACAGCACTGATACCGAGTTTCGCAAGCCCCGCCAGCGATAGGCGAGACCTCTTCACCGCGCCCATGACGACCTTGAGCAGCGGCTTACGCGGCGTGAGGTCGTGGTTGTAGACGCCGTGGAGGACGTCTGCGACCAGCTCCCCCACGTCCCCGTACATCGCCGGGTTTTCGAGGAAGTCCGGGGCCTTGGCATAGGTGTCCATGTCCTTGCCGACGAACGAGGCGTTGTACTCCTCGACATACTTCCCCAGCGCCTCGGCAGAGAAATCCTTGGCCTTGAGCGCGTCGGAAATCACCGAGGCCGCGGCGCGGGCCGAGCCTGCCGCGAGATCCATGCCGCGCACGGTAAAGCCCGTGTTCAGCGTGAATCCCGCGGCGTCTCCGATGACGAGGAGTCCGCGGTGGACCAGGTCGTGCTGCATCTTCTTCCCGCCCTCGGCCACCAGGTGGCACCCGTATTCGAGGAGCTCGCCGTCCTTGAGGAACGGCGCGATCGCCGGGTGGGTGAGGAAGTGGTCGTGCAAATCGGAGGAGCTCTTGCCCGACTTCTCGAGGTCGTCGAGGCGGGCCACGATACCAATCGAGATGGAGTCGCGGTTGGTGTACATGAAGCCGCCTCCGGCCACGCCCTGGGTGCAATCACCCACGACGGCGTACGCCGCGCCCTCGTCGCCCGTCAGGTTGAAGCGCTCCGCGATCACCTCCGGGTCGAGGGCGATGACCGACTTGACGCCCACGGCCAGGTTCTCCTTCGGCTCCTTGGCGCGGATGCCCGCATACTGGGAGAGGAAGGAGTTGACGCCGTCGGCTGCCACCACGACATGAGCGCGTAGCTCGTCCTCGCCGGCGCGCACGCCCACGAACTGGCCGCCGTCGCGAACCAGTTCGTCGACCTTGACGCCGGGCATGACGGTCACGCCCACGTTCTCGCACTGCTCGGCGAGCCACGGATCGAACTTCGCGCGAAGCACCGTCACGGCGTTGACCGGTTCGCTCAGTCGGCCGTCCCAGTAGTCAATGTTGACGAAGTTGTCCTTGTTGAGGAAACTCAGGCAATTGCGCGTGATGACGCGCTCGATGGGTGCCTCCTCGAGGAAGTTATCGAAGATCTCCTGCATGACGCGGCAGTAGAACACGCCGCCGGACAGGTTCTTCGACCCCGGCTCGACACCGCGCTCGATCAGCAAAACCTCATAGCCGTCTTTGGCGAGCAGGTAGGAACAGACTGATCCTGCCACGCCGCCGCCGACCACAATGACGTCGAAATCCACCTCTGCCATGGCTACAGCGCTTCGGTCAGGGCCGGCAGCACCGAGTACAGGTCGCCCACGATGCCGTAGTCGGCCTGCTCGAAGTAGGGTGCGTTCTTGTCCGAGTTCACGACGACGACCGTCTTGGCCTCGTTCATGCCCGCGGTGTGCTGGATCTGGCCGGAGATGCCGGCGGCGAGGTAGAGGTCGGGGGTCACGTGCTGACCGGATACGCCCACGTAGCGGTCGCGCCCGAGCCAGTTGTTGCCCTCGGCGATCGGCCGCGAGCAGGCCACTTCTGCACCCATCTTGGAGGCGAGGTCGAAGGCCAGCTTGAGGTCGTCCTCATTCTTGAAGCCGCGGCCCACAGCCACGATCTTCTTCGCCGCGCCGAGGTTGACCGACTTGGTCTCGGCGCTCTCGGTGGCGCTCACGCGCAGATCGGCGGCGTCGGCAGCCAGCGGATCTCCGGCCACGGGCTCGCCCTCAACCGGCGCGCCTCCCGAGACGAGGACGACGGCGGGGGCTCCGATCTCCTCCTCGACAATGCCGCCGAAGCGGGCGGCGAGCACCTTGCCATCGCGCACGCCCTTGGCGCCGGTGACGACGGGCAGGCCTGCCGCCGCGGCGATCGCGCCGGCAAACACGCGCCCGGCCGGGGTGGCGGGCAGGAAGACGAAGCCGGTGGTGTCGACGTGGGCGGCGAGGCCGGCAGCGACGGCCTCCTCCGGGACGCCCTCGCCCAGCGCCACGTCGGCGTGGGCCATCGGCAGGTCGGGAGAACCGACAGAGATGACGGCGGCCTCACCGGGCAGTTCGTTCGCCCAGGCAAGCATCGTCGAGACGTTGGAATTCAAAGCAATAATGGTCGACATGTGTTCTCTCCTTTACAAAATACCGTCGGCCTTGAGCGCGTCGATCAGCTGCGCCGCCGCGTTGTCTCCCTCAAAAACCATCTTCTTGCGCTCGCGCATCTCAGGCTGGCGAGCCGCCTGGACGTTGCGGCCCACCTCCGCCACCGTGAGGTCGGCCAGGGCAACGGTCTCCAGCGGCTTCTTGCCCGCCGCAAGGATCTCCTTCATCGACGCGGCCTTGACCTCGACCGCGTCCGTGGCCGCGCTCAGCACCACGGGCCCGGAGGTTTCGACCGTCCGGGTACCGGACTCGGTGCGCTGGCGGATCTTCACGCCGTCGCCGGCCGTCTCAACCGAGAGGACTTCGAGCAGGCAGGGCCAGCCGAGCGCGCCCGCGAGGAGCGGACCCATGACGCCGGCGCCCTCGTCCACCGAAGCGTCGCCGGTGAAGACGGCCTTGACGTCGTCGACCCTCTTGACCAGCTCGGCGAGAGCCGCAGCGGTCTGCGTGTTCGACCAGTCCGCGGTCGCGTCGTCGGCCACCACGAGCGCGCGGTCGAGCCCCTTGGACAGGGCGTTCTTCTTGGCCAGCGACGAGGCGACGTCCGCCCCGCCCACGCACACGCCGACGACCTCGCCGGCGCCCTCGGCGGCGAGGCTCCTGGCGAGCTCCACCGCGACCGGGTCGTATTCGGACACCGCCTTCTTCACTCGCGCCCAATCGACGACGCCGTCGGAACTGACCTTCGCGTCCTGCGGATTACCCGCGTACTTGTATGCCACGATGATGGACATTTCCACTCCTTCTGTGATTTTCGGTAGTTGTCAGCACCCGCGAAGGTGCCTGTCTTGCTATTTGGTCTGTTGTCGGTTCTTGGTAAGGGTTAGACTGTCTGTACTTTTCCAACGACGGGAAGAAGGGAGTGACCTCGTTGTCGATAACGGCGCCTCAGGAAGAAGCGACGCTCTCTCTTCACGAGCGCGTCTACGACGCCGCCCTCCTGCTTTACGGCGAAACCGGCTGGAGCGGCTTTAATCTGACGAAGGTCGCCGAACGCGCACGCGTTGGGAAGTCCTCGCTGTACTCGCGCTGGCCTACCGCCGAAACCCTGTTGCTCACGGCGTTTCATCACGCCTATCCCCGCCGCCAGTTCACGGGGAAGACCCTGTACGACGTGCTCTTCGAGGAAATTGACGCGCGCATGCACGCCTACCTCGGCCGATACTCTGCCGCCATCCGCCGACTCATCGTCGAGGCGCCCACGGATGTACCCGTGGTCCAGCAAGCGTGCCGGTACGTCTGCACCGACCCGCTGGAGACCCTGCGCCAAGGCTTGTGGTACTACAAGAAGGCAGGCGAGATCCCGTCTGACGTGTCGATCGTGCGCTTGGTGGACGCCATCGAGGGTTCCGTGCTCCTGCGCTCCATCTGGCTTCCGCCCAACGATGTTGACTGCTTCCTGGAAAAGATTCCTGAGTACGCTCATGACCTGATCACTGACCTCCTTCCTCATCTTGACTTCGTGCCCCGGCCCGTCAGGTCGGCCGGCGAGCTTGGGGTGTATGACACCGGGTCGATGTCATACCAAATACGGATTTCGTAGCTTTTCTGTTCCCATCGTGGTTGGCTGCCCGTGCCCAGGGAGCACCCGGATGTCGTCGGGCAGGGTGCCCAGCTTCTTGAGCGACGTGAGCAGGTCGCGCCTGTTTGCCCGCGCGTACTGCGTGGAGCCGATCCCGTTGGAAAAGAGCGTGTCGCCCGTGTAGAGCACCTCGTTGTCGGCGTCGAGGAGGCAGATCGATCCTGGCGTGTGGCCCGGTGTGGCGATCACGTGGAGCCTGCCGCCCGACCAGCTGAAGATCGTCTCATCGTCCCACTCTGCCGTCACCTCCTCGACCGCGTAGTCCGAGCCCTCGTCGGCGAACCCGGACAGTCGGGGGTCAGCTGCGCCGACGGCGTCGTGCACGCCAATGTAGACGGGAGCCCCCGTGGCGGCGACCAATTCGTTGACTGCCCCGATGTGGTCGGAGTGGCAGTGCGTGAGGAGGATGGCCTCCAGCTTGCGCTCCCCCAGGGCGCGAAGGAGTACCTCGGGTTCAGCTCCCGGGTCGATCATGACGACGCCGGAGTCGGACTGCAACAGGTAGCAGTTCGCCTTCCACGAGCCCACCACCCGCACATCGATGCTGTACATTACCGTTCCTTCCACTCGCTCGAACCGGCCTCGGTCAGGGTGAGGCCGCGGGTCTCGGGCGCCCACGCGATCGAGACGATGAGGCCAATGAGCGAGATCAGCGCGCCGGCGACCATCATCGGGCCATTGCCGTAGGTGGACAGCAAGCCGGGCAGGACGAAGATCGAGATCACGGTAGAGATGCGTGAGAAGGCCATCGCCGTGCCCATCGCTGAAGCCCGAATTGAGGTCGGGAAGATCTCGTTCGGGTAGAGCCACTGCAGATTGCCGGGCCCGCCCGACGCCAAGGCGTAGATGCCGAAAACAATGATGACGAAGGCCATCGAGGTGGCGGGCACGACGCCCAGGATGGCGAGGGCGCCCGTCATGATGACGAAGGACCAGATGCACAGCGGGCGGCGGCCCCAGTACTCCGCGAGGAACATCGCAGGGATCGTTCCGAGCATGAAGAACGTGCCGATGACCAGCTCCCCGATGAGGGCAGCCCTGCCCTCGCCCAGACCGAAGGCGGCGATGATATCCGGGCCGTAGGTGTAGACCGCGAACATCGGGATGGCCTGGCACAGCCAAATGATCCCGACGAAGATCATGCGCTTGAAGTAGGGCCGGCGGAAGATCGCGGAGTAGGACGTATGCTCGGCCACCTCGTCCTCGATCACCACGTTCTGGCCGAAGGTTTCGCGTACGATCCTCGCCGCGTCCTCGTGGCGCCCCTTCGACATGAGCCACCGCGGCGATTCCGGGATCGACCAGCGGCCAAGAAGGATGACGACGCACGGGATGACCGACGAGCCGAGCATCCACCGCCAACCGTTGTCGATGTCAAGCAGGAAGTAGCCCACCAGGTACGAGGCGTTCGCGCCGAGGTACCACACGGCCGCGAGGAAACCCATCGTGATCGCCCGATACCTGCGCGGGGTGAATTCGGCGATGATGGACGTGGCAATGGGGTAATCCGCGCCAACGGCGACGCCGATAAGGAAACGCAAAAGGACCACCATGAGTGGGCCGCTCACGAACATGCACAGGACCGAGAGCACCGCAATGGACATCACGTCGATGATGAACATCCGCTTTCGGCCAATGAGGTCCGTCAAGTAACCACCGAAGATGGCGCCAAAGAAAAGACCAACGAGGGCGGCAACGCCGATCATTCCCTTCCAGGTATCGTCAATACCCAGGTCGGGAACCATCTTGAGCAAGGCCACGCCGATGATCGCGTGGACGTAGCCCTCCAGGAACGGGCCACCGGCAGAAAACGCGGTGAGCCGCACGAGGAATGGCGACATCCCGATATCGTCGAGGCTGACTTTTGGCTCGTTGTTCACGGTTACTCCTTTCTTTGGCTCGACCCACTCATGGGATCCAACGCGTTCTACTCTTCGAATTCGATGATTCCCCAGTTCAGGTGCGGCTTCGCGCCCGTCTCTTCGACGTCGACGTCGACCAGGCGGAAGCGCAGTTCGCCGGGGCCGACCTTCCACAGCTGGGTCTTCAGCGTGGTGCCCGGGTGGACGGGCGAGGTGATGCGGGTCTTGAAACGCTTGATGCGCTCCGGTTCGCCCGGCATGAACTCGTTGATCGCGTGGCGCATGACAATGCCCGCATACGAGATCGCGTGGAGGATCGGGCGCGGTTCGCCGTTGGCTGCCGCGTAATCCCAGTCGATATGCTGCGGGTGGTAGTCACCCGACAGGCGGTAGATCAGCGCCTGGTTCTCAGGAATGCGCTCGGCCACCTCGACATCCGGCTCGCGCTCGGGCATGTCAACGATGTCCTTCGGCGCGGCCGGGCCGCCCCAGCCGCCGTCGTAAATGAGGCAGTCCCAGGACTCGTTCGTGAACAGGAGGTTGCCGTCCGAATCGTAGGTGTCGCCGATATGCTGGGCGAGCAGGCCCCGCCCCTCACCGCGGTCGTAGAGTCCTTCGAGCTTGACCTTGGTCTGCACGGTGTCGGCCATCTTCGTGATCGGCTGGTGGAAGCGGATGTCGAACCCCCAGTGCAGGGAGCCGGCGTAGTTATAGCCGTAGTCGATGGTCCGGGTCACTTCCGAATCAACGATGAGCATGGCTCCAAACATCGGCAGGACCTTGAGCTGCGGGTTGCGCTCGTCCTTCTCGTTGAGGTACTCCAGGCCATCGCGGCCGTCAATTCCCGCACCGCAACCCAGGGCAAATAGCTCAAGATCACGGAAGGTGTATTCGCGGATGAACGGACCAAAGGTCTGTCCAACCATCTCGGTCTTGATCGTCATTGTTCAATTCCTTTCACTGTATCTACTTGAGTTCTGACTTGAGGACTTTTCCGTACGTGCCGCGCGGAAGGGCGTCGAGGAAGGTGATAACGGTGGGGATCTTGAAGTAGGCCAAATAGCTCCGGCAAAACTCGGTGAGGTCATCGACGTCGATCCTGGCCCCGGGCTCGGCGACAATCGCGGCCTTGACGGCCTGATCCCTAATCGAGTCCTCGACGCCGACCACCGCCACCTCAGCGATTCCCGGGTAACGGGCGAGGACCGATTCGACCTCGGCGCACGAGATGTTCTCCCCCGAGCGCTTGATGATGTCGGTGTGACGGTCGGTGAAGTAGATCCACCCCTCCTCATCGACGTAACCGAAATCGCCGGTGGGCAGCCAGCCGTCCACGAGGGTCTGCGCCGTGAGCTCGGGCTTCTTCCAGTAGCCCGCCATGAGCGACACGCCGGGCACCCCCTGGATCTGGATCTCGCCCACCTGGCCGGGCCCGAGCTCGCCGTCGTCACCCATGATCCGCGCGTTGTAGCCGGGGCCGACACGGCCGATCGATGGCCAGTTGCGGGGCCCGGTGGGATAGTCCGTCACCACCCCCACCAGGTCCTCGGTCGAGCCGTAGTTGTTGAGCAGGCGCACGTTGAAGCGAGCTTCGAAACGCTCCTTGTCCGCGGCTGACATGGGCAGGAAGTAGTGGACCTCCCGCACGTCGTGCTCGGTCTCACCCGGGCTCACCGGCTGAGCCATCATGGTCTTCGCCATCATGGCCATGGCCTGCACGAGGGTCCCGCCATGCTTGCGCACCTGCGTCCAGAAGCGCCTGGCCGAGTATCGGCGCAGCAGGACCAGCGTGGCACCCGCCGTCACAACAGGTGCCAGCGCGCTGAGCTGCATGTTGACGTGGCTTGCCGCCATCGTCGTCACGTACCTGTCGGTTTCGCGCATCTGGAGTTGCCAGTTGACGTAGTACCCCGAGAAGACGAAGTTCTGCTCGGTGATCATCACGCCCTTCGGCGCCGACGTCGTCCCTGACGTGTAGAGGATCTCCATGATCGGCATCGGTTCAACGCGCCGAGCGGGAGCGGTGATGGCCTGGGTCTGCTTGAGCTGTGTGAAGCACACATCGACACAGTCTCCCCCAACCACGATCGTGTCGAGCCCCTCGCCGTAAGCCGGGTCGAAATCCAAGAAGCACTGCTCGATCACGAGCGTGTGCGCATCGCAATCGGCCATGATCGTCCTGGCTTCTTCCACGGTGTACTCCGGGTGGATCGGCACGTAGATCGCGCCGATCCGGCACAGTGCGAAGATGCACTCGATGAGCTCGGGGCAGTTGTTGAGCTGGACGGCAACCGCGTCACCGGCCCCGATTCCCCGGGACAAGAACAGATTGGAGGTGCGGTTGATCTCCTCGTCGAACTCCCGGTAGGTCCAGGTCCGCACGGTATCGCACGCGTGGTCTTCGTAGACGAGAAACTCCGCCTGCGGCCGCAACCGCACCTGGCTGTCCCAGATGTCAAACAACGTCAGCCCCTGCGCTTGAGTAATCACCTCACACCTCCAATCTGTTCATCGTGTCCGCGCTCGCTAGTTGGCGAACTTGACCTTGCCCGACTTCGCGAACCGCTCGATGTCCTCCTCGGAGAAGCCGGCCCGCTCGAGGACGTCTCGCGTGTCCCCGCCGAGCGGGGGCATCGGCCGCCAGAATCCGCCAGGATTACGCGCAAACTTCGGCACGGTGTTCAAGCCGCGCACCTTCACGCCATCCGCGTTCTCCCACTCGATGAAGTTCTCACGCTTGGCCACATGGTCTTCCGCGAGGATGTCTTCGAACTCCATCACCACCTGGGCGGCGATGCGGTGGGCGGAAAAGTCGCGCTCGACGTCGTAGCGCTTTTGAGTCTTGAGGTACTCGGTGAGGCGCTCCTGGATGAGATCCGCCTTCGGCCCGTCAAGCCACAGCGCGGAGGTATCCTCCGGGTACTCCTCGGTTCCCCACAGCTCGCCCAGGCCGATGGTCTCGAGCAGGTACTTGTTCTGGTCGACTCCGTAGCAGCACAGTCCGAGGAACCCGTCCTCGCACTCGTAGATGCCAATCGCGCACAGATTCTGATGGCGGCCACCCGGGCGCGGGTACTTCACGCCGTCGTTGAGGTAATCCATCATGTAGTAGGTACCCACGCGCAGCGCCGTCTCATACATGGCAAGATCGATCGATTCGCCCTGGCCCGTGATCTGGGCCTTGTGCAAGGCCGCGAGCGCGGAGGAGACCACCATGAGCGAGTTGACGTAGTCGGCAGTGTACGGGTGGAGGTTGGTGGGCAGCTCGGGAGTGCCGTTTTGGGCGACGAGGCCCGCGTAGGCGGCGACCGTCAGGTCGTAGGCCGCGGCGTTGACCTTCTGCTCATCACCCCAGTGCCCGAAGCCGGACACGTGAACGATGACGAGCTTGGGGTTGATCTCCCACAGCCACTCGTCGGTGATCCCCTTGCGCGCCCACGCGGGGCCCTTGGAGGATTCGATGAAGATGTCGGCGTCCTTGACGAGCCTGGCGATGATCTCCTTGCCTTCATCGGAGAAGGGGTGGAGGGAAATCGAGCGCTGGTTGCGACGTTCCATCTCCTTGACCCACTTCGTGTCGCGCACGGAATCACCGGTCCAGATGTTCTCCATCCAGGTGACGTCTGCTCCCCACTCGGCCATGATCTCGGCGGCGGACGGGGCTGCGATTTCCACGGCGGAGTACAGGACCTTGACGTCGTCAAGTACTCCGAACGAGGGCTTCACGGTTTCCATGATGACTTCCTTCCTCGGTCCTTTAGCGGTATTCCTTGAGAGCGGCGCGGCCGGCGGCGAGGATCATCATCTCGTCCGTGCCACCCGACACGCGGTCCACGCGGATGTCGCGGTAGAAACGCTGGACGCGGTGCTCGCCGGTGATGCCAACTCCGGACAGGATCTGCAGCGCCTGGTCGATGACCATCGAAGAGGCCTGCGAGCAGTAGTACTTGGCCATCGAGCAGTCACCCCGGCCGAGGCGGCCGTTGTCGTGCTTCCACGCGATTTCGTAGAGCATGTTGCGCATGTTGGTGATGGCGATCATCATGTCGGCCATCTTCAGCTGGATGAGCTGGGTGCGCCCGATGGCTTCCTTACCCTGGATGCGCTGGTTGGCGTACTTGGCCGCGTCTTCGAATGCGCAGTAGGCCTGGCCGTAGTTGGTCAGGGCCACGAGGAAACGCTCGAGATCGAAGTCCTGGACGCCGCGCTTAAACGCGCCGCCCTCGATGCCGAAGAAGTCGGACTCGTCGAGCTCGACGTCGTCGAAGTAGACCTCGGCGAGCGAGTCCATGCGCAGGCCGAGCTTCTTGAGCGGCTCGCGCGTAATCCCGGCCTTCGTCATGTCGACGAAGAACTCCGAGTAGACGGACATGTCCTCTGCGTTGCGCGCCATGACCACCAGGTAGGGAACCTTCATGCCGGAGGTCTGGAAGGTCTTGTGACCGTTGAGGTAGATCTTGCCGTCCCGGCGCGTGTAGGTGGTCCGCATGTCGTCCCAGTTCGAACCCGCGCTCGGCTCGGTCATGGCGTAGTTCAGCATCTGCTTGCCAGAGCCGAGGAACTCGAACATGGTGGCCTTCTGTTCCTCACTGCCCTCGCGGATGATCGTGCCCCAGCCCGGCAGCTGGTAGAGCACGTACGTGGGGCCGCCCATGCGCCCGAGCGCCTCGTAGACCGCGGTCAGTTCCTGCCAGCCGAGCCCAAGCCCCTCGTACTCCTCGGGCAGGAGGATGCGATCGAAGCCGAGTTCGCACAGGGCCTCAACCCACTCCTGCGGGTATTCCTTGTTCTCGTCACACTCATTGAAGTACGTCTCCCATGCGCGCGACTCCATGAGCTCGACGAACGTGTCGGCCATCAGTTGCTGTTCTTCTGTCAATGAGAAATCCATTGTTCCTACTTTCCAGTTGGGTGGGTTGGTGAAGGGATCGATGTAAAGAATGTGCCGCCATGCGCCATCACCTGGCGTGCCGCATCTAGCATTCGCCCGTGGTGGAGGAATGCGTGGATCACTCCGGGCACGACCTCGAGTTCGTGGCTCACGCCCTGCGTCTCGTAGATCTTTGCCAGCAACCGCGAGTCGTCGAGGAGCGGATCGAGCTCCGCTGCGCAGATGTAAGCCGGCGGAAGGCCTTCGAGGTCGGCGTTGAAGATGTTGAGGTAGGGCGAATCGAGGTCGGCCTCGCGCGTGATGTACAGCTGCTTGTACATGGAGAAGTCCTCCGGCGTCAGGCCGTCCCACACGCCTCCGTAGAGGCGGATGGACACGCTATCCTTCAGCCCGAACCAGCCGTAGTACAGCAGGAAGCAGCGCACGCCGCCGGCGTCGTTCATCACGTCGCGCAGGTAGAGGTAGGTCGCAATCGACATGTTCGCCCCGCCGGAATCGCCAGCGAAGGAGATGTCTCCGCTATCGAGGTCCCATGTCTTGGCGTGAGAGCGCACGTATTGGACCACCTGCGCGCATTCCTCGATGGCCTGCGGGAACTTGGCTTCCGGGGAGAGCGTGTAGTCGATCGCGACGACGGCCGCGCCCGCTTCGTCGGCGATGTTGCGGCAAATGCGATCGTGGGTGTCGAGGTTGCCGAGGGCGAATCCGCCTCCGTGGATGTAGAAGATGATGGGGAGCGTGCCGTCAGTGGGCCGGTAGATGCGCACCCCAACCTCGCCGTGCGACGTGGGGATGCCAGCATCCTCGGTCGAGGCCATCGCGGGCCCACCCTCGTTCCAGAACCGGCGTTCCGTGAGGTACCCTTCCCGCATCTGCGCGAGGGTTTGGCCGGGTGCGTACAGGCCAGCAGCAATCTGGTCCTGCTTGGCAATCGCCGCGCCCATCGCCTTGCTCCACAGAGCAGGCACATCGAGTCTTTTCATGACAATCTAGCCCTCGAGGTCCTCGCTGGCGTCCGCGACGACGCCCTCATCGACGCCGACCAGGTCAGCGGCTTCCTCCAGCGAAATGCCCTGGGCCTCCGCGGCCGCTGTCAGCTGGGCGGCCTCAAGCTTCTTCTCGTTCTTCTTCACGTAGAAGTGGAGGAGGAAAGAGAACGCGGTGGCGAGAATCGCCGCACCGGCGAGGATCATGAAGATCTCCACGTAGGCATCGTTGCCCTTGTTATCGATGAGGGCTCCGAACCAAATGGAGGAGAACGTATCCGGGGCAAAGCCGATCACCGACAGGACGCCCGTCGCCGTACCGAAGATCGTGAGCGGGACCTTGCCCTCGGTCAGTGCCGAGGAAACGATGCCGAACACGCCGTTGGCAATGAAGCCGAGCAGGATTGCGATGATTGCGGCGACGACAGCCATCGCGGCTCCCGCCGGGAGGAAGGCGATCGTCACGAGGGCGATGACGGCGACCACCGAGCCCCAGCCAATAACGCGGGTCGGGCTACCCGCGCCCTTGGCAAGGAAGCCGAAGGCCGGGCCGGACAGGAGGGTGACGCCGTACTGGCGGACGATTGACACGAGCGAGACGATGCCGATCGAGGCACCCATAACCGAGGAGAGGTAGGGGGTGGTGTAGGTGACGCCCGTGTAGTAGAAGTACACGAAGAACATGATCGCCGCGGCCATCCACACCACGGGGCTCTTCAGCGCCATGCCCACCTCGGAGAGGTTGAATCCCTGAGAGCTGTCGGCAATCTCGCCTTCGAACTTGGGGATGAGGAAAGACAGAAGGCCGAGCACAAAGATGAGCACGCCCAGGAAGATGAGCATCCACCGCATCGAGTCCGTGGCACTGGCGATGTACTTGATAAACAGAAGGCAGATGAGGCCAACCGCTAGGCCAGCAGCGCCGTACAGGCCGTAGGAAATACCGATGTTCTTCGAGTACTCTTCTTCCTCCGAGATGAGGCGAACCAGCTTGAAGCGAATACCCCACCAGATGAGAATCGTCGAGATACCCATTCCCACGAAGACCATCATGAGCGTTCCCACCGACGGCAACGTGGCGTAGACGAAAGTCAGTGCCGCTGTCAGCATGAAGCCGACCCAGGACAGCGTGCGCACGCGCACCTTGTCCGCGATCACGCCCGAGGGGAAGTAGCAGATCAGCGCAGTGATCGCGTAAGCCGAGAGGAACTGGCCGAGCTGGGCATTTGTGACGTCAAGCGCCTCCATCAGCGGATCGTAGAAGACGTTCTTGAGGTAGGCAGGGGTGTAGATGATCGAGCTACCCATGGAGACGAGGGTCAGGAGGAAGAACCGCCGCCCGCGGGACAAGTCCTGTGCTCGTACTTCGTTTTTCTTGTTCATTGTGTCAACTCTCTAGGCGATGGAGCAGGTAATAATTCCGGCCAACTTCACTGTTGGTGGATGACGAATCACCGATTGACCTGTGTACCTACGACCCTACGGGAGCAAAAATGTGATTAACGGCCCAAAGCTCCCAGGATTACGGACGGAACCCGTCCACCCCTAGAAACTCCTGCAATAAAGCCAAATTGGAGGCGTTCAAGACTTGGCGCAAAGCCAGGAGGCAGGATTTGACAAACACGCGTGTGGCCCCGAATCCGTTGCGGACTCGGGGCCACACGCGAGTAAGAAATATTCGCCCTAGAGTAGGTGCTCGGGCACCAGCTCTGCCGAAGCGGCGTCGTCCGGAAGCGGGCGCAACACGCGCGCCGGGGTGCCCACCGCGATGACGTTGGCCGGCAGGTCCTTCGTGACCACCGCACCGGCGCCCACCACCGTGTTGTCCCCGATCGTCACGCCGGGCAGGACGATGACGCCGGCGCCGAGCCACACGTTGTCGCCGATCGTGATCGGCCGGCCCGACTCCCAGCCCTCCCGCCGTGGGGTGGGCTCGAGCGGGTGCTCGGCGGTGATGAACTGGACCCGCGTGGCGATCTGGCAGTTCTTGCCGATCACAATATCGGCCACGTCCAGGAAGACGCAGTCGAAGTTGATGAACGCGCCCTCCCCGATGTGGGTGTGGGCGCCATAGTCGCAGTGGACGGGGGTGCGGATGGCGGCGCCGTCGCCGAACGTGCCGAAGAGCTGGCGGGCCAGGTCCGCGATCGCCTCCATGTCGCCGGTGGGCAGGGCGTTGATTTCGTCTTGAAGGCGCATCGAGCGCTCGAAGGCGACGTCGAAGGCGTGGCCCTCCACGCGGTAGAGCTGGCTGGCGCGCATGCGCTCAAACTGTTCCTCGGACCTGTCCACGTTCCCTCCGCTCTGCTGCGTGGCCCTGCCACGCCGATCGTCCTCACGCCCAGCCTACAGGCCCTCCCCCGGTAGGCAGGCATACGAAAACGGGCGACCCCGCAGGGCCGCCCATCTTCGGGTGTGGCTTACTTGATCAGGCCGAGAGCACGAACCGCGTCGAGCTCCTCCTGAGCAGCCTTGATGTTGCGCTCGATGCCCACGCGCGTGGCGTCGGAGATCTCCAGGCCGTCGACGATCTCCCACTCGCCGCCCTTGGAGATGGCCGGGAAACCGAAGATGAGGCCCTCGGGGACGCCGTAGTGCGAGCCGTCCGAGTAGACGCCCGGGGTGACCCAGTCGCCTTCCGGTGTGCCGTTGACCCAGTCAAAGACGTGGTCAATCGCGGCGGACGCGGCCGAGGCGGCCGAGGACGCGCCGCGGGCCTCGATGATGGCGGCGCCACGCTTGGCGACCGTGGGCACGAAGTACTCGTCCAGCCAGGCCTGGTCAACGAGCTCGAGGGCCGGCTTGCCATCGACCGTGGCCCAGGACACGTCCGGGTGCTGGTCGGCGGAGTGGTTGCCCCACACCGTCATGCGCTTGATGTCGGCCACGCGGGCGCCGGTCTTCTCAGCGAGCTGGGAGATCGCGCGGTTGTGGTCGAGGCGCATCATGGCGGTGAAGCGCTCCTTCGGCACGTCCGGGGCGTGCTGCATGGCGATCACGGCGTTGGTGTTGGCCGGGTTGCCCACCACGAGCACGCGGATGTCGTCAGCCGCGTTGTCGTTGATAGCCTTGCCCTGCGGGCCGAAGATGCCACCGTTCGCCTCGAGCAAATCCGCGCGTTCCATACCCTTGGTGCGCGGGCGGGCGCCGACCAGAAGGCCCACGGAGGCGCCGTCGAAAGCCTTGTTCGCGTCGTCGAAAATGTTGACGGACTCAAGCAGCGGGAACGCCGAATCGTTAAGCTCCATCGCGGTACCCTCAGCGGCCTTCAGGCCCTGCGGGATCTCGAGGAGGTTGAGGCGAACCGGCACGTCATTGCCGAGCAGCGCGCCCGACGCGATGCGGAAGAGCAGCGCGTAGCCGATGTTGCCAGCTGCGCCGGTGACGGTAACGGTAACTGGAGACTTTGCCATGTAGATAACTCCTTCATTGGATTCACGCGCCCGTGCGCGCACAGTCCCAATTCTACCCGCTGGCTTTCCCAAAATGCCGTCTTATGTCCCAAGCGAATCTAGGAGACAAGCTTGGATGCCGCGAGCAACATTGCCGGCATTGCCCGGTCCAGCTCCCACTCAATCGCCATCGGCTTCGAGCCGCTGTGGCGCACGTAGCGCGCCCTCCCGAGGCACGTGTAGGGCTCGGTCCCGATCTCGCCCACCTTCGTCTCGCGCACGAACAGCACGACGTCGGTCCCCCGGCTTTCGTGGGTGATGTAGCGCTGGCCGGTGGGAGAGTTTTCGCCCGTGGTGGACTGCGACTCCCAGTGGAAGAGGTTGGGGGTGAGGGCGTAGTCGCGGTAGAGGGTGGTAGGCGAGTAGTCGGCCTCGGACTTGCGCAGCGTGACGAGCAAGATGTCCACCCCGAGGTGGCGCACGTACTTCACACCCTCGCGCACGTTGCCCGGCTTTTCTTCGTCCTGAGTCCCGACGCCGAAGCCCGCCAGTAGCTCCTCGCGCGTGTAGCGCCCGTGGCTGAGCACCGGCACGCCGGCGAGCCTGCCCGGAAGCGGGCGCGCCACGGTCCGCAGCGCGTCCTCGCGCACCTCAAGCACCTGCTCGAGCTCAGCGCGGAAGACGCCCGAGCGGACCGCCTCCCACAACTTGACGGCCATCTCGCCGGGGTCGCCCGTCGGCCACAGGGAGAAGTACAACATCGGCGCGTAGGCCGCCTTCTCCCCCAGGCCTGCCAGGACCTCCTCCGCCTCCGCCGGCGTCTCCGCAAGCGCAAGCGCCGCGAGGATGCGCCGGTAGGCGGCGATGCGCGGGCGGTCGTTGACGTGGGTGAAGGCACGGATGCGGCGCAGCAAGTCGAGCTCGACCACGCTCGCCTCCCCGATCTCCTTTCCCTCGCCGAGCGCCAGGCCGGCCAGGGCTTGCCACGTGCGGGGAATCTTGCGCCCCCGCACAGTTGCCGTGGGGTTGCCCGCGTAGATGTCGGCAAGCGAGCGGTCGGCGTCGTGAAGGTAGGAACGCAAGGTGTAGGGGCGGACATCGCCGGCGTGAACGCGAATGTCAGCAACGAGCTGGGCAGCTCTGAGCTTGACCGTCTGCGTCAAGTTCTTCAGCACCTCGTCTTGCGTGACGCGGTCAAGCTCAATGTGGCAGCCGGCTGGGAGGAAGGGGAAGCCGGCCTCGACAGCGGTGCGCAGCTTGCGGCGGCCGAGGCCGGTGAGCGCGCGGAACTTGACGTCGAAGCGGAAGTCGGCGTGCTGGTGGCCCACGAAGTCAAGCACAGTGAGGACGGCTTTGGTGGGCGTGCGGCGCAGGCCGCGCCCGAGTTGCTGGAGGAAGATCGTGGCCGACTGGGTGGGGCGGGCCATGATGACCGTGTCGATGTCGGGGATGTCGAGGCCCTCGTTGAAGAGGTCGACCGTGAAAAGGGCCTTCACCTCCCCGGAGCGTAGCGCCGCGAGCCCCGCCTCGCGCTCTGCCCGGCTCGAGCCGCCATCAAGTGCCAGGGCCGGGATACCGGAAGCGGTGAAGTAATCCGCCATGAAGTGGGCGTGCTCCACGGTGACGCAGAATCCGAGCGCCTTCATCCGCCCCACGTCCGCCACGTACTGTCGCGTGTTTTCCACGATCTTGGCGGCGCGGGCGCGGTCGGCCAGGTAGAGCCGGGAGAGTTCCCCCTGATCGTACTGGCCACGCCTGAAGCTCAACCGGCGAAGGTCCGTGCCATCCGCAATCCCGAAGTAATGGAAGGGAACCAGCAGGTCGGCCTCGAGGGCATCCCACAGCCGCAGTTCGGAGGCGATGCGCCCGCCGAAAAACACGTCCGCCACGCTCACCCCATCCCCACGCTCCGGGGTGGCCGTCAGACCAAGCAACTCCTTGGGGCGGAAATGGGACAGGACCTTGCGGTAGGAGGCGGCGTGCGCGTGGTGGAACTCGTCAATGACGACGACGTCGAAGCGCTCCGGCTCGAAAACACACAGATCCTGCAGAGACTGCACCGAGGCGAAGACGTGATCGCCGCGGGCGGGGCGCTGCCCGTCCACGAACATCTCGCCGAACGAGCCGTCTTTAAGCACGTCGCGATAGGTGCGCAGCGCCTGCTGGAGGATCTCCTTGCGGTGGGCGACGAAAAGCAGGCGGGGCAGGACGCGCCGGCCGTCGCCGTTCAGGCGCTCAATGAGCCGTGCGTAATCGAGCGCCGCCACCACGGTCTTACCCGTGCCCGTCGCGGCCACCAGCAGATTCGCGTGGCGCCCGCCCTCGCGCTCAGCCTCCAAGTCCTCGAGCATGAGCTGCTGGTGCGGGTAGGGGCGCACGGTCAAAGCCGTGACGGTCGACGTCGTGCCCGGGCCGGGCAGCCCGCGCGCGTCACGCAGGGCCTCGTCGAGGCGCGCGGAGTCGGTGGCCGGGTCGTAGGGCTGGTAGTCGGGCGAGGACCAGTACGTCTCAAATGTCGCCGCGAACTTGGCGAGCACGTGCGGGGTGGCCACCTGCGAGACGCGGACGTTCCACTCCACGCCGTCCGTCATCGCGCTACGCGAGAGGTTGGACGAGCCGATGTAAGCCGTGGAATAGCCGGAGTTGCGGTGGAAGATCCAGGCCTTGGCGTGCAGCTTCGTGGAGGCAGAGAAGTAGTTAACCCGCACCTGGGCGCCAAGCCCGGCGAGCGCGTCGAGGGCCTTGCGGTCGGTGGCGCCGATGTAGGTGGTAGTGAGCACCCGGATGGGGACGCCGCGGCGGGCGAGGGGCTCCAGACCGGGAAGGAGCGTGCGCACGCCCGTCCACTTGATGAACGAACCAAGGAGGTCGATGCGGTCGGCCGAGCCCATCTCCTTGACGAGCTCCGCAGCCAGGCCCGGGTCCTGCGGGCCGTTCGTCAACAGGGCGACGTCGGCCAGTGGGATCTCCGGGCGCCCGGGTGCCTGATCGAAGCCGGCCGGCCACAGGGATAGGAGCTGGTCTGGTGAGGGCTCCTTTTTCGGGTCCACCTCGGGTCTTTCCTGCAGTGCGCTGCCGTCCGGGAGGAGCGCGAGGAGACGATTGGCAAGCTCGAGGCGCTCGCGCCCCTTCGCTGCTTGGAGGGCTCTCTCGATCCGGGCCGCCAGGTGGGTGGCGAGGACGTGAGGGGCATCGGCGCTATCGACCTTGCCGCTGCCCGCGCGCAAGTCCGAAGCCGCGAGCGCTTCGGCCAGTTCGGCGTCGATGAGCCGCTCGTAGAGCCCCGGCGTCAGGTGCGCGCCGACGCCGCCCGGCCCCGGCCAGTGATATCCAGCGGTGTTCGTCACTGGACCAGGTTAGCAGCCGGGCCCGCAATCGCGGGCCCGCGGGCGCAAGTCCCTGTTGAGTTCCGTTTTCGGCTTGCGGGGGGGGGAGACCTGCTTAGCTTATTCTGACGTTATTTCGCACTAATAGATCGGACAACCATGACTAGCACAATCGCCAACACGCAGCGCTCATGGATCGGTCAGTACAAGATTCTGACCGCTATCATCGCCTTTTTTGTTCTCGGCTTCACCGCGATCCTCACGGGGTGCTCGAGTGACTCTCCGGAGACCGCCCCCGCCACCACCGCGTCCGAAAAAACGGACAATCCTGCTAAGGACACCGCCGAGGCCGAAGAAGAGGAAACGAAGTCCGCCGAACCGGAGGAGACGACCACCCCCGAGGAGCCCGCTGCGACCATTGGCACGCCGGTCGAGGTCGGCGATTTTACCGTAACAATTGAAGGCATTGAGCCTGGCATTGCCGAAGTCGGTAACGAGTACTTTGGCGCCCAGGCCCAGGGGCAGTTCGTCATCGTGAGCGCGTCCATCCTCAACAACGGCAACAAAGCCGAGAGGTTCTTTACCGACTCTATGAAGCTCATCGACGAGCAGGGCCGCGAGCACTCCTACTCGAGCGAAGCTGCACTTCACATCGAAGGCTCGTGGGGTTTGGACGAGATCAATCCGGGCAACACGCTGTCCGGCAAGTTCGTCTTTGACATTCCGGCAGACAGCACCCCGACGAAGGTTCTCCTCGAAGCAGGCTTCCTTGGCAAGGACGTCGAGGTCGCACTCAGCTAAACGACGACGCGGCGACCAGCGCCTTCACCGCTGCGAAAGGGGCACGATCCCGCGGGTCCGAGCAAACGCTCAGCCGGGGACCGTGCCCTTTGGGTACATCACCCTCACCGGCTTAGGCAGATTAAAATATTTTGGACGATTCCGGGCCGATCTCCTCATATATGAAGATCGGCCCGGAATCGTCCAGTAAATTCAAATCCGCGGAACGCTCCGGTCCCGCGGCACGGCCCGAGCCGTGACAGACGCGACGGGTGGGCCGATTGTGGCTGGTGTGAAACAGTGACTGGTAGCCTGGCGCCTGCGCTTGCGACCTGAAGCGAAAGTGCCCGCCGGCGAGCCGGCGGGCACCCCGATCGGTGACGTTCTACTTTCGGTGCGCCCGGTAGTACTCGATGAGGCCGCGGGTCGAGGAATCCTCGGTAGCGATCGCCGCCTCGTCGCCCTCAACGGCGCTGGTCAGCTCCTTGGCCATCGCCTTGCCGAGCTCCACGCCCCACTGGTCGAAGGAGTCGATACCCCACACGATGCCCTGGACGAACGTGATGTGCTCGTACAGCGCGATGAGCTGGCCAAGCACTGACGGGGTCAGGGTCGGGGCCATAATCGACGCGGTGGGCTTGTTGCCCGGGAAGACCTTCGCGGTCACCAACTCCTCGGCTACGCCCTCCGCGCGGACCTCGTCGGCCGTCTTGCCGAAGGCGAGCGCCTTGGTCTGGCCAAAGAAGTTACCGAGGAAGAGCTCGTGCTGGTCGGCATCCCCGTCCTTGAAGTCGAAGGTGGGGTTGGCAAACGCAATGAAGTCCGCCGGGATGAGCTGCGTACCCTGGTGGATGAGCTGGTAGAAGGCGTGCTGGCCGTTCGTGCCCGGCTCACCCCAGAAGACCTCGCCCGTGGCCGACGTGACCGGCGTGCCGTCCCAGCGCACGCGCTTGCCGTTCGACTCCATCGTCAGCTGCTGGAGGTAGGCCGGGAAGCGGTGCAGGTACTGAGAGTAGGGCAGTACGGCGTGCGTGGGGGCGCCCACGAAGTTGACGTAGAAGACGTTGAGCAGGCCCATGAGCAACGGCACGTTCTGCTCGGCCGGGGCATCCGCAAAGTGGCGGTCCATCGCACGGAAGCCGGCCAGGAAGTCCTCGAAGTACTCCCGGCCCAGCGCGATCGCTAGCGACAGGCCCACGGCCGAGTCGACCGAGTAGCGCCCGCCCACCCAGTCCCAGAAGCCGAAGGCGTTGACCGGGTCAATCCCGAAGGCCTCCACCTTGTCCAGCGCCGTGGACACGGCCACGAAGTGCTTGGCCACGGCGCCGTCCGTCGGCGCCCCCTGCTCCTCGAGCGTGCCGAGCAGCCAGGAACGCACCTGGCGGGCGTTGGTGAGCGTTTCGAGCGTCGTGAACGTCTTGGACGCGACGATCACCAGGGTCGTCTCCGGGTCGAGCCCCTTGAGGGTCTCCCCCACGTCCGTGGGGTCAATGTTCGAAATGAAGCGGCACTCCAGCCCGTCCTTCACGTACGGCTTGAGCGCCTCGTACGCCATGACCGGGCCCAGGTCCGAGCCGCCGATGCCGACGTTGACCACGGTCTCGATCCTCTTACCCGTGACGCCCGTCCACTCACCGCTACGCACCTTGTCCGCGAAGTCGAACACGCGCTCGAGGACCTCGTGGACGTCGTCGACGACGTTGCGCCCGTCCACATCTACCTCCTCACCCTTCTCGCGGCGCAGGGCGGTGTGCAGGACTGCGCGGTTCTCGGTGACGTTGATTCGCTCGCCACTGAGCATCGCGTCACGACGCTCGGCCAGGTTCACTTGGTCAGCCAGCTCCAGGAGCGCGGCCTTGACCTCATCGGTAAGGAAGGTCTTCGACAGGTCCACGTACAGATCCGCGGCCTGGAAAGTGAAATTCTTCGCACGGGTTTCATCCTTAAACCACGCGCGGAAATCGACGTTGAGGCCCGCCTCAAGGTCGGTCAGGCGAGCCCACGCGGGCGTCGCAGTTGCATCAATCGGCGCTGTCATAACTCTCCTCCTGAAAGCTAACAAGTGCCCCCATTCTACCCAATCGCGCCGGGGCAAATATGACAGAATTGGGCGTGACGCAAATGTGAAGGAGATGTCGTGGATAGCAACACAAGCGCCCCGGAAGTGAAGATAGGAATCCTGACTTCGGGTGGTGATGCACAGGGCATGAACGCGACGGTTCGCGCCGTTGTTCGCACCGCGCTCCAGCTCGGCGCCACGCCCTACGCATTCCTCGAAGGCTGGCGCGGCCCCGTCGAGGGCGGGCATCTGATCAAGAAGATGGGGTGGTCGGACGTCTCCTCCACCATCAACAGGGGCGGCACCGCCATCGGCACCGCGCGCTGCGACGAGTTCCGCGAGCGCTCGGGCATGAAGAAGGCCGTGTACAACTTCGTGAAGAACGGTATCGACCGCCTGGTCATCATGGGCGGGGACGGCACGCTGACGGGCGCGGACGAGCTGCGCGAGCTCTGGCCCGAGCTGCTGGCTGAGCTCGTGGCCGAAGGGGCGGTGTCGGAAGAGGAGGGCCAGCGCCACGCGAAGCTGCTCATTTCCGGCGTCGTCGGCTCGATCGACAACGACCTGGTGGGGACCGACATGACCGTGGGCACCGACTCGGCCCTCACCCGCATCATCGAAGCGATCGACGCGATTGCGGCGACGGCGGCCTCCCACCAGCGCACGTTCATCATCGAGGTCATGGGCCGACGCTGCGGCTACCTCGCCCTCATGTCCGCCATCGCCGGCGGCTGCGACTACGTCTTCATCCCCGAGCTTCCCCCGGCCGACGGCTGGGAGGATGAGCTGGCGGAGAAGTTGCGCCTGGGCCGCGAGAACGGCCGGCGCGACTCGCTGATCGTCGTCGCCGAAGGAGCCTCCGACCGCGCCGGCAACAAGATCACAGCGGAGGACGTTCGCACCGCGATCAAGGATCGCATGGGCGAAGACCCACGCATCACTTCGCTCGGCCACGTCCAGCGCGGCGGCACTCCCTCGGCCTACGACCGCTGGATGCCCACCCTGCTCGGCTACACCGCAGCCTGGGACCTGGTCCACGCCACCCAGGAGACCGAACCCGTCATCATCGGCACCCGGCGCAACAAGATCGTCCGTCTGCCCATGATGCAGGCGATCCAGAACACGCGCGCCGTCAAGGAACATCTCTCATCTGGCGACTGGGACGCCGCCGTGACCTCGCGCGGCAACCACTACCAGGAGATGATCGACCTCTTTGCCACACTCTCCTCTCCCGTGGCCCCCGAGCGCCCGGAGGGTTCCAAGCGCATCGGCATCCTCCACGCCGGCGGCCTCGCGCCCGGCATGAACCCGGCGGCGCGCGCCGCCGTGAAGTTCGGCATCGACCGCGGCTACACCATGCTCGGCATCGAGGGCGGCTTCCCGGGCCTCGTGGACGGAAGGATTCGTGAGCTCAAGTGGCACGACGTCGAAGGGTGGGCCGAGGACGGCGGCGCCGAGCTTGGCACCCGGCGCACGATCCCCGACGTCGACCAGTACTACGCCCTCGGCCGCGCGATCGAGAACGCGCAGCTGGACGGCCTGATCGTCATCGGCGGTTTCAAGGGCTACAAGATGGTCTACGAGATGCACAAGGAATCCTCACGATACCCGGCGTTCAAGATCCCGATTGTGCTGGTGCCCGCATCGATCGACAATAATTTGCCCGGCTCTGAATTCTCGATCGGCACCGACACGGCGCTGAACTGGAACACGGAGACGATCGACCGCATCCGCCAGTCCGCCTCCGCCTCCCGGCGCTGCTTCGTGGTGGAGACAATGGGCCGCAAGTGCGGCTACCTCGCCCTCATGTCCGCGCTCACGACGGGCGCCGAGCAGGTCTACCTCTACGAGGACGGGATCACGCTCAGCCAACTCGCCGCCGACACGCAGAAGATGATCCGCTCCTTCGAGGCCGGCCGCCAGCTCTACTTGGTGGTGCGCAACGAGGACGCTTCGGAGTACTACAACGCCGACGTCCTGGCCAACATCTTCGAAGAAGAGGGCGGGGACCTGTTCGACGTGCGCTCGCTCCTCATTGGCCACGCCCAGCAGGGCGGCAACCCCTCACCGTTCGACCGCACGCTCGCAGTTCGTCTGGTCAACACTGCGATGACCGTGCTAGATCGGGAGCTTGCCGGCAAGGGCGGCTCCTACCATGTAGGCATGGTGGACGGGCACATCGAAGCCCAGCCGGTGGCACACATGGACGAGCTCATCGACATGGAAGACCGCCTCCCCTTCGAGCCCTGGTGGCACCCGCTGAAGGAAGTCCTCTACGTCGTGTCCGACCCCACGGCCGATCTGGAGCTGGCCCAGTTGCCGATCGTCATCGACGGGGCGGAGTCCTAACGAGCGCGCCGCTGGTCCGGGCTTCGGCCTACAGGACCGGCGGCGTGTTTCCCCACGCGGCCAGCATGAACAGGGCCGCGGCGCACAGGCACAAGATGGTGGCGTCGTGTGCCTTGGATCGCACGCGCGGCACCGCTCCGTCCGGGAGCGTTACGCGGGCCACGGCGATCGCCACGCACGAGGCGCTGAGCGCATAAACCGCCCGCTGCACGTCGAGCAGGAAGCCAGTGGCGATGATCGCGCCCACCCATGCCACAAGGAGCACGTAGACGATGGCGGGCGGGAACTTACCGCCGGCGTACTTGTCCATGTCTCTCCCTTCGGCTCGCGTGACGATCATACTCTAGCCGCCGGGCGAGACGCGGACTCAGTGCGCGAAGTGACGCGTGCCCGTGAGGTACATCGTCACCCCGGCAGCCTTCGCCGCCGCGATGACCTCCTCGTCACGGATCGAGCCGCCGGGCTGGACCACGGCACGGACGCCGGCCTTGGCCAGCACCTCGAAGCCGTCGGCGAAGGGGAAGAACGCGTCCGACGCCGCCACCGCGCCACGCGCCCGCTCCCCGTCCCCGAGGGTGTTGGCGCGCTCGACGGCCAGCTTGCACGAGTCGACCCGGTTGACCTGGCCCATGCCCACGCCCACCGTCGCACCCTCGCGCGCCAGCAGGATCGCATTGGACTTCACGCAGCGCACTGAGCGCCAGGCGAACTCGAGGTCGGCCGCGGTTTCGGCGTCGGCGGGCTCTCCCGCCACAAGCTCCCAGCTGACGATCTGGTCGCGTTCACCTAGCGTGTCGCGCTCCTGGACCACCGCGCCGCCGCTGATCGGGCGGATATCCAGCCCGCCCTCGGTCGGCGCCACGCGCAGGATGCGCAGGTTCTTCTTGGTCTGGAGCAGGGCGAGGGCGTCGGGATCAAAGTCGGGCGCCGCCACCACCTCGGTGAAGATCGGCCCCAGCTGTTCCGCCATCGCGGCCGTCACCGGTCGATTCGCGGCCACCACGCCGCCGTAGGCCGAGAGCGGGTCGCAGGCGTGAGCGCGGGCGTGAGCGGCGGCGACGTCGTCGGCAATCGCCACACCGCACGGGTTAGCGTGCTTGACGATCGCCACAGCCGGCTCGGGGTGGTCGTAGGCGGCGCGCAGGGCGGCCTCGGTGTCCTGGTAGTTGTTGAAGCTCATCGGCTTGCCGCCCAGCTGGGTGGCGTGGGCGAGCCCGGCGCCGCTTGCGTCCTCGTAGAGCGCGGCGGCCTGGTGCGGGTTCTCGCCGTAGCGGAGGCCGGCGGCCTTGGTCCAGCGCGGGGCGAGCTCGGCGGGAAGGGCATTCGCCCCGGCCTGGCCGGCGAACCACGCCGCGATCGCCGAATCGTAGGCGGCGGTGTGGGCGAAGGCGACGGCCGCGAGCTCGCGCTTGAACTCGACCGTCAGCCCGCCGGCGGCAAGCTCCTCGGCTACGCGCGCGTACTGGGCCGGGTCGGTCACCACGGCCACGTCTCGATGATTCTTCGCGGCCGCGCGGATGAGAGCCGGCCCGCCGATGTCGATCTGCTCTACGCACTCCTCAGGCGCGGCGCCCGAGGCCACGGTCTGCACGAACGGGTACAGGTTCACGACCACGACGTCGATCGCCTCGATCCCCAGCTCCGCCATCACCTCGTCATCGGTGCCCCGGCGTGCGAGGATACCGCCGTGGATGAAGGGGTTGAGGGTCTTGACCCGGCCGTCGAAAATCTCGGGGAAGCCGGTCACCTTCTCCACGGGCGTGACGGGCAGCCCGAGCTCCGCGATCACCTTCGCGGTTGAACCAGTGGAAATCAGGTCATATCCTGCCTGCTGCAATACCTGGGCGAACTGCGCAATGCCGCTCTTGTCCGAGACTGAAATCAGGGCGCGGGCCATGAAACCTCCTTGAGTCGATGGCTTCAGCCTATCGACGCCCCCTAGTCCCGCTCGGAGCCGTCCACTCCTAGAGCGCTTTCTGTCTCACCCTCCGATACGGCGACGTCTGAGCTGGTCGGCGCGTCCTCGCCCTCAGTGGCGTTCGGCTCGGTTTCCATCTGGGCGGGCTCGGCTTCACTGCCCTCGACGGCCGGTGGGTTTGCAGGCTCGTTGCGCTCTTCCGTGTTCGCGGCAACGCCGTCGTCGCCGGAAAGCTCGTCCTGCCCGGCACGCTCATCGTCCTCAGCCCGCTCGGCCGCGCGCTCCTCAGCGCGGTCCTTGACGGCCTGGCGGCGGTCGGATGCCCATTCGGCGGTCGCCTCGCTGCGGGCCCGCAGGAAGGTGAGTGTCTGGGGATGAACGAGCGCGCCCAGGAGGTAGGGCAGGCCGAGCACGAGCAGGGCCATGCCGAACATCACCGGCGGCACGGGGCCGGTCTGCGCCAGCCGCTCCGGGCCGATCGCGCCCGTACCCATCGCCGCGAGGGCCGCCACCACGAAGGCACCGATCAGCGCCGCGAGGGCCGAATCAAGCAAGGAAGCTGGGAGCGACTTCTTCTCCCGCCGCGTGACCACCGCCCCCACGATCAAGAAGATCGCCGCGAGGACGCCGAGCACCCACGGGTACCCATCCCCCACCGACGGCAGCGCACCCAGTAGCGGAATTGCCGGCAGCGGCGCCGACTCCACGCCCAGCACCGAAAAGTGCGTGCCCTGCCCCACGGCAAACCCCGGGCCGAGCAGCCATGCCAGCGCCCAAATAAACGCCGTGGGAAGGTAGGCCAGCTGGACGAGGAGAAGCCCGGCCGTGCCCACGGCGCCGGTCAGGTAGTAGCCGTGAATCTGGGTCACGCGCGACCAGCCGCCGACGAACGCGACCGCCACGGTCGCCGTCGTGAGCACCGCGAGCACGCCCAGGAACACGCCTGTGCGAGGAAGGGCCCGCGCGAGCCACGGCCAGACCAGAAGCTCATCGCGCCCGGCCCAGGCAGCCGTGACGCCACCCATGATCGCCCCGCCGATAATCGCCGGCCACCACACACCTTCGGGCCGGACGGCCACACCGATGAGCGCCACCACGGCCGCCTGCGCAATCGCCGCGGCAGCCACCTCGCCCCAACGCGCCACCAGCCGACGCCGAAATACCGCCACGCTCACATAGACCATGATGAGCGTCATAAGCGTGGGCATGAGCGAGATCGCCACGCCCTGGATCTCAGTCTGGCCGCCGAGCGTGGTCATCCACCACCCGGTGCCCATGCGCGCCACGTCGTGCCACGTCGTCTCACCCAACGTGGGTGCCGAGGCCGTCAGCGTGTAAAACACCGTGGCGATCACGGCCATCGCCAGCCAGCCGAAGGCCAGCGGGGCGATCGCACCGCGGGCGACGGTCAGTTCGCGGGAAAGGTCAATGGTCTTCACCCTTCCATCGTTGCGCGAAGTTTCGGGGCGTGCGCCACGTGGGCCGGGCGTGTTGCCCACTTGGCCTACTCGGGCGAATGACAAGGCCGGCCCACACGCCGCAAGCCAGCGGCCGGCCGAGGCATCCGCCCCGGCCGGCCCCACGAAAAAGCTACGCGCTACTTCAGCAGCTCGCGCGCCAGGTTCGCCGTCTCCGTGGGGGTCTTACCCACCTTGACGCCTACGGCCTCAAGGGCCTCCTTCTTCGCCTGCGCAGTGCCCGCCGAGCCGGAGACGATCGCGCCCGCGTGGCCCATCGTCTTGCCCTCGGGGGCCGTGAAGCCGGCAACGTAGCCCACGACAGGCTTGGTCACGTGCTCCTTGATGTAGGCCGCCGCGCGCTCCTCGGCGTCGCCGCCGATCTCGCCAATCATCACGATCAGCTCGGTCTCCGGGTCCTCCTCGAAGGCCTTCAGCGCGTCGATGTGGGTGGTGCCGATGATCGGGTCGCCGCCGATGCCGATGCAGGTGCTGAAGCCGATGTCGGACAGCTCGTACATCATCTGGTAGGTCAGCGTGCCGGACTTCGACACCAGGCCGATCTTGCCCGGGCCCGTGATATCCGGGGGCGTGATGCCCACGTTCGACTGGCCCGGCGTGATGATGCCCGGGCAGTTCGGGCCGATGAGCTGCACGCCGCGCTCGTGGGCGTAGGTAAAGAACTCCGCGCTATCCTTCACGGCGATGCCCTCGGTGATGATGACAACCAGGCGCATGCCGGCGTCGACCGCCTCGATCACAGCCGCCTTGGCAAACGCCGGGGGCACGAAGATGACCGACACCCCGGCACCCGTGGCCTCCTTCGCCTCCGCCACCGTGCCGTAGACCGGGATGGAGACCGTGCCGGCCTGGCGCTCCTCGGCACCGTACCCGATCGGCGTGACCTCAAAGTCCACGGACGTGCCCGCCTTGCGCGGGTTCGTGCCGGCCACAATCTGGGTCCCCGCGCCGAGCATGCGGCGCGTGTGCTTCTGCCCCTCCGAGCCGGTCATGCCCTGGACGATAATCTTGTCTGACTTATCAAGAAAAATAGCCACGTTGCTCCCCTACTTCGCTGCCAGCTCGGCCGCCTTGACGGCGGCTCCATCCATCGTGTCCACTAAAGTCACCAGTGGGTGGTTCGCCTCGTTGAGGATCGCCCGGCCTTCCGCCACGTTGTTGCCATCGAGGCGCACAACGATCGGCTTGGTGGCCGCGTCCCCGAGGATCTCGAGCGCCTTGACGATGCCGGTGGCCACCTGGTCGCATGCCGTGATGCCACCGAAGACGTTGACGAACACCGACTTCACATCCGGGTCTCCGAGGATCACGTCCAGGCCGTTCGACATGACGGTGGCGTCCGCGCCGCCGCCGATGTCGAGGAAGTTCGCCGGGCCCACGCCGAACTTTTCGCCCGCGTAGGCGACGACGTCGAGCGTGGACATCACCAGGCCCGCGCCGTTGCCGATGATGCCCACCGAGCCGCCCTCGAGTTTGACGTAGTTGAGGCCGAGGGCCTTCGCCTTGGCCTCGAGCGGGTTCTCGGTCTGCTTGTCCACGAGCGCCTCGTGCTCGGGCTGGCGGAAGCGGGCGTTGTCATCCACGGTCACTTTGCCGTCGAGCGCGATGATTTGACCGTCCGTGGTCCTGACCAGAGGGTTGACCTCCACGAGCGTGGCGTCCTCGCCCGCGTAGACCTCGCCGAGCTTGACGATGACGTCGGCTACCGCCCCCTTGAGTTCCTCCGAGAAGCCGGCCGCGTCCACGATCTCACGCGCCTTGGCCGCATCCACGCCAACGTTCGGGTTGACCGGGACCTTCGCGAGCGCCTCGGGGCGCTCCGCCGCGAGCTGCTCGATCTCCATGCCGCCCTCGACCGAGCACATGGCGAGGTAACGCCGCTCGGAGCGGTCGAGGAGGATGGAGAAGTAATACTCCTCGGCAATGTCCGCGCCCGACGCGATGAGGACGCGGTGAACGGTGTGGCCCTTGATGTCCATGCCGAGGATCTCCTCGGCCTTCTCCCTGGCCTCTTCCGCGCTGCGCGCGAGCTTCACGCCGCCCGCCTTGCCGCGGCCGCCCGTCTTGACCTGTGCCTTGACGACCACCAGGTCGCCGTCCTTGAGCAGCTCCGTCGCCGCTTCAAATGCTTCATCCGATGTTGCCGCAACTCTGCCCGCCAACACGGGCACTCCGTGCTTGGCAAAAAGGTCGCGTGCCTGGTACTCGTAGAGATCCACGAAGTGTCCTTTCGCTTGGCGAACGTCCCCGATTGTCTCGACGCCGAGACATCTCTTTGAGCATAGCGAAATATCTTCTCCGCCGCTCACTATTTGGCGTACTTTCCTACTTCCCTAGCTCGGCGAGCGCGGCTCCCTTCCCGAGCGTCAGTTCCGCGGAAAACTTCTCTATGGATTCCTTCATGAGGTTGCCATAAAAGTTCGCGCCCTCGATTGAGGTATGCGTGGCGTCCACCTGCAGCAGGTTCGGGTTCTCGGAGGCCGCCTTGTGCCAATCGACCAACATGACGTTGGGGTACTCCCCGGCCACCTCAGCCAGCGCCTCGTTCGAGGAGTCGATGAACGTGGAAGGCGAATACAGGTTGACTAACAGGACCATTCGGTCCGGGCCGAGCGCCTGGATGACGGCGCGCACCACGTCCGCATCCGACACGCCCGCGTTCGTGCCGTAGTGGAGGATGACGACGCGTCCGATCGAGCCGTCCGCGAGCCCCGCCTGCACCACCCCGAGCGCCTCGGACCACTTCAGGTTCGAGCGCGCCAGGAACGTGATGCCCGGCATCGCGTACTCCAGGCCCGTCTTCGAGGCCGCCACCATCGAGTCCCCAATCGCGGTAACTTCCGGCCACGTGGGCATCGAGGTGTCGAGCGTCGGCGAGAGCGAGGTTTCCGCAGGGTTGAGCGGGACGTCCGCCTGCGGCGTCATGCCCTCCCCAATCGTCGTGTCCTCATTTTGCTCGATCGTGAGCTGGGTCTGGCTCTTCGCCGGCGCGACCACCAGCCCCACACCCGTCGCCACGAGCGCGATCGCCACGACACCGGCGCCCACCTTCCCTGCTACCGTCTGCCACACCTCACCATAGGCCCATGCCAACGATGCACGGATGCCCCGCTTGCGCACCGGGGTCTCGAGGTAGCGGTAGGAGACCTCGCAGATCGCGGCGGTGAGGGCCACCGCGACCAAAGAACGTAGCAGGTAGGCCACCGACCCGAAGGCCACCGGGTAGGCAACCCCGACCATCACGAGGACCGGCCAGTGCCACAGGTACAGGCCGTAGGAGCGCGTGCCGATCCAGCGCGGCACGCGCCATTCGCCCATCATCGCCAGCACGGAGCCCGGAACGAGCATGGAGGCGATGAGCACCACCGCCAGTAGGGAGGCGAGGAACATCCCGCCCACGTAGGCCCACGGCCCGGTGTCCGGCAAGATCAGCATGAAGACGAGGAGCAGGGCGAGGGCCGCCCACCCGTACCAGGCGGAGAACTGGCGCCAGTGGGCTCGCCCGAGCAGGCTCCCGTCCGCCCACAGGAACGCCAACCCGATGCCGATCGCGATCCCGAACAGGTGGGTGTGAGTGCCGTAGTAGACCGTGGTGGCGTTGGTGCCGTTGTAGAGCACCATCATGAGCCCGGCCGATCCGAGGGCCAACCCGGCCGCGAGGGCGACGCGCGACCGCCAGCCGGGCAGTAGCGCCAGGACCACCAGCATGAGCAGCGGCCAGAATAGGTAGAACTGTTCCTCTATCGCCAACGACCAGAAGTTTTTGAATAGGTTGGGCGTGGTCTGGTCGAAATAAGAGGAGCCGTGGGCAATCTCCAGCCAGTTCGTGGAGAAGGTCAGGGCGCCAAGCACCTGGCGCCGCACACCCACCAGCAGGTCCCTGTTGATCGCGAGCGCGACCGGCACCACCACGAGGATGAGGGCCACGAGCGCAGGGATGAGGCGCCGCAAGCGGCGCTGCCAGAAGGCTTTGAGGTTGATGTAGTTATTCTTCCGGTCCTCGCGCAGGAGCAGGGTGGTAATAAGGAAGCCGGATAGGACGAAGAACACGTCCACGCCCAGGAATCCGCCCCTGACCAAGCCGGGGAACAAGTGGTAGGCGATGACCGCCGTCACCGCCAGAGCGCGCACGCCGTCCAGGCCGGGAATGTAGCCGCCGTGGTCGGACATGGACGAGCCGAGGTCCGCGGCCGACGCTGGCCGCGGACCGCCGGAGGCGCGCCCGCGCCCAGCCCCTCGATCCGCACCCCGCCCGGTCCCCGGCGGCTCAGAGGCTTGCCTCGCATCGTGCGCGGGGCGAGGGGTATGCAATCCGTAACTCATGAGACCTTCTCCAGTGGTGCGAAGCGCAACATGAGGCGCTTGGTGGGCCCCGACTTGAACGTCACCTTCGCAATCGTGGACCTGCCCTTGCCCTCGAACGCGATGATCCTGCCGACCCCGAAGGACTTGTGGCGGACCGTGTCGCCCACGGCCAGCCCGCCCGTCTCAGGCACGTCGCTCGAGCTCGGCGCCTGACCGGCATCGGCCTGCCGGTCCGCCCCGCCAGCGCCAGCCGCGCCTGCCGAGCCAGCCGCGCCCGACGTCGTCGTGCCTCCGCCCTGCCCCACTCCGCTCTCCTGGCCGAACTTTCCGGGCACGAACGCGCGCCCGTCGCCGGCGCCGAAAGCCGGGGCGAAGTCGTCATCGAAAGAATCGGAGTAGCGCGAAGTGCGCCGCGAGCCGGACCAGCCATTCCCCCAGCCGGTACCGTGGCGCAAGGTCTGCATGGCCGATTCGTCCCGCCGCCACTCGATCACGCCCTCCGGGATCTCCTCCAAGAAGCGCGAGGCCGGTAGCTCCTGGGGCGCGCCCCACTGCGAGCGCGCCCCCGCGCGGGTGACGTACAGACGCTGGCGGGCGCGCGTGAACGCCACATAGGCCAGCCGACGCTCCTCCTCTAGCTCCTCGGGCGAGTTCATCGCGCGGATGTGCGGGAACGTGCCGTCCTCCATACCCGTGACAAACACGACCGGGAACTCCAGACCCTTAGCGGTGTGAACGGTCATGAGGATGACCTCCCCCTCGCCCCCGTCCTCATCCGGAATCTGGTCCGAGTCAGCCACAAGCGAGACCTGGTCGAGGAAATCGCCGAGCGTGCCGCCCTCATTGACCACGAGGAAATCGGAGGCCACGGAGTGGAACTCGGCCAGGTTCTCCACCCGCACCTCGTCCTGCGGGTCATTCGACTTCTGCAACGTCGCCAAATACCCGGAGCGGTCCATCACCTCATCGAGCACGTCCGCCGGCGCCGCACCCGCCTCCGCCTTCGCGCGGATCTCCTCGAGCATGAGCGCGAACTCCCGCATCGCGTTGATGGCCCGCGCCTGCAGGCCCTCCACGGGCGCGCGCCCAGCCTCGAGGGCGGAATCGGGGTGGGCGACGTCGGCAAGCGCCGCTCCGAACGAGATCTCAAAGCGGGCGGCGTGTGCCGCCACCGCGTCCTCCGCCTTCACCCCCAACCCGCGCCGCGGCTCGTTGAGGATACGGCGGATCGAGACTGTATCATCCGGGTTGGCGATCGCGTGGAGGTAGGCGATCGCGTCCTTGATCTCCTTGCGCTCGTAGAACTTGGTGCCGCCCACCACCTTGTACGGGATACCCGAGCGGACGAACATTTCCTCCAGCGCCCGCGACTGAGCGTTCGTACGATAGAACACGGCCACCTGGCCGTAGGTGTAGCCCTTGCCGCGTAGCGAGTCGATCTCCTCCACGATGAAGGAGGCCTCATCCGACTCCGCGTCGGCCACGTAGCCCACAATCTTCTCCCCGCTACCCGAATCCGTCCACAGCCGCTTCGGCCGCCGCCCGGCATTGTTCGCGATCACCGCGTTCGCAGCCGACAGGATGTTCTGCGTGGAACGATAGTTCTGCTCGAGCAGGATCGAGGTGGCGTTCGGGAAGTCCTGCTCGAAGTCCTGAATATTGCGGATGGTGGCGCCACGGAAGGCGTAGATCGACTGGTCCGCGTCCCCCACCACGGTCAGCTCCCCGTGCGGATCGTCCCCCTCATCCCCCACAAGCACGCGGATCAGTTCGTACTGGGCCACATTCGTATCCTGGTATTCGTCCACCAGAATGTGGCGGAAGCGCCGCCGGTAGTACTCGGCAATCGCCGGGTTATCGCGCAACAGGTTGACCGTGAGCATGATGAGGTCATCGAAATCCACCGCGTTCGCCGCCGTGAGCCGACGCTGATAGCCGGCGTAAGCCTGGGCGAGGACCCGCTCGTCCCGGTTCAGGTTGCGCCGCTCGAATTCCCACGCCGTGACCATCTCATTCTTCAAGTCCGACACCTGGCGCAGTAGCTTCTTCGCCGGGAACTGCTTCGTGTCAATGTTCTCCTCGCGCGCCACCATGGTCATCAGCCGGTTCGAATCCGCCGCGTCGTAAATCGTGAACGTGGAGCGCATCCCCAGCGCCTCGTGCTCCGCGCGCAAAATCCGCACGCACGCCGAATGGAAGGTGGAGATCCACATCCGCGTGGCCGACGGGCCGATCATCGCCTCCAGACGCTCGCGCATCTCCTTCGCCGCCTTGTTCGTGAACGTGATCGCGAGGATCTCCCACGGATGCACCTTCCCCGACGAAATCAAGTGCGAGATGCGGGTGGTGAGCACCCGCGTCTTGCCCGAGCCCGCACCTGCCACCACGAGCAAGTGCCCGCCCTCATGCACCACCGCTTCGCGTTGCTGGGGATTCAGCCCCGCGAGTAGCGGATCCTCGGTAGTAGGGGCGATCAGCCCGGGAGGCGCGGCTACCGGACGGCGGACATCATTGGCTTCCTGCGCTGCCGCGACACGGGCTCGCAGGCGCTCCATAGCGTTTTGATAAGCATCAGACATAACGACTTCAGCTTAATTGACCCCTCCGACAAACTTGTCAGGCGCCCCGTGCGCCGCGGATTTCTGCGCAAATCCCGGGCTTGTGCGCGAAGTGTGCCACGGCGTCGTTCACGACGCCGTGGCACGCCCCGCTGGGTGCACGATCCGACCGACCGCGCGCCCACTCGCCCTAGCTCAGGTCAACCATGCGGCCCCAGCCGTGGCCGACCTCGGTGGCCGGCCCCCAATAGCCCGTGCCCGTGTTCTTGTAGAAGAACAGCTTGCCGTCGTCACGGACGCCGATCAGATCATTCAGACCGTTGCCGTCCCTGTCGCCGGGAACCGTGACGTTGACAAACGGCTCCCAGCCACCGCCAATCTGGCCCGCGCTTACCAGCGCCCCGCCGAACGTGCCGGCGTAGGCGAACATCTTGCCATCCGAACGGATCGCCACCACGTCCGAGTTCGCATCGCCGGTGAACTGCCCCGTGCCCACGATCACGGTCATATCCGACCAGCCGTGGCCGATCTTCGTGCCGTTCGACAGGCCCGCGCCGCTGATCTGGTAGCGGTACAGGTCGCCCGTGGCCTTCTGCCGCGCGATCACGTAGTTCGTGGACGAATTGCCGAGCTTGCCGGCGAAGGACACGTTGTCCATCGACGTCCACCCGTGGCCCACCTGGGCACCCTTCGACAGGAACCCGTTGCCGGTCGAGTAGTAGTAGAAGGCGTCGCCGTCGGCGGTGATGGCGAGCAGGTCGGCCCGCCTATCGCCGTTGACGTCCGGGATCGCGGTGATCTCCGCCAGGTCCACGTCCGGGCAGTGCACCACGCCCTGGTGCACCATCCCCGCCCCGCGGCTGGCGTAGAAGTGGATCGCGCCGTCGTCGGACAGCGACCACATGTCCGCCAGGAGGTCGCCGGTGGCCTCACCCAGCAGGTTCGTGGCGCGCGCCGGCCGAACCGGCCCCGCCATCGCCTCGCACTGCGGCGGGGTGGGGTTCTCCGGCTCCTCCGGATCCACCGGACCGCCGGGGTTCTCCGGCTCCTCCGGATCCACCGGACCGCCGGGGTTCTCCGGATCCTCCGCGACCACCAGGGTCACCTGCGCGCTCACGGCCTTGTCCGTATCCCCGCCCACGACCATCGTGATCACGCCACCGTGCGTGCCCGCGGGGAGGGCGGCCGCCGCGTCGTCGGGCAGGGCGAACTCCCACAGGCCCGCCTGCGCGCGGTTGTTGTTGTTCGCATCGTTCGCCGGCAGGTACGGCCGCATCGACGTTGCCGTCAGCGCCATCGGCTCAAGCCCGTCGAACGTGACGGTCGCGCTCACGCCGTCGGCCGGCGTCGCGGGCGAGTACCCGTAGCCGACGACGCCGTCGGGCACGGCCACCGCACGCACCAACGGCTGGTGGTTGATCCCGTAGGCGTAGAAGTCGGCGCCCTGAACCGTCAGCGCCGGCATGGTGTCCGCGAGCCGCGTGCGCAGGTTGTTGATCCGGCCCGTGCGCAGGTTCTGCGGGGTCCACCCGACCTCGGCCGCCGCCATTGCGCGCGGGAACGCCGGGAAGAAGAAGTCCTGGATCGAGCGCACGTGCTCGTTCCACATCGCGCCCTCGATGCCGAGAAGCTGGCCGGGCTGCAGGCCCATGTCCGCCTCGGGATCGTAGTTGTAGAACTGCTCCAGGCCACACGCGCCGCCGCACGCCCAGGTCGCGCCCCAGATCCCCGGGCCGGCCTTCTGCGGGAAGTACAGGTTGGAGGCGTGCGAGAAAATGGCCTTGCCGCCGGACGCGGTGAGCCCCGCGGCGAAGCTCGCCTTGGCGCCGTTCCACAGCTGCATAACGTCACCCTGCTGCGGCACGTTGCCGTTCGGCGCCCACTCGTTCCACCCGATCGGAGTGACGTCGAACTCGCGAACCATCGCTGAGGCCTCGCGCAGGAACTCAACCGCGGCACCCGGGTTGGCCTGGTCCATCTTGTGCGTCTCGTCGCCGCCGATGTGGAAGTACTCGCCGCCAACAATCCCTTGCACCTGACCCACCACGTGGCGCAGGAACTGCCACGTGTACTCCGAGTTCGGGTCGAGGTAGGACTCGCCCACGTCCGAGGTGTTCTGCGGCGGCGCCGTCACGTACTGGGACGGGTCGGTGATCGGCTGGCCGTCGTCGCCCACCGTGCCGTCGTGCGACGAACCGGGCGTGTTCAGCTGCGGGATCGCCTGGAGGATGCCCTGGCTGTGGCCGGGCATGTCCACCTCGGGCACGATCGCGATGTGCCGATCCGCCGCGTAGGCCACGATGTCACGCAGGTCGTTCTGCGTGTAGAAGCCGGTCACGCCGGGCTTCGAGTTCCGGTCGGTTGGCCCCATCGCCGTCTGGCCGCCGACGGCCGTCAGGCGCGTGTAATCGATGGTATCGCCGTCCTCGCGTCCATCATTCGTGATCTCGATGCGCCAGCCCTGGTCGTCCGTCAAGTGCAAGTGCAGGTAGGAGAACTTGTACATCGACATGACGTCGATGGCCTGCTTGACCTCGTCGACCGTGTAGAACGAGCGTGCCGGGTCGAGCATGATGCCGCGGTAGGCGAAGCGCGGGGAGTCCTCGATCGCCACGCTGGGCACCTGCCACGGGCCGGCCATCGGGGTGGTCATCAGCGCCCACGGACCCAGCAGTTGCAGCATCGTGCGGCCGCCGTTAAAGGCGCCGTGCGTGGTCGAGGCTGTGATCGTGGCGGCCTGGGCCGTCGTCTTGAGCGTGTAGCCCTCCTCGCCCAGACCCTCGGCGGTGTCAAACATGATGTCCGCGGCCGGGTCTACCGACTCGGCGACCACCGGCAAGTCAAAGCCCGTGGAGGCGCGCAGGATCTGCGCCACCTTCTCCGCCTCGGCCTGCATGTCCGCCGCGGCCACGATGTCAGAGGTGGAGGTCAGCTCGAAGGTTCCCGCGTCCGCGGCCTCGTAGCTAGCCGGCAACGGGACGAGCGCCGGAAGTTGCTCCGACTCGCCGACCGTGCCCAGCACCTCGATCTCCCAGATGCTGACGGGCCACTCGCTACGGTGACCGAGGGTGGTCATGCGCAGGTAGCGGCTGGTGACGTTGAGCTCGCTCGAGACCTTGTCCTGGAACTTGCCCTCGTACACCCCGTCGACATCCTGCCAGGTGGTGCCGTCGGCCGAGACCTCGAACTTGTACTTGGTGGCGAACTGGCGACCCCACGTGATGTTGACCTGCTGGATGTCCGCCGGCTGGCCGAAGTCGAAGGCGAGCCACACCGGCGGCTCCTTCTTATTCGCCGACCACCGCGACGCGTCCTGCGCGAACCACTTCGCCTCGCGGGTCGCATAATCCGTGCCGTCGTCGCCGTCAACCGCACGATCCACGGTGAAGCTACTACCGGACTCGTAGCCCGACGCCGTCACCACCGTGTCGGCAAGCTGTGCAATATTGACCAGTTGATCGTCATCGACCTCGGCCGTCGCAATCGACGTGGTGCCGAATGTCAAGAGAAGGGCCGCTAACGCCGCGAGAACCCGCATTTTTCCTCATTTCGCCATTGAAATAGTCAGCTCGAGGATATCAGGAAGGTGATACAAGCGCTGTCAATTGTGCGAAGTTGTAGATCGCGGGCGGTACGGGTGCCCGCCGGTTGGGCTACCGTCCGCCTTCAAACGGGAACGGCTCGAGCGGCGCAGCACCCCACGGGCAACCTCGGACGCACATTGATGTGCTTTGGCGTTAGGTCGCCGTTCTTCGCGGCGAGGACGGTACGGTCGCGGTGCTCGGCGAAGAAGCGCTCGAACTCCCGGACAGGTCCGGCTAGCTCATTCTCGGCGCATCCTCCCCACATGGCTACCGTGACGCCCGCACCCGCGATGAATTCCTTCGCGAGGTCAAGGGCAAAGGCGAGGGCCCACTCGCGGTCGCCGTCGGGCAATGCGGCCCAACACTCACGCACCTTCCCCCAGGGTCCAAGCGCCCTCCAACGACATGGCCGGATTAAAACAATCTGGACGATTTCAGCGCGATCTCTTCATATGCGAAGATGACGCCGAAATCGTCCAAATTATTCTAAAACGCCGCCGCCTGCCGCGGGCCGACGGCCACCAGGCCCCTGCCCGCAGGCGCCTACTCCCACTCGATGGTCCCCGGCGGCTTGCTCGTCACGTCGAGCACCACGCGGTTGATCTCATCCACCTCGTTAGTGATGCGGTTGGAGATCTTGGACAGCAGGTCGTAGGGGATGCGGGTCCAGTCGGCGCTCATCGCGTCCTCGGAGGACACGGGCCGCAGCACGATCGGGTGGCCGTAGGTGCGCCCGTCGCCTTGCACTCCCACCGAGCGCACGTCCGCCAGTAGCACCACGGGGCACTGCCAGATCTCGCGATCGAACCCGGCGGCGGACAGTTCCTCGCGCACGATCGCGTCCGCTTCGCGCAGGATGTCGAGCCGTTCGCGGTTGACGGCCCCCACCACGCGGATGCCCAGGCCGGGCCCGGGGAAGGGTTGGCGCCACACGAGCTTCTCGTCCAGCCCGAGCTCCAGGCCGATCGCCCGCACCTCGTCCTTGAACAGGTCGCGTAGCGGCTCCACGAGCTCAAAGTCCAGGTCGTCCGGCAGGCCGCCCACGTTGTGGTGAGACTTGATGTTGGCCGTGCCGTCCCCGCCGCCGGACTCCACCACGTCCGGGTAGAGCGTGCCCTGCACAAGGAACTTGATCTCCTTGCCCTCGGCGCCCGCCTCCTCAACCAGCGCGCGCTGGGCGGCCTCGAAGGAGCGGATGAATTCGCGGCCGATGATCTTGCGTTTGGTCTCCGGGTCCGTCACGCCCTCGAGTGCGGAGAGGAATCGCTCCGACTCGTCCACCGCCACCACGCGGATGCCGAGCGATCCAGCGTAGTCGCGCACCACCTGCTCGGCCTCACCCTTGCGTAGCAGCCCGTGGTCCACGAACACGCACGTGAGCTGGTCGCCAATCGCCTTGTGTACGAGCGCCGCCGCCACCGACGAATCCACGCCGCCGGACAGCGCGCAGATCGCGTGCTTGTCTCCCACCTGTTCGCGGATCTTGCGCACCTGGTCCTCGATCACCGACGACGAGTCCCAGTTCGGCTCCAGCCCCGCGCCCTCGCGCAAGAAGGCTTCGATCTGCTCCTGGCCGTACTCGCAGTGCTTGGCTTCGGGGTGCCACTGCAGGCCGAACAGGCGCCGCTCCACGTTTTCCATGGCCGCCACCTGCGCGCCCGGCGTCGTCGCCGTCACGGTAAAGCCCTCCGGGGCCCGCGTGACCGAGTCGCCGTGGCTCATCCACACGCTCGCCATGCCGCCGGCCGGGCCGGTCACGACGCCGTCCGCCACCATCTGCGCCGGGGCGTTGCCGTACTCCTTGTCGGCCCTGCCCACCACGCCGCCGAGCGCGTGCGTCATCTGCTGGAAGCCGTAGCAGATGCCGAGCACGGGGATGCCGGCCTCGAGGATTGCGGGGTCGAGCTGCGGGGCGCCCTCGGCATACACCGACGACGGCCCACCCGACAGGATGATCGCCACCGGCTCCTTCTCCAGCACCCGCTGCGCGCTCCACGAATGCGGGACCAGCTCGGAGTAGTAGCCGGCGTCGCGCACGCGGCGCGCGATCAGTTGCGCGTTTTGCGCTCCATTATCAATAACCAAAACTGGGCGTAGTTCACTCACCCCACCAGACTACCGCGTCAACAGCTCCAGTGTCCTGCGCGTTCGCACCACCACGGGCTCATCGTCCACCGGGTCGGAGAACTCCAACCCCGCTGCCAACAGTTGCGTGGGGAACGGCCGCCGCGCGGTCTCCTCCAGGCTCATCACGCGCGGGTAGAGCGGGTCGCCCGCGATCGGCGCCCCGAGGTAGCTCATCGTGGCACGCAGCTGGTGCAGCCGCCCCGTCACGGGTCGCAGCTCGTACAGCGCCAGCCCGTCCGTGAGCTCCCGCTCCTTCGCGACGAGCGTGCGCGCGTTTGGCACGCCCTCCCCCACGCGCACCGCGATCTCCCCCGGCTCCCGGGTCAGGTGCAGCTCCACGTTCACGACGCCGTCCGCGCCCCTCCCGCCCAGGGCCGCGGCGTGCCCAGGCCCGGCTTCGACGACGCCCGCCCGGCCCGCGAGCGCGCCCAGGTCGATCGATGGCGCCACCGCACGATAGACCTTGCTCACCTGGCGGGCGGCGAACATGTCCTGGTAGGGGCCACGCCAGCGCGGGTCAAGCGTGAGCAAGACGAGACCGGCGGTCTCGGCGTCGAGGCGATGGGCCGCGGAGACGTCGTCGTTGGCAAACTGGCGCCGGGCCGCGACGGTCACGGACCGGGCGACGTAGCTGCCGCGCGGGATGGTGGCGATGCCGTAGGGCTTGTCGACGATGATGAAGCGCTCGGCGCGGTGGACCACGTCGAGGACGATGGGGCGCTCGGGCTCGTCGGGGACGGGGCGGAAGATGTACAGGCGCGTGCCGGGACGGTACGTGTCGGCGGCGCAGGCCGGCACGGAAAAGTCGTAGAAGGCGTCCCCGTCGAAGATCCCGGCGCCCTCCGCTCCGAAGCGCTCCGCCGCCCACTCCCCGAGCGTTGCAAACTCACGCTCGGGAAGCACCACGGGCGAGGCGTTGATCCCGCCACGCAGGGCGGGCCGGGTGGCACGCTGGTACGCCGAGCGTCGTTGCGATCGTGGCCTGCGCCCCACGGCCCCTCCTTTTCCCTTGCGCTTTCCCTTGCGATCCGGCCGCAATCCCGGCCGGTGTCTCGCCCTTTGGTCCTGCACTTCCCGTGCACGGCTTCATATGGAATTATGCCGAAATTTGTTCATCCCCTACCCAAACGTGGGACGATAGGAACACGGCTCGGCCGTGGAACAAGATCATGAGAGAGGATGACATGACCAAGAGCGTCTACTTTACCGCAGCAGAGGGCAACTCCGGCACCCGCCCCGTCGTCCGCGCGGTCATCGAACAGCTCACCCAGGACTACCCCAAGCTCGGCCTCTTCCGCGCCTTCACCAACGGCCCGATCGACACCGACGATGAGTTCATTGACCTCATCAAGCTCGTGGGGCGCGAGGAAGACCTCGACATCGCGTGGGGCACCACCCGCCAGGCCTACGTGCGTAACGAAGAAGCGGCTATGACGGACCTCGTCAAGCGCTATACCGACTACGCCCAGAATTTCGACGCCGTCCTCATCCTCGGCCTCCTTGATGGCGATCCGGTCAACCCGGGTATGCTCGCCCGCACGGGCCGCGCCGCCGCCAACCTCGCCACCTCGGTGTTCGTGGTGGTCTCCGGCGCCCTGCGCACGCCCGAGCAGGTGGTCAACCTATCCCACCTCGTCTCGCGCGAGATCCAGGGCGAGAACGCGCCGATCTCGGCCGTGGCCGTCACCTCCGCCGAGCACCGGGTGGAGCAGGAGAAGAGCCCCGAATACGCCCACATTCCGATCATCTACTTCTACGACGGCGAAGCCGTGGAGCTGACGGATACCGACAGGGCGATCGTGCGGGCGTCGATGGAGCACGGCTCGGACGTCATCACGCCGCTGAGCTTCACCGCCTCCCTCATCTCCCGCGCCCGCGCCCAGCGCAAGCGCATCGTTATGCCCGAGTCGGCTGATGACAGGATCCTGCGCGCGGCCGACGAACTGATCCGCCGCGAGGTGGCCGACATCGTGTTGCTCGGCGAGCGCGAGGACGTGCTGGCCCGCGCCGCCCACCTCGGCCTCGACCTCGATGGGGCCGACATCGTCTCCCCCGCCAACCCCGACCTCATCGCGAAGTACGCCGCCGAGTTTGCCCGAGTACGCGAGAAGAAGGGCGTCACCTACGACCAGGCCGTGGAGACGATCAAGGACCTGTCCTACTTCGGCACCATGATGGTCCACATGGGGGATGCCGACGGCATGGTTTCCGGCGCGATCAACACCACCGCCAACACGATCGTTCCCTCCTTCCAGATCATCAAGACCAAGCCGGGCGCGGCTCTCGTCTCCTCCTGCTTCCTCATGCTCATGGAGGACCGGGTCTACGTCTACGGCGATTGCGCCGTGACCACCAACCCCACCCCCGAGCAACTGGCAGGCATCGCCGTGTCGTCGGCCGAGACGGCCGTGCAGTTCGGCGTCGACCCCAAGGTCGCGATGCTGTCTTACTCCACCGGCACCTCCGGCAAGGGCCCGGACGTGGACGCCGTCGTGGAGGCCACGCGCATCGCCAAGGAGCAGCGCCCCGACCTCCTCATTGAGGGCCCGATCCAGTATGACGCCGCCGTCGATGCCAAGGTCGCCGCCACCAAGCTGCCCGGCTCGCCCGTGGCCGGCCAGGCCACCGTGTTCGTCTTCCCGAACCTCAACGCCGGCAACATCGGCTACAAGGCGGTCCAGCGTTCCTCGGGCGCCGTGGCCGTGGGCCCGGTCCTGCAGGGCCTGAACAAGCCCGTCAATGACCTCTCGCGTGGCGCGCTCGTGGAAGACATCGTCAACACGGTTGCCATCACCGCTATCCAGGCCCAGAACTAATCAAAGGAGAATCCGTGACAGTACTCGTCATCAACTCTGGATCGTCGTCGATCAAGTACCAGCTCATCGAGCCCGATTCGGGCACGACGCTGGCCAAGGGCCTCGTGGAGCGCATCGGCGAATCCACCTCCCACCTCGAGCACGAGGTCGAGGGGCAGACCTTCGAGCTCGACCAGCCGATTGAGGATCACGCCGTGGGCCTGTCGCTGGTGATCGACATGTTTAACACCCACGGGCCGGCGCTCGCCGACGCCGGGATCCGCGCCATCGGCCACCGCGTGGTTCAGGGCGGAAAGTACTTCGACAAGGCCGTGCTCATCACCGACGAGGTGGAGCAGATCATTGAGAATCTCATCCCGCTCGGCCCGCTCCACAACCCCGCCCACCTCAAGGGCATTAAGGTGGCGCGCGAGATGTTCGACGTGCCGAACATTGCCGTGTTTGACACCGCGTTCTTCCAGTCCCTGCCGAACGAGTCCGCCACCTACGCCCTCAACCGTGACGTGGCCGAGAAGTACCAGATCCGCCGCTACGGCGCGCACGGCACCTCCCACCAGTTTGTTTCCGGCGCGGTGACCGAGCTGCTCGGCCGCGATGACCTCAAGCAGATGGTGCTCCACCTCGGAAATGGCGCCTCGGCGTCGGCGGTAGTGGCCGGAAAGGCAGTGGACACGTCGATGGGCCTGACCCCTCTCGAGGGCCTGGTCATGGGCACCCGCACGGGCGACATCGACCCGGCGGCCGTCTTCCACCTTTCGCGCGAGGCCGGGATGAGCACCGACGAGATCGACACCCTGTTCAACAAGCAGTCCGGCCTCAAGGGCCTGGCGGGCGACAACGACATGCGCCAGGTGCGCGCGCTTGCCGCGGCGGGCGACCCGCACGCAACGGAGGCCCTCGAGGTCTACGTCCACCGCCTGTTGCACTACATCGGCGCCTACACCGCCGTCATGGGCGGGCTGGACGCGATCACGTTCACCGCCGGCGCTGGTGAGAACGACGCCGACCTGCGTGCTGAGGTGTGCGCGCGCTTGACGCCGTTCGGCGTCAAGCTCGACCTGGAAAAGAACGCGGTGCGCTCGAAGGAGGCCCGCGTGATCTCCACGCAGGACTCGGCGGTGACCATCTGCGTGGTTCCCACCAACGAGGAGCTCGCCATCGCACGCCAGTGTATGGAGATCATTTAATCTGTTACCTTTCGCGGGGCGACGTCGCCGGACACGGCCGGTATCGCCCCGCGAAAGCAATTGTCTAGGAAGAGGACCTCATGTCTATTGAACTTGCCACGTCAGCAACCCCGCAGCTCGAGGCCGCGTTCGCTCGCCTCATCCCCCAGCTTTCCTCCACCGCGGCGCCGATGGACATCGAGCAGATCGACCAGCTGCTCGCCCAGCCGTGCATCGACCTGTTGCTGTTCAAGGACGAGGGCGAAATCCTCGGCATGCTTACCCTGGTGACGTTCACCATCCCCACGGGCACGCGGGCGTGGATTGAGGACGTGGTGGTTGACGACGCGGCGCGCGGGAAGGGCGCTGGTCGGGCACTCGTGGAGGCAGCGTGCGACCTTGCAACGACGCGCGGTGCGAAGAGCGTGGATCTGACGTCCCGCCCGTCGCGCGAGGCCGCCAACCGTCTGTACCGTCGGTGCGGATTCGAAGCGCGCAAGACCAACGTGTATCGTTACGGCGGGAAGTAACGGTTTTAGTGCCCACCCGCCTCCCCCTGCGGGTGGGCATCGGCGAGCTTTCGGGGGAATAGGCTAGAGGCATGAGGTTTTTTCGTAGCAGTTTGGCTCTCGCGCTCGCGCTCGCGCTGACTGGATGTACCTCCTCTGTACCTCCCGAGCCGTCCGCCGCGCAGCCGCTCGATTTTTCCAAGGCGCCCACGTCCGGGTATGAGATCGACAACGATCCGGAGTTCGCCCCGCCGAACACGTGGGGACCGCGCGGCACGGCGAGGCCTGGCGTCGGACCCGGCGGGCTCCCGCTTGCTCCCGGGCCGAATGCGAACCGCGCCGCCGCGCCCAAGCTGGAAGACGGGCGGGTGGACTGTTCGCAGGCCCGGTGTGCGGCGCTGACCTTTGACGACGGTCCCGGCCCGTACACCGATCAGCTGCTGGATACGCTTAAGGACAGGGGCGTGCCTGCCACGTTCTTCCTGGTGGGTTACAAGGTCGAGGGCGGGGCGGCCACCGTACAGCGCGCCGCCGCCGAGGGCCACGCGATCGGCACCCACACGTGGAGCCACCCCGTCCTGCCCAAGCTCGCCGAGGGCGCGATGCGGGCGGAGATGGCCTCCCCCATCGACGCGCTGACGGCCATCGGCGTTCACACCGACATGATCCGCCCGCCCTACGGAGCCCGGAATGCCACCGTGGATGCCGTGGCCGACTCGCTCGGGCTGGCCGAGGTCCTGTGGTCGGTCGACACGCGCGACTGGGAGTCGCTCTCCACCCCCTCCGTCATCAACGAGGCCGTCACCGCAGCTCACCCCGGTGCGATCATCCTCATGCACGACATCCACCCCACGTCGGTGGCCGCCGTGCCCGACATCATCACCAAGCTCGAGGCGCAGGGCTACGTGCTGGTCACTGTCCCCGAACTGCTCGGCGATTCCTTCGGCACGGGCAGGACGATCTACTCCCAAAACCAAGTCAAGGCCCACTAGCCCGGCCCTGCGCGGGCGACGCCTTGTCACGACGCCGCCCGCGCGGCCCGCGTCCACAGTCCGCGTCTGCTCGGCGCTTCTTATTCGGTGCGGTTGACCGCGAGCCGTGTCATCTTCTTCATCGAGGGCAGGATCGCGACGATAGCGAGGCCGGCCGCGATGAGCGCCCCGATGAGCGCCGCCACATATGTACCGGTGAAGCGCGCGTCGAGCGTGTAGGACACGGCGTGCATGAGCACGAAGCCGGCGCCGATGCCCGCGGCGGTGGCGATCGTGGACATGACCACCAGCGGTACGAAGGACTCCACCAGAACCATGGCGCCCAGCTGGCGCAGGGTCATCCCGCACAGGCGCAGGCTGAGCAGCGATCGGCGTCGTTCGAGCAGGCCGGAGTAGGTGGAGACGACGAGCGAGATGACTGACACGACCAGCGTGACCGCGATGCCGGCATAGGTCAGTTGCGTAAAGAAGCGGACTGTCGTGTCGGGGCTCTTCGTGGCCGACTCGATGAAGATGTCCTGGGCCCGGCCGGCCACCACGTTGCGTAGCGCCTCGATGTCGCCCGCCTCGCGCAGCTTCACGAGCGCCACCACGGACGTGACGGGCTGGCCGCCATCGTACTCGATGTAGGCGCCCGCGTTCGCCTCGAGCTCCCGGGCCACTTCGGCCACGTCGGCCCCGTAGTAGTCGGCCTGGGCGCCGGACGCGTAGGGGTTGATGGCCACGACGCCGTCGTCGCACGCCACGTCGTCAACGAATCGGGCGGCGTCGGCGCAGGGCATGACCATGTAGGCGCCCGCGAGCTGGGGGTAGTCATGTACCTCGCTCGCCCAGGGGGAAAAACGGATTTGGGCCACCTCCGCCGTGTTCATGCCGTCCACGCGCACCACGCCGGGGGCGAAGCCGTCGGAGCGCTGGTCGAAGAGATCCTCGGGCACGTCGGAGACGGCGGTGAGGAAGAAGCTGCCCGCAAACAGGGCGAGCACCACACCGACCACCGAGCGCGACACGCGGCTGGCGTGGGCACGCACGTAGGAGGAGCCGATGAAGAGGTCGGCGGAGCTGGTGAGGCGGCGGACCAGCCCGCCAAGTGCGTAGGTGAACCACGGTCCGGCCAGCACCAGGCCGATCATCGTGGCGATCACGGCCGCCATGAGCTGATAGACCGTGTTGCCGTTGCCCTGATTTTCGTCCACGGTTGCGTAAATGTGGACGAACGCGCCGATGCCGGCTGCGAGCGGCAGGAGGCGCAGGGCGCCGGGGCGCGCTTCGCGCTTCTGGCGCCGGGCCACGCCCAGCGGCGAGAGGCGTAGCCCGCGCATGCCCCAGGCGTTGGAGAGGAAGATGAGCGCGATCGTGGCAAGCGCCACCGCCACCCAGTGGAGCGGGGTGACGTCGATGCGTGAGGGCCACTGCCGCCCACCGCCGAGCGTGAGTTCAAACAGGGCCGGGCGTGCGGCAAAGTAGGCAGCCGCGCCGATCACCAGGCCGCCCGCGGCCGCCACGAGTGACTCGAAGGTGACGATCATGAGGATCTGCTTGTTCGTGGCGCCCACCAGGCGCAACGCGGCGTAGCGCTGCTCGCGCTGCACGCTGCCGAGTTTTGCCGCGATCGAGATGAGGATGAGGACGGGGAAGAGCACGATGGCCACCCCGAGGTAGACGACGGCGCCGATCACCTGAAACTCGAGGTCCACCAACGGCTCGTTGAAGCGGTAGACGGCCACAGAGTCGGGGATGTCGGCCTTGTCCACTCCCATGATGACCAGCTGCTCGTCAGGCCCGGCCACCATCGACTCTGGAAGAACCCCGAGCTTCGTGGTACCAAAGCGCATCCCGACATCGTAGGCGCTGGTCTCCATGATATCCGAGACAGCGGGCGAAACCCAGTACTCCCCCGGCTCGGGCCAGCGCGGCAGACCCGCGGGCAGCTCGGGCGAGCCGGTGTCGGTGGCGACTTGCATGACAGAGGTGGCGTGGTCGCCGAGCGCGTAGGCGGAGTCGAGGCGCAGCTGCATCCACAGGGGGTCGCCGTCGCCGGGGGCAAGCTCCTGGTCGTACCAGAACGCCGACCTCGCCTGGTCGTATCCCTGGCGCCAGACAGTATACGAGCGGTCGAAGAGCGCGTGGTGGTAGGCGGAGAAGAGGAAGAGGATGAGCACACCGAAGGCGACCGCCCAAGTGAGCAGAGCGAGGCGGCCGCGGCTGCGGGCGGCGCTGGCCTTGAAAAGCTGGGCTGCGAGTTTCATTGCCCCTCGATCCGGCCGTCCCGCACCACGACCTCACGGTCGGCGTAGGCGGCGATCATCGGCTCGTGGGTGACCATAACCACGGTCAGACCCTCGGCGCGGGCGAGGCTGACGATCATCTCCATCACCTGCTCGGAGGCGAAGGAGTCGAGGGCGCCGGTCGGCTCGTCGGCGAACAGCACCTCGGGCGTGATGATGAGGGCCCGGGCGATCGCCACGCGCTGGGCCTCGCCGCCCGAGAGCTGGCCGGGCAGGGCGTCCGCCCGATCGGACAGCCCCACGCGCGCCAGCCACTCGCGAGCTCGCCGTTCGGCGTCGTTCTTGCGCACCCCGCCCAACATGAGCGGGACCATGACGTTCTCCAGGGCCGACAGCTCGGGCACGAGCTGGCCGAACTGGAATACGAAGCCGAACTTTGTGCGGCGCAAGATCGTTCGCTCGGCGTCGGGCAGGGAGTCAATCCGGGCGCCGTTGAGGGTGACCGTGCCCTGGTCGGGGGCCTCGATCGCGGCGAGCGTGTGCAAGAGCGTGGACTTGCCCGAGCCGGACGGGCCCATGATGGCCAGCACCTCCCCGCGCAACACGTCGAGGTCGATCCCCCGCATGGCGTGGGTGGGCCCGAAGCTCTTCGTGAGCCCGCGGGCCTCGAGGATCACATCGCGGTCCATAGTTCCTCCTTCAGGTTGGTCAGGCGGCTGGCGGTCATGTCCATCCAGCGGATGTCGGCTTCGATGTGGAAGATCGCGTTGTCAAGCAAGATGCGCTCGGCCAGGTTTGCTTCACGACGCCGGGCGATGAGCTCGCGCATCCGGGCGATGTGCGCTGACTTTTGGGCGCGAAGGAAGGGGGCGGCGTCGCCGTGAATCATGAGGGCAAGCACCACCTTCATGTAGAGGGTGGCCTGGAGGGTGGGCGCGGGCGGCTCGGGCTGATCGAGCCAGGCGAGTAGGCGCTCGTTGCCGAGATCGGTGACCGCGTAGCGCGTGCGCTCAGGGCCGGCGGAGGCGCCCGTGTCCGCCACCTTCTCGATCGCGGCGTCGCGGGCCAGGCGGCCGAGCACGGCGTAGAGCTGGCCCGGCAGGATCGGCTTGTCACCGCCGAACAGGCAATCATAGAGCTTCTTGAGCTCGTAGCCGTAGGTGGGCTCCGTGGAGATAAGGCCGAGGAGCGCGAACTGGGTGCTCATATCCCCTCTATTCACTCAGTGACTAGTATGTCTAAAAGAGTACCCCCTCTATTCACCCAGCGAATAGAGGGGGCTCAGACCCAGGGATGACCCGGGAGGCGGGCAGCCGGCGTCGTCGGGCTAGCTTCCCGGCGACGCGCGGGCGGCCCGGCAGCTGGAATACTAGCGCTCGCCCACCATGGTCGAGACGTCGAGGGCCGCGTTCAGCGTCTCCTCATCGATCTCGCCACGCTCGACGAAGCCGAGGTCGATCGCGGCCTGCTTGACCGTGATGTTTTCCTTGACCGAGTGCTTGGCAATCTTCGCCGCATTCTCGTACCCAATGTGACGGTTGAGCGGGGTGACGATCGACGGCGAAGACTCGGCCAGCTCCAAGCATCGCGCCTCGTTGGCCACGAGCCCGTCCACCGTGCGCTTGGCCAGCACCTCGGCCACATTACCCAGGATGTTGATCGACTCAAGCAGGTTCTGGGCCATAACCGGCAGCATAACGAGCAGGTCGAAATTTCCCTGGGCGCCGGCGAACGCGATGGCGGCGTCGTTACCAATGACCTGTGCGGCAACCTGGACCGTGGCCTCCGGGACCACAGGATTGACCTTGCCCGGCATGATCGACGAGCCCGGCTGGAGGTCGGGCAGGTGGATCTCGCCGATGCCGGCGCGCGGGCCGGAGCCCATCCAGCGCAGGTCGTTGGCGATCTTGACCAGCGAAATGGCGACCGTGCGCAGAGCGCCCGAGGTCTCTACCAGGGAATCCTGCGCGGCCTGCGCCTCGAAGTGATTGGCGGCCTCCACGAAGGGCAGGTCCATGTGCTCAGCGATCAGCTCGATGACGCGGGCGGAGAAGCCGGCCGGCGTGTTGATGCCCGTGCCCACGGCCGTGCCGCCGAGCGGTAGCTCCGCCAGGCGCTCCTCCGTGGCCTCAACGCGCGCAATGCCGTAGCGCACCTGCTGGGCGTAGCCGGAAAACTCCTGGCCGAGCGTGATCGGGGTGGCATCCATGAGGTGGGTGCGCCCGGACTTGACCACACCCTTCCACTCCTCCGCCTTCGCCTCGAGCGACTCGGCGAGGATGGCGAGCTTGGGTAGCAGGTCGTGGCGGAGCGCCGCCAGCGCCGCGATGTGGATCGAGGACGGGAAGACGTCGTTGGAGGACTGCGAAGCGTTGACGTGGTCGTTCGGGTGGACGTCCAGCTCGTCGCTCGAGGCGAGGGTGGAGAGCACCTCGTTGGTGTTCATGTTGGAGCTGGTGCCCGAGCCGGTCTGGAAGACATCGATCGGGAACTGGTCATCGTGCTCGCCGGCGATCACGGCGTCGGTAGCCTTGACGATGGCGTTCTTGCGCGCGTCGTCCAGCACGCCGAGCTCGTTGTTGGCGATCGCGGCGGCGCGCTTGATCTGGGCCAGGGCGTGGATGTGCGGGGGCGTGAGGGTCTTGCCCGAGATCGGAAAGTTCTCAACGGCCCTTTGAGTCTGGGCACGGTAGAGGGCGTCAGCGGGAACCTTCACTTCGCCCATCGTGTCGTGCTCAATGCGGTACTTCATGGTCACTCCTTCGCAACTCAAGTGGACGCGGCCATCTTCCCACGATTTCCGGGGGTCAGCCACGGCCTTGCGCTCCTAGCTTAGGGTAACCTTAGGAAATCTGCCCCACGGAGATCTGCACGCGCTGGAACTCCTTCAGGTCAAGGTAGCCGGTCATCGCCATCGCGTGGCGCAGCGCCCCGGTGAAGTTAGTCAGGCCATCCGCCGACGACGACGGCCCGCCAATAATCTTCTCCAGCGGCGCGCGCGTGCCCACATGGACCCGCTCCCCGCGCGGGAGCGAGCGGTGATAGACCTCCGCACCCCAGTGGTATCCGCGGCCGGGGGCCTCGGTGGCGCGAGCGAGGGCGGTGCCAAGCATGACACCGTCGGCGCCGCACGCGATCGCCTTGACTAGGTCGCCCGACGTGGAGATCTGCCCGTCGGCGATGACGTGGACGTAGCGCCCGCCGGTTTCGTCCATGTATTCACGACGCGCGGCTGCCACGTCCGCGACCGTGGTGGCCATCGGAACCGCCACTCCCACGGTGCGGCGGTTGGCGGTGGTGGCCCCGCCGCCGAAGCCGGCGAGGACGCCGGCGGCACCGGTGCGCATGAGATGAAGGGCCGCGGTGTAGGACGCCGCGCCGCCCACAATCACGGGCACGTCAAGTTCGTAGATGAAACGCTTGAGATTGAGCGGCTCACGGTTGGAGGAGACGTGCTCGGCGGAGACGGTGGTGCCGCGGATGACGAACAAGTCCACGCCCGCGCCGGCCACCGTACGCCAGTATTCCTGGGTGCGCTGCGGGGACAGGGCGCCGGCCACAATCTGGCCGGCGTTGCGGATCTCGGCCAGGCGCTCCACGATCAGCTCGTCCTTGATTGGCTCGCGGTAAACCTCCTGCAGGAGGTCCGTGGCCGTTTCCTCCGGTTCGTTTGCGATCCGCTCGAGGATCGGCTCCGGGTCCTCATACCGAGTCCAGATACCCTCGAGGTCCAGCACGCCGACTCCGCCCAGCTCGCCGATGCGGATCGCCGTAGCCGGCGAGGTCACCGAATCCATCGGGGCTGCCATGATGGGGATCTCGAGCAGAGCCGCGTCCAGCTGCCAGGTGATCGAGACGTCGGCGGCGTCGCGGGTGCGGCGCGAGGGGACGATCGAGATGTCGTCAAAAGAATAGCCAACACGTGCGCGCTTGCCGCGCCCAATTTCCGTTTCACTCACCCCTCTAGATTAGCCCATCGCGCCACCACTGCCGGGTGGGGCGCGGCGGGGAGCAGGACGCTTTCGAAAAGTGTCGGAGACGCCATTTAGACTGGGGGAAAACACAAGGAGCTGATATGTGGACCACCCTCCCCCGCGCGGGTTTTGATACGGAAACCACGGGCATTGACGTGTTCAATGACCGCTTGGTCACCGCCGCGATCGTCATCCAAGAAGGCGGGCGCGAAGAACGCTACACGTGGCTCGCCGATCCGGGCGTGCCGATCCCCGAGGCGGCCGCCGCCGTCCACGGCATCACCACCGAACGCGCGCGGGCCGAGGGGCGCCCGGCTGTAGAGGTGCTGGCCGAGGTCGCGGACATGCTGGCCCGGCACATGGCCGGCGGCAACCCTGTGGTGGCCTACAACGCCTCGTATGACATCACGCTGCTCGAATCCGAGCTCGCCCGCCACGGCCTGCCCACGCTCGCCGATCGACTGGGCGGCGAGGTCTACCCGGTGATCGACCCGTACTTCCTCGATCGGCACGTGGACCGCTACCGCAAGGGCAAGCGCCGCCTGGAAAACCTCGCGGCGCACTACGGGGTGGCGCCCGAAACGTTCCACGACGCCGAAGGGGACGTCCTCATGACCCTGCGGGTGCTCGATCGGATTCTGGAGAAGTACCCGGCCATGGCCGAGGCCCCGATCGACGTGGTGATCAACGACCAGCGCAAGGCCTACAACGAATTCATGGACTTCATCACGCGCAACAAACCGAACGCGAGCTCGGAGCCGCGCGGCTGGCCGATCGCCAGGTAAGCCCCCGCCGGCCGTGCCGCCCGAAGCTGGCCGGCACCCGGGAATGCGCGAGGGCGGCGGCCGACCGGCCGCCGCCCTGGGCACCTCGGGGTGAGCCCCGAGTGTCGCGTCTAGTTGTGCGAGCTGTAGTTCGGCGCCTCGGCCGTCATCTGGATGTCGTGCGGGTGCGATTCACGCAGGCCAGCTGCGGTGATCCGCACAAAGCGGCCCTTATCCTTCAGCTCCTGAATCGTGCGCGCGCCCGTGTAGAACATGGTCTGATGCAGGCCGCCCACCAGCTGGTAGATGACCGAGCCGAGCGGACCACGGAACGGCACCTGGCCCTCGATGCCCTCGGGCACGATCTTGTCATCCGAGGACACGTCGGCCTGGAAGTAGCGGTCCTTCGAGTAGGACACGCGCCCGCGCGAACTCATCGCGCCGAGCGAGCCCATACCACGGTAGGACTTGTACTGCTTGCCGTTGACGAACACAAGCTCGCCCGGAGATTCCTCGCAACCCGCCAACAACGAGCCAAGCATCACTGTGGAGGCGCCGGCCGCGAGCGCCTTGCCGATGTCACCCGAGTACTGCAGGCCGCCGTCGGCGATGAGCGGCACGTTCGCCGGGCCGCACGCCAGGGAGGCCAGGTGAATCGCGGTCACCTGCGGCACGCCAATGCCGGCGACCACGCGGGTGGTGCAGATCGAGCCCGGGCCCACGCCCACCTTGACCGCGTCCACTCCGGCGTCGATAAGCGCCTGGGCACCCTCCGTGGTGGCCACGTTGCCGCCGATCACGTCCACGCCGTCGAAGCGCGAGTCGGCCTTGATCCTACGGATCATGTCGAGCGCCAGCTTGGCCTCACCATTCGCGGTATCCACCACCAGCACGTCCACGCCCGCCTCGGCCAGCGCCTCGGCGCGCTCCCAGGCATCTCCCCAGTAGCCAACGGCTGCGCCCACGCGCAACCGGCCGTGCTCGTCCTTCGTTGCGTGCGGGTACTTCTCCGACTTGGTGAAGTCCTTGACCGTGATGAGGCCGGTGAGACGGCCGTCGTCGTCGATCAGGGGAAGCTTCTCAATCTTGTTCTCGCGCAGAAGGCGGGCAGCCTCCTCACGCACGATCCCCTCACGGCCGGTGACCAGCGGCATCGGCGTCATCGCCTCGGACACCCGCATCGTAGCCCACTGTTCCTGCGGGATGAACCGCAGGTCGCGGTTGGTGATGATACCGAGCAGCGTGTTGCCCTCGTCCACCACCGGCAGGCCCGAAATCTTGTACTGGCCGCACAGCGCGTCCAGCTCGTCAATCGTGGCGTCCGGGCCGATCGTCACCGGGTCAGAAATCATGCCCGACTCCGAGCGCTTGACCACGCGCACCTGCTGCGCCTGGTCAGGGATCGAGAGGTTGCGGTGCAGGATACCAATACCGCCCTGGCGCGCCATCGCGATCGCCATGCCCGCCTCCGTCACAGTATCCATCGCCGCGCTCAGCAGCGGGACGCGCACGGAAATGTTGCGAGTCAATCGTGACGTGGTGTCAACCTCGGACGGCACCACATCCGTGGCATTCGGCAGGAGGAGGACATCATCGTAGGTTAAACCAACAAGTGCGAAAGGATCATTAGTCACCTTTCCATCATATGCGGCTGGCCAGCACAACTACACCCGATCTCATGCCGCGTTCACCACGATCCGATGTCCAGACATTTTCTCAGCGCTGAACTTGGACTATTCCAAAAAATGGGCGTGTAGGGTACTGTCGTTAGTGGATTCTCACGACGCCGAGATATGGCGCTGAGCGACTCGAAGGAAGTGAACGTGGTAGCTCGCATCAAGGATGTGCAGGGCGCACTGGTCGACTATTGGGACTGGCAGGCACTGGGATCGTGCAACACGATGGATCCGGAGTTCTTCTTCCATCCCGAAGGTGAGCGCGGCGGTCCGCGCCGGCGCCGCATCGAACGAGCGAAGCGAATCTGCCAAACCTGTCCCGTTCTCGACGAGTGCCGCGAGTACGCCCTCTCCCACAACGAGCCCTACGGGGTGTGGGGTGGCCTGTCGGAAGAAGAGCGCAACCGCCTGTCGCGTCAGCGCCGCCGCAGCCGCGCTTCCTAGCCAGGCACGGCAACCGGTTTCAATTCACTGGACGTTTTCGGGGCGATCTCCCCATATGGGGAGATCGCCCCGAAAACGTCCAAGATATTTTAATCCGGCGCCGGCGGCGAGGGTGATTCACCCGAGGCGACATAGCCACACAGCCTCGAACCGACCGATTTTATCCATTTATCGCTATTTTATGTATTTATGGGCGCTTTAGCTTAGTTAGATAAAATGCCCATAAATGCATAAACCTGATAAAATTAGTACGTACACTACGTCGATGACCCGTACACCCCCAATGCAGGTGCGAAACCCACCGTTCTCGCTGGCCGTGAGGATGAACTGAATAGATTTGAGATTCTCTTGGCTAGGAGCATGAAAGGCCGCCCCGCCCGCTCGATGATCATCACCGGGTTGCGCGGAGTTGGCAAGACTGTTCTGCTTAACGAGTTTCGTGAGCGCGCCGAGTATTCGGGGTGGGTCACTGTCGAGTTCGAAGCATCAAAACACGATGAGAATCGGTTCCGGCAGCAGATTGCCATGAGGCTTCGTACCACACTGTTGCGTATTTCGCCCTCGAAAAAGATGGGACGCTCGCCTCGAAAGAGCGGCACGGGTCCTCGGCTCATTTTCTATGAGCTTCGATCCTGATGGAGCTGTCAGCGCAGGCCTCAATATCACTGATTTTGACGGTCTAGCTGATTCACAAGTACTCGAATATGACTTGACCGAGCTTCTCGTGAGCGTCGGAGAAGCAGCCCAAGCACATAAGTGCGGAGTGGTCCTACTGATCGATGAAATCCAGTTCCTGGATCGCAACCAGTTGGAATCCCTCATCATGGCCATTCACAAGACCGTTCAGCGCGCTCTGCCTATCACTTTGGTGGGAGCTGGCCTACCACAGATCGCCGAGTTGGCTGGAGATGCGAAATCGTATTCGGAGCGCCTGTTTACTTTTCCAAAGATTGACTCGCTTGACGAAGACGATGCACGCAAAGCGTTCGCTGATCCAGCACGCCAAGAAGGTGTGATTTGGGAAGAAGACGCACTGCAATGCGCGATCGACGTCACTGAGGGGTACCCCTATTTTATTCAGGAGCTTGGATCTGCTGTGTGGGGGGTGGCACCGGAATCCCCGATTCGACGCCACGATGTCGAGAGGTCGATCCCGATTTTCGAGTCAGGTTTGGATGTGTCGTTCTTCCGCGTTCGCCTTGACCGCGCCACCCCACTTCAAGCTGCTTATCTCCGCGCTATGGCAGAGCTCGGACCCGGTCCTCAAAAGGCTAGTGCTGTAGCTAAGGTGATGCATCGCGATTCACAAAGCCTCGGGCCCACGCGGTCAGAGTTGATCAACATGGGCTTGCTTTACACTCCTACACACGGCTACGCGTCACTCACGGTCCCCCAGTTTGACCGCTTCATGCAACGCGAGATACCCGACGTCGTCGTACCCCAGAAGCGCCACCGCAAGGGGCAAAAGTAGGTTTGTGCGCCGGTGTCGGTGGCCTCCCTACCCCAGGTAGGCCACCGCCGACTCGAAGAGCCTCATGTCGTAGCGGCCCGGCACGTTGCGGTAGAGGTTCGCACCGATGCGCTCGGCGTGGCCCATCTTGCCAAATACACGCCCGTCGGGCGAGGTGATGCCCTCGATCGCGGCCACTGAGCCGTTGGGGTTGGCGGCGATGTCCATGGTGGGCTCCCCCGCCAGGTCAACGTAGCGGGTGGCGATCTGCCCACCCGCGATCATCGCCTGCAGGTCCTGGTCCGACACGTGGAAACGGCCCTCGCCGTGGGAGATCGGCACCGAGTAGACCTCCCCCGGCTTGACCCCGGCCAGCCACGGGCTGGAAGTGTTCTCCACCCGCACCCGCACGATGCTCGACTGGTGGCGGCCGATCCGGTTGAAGGTGAGCGTGGGTGCCTCGGGGCGCGGCTCCACAATCTTGCCGTACGGCACCAGCCCGAGCTTGACCAGGGCCTGAAAGCCGTTGCAGATGCCAAGGATGAGACCGCCGCGATCCAGCAGTTGGCCCACGCCCTCCACCAGAGCCTCGTTGCGCAGGAACGAGGTGATGAACTTGGCTGAGCCGTCGGGCTCGTCGCCGCCGGAGAATCCGCCGGGGATGACGAGCATCTGGGAATCGGCGAGCGCGGCGGCGAATCCTTCCACCGAGCGCGCGATGTCCTCCTCGCTACGGTTCTTCACCACGAACACGTTTGCCTTGCCGCCCGCGGCTTGAACGGCCCGCGCGGTGTCGTATTCGCAGTTCGTGCCAGGGAACACGGGGATGAGGGCGCTCACGCCGGCCCTTGCCGCCCCCTTCGTAGTGACGACGCGCGGCTGGCTCCCCACGTTCGCCGGCACCTCGCCGGGCTGGTCGGCGTGGCGGGGGTAGACGACGTCGAGCACGGACTCGTTGAGCTCGAAGATCTCGGCGCTGGCCACGCGCTCCTCGCCGAAGGAGAAGCCCTCCGGCGCCACGGTTCCGAGCACCTCGCCGACGACGCCGTCCGCGCCACCCCCTGCGGTACCGCCGACCCCCTCAGCCCCCACACCGTCGGCCCACTCGAGCACGAAGGCCCCGTAGGTGTAGTCGAAGAGCGAGTCGAGGTCGGCGCCCTCGAAGTCAAAACCAAGCCCCTCACCGGCGGCCATCTTCACCACGGCCTCGGCGAGGCCGCCGCGGCCGGGCGTGTATGCACTGACCACCGCACCGCTGCGTAGCAGCTCGGTGACCTGGGTAAAAACCTCGAGCAGCGACTCAGGCTCGGGCAGGCCCGCGAGCGCCCCGCCCTCAGCCATCCGCGGGCGGAGCACCGTCACCCGGTTGCCGGCGGCCTTAAATTGGTTGGGGACCATGTGCCCGGCGTCGTCCACCGCGAGCGCGAAGGACACGAGCGTGGGCGGCACGGTCAGGTCCTGGAAGGAGCCGGACATCGAGTCCTTGCCGCCGATCGCGCCGGTGCCGAGACCGATCTGGGCCTCGAGCGCGCCGAGCAGGGCGGCCACGGGCTTGCCCCAGCGGGCCGGGTCCTCGCCCAGGCCCTCGAAGTATTCCTGGAAGGAGAGGTAGACGTCGTCGGCGCTGGCCCCCGTGGCCACGAGCTTGGCCACGGACTCGATCACCGCGAGGTAGGCGCCGTGGAAGGGGCTGGCCTCGCTGAGGTAGGGGTTGTAGCCCCAGGCCATGACGGTCGCGGCGTCGGTGGCGGCGAAGGCGGGCAGGCGGTGGGCCATCGCCTGGATCGGGGTGGCCTGGCGGGTGCCGCCGTAGGGCATGAGCACGGTGCCGGCGCCCACGGTGGAGTCGAAGCGGTCGGAGAGCCCCTTCTTGGAGGCCACGTTGAGGTCGCCCGCCACCTCGGCCAGGCGCTCGGCGAACGATCCGGCACGCCCCAGGGCGGTGGCGCGCCAGTCTCCCGCGGGCGCGACATCGGCACGAGCGCGCTGCTCGGCGCCGTTCGTGTCGAGGAAGGACCGGGCGATGTCCACGATCGGCGCCCCGCGCCAGAACATGCGCAGGCGGGCCGAATCGGTGACAGTTGCGATGATCGTGCCCTGCAGATTTTCGGAGGCGGCGAGCTCGATGAACTCCTCGGCGTCGGTGGCCTCGACCACCACGGCCATGCGCTCCTGGCTTTCGGAGATCGCGATCTCGGTGCCGTCCAGGCCCTCGTACTTCTTGGGCACGGCGTCGAGGTTGATGTCGAGCCCGTCGGTGAGCTCACCCACAGCCACGGCGACGCCGCCCGCGCCGAAGTCGTTGCATCGCTTGATGAGGCGGGAGGCGTCCGGGTTGCGGAAGAGGCGCTGGAGCTTGCGTTCCTCGGGCGCGTTGCCCTTCTGGACCTCGGCGCCGGCCGTAGTGAGGGACTCGGTGGTGTGTGTCTTGGACGAGCCGGTGGCCCCGCCGATGCCGTCGCGCCCGGTGGCGCCGCCAACTAGCACGACGACGTCGCCCGCCGTCGGCTCCTCGCGCCGCACCTGGTCAGCCGGCACGGCCGCGACCACGGCGCCGAGTTCCATGTGCTTGGCCACGTAGCCGGGGTGGTAGATCTCATCTACGATGCCGGTGGCCAGCCCGATCTGGTTGCCGTAGGAGGAGTAGCCCGCGGCCGCGCGCTGGGCGATCGCGCGCTGGGGCAGCTTGCCCTCGAGGGTGTCGGACAGGGGCGTGCGCGGGTCGCCGGAGCCGGTCAGGCGCATGGCGCCGTGCACGTAGCCGCGCCCGGACAGCGGATCGCGGATGGCACCGCCGATGCAGGTGGCTGCCCCGCCGAAGGGCTCGATCTCGGTGGGGTGGTTGTGCGTTTCGTTCTTGAACAGGATGAGCCACGGCTCGGCCCTGCCGTCCACCTCCACGTCGCGGCGGATCGTGCAGGCGTTGATCTCCTCCGACTCGTCGAGATGGACGAGCTTGCCGCGCGAGCGCAGCACCTTCGCACCGATCGTGCCCATGTCCATGAGGGTGACGGGCTTGGTGCGCCCGAGCTCGGCGCGCGCGTCCACGTAGGTCTGGAAGGCCTGCTCGACCTGCGGGGCGGCGAAGGTTACCTCGTCCAAGATCGTGTTGAACGTGGTGTGCCGGCAGTGGTCCGACCAGTACGTGTCCACCACCTTGACCTCGGTCATCGTGGGCTGGCGGCCCTCGGCGGCGAAGTAGTCGCGCAGCATCGCCAGGTCCGCCCCGCTCATAGCGAGCCCCAACTCGGCGCGTAGAGCAGCAAGATCGGCATCCGTCGCGCCGACCAGCTCCACGCTCACGACGTCGGCCGGCTCCGTCACGTCCGCCTCCAGGCTCTCGGGCTGGGCCAGGTCGCCCTCCCGCGCCTCCACCGGGTTGATGACGTAGCCCTTGATCGCCGCGAGCGCCGCCTCGTCCGCCTCGATCGCATAGACCTTCGCGGCCCGCACGGCCGGGCGTTGCCCGGACAGCTGGATCTGGATGCACTGGGCGGCCGAGTCGGCGCGCTGATCAAACTGGCCCGGCAGCGGCTCGACGGCAAAGACGTGACCGGCCAGGTCGGCGTCGTCAAGCGAGGAGAACGTGACGTCCACGGGCGGCTCGGACAGGATCGTGGGGACGACGGCGGCAAACTCGGTGTCGGTGAGCCCATCCACGTCGTAGCGGTTGAGCACGCGCACTTGGCCGACGTTCAGGCCGAGGACGTCGCGCAGTTCGGACGCGAGGGCCGCCGCCTCGAGGCGTTCGGTGGGCTTCTTTTCGACGTAGATGCGGTGCATGATTTTCCTTTACGGGTGGCGGAACTGGTGGGCGATGTCGGTACGGTAGTGGGCTCCGGCGAAGGAGATGCGCGCGGTGCGCTCGTAGGCGAGATCGAGGGCGCCAGCGAGGGTATCGGCTTGGCCGACGACGCCGAGCACGCGGCCCCCGTTCGTCACCAGCTGGCCCTCGTTCTCGGCCACGCCGGCCATGACCACGTGCTCCTCGAGGTCGGCGGGCAGGTCGATCGGGTCGCCCCGGCGCGGCGAGGCCGGGTATCCCTCAGCGGACATGACCACGCAGGCGGCGGCGCCGGGTGCGAAGTCGACGTCGACTTCGCCCAGCGTCCCATTCGTCGTGGCCTCAAAGATGGTGAGCAGGTCGGACTCGAGGAGTGGGAGGACCACCTGGGTCTCGGGGTCGCCGAAGCGGCAGTTGTACTCGATGACCTTCGGGCCGTCCTCGGTAAGGATCAGGCCGAAGTAGAGGCAGCCGGTGAAGGGCGTGCCCTCCTCGGCCAGGCCGTCCACGGTGGGGCGGAAGATCTCGCGCTCGCACCGCTGCGCGACCTCAGGCGTGTAGAGCGGGCTCGGGGCAATGACGCCCATGCCGCCGGTGTTCGGGCCCTGGTCGCCGTCGAGCAGGCGCTTGTGATCCATGGCGGACACCATCGGGCGGATCGCCTTACCGTCCGTGAAGGCCAGCACGGTCACTTCCGGGCCGGTCAGGAATTCCTCGATCACCAGGCGCTTGCCGGACTCGCCGAAGCGGCCCGCCATCGCCTCGCGCACGGCCGACTCGGCATCCTCACGCGTGAGTGCCACGGTCACGCCCTTGCCGAGCGCCAGGCCGTCAGCCTTGACCACCACGGGCAGCGGGCAGGTGGCGATGTGGGCGAGGGCCGCCGCCTCGTCGTCGTAGACGGCGTAACCGGCGGTGGGGATGGCGTGGCGGGCCATGAAGGCCTTCGCGAACGACTTCGAGCCCTCGATCTGGGCGGCGGCCGCGTTCGGGCCGAAGGCGGGGATCCCGGCGGCGGCGAAGGCGTCCACCGCGCCGGCCACGAGCGGGTCGTCCGGGGCGACGACGGCGAAGTCTACCGCGTTCGATGCGGCGTAGGTGACCAGCTCATCGATGTCGAGCGCGCCGATCGGCACGCGGGTGACGGCGGCTCCCCGGCCGTCCTCGCGGGCGATGCCGGCATTGCCCGGCGCCACCACGATCTCGCTCACGCGCGGGCTTTGCGCCAGCTTGCGCACGAGCGCGTGCTCGCGCCCGCCCGACCCAATGACCATGACCTTCATCGGCCAGCCCCTTCCAGCTTCTGCGTTAGTTCCGCGAGCGCGGCCGGCAACAGACGCCACTCGGCCTGCTCCATCACACGCGCCTGCAACGACTGCGGGGTGTCCCCCGGCTCGACCTTCACCTCGGCCTGGCACAGGATCGGCCCGCCGTCCACCTCGTCGGTGACCAGGTGTACAGTGGCGCCCGTGACCTCCTCGCCCGCGGCCAACACGGCCTCGTGGACGCGCAGGCCGTACATGCCCGGGCCGCCATAGGCCGGCAGGAGCGAGGGGTGGATGTTGATCATGCGGCCCGCGTAGGCGCTCGTGACCTCGGCCGGCACGATCGCCAGGTACCCGGCCAGCACCACGACGTCGATCACGGCCTCCTCGAGCACCCGGGCCAAGTCGCTGGTCGCCACGCGCACGGCGCAGATCCCGGCCCGCTCGGCGCGCTCAAGCGCGAAGCAGTCCCGGTCCGCGCCCACGAGCGCCAGCTGCGCGTGCTGGAGGCGGCCATCGGCCGCGGCGTCAATGAGCGCCTGGAGGTTGGTTCCCCCGCCCGAGCAGAGCACAGCTACCCTCACAGCTCGATGCCCTCCGACGCGGTGACCTCGCCGATCACGGTGCCCGGCTCGCCCGCGGCGGCCAGGGCGGAAAGTGCCCCATCGACGTCGTCGGGGCTGACCACCACGGCCATGCCCAGGCCCATGTTGAACGTGTTGTACATGTCGCGCTCGGGGATGTCACCCTCGCGCGCGATGAGGTCGAAGATCGGCGGGCGGGCGATCGCGGCTGTGTCGATCCGCATGCCAAGCCCGGCGGGCAGGGCGCGCGGCAGATTCTCGTACAGGCCGCCGCCGGTGATGTGGCTGACCGCCTTGACGTCCACCGCCTCGGCCAGCGCCAGGATGGGCCTCACGTAGATCTTCGTCGGCTCGATGAGCGCCTCGCCGAGCGTGCGGCCCAACTCCGGGTAGTGCGTGCCGAGGGCCTCCGGGTCCATGTCGAACACGCGGCGCACCAGCGAAAAGCCATTCGAATGCACGCCGGAGGACGCAAGCCCGATCACGACGTCGCCCGGCAGGGCCTCGTTCTTCATCATCTTCGCCTCGTCCACCATGCCCACCGCGAAGCCGGCGAGGTCGTACTCATCCTCGGGGTAGAAGCCCGGCATCTCGGCCGTCTCCCCGCCGATCAGCGCCGCGCCCGCCTGCACGCAGCCCTCGGCGATGCCGGCCACGATCTGCTCGATGCGCTCGGGAACATTCTTGCCACACGCGATGTAGTCGAGGAAAAACAGCGGGCGGGCGCCAGAGCACACGATGTCGTTGACGCACATTGCCACGCAGTCGACACCCACCGTGTCGTGGCGGTCGAGCGCAAAGGCAAGCTTGAGCTTCGTGCCCACGCCGTCCGTGCCCGATACGAGGATCGGGCGCTCCATGCCCGCCACCTCCGGGGCGAACAGGCCCCCAAACCCGCCCAAACCTGAGACCACGCCCGGGGTGCGGGTGCGCTCCACGTGCCGGGCCATGAGCTCCACAGCCCGATAACCGGCCGTGATATCGACCCCGGCCTCCGCGTAGGAATCGGAATGGGAATCGCTCGTCATGGGCGAGCCTCCTTCATCTGCCACATCGTGGGGGTGTCGTCGGTCTTGACCACGCCCGTCCTAATCGTCCGCTTGTAGCGGCTCACCTCCGGGTCGCTCACCGGGGTGGGGTAATTGCCGTCGAAGCACGCCGTGCAAAAGCCACCGATCTTCGCCGGCTCGGCCATCCGCCGCGCGTCCTCGATCGAGAGGTAGCCAAGCGAATCGGCGTCGATATCCTGCCGGATCTCCTCCTCGCTCATATGGCACGCGATGAGCTTCTCGCGCGAATCGATGTCCGTGCCGTAGTAGCACGGGTTGAGGAACGGCGGTGCCGAGACCCGGAAGTGGACCTCCGTGGCGCCTGCCTCGCGCAGCAGGCGGATGATGCGCTTGCAGGTAGTGCCACGCACGATCGAATCATCCACCAACACCACGCGCTTGCCCGCCACCACCGACGGCACCGGGTTGAGCTTGATCCGCACCCCACGCTCACGGCTGGACTGGCCCGGGGAGATGAAGGTACGCCCGATGTACTTATTCTTGATGAATCCCGTGTCGTATGGAATACCGGACTCCTGGGAGAAGCCCATCGCGGCGTCAAGCCCCGAATCGGGCACGCCCACCACGATGTCCGCCTCCGCCGGGTGTGACTGGGCGAGGAAGCGGCCCGCGCGCTGGCGGGCGGTATGCACGCTCATCCCATCCACGTCCGAATCCGGGCGCGCAAAGTAGATGTATTCAAACACGCAGGCCGTGTGCGGGGTCGTGCCGCAGTGCGTGCGAATCGAACGCAGCGAAATCGGGGCCTGCGCCCCCTCCGGCGCGCGCTCGGCGATGACGATCTCCCCCGGCTCCACATCCCGCAGGTAGGTGGCGCCCACCGCGTGCAACGCACACGTCTCCGACGCGAAGACGACTCCACCGTCGTCGAGCGTGCCGATACACAGCGGGCGAAAACCGTGCGGATCGCGAATCGCCAGCAGCTTCTGCGGCGACATCACCACCAACGAATACGCCCCCACCAGGTAGTTCATCGCCGACTCGACAGCGGCCTCGATCGACTTGGTGCGCAGACGCTCGTGGATGATCTCGTACGAGATCACCTCGGTGTCCGTGGTCGTTTGGAAGATCGAGCCGCGCATCTCCAACTCCCGGCGGAGCTCGGAGGCGTTGGCCAGATTGCCGTTGTGGGCGATCGCCAGCGTGCCCTTCATGTGGTTGACCACGAGCGGCTGGGCGTTGATCCGGCTACGCGAGCCCGTCGTGCCGTAGCGCACATGGCCCGTCGCCATCTCGCCCGTCCCCAGGCGCTCCAACACAGGGGCAGTAAAGACGTCACCGACCAGGCCGACGTCGCGGTGCTCGGCGAACACGCCGTCGTCGTTGACCACGATCCCGCAGCTCTCCTGCCCGCGGTGCTGCAAGGCGTAAAGGGCGTAGTACGAATCGTGCGCGACATAACCGGCCTCGGGCCGGAAAACCCCGAAGACCCCGCATTCCTCTTCAAGAGCCATTGGTGGCCTAAACTCCCGCTACTTGTTACTTGTTGCCCAGGGCGCGCGCCATGACCTCGGCGTAGGCCTCTTCGACGCCGCCCAGGTCGCGGCGGAAACGATCCTTGTCCAGCTTCTCGCCCGTATCCAGGTCCCACAGGCGGCACGTGTCCGGGGAGATCTCATCCGCCAGCACGATCGTGCCATCCGCGAGGCGGCCGAACTCGACCTTGAAGTCCACCAGGCGCAGGTTGAGGGTGGCGAAGTACTCGGACAGGACGCGGTTGACCGTGAACGTGTAGTCCTTGATCTGCTCGATCTCCTCAGCGGTGGCAAGCTTGAGAGCGAGGGCGTGGTAGGAGTTGATGAGCGGATCGCCCAGGGCGTCGTCCTTGAGGGAGAACTCGATCGTGGGGGCGTCGAAGACGATGCCCTCCTCCACGCCGTAGCGCTTGGCGAACGAGCCGGCCGACACGTTGCGGATGATGACCTCGAGCGGGACGATGTCCACCTTCTTCACGATCGTGTCACGGTCGCTCAGCTCCTCCACGTAGTGGGTGGGCACGCCGTGCTCCTCGAGGATGCGCATCACCAGGTTCGACATGCGGTTGTTGACCAGACCCTTGCCCGCGATCGTGCCCTTCTTCTGGCCGTCGAACGCCGTGGCGTCATCCTTGTAGGACACCACAACCTGCTCCGGGTTGTCCGTTGCGTAAACCTTCTTTGCCTTGCCTTCGTAAAGCTGGGGACCGTACATGTTCCTGCGATTCTCTTGATAGGTGATGGTTATCGATAAGCGCGCAACGCGCACGTGATAAGGGGCGCCTGCTGGCGCCCCTGCACTTAGTTAAACTCGGCCTCGACTTCGGCGTTCTTCTCGAGGATGGCGGCCCTTGTGGCCTCGCGATCGGCCTCGATGCGTGCGGCGAGCTCCGGGTCGGTCAGGGAAATGATCTGGGCGGCGAGGATGGCCGCGTTCTTCGCACCGTTGATCGCGACCGTGGCCACCGGCATCCCCGGGGGCATCTGGACGGTGGACAGGAGGGCGTCCATGCCATCAAGGTTGGAGGAGGTGAGCGGAATGCCGATCACGGGCAGCGTGGTGTTCGCCGCCACGGCACCCGCGAGGTGGGCCGCCATGCCGGCCGCAGCGATAATCACACCGATCCCGTTCGCGCGGGCATTCCGGGTGAAATCCGCCGCCTGATCGGGCGTGCGGTGTGCCGAGTACACGTGGACCTCGTAGGGGACTTCCAGCGTATCGAGCATGTCTGCCGCCTTGCGGACAATCGGCAGATCGCTCGCGCTTCCCATGACGATTCCAACCTTGAGCACTGTCTCTCCCTTGCTTGGCGAAGCCCCGACTCGCGCCGGCGCTCTACTATTCCAGCTCAGACGGGAGGGCTAAGCAAATTCTGTCTCAAGGGTCGAAATGCCGGTTCGACATCAGGTCTCACACCTTAGGACGGCTGGCCAGCCCGGCGTCGGTGAACCTGGGCCCACGCCCAGGCTCACCGACCGACCTTGGGCACTATCCAATCGACCGGAAATAGCGCGCCGCCTCATCGTGGCGCGCATCCATCTCAGGTGAGGGGCGATCTTCCAAGTAGTCTCCGTAGAGCGTGGCGCAATACTCGCCATCCTGGAGAGACTTAACCAGGATAAATCGACCATTGACTGCCGTGTTGCCATCCGAATCCATAGCCAGTGACGCCGCATCAACCTCGGTAGCAAGCATTCCAGTCTCGGAAGCAAAGACGAGCCTTTCACGGTCGGTGATCTCTATGATGCTCATGCAGCCATCACTGACACCCAAACCGGCCGACTCCAACCTATCGAGATAACCTTGATCCGTCGGCTCAAAGGATGTCGCGTATCCGCCATCGATCATCGCCCGAGAGAGTTTATCAAGACGTTCCTCGCTACTCGCACACGCGCTAAGTAGAAGACAGGCAGAGATAAGTATGAAGCGTCCTGGGTTTAGTTCCTACCTCAGCTAAGGAAGGATTGAACTATGCCTAGAAAGTATTCCGTCGAGTTCAAGGAAAAGGCGGTCCATCAGATCATCGAAATGGTCCGCCTGGAGTCCTGC
>NZ_LNIZ01000005.1 GCF_001469025.1 Trueperella bernardiae | reverse complement strand
AAGCCTGACAAACAGACTCAAACAACCAGAAAAACTGGCAAAAAACACAACCAACCAAAAAGGCCAGCTGCAAAAAACACAACATAAAAAGCTGACACACTATTGAGATATCAAACAACACACCCACATCCGAAAACCACCGTTTGAGCGGTAACTTCCGAAGGGAGGAACGCTAGCTTAGCATTCCCGTTGCCCAGTGTCAAAATCGTTCGAGGTCTTGACTCCGTCGAGCGCGACTCACCTCAAGAATTTGCGTCTTTGGGTTTGTGTCGCTCTCCGTGGCAACGAATAGATACTTTACGCATGAACGGCGCAGGCGTCAATTTCACGAACGGTGTCACTGGTCACAGCCTCAAACCGCGAGATTCCGCCAGTTCTTCGAAGACACCACCCTCGGCCACCTTGCGCGCACGGTTCTCGCGCGCCGCTCTGAGGTACATGAGGACGACGAAAATGACGCCGTCGACGAAGGCCATGGTCGGCGTCGTGGGAACGTCGGCGAGCCAGGCGATAAGGAAGCCAGCCACTGCAGAAGCCACCGCAACCCCCAGGGAAGCCGCGAGCATAGTCTTGAGGCTGCGCGAAAACAGCAGCGCTGTCGCAGCCGGCACCACCATGAGCGCAATAACGAGGATCGCGCCCGCCACGTTAAAGGCCGCCACCACGGTGAGGGCAACCAGGATCATAAAAACGGTGTCGACGATCTTGACAGGCATGCCTGACACGACAGCGAAGTCACGGTCGAAGGTGGATGCCTGGAGCACGCGGTAAGTCACCACCATGAAAGCCACGTTCACCGCGGCCACCCCCAAAAGTAGCCACATCATGTTCGGACCGAGGTCGAGGCGGCCCACCAAAAGGTGCTCGGAGGGTAGGGCCATGAGGTTGAGGTCGCCTACGAGCACGGTGTCGGTGCAGATGTGGACGTTGGATAGGCGCGTGGATAGCAACAGCACTCCGAGCGCGAAGAGCGCGGGGAAGATCGCTCCTTGGTTGGCATCTCCCGCAAGCAGCCCCGAGCCCTTGAGCTTGTCCGCGCCGACGACGACGATGAGCCCGCACGCCGTGGCAATTAAGGTCATGAGCGGGGAATGCGTGCTGCCAGACACGATCGCGCCGATCACGATCCCGGGAAGGACGGCGTGCGAGAGCGCGTCCACCAACATCGACTGCCCGCGAAGCACCAGGAAGGTGCCCGGCAAGGCGCACGTGATCGCAGTCGTGAGTGAGAGCAAGAGAACAGAAAGAATGAATGTCATGCGACGGCCCTCCGAACCCGCGCAGCGCGTCGGCGCGACATCCGCCGCGGGGAGAAGACCAGGGCGAGGATGAAGACGGCGAAGAGAATGAGAACGACGACGGGGCCGGTAGGAACGCGCCCGGCGGTCACGGAGAAGTAGGCCCCGACGAGTCCGGAGACTCCCCCGATCAGCGCCGAGCCGGCCACGAGCCCGGACATCGAGGTGGTGAATTGGCGGGCGGCCGCCGGCGGCATGATCGCGAACGCGACCACGAGGATCATGCCCACGGCCTTGATTCCCACCACGATCGCCACGGTGGCGGTGATGATGACGAGCGCCTCCATCTTCCGCGGCGCGAAGCCCTGGACCTGGGCGGCCACCTCATCGAAGCAGTAGAGCTTGATTTCCTTCCAAAAGGCCAGGAGGGCGAGGATAGCGATCCCGCCGAGGAAGGCCACGGTGATGATGTCAACCTGGCGCATGGTGGCGGCGTTCCCGAAAAGGTAGCTGTCGATGCCGCCGCGGTTCGGGAGGGTGGAATGGTTGACGAGGTAGAGGCCGATCATGCCCCCGCCGTAGAAGATGGCCATCGAGATTGCCATGGCGGCGTCGATCCCCACCCGCTGGTGCGCGATCGCGTTCGTCAAAAGGAGTGCGAGGACGGAGGCGATCGTCCCACCCACGGTCAATACGAGGATGGAACGCCCGTCGAAGCCGAGCAACGTGGCAATCACGAAGGCGCTGATGACGCCGGCGAGCGAGGAATGCCCGACGACGTCTGAGGCCAGCGACTGCCGGCGCAGATAAAGGATTGCCCCCAGCGCGCCGGCGAGGGCGCCGATGAGGGTCGTGCCGATCGCGGTGGTGCGGAAGGCGTAGGTGCCAAAAAATTCAGCGAGGCTCACTCCGGGATCACCTCCGCCAGCCCGTAGGCGCGGTGGATGGTCGCGGGCGTGAAGGCCTGGTCGAGCGGCCCGGTCGCCTCCACCCGGCCCTCGCGCAGGAGGGTGGCGTGGGTGCAGAAGTCCTTGACCGTTCCCAGGTCGTGATGCACGACGCCGATCGCTCGGCCCTCGGCCGCAAGCCCGCGGAGCACGTCGGTGATGGCGAGCGCGGAGGCGATATCGACGCCGGCGAAAGGCTCATCGAGCAGAAGGAGGTCGGGCTCTCCGGCGAGCGTGCGCGCAAGGAAGGTTCGCTGCTTCTGCCCGCCGGAGAGCTCGGAAATGTGGCGGTCGGCGAGGTCAGTGATTGAGAGTCGATCCATCGCCTCATCCGCCAGCACGTATTGGGCGCGGCTCGGGCGGCGAAGCCACCCGAGCCTGCCGTAGGTGCCCATGAGCACCACGTCGCCCACGGTGGCCGGGAAATCCCAGTCCACCGCAGCCACCTGCGGCATATACCCCACGCGATGCCGCACGGTGGAAAGGGGCTCGCCAAAGAAGGAGGCGGAGCCCGCCAGAGGCGGAACGAGACCTAGAGCCGCCTTGATGAGCGTGGATTTTCCCGCACCGTTCGGTCCGAGGATGGCCATGATCTGGCCCGTATCGATGGACATGCTGGCGGCGTGGAGTACCACGCGGTCGCGGTAACCCGCAGTCAAGGATGAGATCTCTAAGTGCACTGTTTCTCCTTCCGGCGATCAAGGTGTCGCGGACTACTTGAGGCCAGCGACGATGGCGTCGACGTTGTGCTGGAACGCGCCCAGGTAGGTGTCGACCGGGGCCTCCACGCCGAGCGTGTCAGCGAAGAGCTCCTCGTCGGCGATCTTCACGTCCCAACCGGCGGACTTGACGGCGTCCTGCAGGTGCTTGATGACTTCGGGGTTCTTGAGGTTGTCGGCGAAGATGACGGGGAGCTTCTTCTCGGCGATGAGGGTGGCCAGCTCGTTGATCTGCACGGCCGACATCTCCGACTCAGACGAGACAAAGTCGGTGGCGTGGATCTCGAGGCCGTAGGTGCGTCCGAGGTAGTTGAAGGCGTCGTGGCCGGTGACGAGTGTGCGGCGCTCCGCGGGGATCTTGTCGAACTCGGCTTTGGCGGCCTCGTGCATGGCCTGAATCTTGCCGTTGTACTCGGCGGCGTTGTCGCGGTAGGTCTGGGCGTTGTCGGGGTCGATCTTTGCGATCTTCTCAGCCGTGGCGGTCACCACGAGCTGCCAGGCCACCGGGTCGTTCCAGATGTGGGGATCGTGGCCCTCGATCTGGCCGTCCTCTTCCCAGGGAAGGAGGTCTGCTTCGGGGATCGCCTCGCCCGCGGGGATCTGGCGGTCGCCCAGCTTGTCGAACTGGGCCATCATCTTGTGCTCCATGTCGTGGCTGGTCCACACCACCAGGTCCGCCTTTCCGATCTTCGCGGTGTCAGAGGTGGTGAGCTCCTGGGTGTGGGGGTCTCCGCCGGGGCCGACGAGCACGGTGAGGTCGGCGTCGGGAGCGATGTTCCTGACCGCGTCCCCGAGGTAGCCGGTGGAGGCGACGATGGTGAGCTTGCCGTCGGAATCCGAACCAGTGTCTTCCTGCGAGCATGCCGACATGGTCAGTGCAAGGACCGAAGCCGACGCGAGGGCAAGGAATCGTTTAATAGACATGGCTAACTTTCTCTTAGGGAACCCTTATTAGATTCGGTATTATCAAATTATCTTTTTCGCCGTGCCACAATTTAGGACTTTTGACCAGGTCAAGGCACGAAAAAGCGCCGGGGACTCCCCCGGCGCCTTTCCTAACAGTGTCCTACAGCACGCGGATCGCCGTCAGGTTCTTCTTCCCCTTGCGCAGAAGCACGAGCGAACCCGGCAACACGTCGCCCGCGTCAATCACGCGCCCGGCGTCCTCAACCTTGACGTTGTTGATGTAGACGCCACCGCCTGCGATCGTGCGCCGCGCCGCGCCCGCGCCCTTCTCCAGCCCGAGCGAAACGAGCACGTCCACCACGGCGTCGCCCACGCGCGCCTCGGCAGAAGGCAGCTCGGCCGTGGCGTCGAGTAGCGTGCGCTCATCCAAACCCGCCGGCTCAGCCTTGCCAAACAGCACGAGCGAGGCCTGCTTGGCCCGCTCGGTGGCCTCGGCGCCGTGCACCCACGTGGCAACCTCCTCGGCCAGCACGCGCTGTGCCTCGCGGGCCTGTGGACGCTCCGCCACTGCGGTCTCCAGCTCTTCGATCCGATCCCGATCGAGGAACGTGAAGACCTTGAGCATGCGCACCACGTCCTCGTCGGCCGTATTCAGCCAGAACTGGTAGAACTTGTACGGGCTAAGCATGTCGGGGTTGAGCCACACGGCCCCACCCTCGGTCTTGCCGAACTTCGTGCCATCGGCCTTGGTGATGAGCGGGTTGGTGAGCACGTGCACCGACTCCCCCTCGGTCTTGCGGATGAGATCGAGCCCGCCCACGAGGTTGCCCCACTGATCATCCCCGCCCACCTCGAGCGTACAGCCGTAGCGGCGGTAGAGCTGGAGGTAGTCATTCGCCTGGAGGATCTGGTAGGAGAACTCGGTGTATGACAGCCCCTCCTCCGACTCGAGACGGCGCCTCACGATGTCCTTGTTCAGCATGGTGCCCATGCGGAAGTACTTGCCAAGATCGCGCAGGAAGTCGATCGCGGACAGCTCGTTGGTCCAGTCAAGGTTGTTTACCGTGCGGGCCGCGTGCGAGCCCTCGAAGTCGAGCAGGCTCTCCAGCTGGCCGCGCAGCGCCTCGGCCCACCCGGCCACCACGTCCTTCGTGTTGAGCTGGCGCTCACCCTTGGCGCGCGGGTCGCCGATGAGGCCGGTGGCGCCGCCCACGAGCACGAGCGGGTTGTGGCCGGCCATCTGCAGGTGGCGCATGACCTTGACCGCCACGAGGTGGCCGTGGTGGAGAGAGGCCGCGGTCGGGTCGAAGCCACAATAGAACGTCACGGGCCCCTCCGAGAGCGCCTTGCGCAACTCGTCAATATCGGAGGTTTGGGCGATGAGCCCACGCCATTGCAGTTCTTCGAGGACGTCCGTCACTTCATTCCCTTTCCTTTGCGCTCGCCGCGGCGGCGAACCACATCAATCTTGCCTCAACTGCTTCTCTTGCCTCAATTCTGCCCGCGTTCACGACGCCGTCGCCGCCGCTGCGTCCGGACAGTCCGGCGCACGTCGTTGACGTGATGTAGTATTCCTACTACGGTTAGAGCTGTTAGGACAACAAGGAGGTTTCATGCTGACAGTGACCGACCTACACTTCGCCTACGGCAAGAACGAGGTGTTGAAGGGCGTCTCGCTCAGCCTCGACGCCGGCGAACTCCTCGCCGTGCTCGGCCCCAACGGCGCCGGCAAGACCACGCTCATCGAGGTGATCCTCGGCACCTACGCCCCGGTATCGGGAACCGTATCCGTGTTCACGGACGGGCCCACCTGGACCCGGATCGGGCTGGTCCAGCAGCACTGGACCGACCACGCCAAGTGGCGCGTGAGCGACCAGCTGGGCTGGATGGAGCATGCCTTCAAGTCGGCGGGCCGGCCCACCCGCGACATCGACGATCTGCTCGCGCGCGTGGGGCTGACCGGGAAAAAGAACGAGCGCCTCGGGCAGCTCTCGGGTGGCCAGCGCCGGCGGGCGGACTTCGCCGCGGCGCTCATCGGATCACCGGACCTGCTCATCCTCGACGAGCCGACCACCGGGCTTGACCCGGCCGGCAAGCTCGAAATCCACGACCTCATCGCCGACGCCGCCGACCGCGGCACCGGCGTCCTCATGACCACCCACGACCTGCCGGAGGCCGAAAAGCTCTCCACCAAGATCGCCATCATCAACGACGGCGTAGTCGCAGCTCAGGGTACCGCCACCGAGTTGCGCGAGAAGTTCGTGCGCCCGGCGGAGGTGACGTGGGTGGAGGGTGACACGCGCCACGTCCACCCCACCGAGCACGTGGAAGAGTTCGTGGCAACGCTCGACCTGGCGGCCATCACCGGCCTGACCATCACCCGGCCCACCCTCGAAGACGCCTACCTCGATCTGGTCGGCCACAAACGCAACTGAAAGGATAGCGATGTCACACTTTGGTAAGGCAGTGAGGATTCAGGCTCTGGCGGATCTGCGTCCGCAGCTCCTGGGCCTGTCCGCTCTCAACATCCTCATCATCCCGGCGCTGTGGACGTTCCTCGGCAGGCGGCTGACGGGTTTGGTCGAGGGCATGGACGTGAGCGTGGGCCACTACCTCATCGCCGGTTCACTCGTCGGATTCTCGGCGATGGTGGCCTACCAGATCGCGGCGGAGATATATAACGAGTACATGGCCGGCACGCTGTTGCGGGTGCGCACGCTCCCCCAGGGCGTGAAGATCTGGTCCACGGCAAAGCTGATCACCTCGGCCGGCGTCATCCTCGTCTCCCAGGTGCTGCTCCTCCTCGCCACCCTCTTCTTTATCCCCGGCTTCGCCCTGACGTGGGACAAGGTAGCGCTCGCCATCCCCTTCCTCATCCTCACGCTCGCCGCCACGGCCCCGCTGGGCTTCATCATCGGCGCGTTGACGCGGACCGCCACGGCGCTCATCATCGGGATGCTCCTCTTCATGGGCTTCATGGCAATCTCGGGGATCTTCTTCCCCCTAGACCCCCTGCCCGGCTGGCTCCAGGCTGTCTCAAAGGTGCTGCCGATCTACCACGGCGGCGTGGTCTCACGCTGGGTCTTCCTCGGCGGGGCCGAGAACGTGGCTCTCTCCAGCGGTGTGCTCGCCGCGTGGTTCTTCCTTGGCATGATCGTGGCGCGCAAGGCGATAGTCTTGAGTTTTAGCAAGGTCAGCCTGGGCACGGTGGCCCGCGCCCAGCAAAACCTGAAGAACACCATGGGAATCTGATGAAGGACGACGTCGTATACAACCGGATCGCGCTGCTGCGCACGGAACGCGGCGTGTCCCGGCGCGAGCTCGCCGAAGCGATGGGCGTCCACTACCAGACCATCGGCTACCTCGAGCGCGGCGAGTACGCCCCCTCCCTCCACCTGGCCCTGCGCATCGCCGCATTCTTCGACCTCCCCCTCGAGCGCGTGTTCTCCCTCGAGGCATTCCCGCCGCTCAATTGAGCCAACGACGACGGTCGCCCGCCTGGCGCTTCAGGCGGGCGACCGTCGTGGTTAGCGGCGTTTAGCGGGCGTGAACGCGGGAGTTGGTGAATTCGCGTAGCTCGAGCACGCGACGTGCGGCCTCCTGGCGCTGTTCGGCCACGCGCTCGGGCGCGGTTCCTCCTCGCCCACGACGCGCGGCCACGGATCCTTCGACGCTCAGCACCTCGCGCACAGCGGGCGTGAGGCGCGAGTCGATCCGGGCAAAGTCGTCATCTGTGAGGTCCCACAGCTCGATGCCGCGCTTCTCGCACGTGGCCACACACGCGCCCGAGATCTCGTGGGCCTCGCGGAACGGCACGCCCTGGCGCACGAGCCACTCGGCGATGTCGGTGGCGAGCGAGAAGCCCTGAGGGGCGAGCTCGGCCATCCGCTCATAGTTGAGCTCCATCGTGGCGATCATGCCGGCCACGGCGGGCAGCAGCACGTCGAGGGTGTCCACCTGATCGAACACGGGCTCCTTGTCCTCTTGCAGGTCGCGGTCGTAGGCCAACGGCAGGCCCTTGAGCATCGCGAGCAGACCAGTGAGGTCGCCGATGAGGCGGCCGGCCTTGCCACGGGCGAGCTCGGCCACGTCCGGGTTCTTCTTCTGCGGCATGATCGACGATCCGGTGGAGAACGCGTCGTCGAGGGTGACGAAGGAGAACTCCTTCGTGTTCCAGATGATGATCTCCTCGCTGATACGAGACAGGTCGATGCCGATCTGCGCCATGACGAAAGCGAATTCAGAGGCGAGGTCGCGCGCGGACGTGCCGTCGATCGAGTTCGGCGAGCTCGTGGCAAAGCCCAAGTCCGCCGCCACGGCCTGCGGGTCCATGCCGAGCGTGTTGCCGGCCAGCGCCCCCGAACCGTACGGGCTCTCGGACAGCCGCATGTCAAGATCAACCAGCCGGCCGACGTCGCGAAGCATCGGCCACACGTGCGCGAGCAGCTGGTGGGCCACGAGCACCGGCTGGGCGTGCTGCATGTGCGTGCGCCCGGGCATGATCGCCTCCCCCGCGCGCTCGGCCTGGGCCATGAGGGCGTCGACGACGTCGAGCAGCCGGCCGCCGATGTGGCGGGCCTGGTCGCGCAAGTACATCCGGATGAGGGTGGCAATCTGGTCGTTGCGCGAACGCCCGGCACGCAACTTCCCGCCGAGCTCCGCACCGGCGCGTTCGATGAGGCCGCGCTCGAGGCACGTGTGGACGTCCTCGTCGTCGGGCCGAGGGCCGAACGCACCAGAGGCGACGTCGTCGTCGAGAAGCGTGAGGGCGGAAAGCATCCCGGACAACTCGGAGTCGGACAGGAGGCCGGCCTTATGCAGGGCGCGAGCGTGCGCGCGCGAGCCAGCGATATCGTAGCGTGCCAGGCGCCAGTCAAAGTGAGTGGAGCGGGAAAGCTCGGTCAGTGCGTCCGCGGGCGCGCCACTAAAACGGCCGCCCCATAAAGCCAGATGTTCCATGCATTTATCATGCCAAAGAAGCCAGGCCAGTGCGGGCATTCTTCGCCGGGAGTAGGATAGAAGACACACCGAGAGAAGGGAAGAGCAATGAAGGTGTTGGTCGCAGGTGGAGCCGGATACATCGGTTCGCACACTGTCGTGGAACTGGTCGCCGCGGGCCACGAACCCGTGATCGTCGATAACTTTTCCAACTCCAAAGAAACCGTGATCGACCGCCTCGAGGAACTCACCGGGCGCTCCCTCGAATGGTATAAGACGGACCTGGCCGACCCCGAGCTCACGCGCCAGATCTTCCTCAAGACCCGCCCGGACGCCGTCATCCACTTCGCCGGCTACAAGGCCGTGGGCGAATCGGTGGAAAAGCCGCTCGACTACTACGAGAACAACTTCAACACCACCTTCTCCATCACCCGGGCCATGATCGCCGCCGGCACGAAGGAGATCGTCTTCTCCTCCTCGGCCACGGTCTATGGCGACGTGCCGCTCCCGCTCCTGGAGGATGAGAAGCACCTCGATTCCCTCTCCCCCTACGGCTACACGAAGGTGGCGGGCGAGCGCATCCTCACCGACATCGCCCACGCCCACGGCTTCAAACTCGGCCTGCTGCGCTACTTCAACCCCGTGGGCGCCCACAAGTCCGGACGCATCGGCGAAAACCCGCTCGGGATCCCGAACAACCTCATGCCGGCCGTGGCGAAGGTCGCCGCGGGCCGCCAGGAGAAGCTGCTCATCTTTGGTGACGACTACCCCACGCGCGACGGCTCGTGCATTCGCGACTACCTGCACGTGGTGGACCTGGCCAAGGCCCACGTGGTGGCCCTGGAAAAGATGATGGACGGCCCGTGGGACGTGCGAATCTGGAACCTCGGCACCGGGCGCGGCACCTCCGTCTTCGAGCTGGTGAGCGCCTTCGAGAAGGCGTGCGGGCACGAGCTGGCCAAGGAGGTCGCACCGCGGCGCGCCGGGGACCGCGACGAGGTCTTCGCCGAGCCCACGCGCGCGCTCGAGGAGCTGGGCTGGAAGACCGAGCTCACGATCGAGGACATGTGCGAGGACACGTGGCGCTGGCAGTCCAATAACCCGGACGGCTACCCAGACGGCCCGGCGAAGTCCCAGCCCGGAACCGTCTGACCAGAATGATTGGCCCCCGCGCGGGGGTGAAATCTCGCGCCCGTGGGCGTGCGTGCGGATAAACTGGCCACATGCATGAACTTCACGGACGTTCCTTCCTCAAAGAGGCCGATTTCACCCCCGCGCAGTGGCGCGCGCTGATCGAACTGGCAGCCGACCTCAAGCGGCAACGCTACGAGGGGCGTGAGGTCCAGCGCCTAGTGGGCAAGACGATCGCACTCATTTTTGAAAAGACCTCCACCCGCACGCGCACTGCCTTCGAGGTGGCGGCATACCACCAGGGCGCCCACGTCACCATGCTGGACGGCACCACGTCCCAGATCGGCCACAAGGAAAGCTACGCGGACACCGCGGCCGTGCTCGGGCGCTTCTACGACGCGATCGAGTTCCGCGGCGCCCACCAGTCCGACGTCGAACTGCTGGCCGCTTGGTCCGGCGTGCCGGTCTACAACGGGCTCACCGACGAATGGCATCCCACCCAGATGCTCGCCGACGCGCTCACCATCGCCGAACATGTCGACAAGCCGTTCGAGGACGTCACGTACGTGTACGTGGGAGACGCCCGCTTCAACATGGGCCGGTCCCTGCTCGTGTCCTCCGCGATGCTCGGGATGGACGTGCGGATTGTGGCGCCGCAGGCCTTCCAGCCCGACGCCGAGGCCCAGCGCATCGCGGCGGAGTTCGCGGAGCAGACGGGTGCCCGGATCACGATCACTGACGAGGTGGGGGCGGTCGAGCGCGCCGACGTGGTCGCCACGGACGTGTGGGTGTCCATGGGCGAGTCCAAAGACGTGTGGAACGAGCGCGTCGAGGCGCTGCACGACTACCAGGTCAACGCCGCGCTCATGGCGGCTGCCGGCCCGGAGGCGATCTTCATGCACTGCCTGCCCGCCTTCCACGACCTCAACACGGCTGTGGGCCGTGCGGTCTACGAGGCCACCGGAATGGACGCGCTCGAAGTCACCGACGACGTCTTCTCCTCGGCCGCCTCCGTGGTCTTCGACCAGGCCGAGAACCGCATGCACACGATCAAGGCAGTCATGGTGGCAACCCTGGGCCACGACCTTGGCTAAGTTCCTCGATCGCAACCCGATCACCCGCCTCATCCTGCCCATCTACCTGCCGGCGCTCATCTTCGCGATCGGCTCGGGCACGGTCATGCCCGTCCTGGCCCTCGCCGCGCTCGACGTCGGCTTCGACGAGGCCGGCTCCTCGGCAGCCGTGGGCGTGCTCGGCTTCGTCTCGATCGTCATCTCCCCGCTGCTAGGCAAGCTGATCGCGCGGATCGGCGACAAGTCCGCGCTCATCGCCGGCTCGGGCGCCGCGCTCGTGGCGCTTGGCGGGTTGCTGTGGACGTGGGCGTACCCGGGCACGACGCCGTCCCGCGCTGTTTTCGTGCTCGCTATCGTCCTGTTGGCGGTCGGCTCGAATTCGTGGTCGCTCGCGCGGCAGGCCTACCTGGCCGAGTCCATCCCACCCATGTGGCGGGCCCGCGGCCTGTCCACGCTCGGCGGAATGATCCGGATCGGCCAGCTCATCGGCCCGCTGGTGGCCACGGCCCTGCTGACCGCGTGGGCGCTGCAGTCCGTGTTCATCTTCAACATCCTGCTCATCTTCTTGGCTCTCGCCCTCATCGTCGCCTACGTGGTGCCCGACCCGGCCGCCGAGCGCAAGCGCGTCTCCGCCGGCCAGAGCGAGGAGGGAAGCCGCGGGCTCGAACACCGCTCGAAGCTGGCCACGGCCATCCTCGGGATCGGCATCAACTGCCTCAACGTGCTACGGGCCAACCGCTCGGTCATCGTGCCACTGTGGGGGACCTTCCTCGGCTTCCAGCCCACCTTCGTCACCGCCACCTTCGCCGTGACAGCCCTGCTCGATACCCTGATGTTCATCGTCTCCGGCTCGCTTATGGATCGGCGCGGTCGGCACTGGGCGCTCCTGCCCTCCCTCGTCTTCATGCCGATCGGGATCGTGGTCATGATCCTATGGACCACACCGCTCGGCTTCGTGGTGGGCGCCGCGATCCTCGGCTTTGGCAACGGATTTGGCGCCGGGATCGTCATGACGATGGGCGCCGACCTGTCCCCCATCACCAACCGCGCTGCCTTCCTCGGGATCTGGCAGTCGATCGTGGCGATCGGCACCGCGGCGGGCCCGTTCGTGGTGTCGGGCATGACGGCCGCCGTGAGCCTGCGCGCGGGCCTGTGGGCCACCGTGGCCATCGGCGCCTTCGGCCTCATCTGGTGCGCCGCGCTCGTGCCGGTGGCCTACCGGCGCCTTGGCACCGACCTGCGCGGAATGCCGCTCTGAGACTGCCATTATGCGCAGCTCTTCGACACAACTTGTGAGTCTTCTGCTCATCGGGCCCATATAGAAATCGGCAGCCGGTATATTCACGACTTCTGTCGGCCAACCCGGGTAAAGAAGAGGGCGGGGGCTCCGTCCGCGAGCCCCCGCCCTAGTGTTGACCGTGCTAGCCGATCAACGCGATGTTATGCCAACCATGGCCTCCTTCAACCGGGGCATTCCAATACCCCTTACCCATATTGAAGTAGGTAAAGAGCTTGCCATCTTCGCGAATACCAACCAGGTCAAAACGACCATCACCATTGACATCACCAGGAATCACGGCATCGACAAAGTTCTGCCACCCATGACCAATCTGGCCCGTGAGCTTGATCTGGCCCTCACGATCACCGGCGTAGAAGAACATCTTCCCATCAGAACGAATACCGACGATGTCAGCATTCCGATCCCCGTTCATATCACCAGGGCCAAGAATGACGTTCATCGCCCCCCACCCGTGACCGATCTTCACACCCGACTTCATCCCCCGCGAGGTCAGCACGTAGCGGTACAGATCACCGCTCGGCACGTGGCGAGCCACCACATACTCCGTCTGGGTCGAGCCCATCTTGCCGGCATAGACAATGTTGTCCATGTTTGTCCAGCCATGACCCACCTGCGAGCCCTGAGTCAGGAAACCATCACCCTGAGAGTAGTAGAAGAACATCTTCCCATCCGGATAACCCACCAGCGCATCCCCACGACCATCACCATTCTTATCCGGAATAGCAACAATCGAAGTGAAGTGGCCAGCATCGCAATCCACGATCGCACCACCCGAGAACGCGCCACTTGCGCCACCCTGGTACCGGCGCAGGTTACCCGCACGATCAACCGCCCACAGGTCAGCAAAACGATCACCAGTGAACTCGCCCAACAGACCCGTGCCACTAGCCGGAATCGATGGACGATCCACTGCCGCACACACCGGCGGCTCGGTGTCGGTCGTGCCAGGGTTATCCGGCTCACCCGGCTGGTCGGGTGTCACGCTCATCACCTGAGCGTTGATCATGAACTGACCGTTTTCGTCAGGGCTCACCCAGGCATCATTGATCAGTTTGAAATTGTGCTCCGAGCCGTCGCTGCTTGAATCCACGCCCAGGTTGATGCGGTCCTTTCCGCCATCCAGCTGTGTGTAAGAGATGTAGTACGAACCGTGGACCGGAATCGGGTACGGGGTCGAGACTTCCACCCAGCTCCCGCCTTCACCGGCGTCGACTCTCGCCTTCATCGGGCCCACAAGCACGCGGCCCGGAAGGCCGTCGCGGTCATCGTTCTCCCACAGCGCCCACTCGAACTCCTGTGCCACGGTGGAACGGAAGATGAAGAAACGGGCAGCTGTGACATGAGCGTCGGCGTCCGCGTCGAAGCGCACGGCGGCGGTCTTGCCCTCATTGAGTGTAGTGAGTCCGGCGCCAGCCTTGCCAGTGTCGTAGGAGGTCCAGGAAGACTCTCCGCCAACCGCGTGGGCAAGCTCGATCTCAACATGAGCCGGCTGGACTTCCTCCACTGTCAAGGGAAGGTCAACTTCCACGTACCCAGGAGCGCCCGCGCGCAGAGTGTAATCGCCCGGCAAAAGCTCTGCCGTCACGGGCTCTGGCGCCGATTCCGCGAGCACGGGTGCCGTGCTCCCCTTCGCGTACACACTCAGGCGCGCATCCGCAACGCTCTCACCGGACTTGTTCTTGACGGTGAACGTGACGTTCTGGGCGTTTGCCTTCTCCAGGTAGAAGTCCTGGGTAATCGCCTTGCCGTCAACCAGCTGCAGCGTCTCGACCGCTGACTTGTAACCGGGTGCCTTCGCAATGAGCGAGGCCTCACCCGCATGGCTACGTAGCGAGTATTCACCGGTGCCAGCCTCAGTGGCCACCTTCGTACCGCGCTCGGCGAACTCAACAGTCGCCCCCACCGCGGGCACCCACGAGTCGGTGGCGGTAGCGGAAACGTCCGTCACTGCCTGCGTGAGCGCCAGCGACGGTAGCGTCAGCTCATCGCCATCGTAAAGAGCAAGCGAGGTCGACGCCGTCAGCTTCGGTTGCGGAACCGTGGCGTCCACCGTATCTGCGAACATGACGTCATCAAGGAACCAGCCGCCGGCGAAGTCGGTCAATTCACTACCGGATACCAACTCAAACTTCACCTGGGTCTTTGCCCCAAGATACTCTGCCGGGATCTTCACGCCGTCGACATGCCAGGCGTTCGCGGTGCGGAGCTGAGTCTTCTTGTCCTCCGGATCCTTCTCGTCGACCTTCGCCTCGTCGAGCTTGAAGATCTCCTTCCACTCTCCCTCACTCTGGCGCACGTAGATGTGCGCGATGTCGTCATCATAGGTGCTCCACTCATCGTGACCGACACGACCGCGGGTGTTGAACCACTGTTGCCAGTACATGGTGACGTCACTGTATGCGGACAGATCCAGGGCCGGCGAGATCAGGGTGTAGGTGGCCTTGGACTTGCGATAGTCATTGAGGACGGTCGCGAAGACGTTCGGGCTGTCCGGGTTCTTCCCACGCATCTGCGTGCTCGTCGGAGCCTTGCCATAGGCATCGATATCTTCGAGCGCCGGGACGCCGCGCTCGAACACCGTGCCCTTATCCGACTCGGACGTCCATCCCTGGGCATCCGATTCAAAGTCGAACTTCTTGATCTCCTTGCCCATCGTGAAGGTGCGCTGGAGAATCTCCGACGGCTCCGACTCAGCCTCGCCCGCCACGGCAGTCACGTAGTACGAGTACGTGCCCTGCTGTGGGGTTGGATAGTCAGCGAAAGTGACCGAGTACTTGCCGATATCCGAGCCGGTGAGCTCCTGAACGCGGGTGAAAGTTCCGTCGTCGTGAGCGCGGTATAGGCGGTAGGCGCTGATCGTCTCGTCTTTAATCGGGGCAAAGTCAACCACCGTACGGCCCGAGGCGTACTTGTTGATCGCGAGTTCCTTGTCCACCTTCGGAACGGTGGTCGTCTTGATCGCCTCGAGCGCCATGTCATCGATGAACCAGCCGGCGGTGGCGTGCTCGGACTTCCACGCGCCGCGCATGCCGAACATGACCCGGACGGTCTTGCCCGCATACTTCGTCAGGTCAACATACCCGCGCTGCCAGTCGGACGTGTTCTTGAACAGCAACTGCGGCTTGGTCTCCCAGGTGACTTCGCCATCGGAGCCGACCTCGCCAACCCAGACCTCGGCGGTGTCGTACACCGCAAACGCATAGTTATCGAGGTCGTACCAGTGCTTGAAGGTCAACGCTGCCGGCTGGTCGTCCTTCAGGCCGATCGGCGGGGTCAGCAGCACAGCGTCCGACAGGCCCGGGTATCCCTTGCCGTCGAGGCCAACGCCCACGAGCTTTTCGCCCGAGGTCGGCTTCTTCAGCGACTCTGCGGGCCTTCCCCACGCCCACATCGGCGTCTCGCCGCTCATCTCGAAGCCGGCCACGCCAGACTCGAAGTCCTCAGCCCACCCGACAGTGACGGCGTCCTTCTGCTCGAAGCGGTGCACCAGCGTGCAAGCTTCCTTCTCCGTACGGTCGGTGGCACAGATCTGGTAAGAAACGTCATCGGACTTCAACGTGTTCGGCGAAATGACGAATCCATATGTTCCGTCAACCTTCGTGCCCTCGATAAGCGTCATTGCCTCAGTGCGTTCCCCGGTTGCGTTAGCCAGCTTGAGAGTAACGGAAGCAATGCCGGTGTCGTCAGCCACCTGTGCGGTCACGTTAGTTGTGGTGGCGTGGTAGAAAACCCCGATGGGGTTATGCGTGATCACCGGCGCACCGGCATCGACACCGCGAACGTAGACCTTGCCCTGGACAGTGCCGATGGTGGAATCGACCTTCGCCATATCAATCGCGAGGGCAGCGTTGACCTTACCGGCGCCGTAGGCGTGGTTGGGGGCCTCGACGTGCTGAGCATCGGTTAGGGGCGTAGCGGACTGACGCAGGATCTCTTCAAGCTTGTCAACCGTGAGATTCGGGTTGGCGCTCAAGACGAGGGCGGCAACACCAGTCACATGCGGAGCAGCCATCGATGTACCCGTCAAGATCTTCATCGTCTGCTTATTCCAGCCCGAGCGGATGTTGACACCGGGTGCCGAAATATCGGGCTTGACCTGATCGGTGTACCGCGACGGGCCGCGAAGCGAGAACCTCGCCACGACGTCGTCGGAACGCAGCGCGCCAACGGCGAACGCCTCCGGGAAGGAACCAGGCTGGCTGATCGAGCCGGAGCCACCAAAGTTATTCAAGTCCTGGTTACCGGCCGAGAACACCGGGAGAATACCAGCACTGCGCCATTCCTTGAGCGCATCGCGCATGAGGTGGTTGGCCGCCGAGCTCCCCCACGAGTTGTTGACGACGCGCGGAGCGAGCTCCGGGTGCTTGACCCCGTTGCTGTCAACCGGGGCGAGCATCCACTCCATTGCCTTAAGCAGCTGCGAATCACTCGTATCGCCGTTCTCGTCAAAGACTCGCGCAGCGATGAAGTTTGCCTTGGGAGCCACTCCAAGGGATCCGGTCCCGCTCGGGTCCGAGCCGAGGATCGTACCGGCAACGTGCGTGCCGTGGCCCGTGGAATCGACCGGCTCGGTCTCCGAACCGACCGTATCGAACCAGCTCACAGCTTTGTCACCAGTGTTTCCGCGCCACTTATCCTTGAGTGCCGGGTGGGTGATATCGACACCGGAGTCGATGATTCCCACCGTGATGCCCTCGCCGGCATACTCGCCGAGCAGGCCCTCGGTGACAGAAATCTGACGAAGGTTCCACGGGAGGTGCATGGGAGCAGACCCATCGACACTCGACATGCGAGCACCGGAATCGTCGACCACCGGATCGGCTTCGATCTTCTGATCAGCAAGGACCTCGCTGACGCCAGGCATCTTTGCCAGGTCAATAGCGACTTCCTTCGTCACTGTGGCAGTGACTGCGTTGACCACGAACAGCGACTCGATGTTCTGTGCTTTGTCAGCCTTCTCCGCCTCGGCCAACGCGACAAGGACGGCCTGCTGAGAGGTTGCCGCCATATCGACCAGATTCTCAACGTGGTCAGTCTTTTCCTGCGTGGTTCTCGCAGGTGCACCATCCGCCTCCTGCTGGTCGTCCATCACGACGATGACGGAATGCCACGATGCATCTGCCGATTGTGCAATGTCCTCGTCGAGGTGTGATACCGCCATCGCAGACGGAATCGCCGAAAACGCAGTAGCTGTGATCGCGCCAAATGATAGCGCGGCAACTATGCGTCCGAAACGTTCGCGCATGTAATCTCCAATCAATTCGGACCCAACGGGTCGGTGAAAACGGCCGGCGTGGTGTGCGCACATCAACCGCGAGCTAACCAAGGGCAGCCTACCCTAACCTCCGAAAAAGGGCCAGACTGTTGGTTTTCCCTATTTTTGCCGTTGGTGACGTCCGTGCGCGCCCATCCTCCACCCCACTGCCACGCCGTAGCGGGGGCAACAAAAGTGGCGCGGTCTCCCGCGCCACTTTCGCCCCCGTTTCACTTAGGAGAGGCTGAGCTTCGGCATCGCCTCGCCCTTGCCGAACTTCACGTCGCGCGCTGCGGCCAGCTGGGTGGTGAGGCCGGTTAGCGCGATGAAGCCGCGGGCGTGCGACTGGTTGAACGTGTCGCCCTGGTCGTAGGTGGCCAGGTTGAAGTCGTACAGCGAGGTATCCGAGCGGCGGCCCGTCACCACGGCGCGCCCGCCGTGTAGGACCATCCGGATGTCGCCCGACACATACTCCTGGGTGTCCTTGATGAACGCGTCAAGCGAGCGCTTGAGCGGGGAGAACCACTGGCCCTCGTAGACGAGCTCCGACCAGCGCAGGCCCACGCGCTCCTTGAAGCGCGCCTGCTCGCGGTCCATCGTCACGCGCTCGAGCTCGCGGTGAGCCGTGATGAGCGCCACCGCACCCGGCGCCTCGTAGATCTCGCGCGACTTGATGCCGACCATGCGGTCCTCAACGATGTCGATCCGGCCGATGCCCTGGGCGCCCGCGCGGGCGTTCATCTCCTCGATCGCCTGCAGCGGGGTGACGTCCCGGCCGTCGATCTGCACCGGGATGCCCTTCTCGAAGGTAATCACGACCTCGTCCGGAAGCGGCGGGTAGGCCGGGTCATCGGTGTAGTTATAAACGTCCTTCGTGGGCGCGTTCCACAGGTCCTCGAGGTAGCCGGTCTCGATCGCGCGGCCCCACACGTTCTGGTCGATGGAGAACGGGTTGGACTTCGTGGTCTCGATCGGTAGGTTGTGCTTCTCGGCGTAGTTGATCGCGAACTCGCGGGTGAGCGCCAGGTCGCGTACGGGCGAGAGACACTTCATGTCCGGGGCGAGCGAAGTGATGCCGTTCTCGAAGCGCACCTGGTCATTGCCCTTGCCGGTACAGCCGTGGGCCACGGTCTCCGCGCCGAACTGGCGGGCCGCCGTGACCAGGTGCTTAACAATCAGCGGGCGGGACAGCGCCGACACGAGTGGGTAGGCCTCCATGTACAGGCCGTTGGCCTGCAGGTCGAGCATGCAGTAGTCCTCGGCAAACTCATCGCGGGCGTCAGCCACGTAGGCCTCCACGGCACCGCAGTCGAGGGCTCGCTGGCGGACCACCTCCAGATCCTCGCCGCCCTGCCCGACGTCGACCGCCACCGTGACGACCTCCGCCCCGGTCTGCTCGGCGATCCAGCCGATCGCCACCGAGGTGTCGAGCCCGCCTGAGTATGCGAGGACTACGCGTTCCTTTGCCATGATGAACCTTTCTAGTTATTTGAGGAAGAGTGGGCGATGTCGATGAGGTGGCTCAGCAGCTCGTCGGCACGTTTGGTGGATTCAGTAATGATGAGCACGGTGTCATCACCCGCGATACAGCCGAGCACGCCGTCGAGCACAGCGCGATCCAGCGCCGAGGCCAGTAGTTGGGCCGCCCCGGGCGGGGTGCGAAGGACGATCTGGTTACCGGCCGACTTGGCCGACACCATGACCTCGCGCGCCCAGCGCTCCAGGTGGAAGCCCGCGGGTGCGTCAGCCTCTCCGGCCACCCCGGGGCTGGGGATCTTGTAGTAGCGCCCGCCGGCGCCGTCGGGAACCTTGCGTGCCTGCAACTCGTCGAGGTCTCGCGAGAGCGTAGCCTGGGTGACGATGATGCCTTCGTCGGCCAGCAGCGCCCGCAACTCGGCCTGCGAGCCGATGGGCTGGGATTCGACCATCGTGATGATGCGGGCGAGCCGGGCCGCCTTGGTCACCATGGTTCCTGTCACGAGTGTGTCTCCATTTCTTCGATGAAAGGTGCCAATTCATCTTGCGTGATGATGAGCGGCGGCGCCAGCCGGATCGTGGTGGCGTTCGGCGCGTTGACGATGAAGCCCTTCTCCAGCAGTTCCGTCTGGAGAGCCGGGGCGTTTTCGACGACGACGCCGAGCAGCAGTCCCGCCCCGCGCACCTCGAAGCCCCGCGCCTCGAGATGGCCGCGCAGCCACTCCCCGGTAGCCCGTACGTGCTCGAAGAGCCCCGCCACTTCGCCCACCACGGCGTTCGCCGCCGCACACGCCAGCGGGTTGCCGCCAAACGTGGTGCCGTGGCTACCGGGGGTAAGCAGGCGCCCGGTCTTTTCAATTCCGACGACGGCACCGATCGGCACGCCCCCGCCCAGGCCCTTCGCCATCGTGATGACGTCGGCCTTGACGATGCCCGAATGAGCGAACCAGCGCCCGGTACGGCCCACGCCGGTCTGGACCTCGTCCACCACGAGCAGGGCCCCGAAGCGTTCGGCGAGCGCGCGGGCGCGGCGCAGGAAGTCACCCTCGAGGGGAACCACGCCGGCCTCGCCCTGGATGGTCTCGACGAAAATGGCGGCCACGTCGTCGTCGAAAGCGGCCTCGAGGGCCTCGATCGTGGGATCGATGAAGAGGACGTTCCCTCCGAGTGGCTCGAAGGGCTCACGGATCGCGGGCTTGTGCGTGATCGACAGGGCGCCGAGCGTGCGGCCATGGAAGCCGCCCTTGAGCGCGATGATCGTGCCGCGCGGCTTGTGCAGGCGGGCCATCTTGATTGCGGCCTCGTTCGCCTCGGCGCCCGAGTTGCAGAAGAAGACGCGGGCTGAGGCGCCCACGTAGCCGTCGTCGGACAGCATGCGCTGGATAGCGCCGGCCAGCTCGAGTTGCGGGGCCGTGGCGAAGAAGTTCGACACGTGAGTGGCCTTGCCCGCCTGCTCGGTGAGCGCGCGGGTGATGGCGGGGTGAGCGTAGCCGAGGGCGTTGACGGCGATACCAGCGAGCAGGTCGAGGTAGCGCTTGCCCTCCTCGTCAAAGACGTAGACGCCCTCGCCACGGTCGATGACCAGCTGCGGATCGCCGAAGGCGTTCATCATCCGCTGGGGATACAGGTCGCGATTCACTTGGCCTCCTTCTGGCCCACCACACCGCGCGGGGCAGCGGCCGTGACCTGGGTGCCGATGCCGGCGTTGGTAAAGATCTCGAGCAGGATGGAATGAGCCATCCGCCCGTCAATGATATGCGCCTTGGGCACGCCGCGCTCCACCGCCTTCAGCGCTGCCTCCATCTTCGGCTTCATCCCCGAATCGAGGGAGGGCAGGAGGGCGCGCAGGTCGTCGGGGTGGATCTCGGACACGAGTGAGGACTTGTCCGGCCAGTCGAGGTAGAGGCCCTCCACATCGGTGAGGATGATGAGCTTATCCGCGCCGGCGGCGTCGGCGATCGCTCCCGCGGCCGTGTCGGCGTTGACGTTGAGCACGTCCTCGGGGTTGTCGACGTCGGTGGCCACGGTCGAGATGACGGGGATGTGTCCGGAGGCAAGCATGTGGTCGAGGGAGGCGACGTTGATGGAGACGATGTTGCCCACGTGCCCGATGTCGATCTTCTTGCCCCCGACCTCAGCCTTACGCCGACGCGCGGACAGCAAGCCCGCGTCCTCGCCCGAGAAGCCGATCGCGCGCGGCCCGTCCACGTTGAGCAGGGAGACCAGCTCGCGCTGGACCTGGCCGGTCAAAACCATGCGCACCACATTCATCGTCTCGCGGTCGGTCACGCGCAGCCCGCCGCGGAACTCGGATTGGATGCCCACGCGTTCGAGCATCGAGTTGATCTGCGGCCCGCCGCCGTGCACCACAATCGGGTACAGGCCAACTGAGTGCATGAAGAGGATGTCCTTGGCGAACGCCCGCTTGAGCTCGTCGTTGATCATGGCGTTGCCGCCGTACTTGACTACCACGCGGTGCCCTGCGAACTCGTTGATCCAGGGCAGGGCCTCGATGAGGATTTCGGCCTTCTGTTGGGCGCCGGCCAGGCGATTCAAGATGCTCATGTCGAATATGCCGAATTCTCGTGGACGTAGTCGTGCGTGAGGTCGTTGGTCCACAGCTCAACGACCTCCTCTCCAGCATGCAGGTCGATCTCGATCGCGACCTCCCGGTTCGAGGCCAGGTCCACCAGGGTCCGGTCCTCGCCCACACCCCCGGCCAGGCACACCTGCACGCCATTGAAATACACGTCCAGCGCGTCGGCGTCGTAGGGCGCCACGTCCGCAGGGACGGTGCCCACCTGGGCAATGACGCGCCCCCAGTTCGGGTCGTTGCCGAAAATCGCGGCCTTGAGCAGGTTCGAGCGGGACACGGCGCGGGCCACCGCGAGCCCGGCCTCCTGCGAGCTGGCACCGACCACGCGGATGAGCACGTCGTGCGAAGCGCCCTCGGCGTCCGCGATGAGCTTGCGCGCCAGCGACTGGGCCACCGCCGTAAGCTGCCCCGTGAAGTCCTCGGGCACGACGCCGGAGGCGCCGCTGGCGAGCAGGAGCACCGTGTCGTTCGTGGACATTGCCCCGTCGGAGTCGATCCGGTTAAACGACGCCGCCACCGCGGCCTCCAGTGCCTCCTGGGCTTGCGCATTGGTCAGCACCGCGTCGGTGGTGATGACGCAGATCATCGTGGCCATGCCCGGGGCGAGCATGCCCGCGCCCTTGGCCATCCCGCCAATCGTGTACGGCCCGGCGATACCGGCCTGTTTGCTGACCGTGTCGGTGGTGCAGATCGCCTCGGCGGCATCGGCTCCGGCGTCAGCGCTGAGGTGAGCCCCGGCATCGGCGATGCCCGCGAGCAGCTTGCTCATCGGCAAGCGCTCGCCGATGAGCCCGGTGGAGCACACTGCCACCTCCTCGGGCTCCCGCCCGAGCATGGCCGCGGTATGGCGGGCGGTGGTCACCGTGTCCTCGAAGCCGGGCTGGCCGGTGGCTGCGTTCGCACCGCCCGAGTTGATGACGGCGGCGGTCTGCGTGCCGCCTGCGATCTGCTTCATCCAACGCACGGGCGCGGCGTAGACGCGGTTGGAGGTGAGGACCATGGCCGAGGTCGGCTGCGGGCCGTCGTTGACGACGAGCGCGACGTCGCGCCCGGCGCTCTTCAGCCCCGCGCGCACGCCCGCCGCCCGGAAGCCCTGCGGGGCCGTGACGCCGAGGGGCTGGACGTCCGCGGCGGTGTCGGTAAAGAGAATCATGGCGCTACTCCAATCTGGGACAGGCCGGTTGTTTCGGGAAGGCCGAGGGCCAGATTCATCGACTGGGTGGCCGCCCCGGCGGTGCCCTTGACCAGATTGTCGATCGCGCAGATCGCGGTGATGCGCCGCGCGTCGGCGTCGAGCTCGGCGTGGACGAGCGCAAGGTTGGAGCCCGCCACGATGCCCGTGGAAGGCCAGTCGGGCGACCACGTGACGAAGGGCTCGTCGGCGTAGGCGCCCCGGTAGGCCTCGAGCACGCGCTCCGGGCTCACGCCCTCCACCGGGATCGAGACCGTGGCGAGGATGCCGCGCGACATCGGCACGAGGACGGGGGTGAAGGACAGGCTCACGGCCGGCGCGCCGGCCGTGATGAGGTTCTGCGCGATCTCTGGGATGTGGCGGTGGGTGCCGCCAACGGCGTAGGGCGTGGCCGACTCGATGGCCTCGGAGGCCAACAGGTGGGTTTTGGGCGACTTGCCCGCGCCCGAGTATCCCACTGAGAGGATCGCCACGATGTCCTCCCCGCTTGCCAGCCCGGCGGCGATCGCCGGCTGGGCGGCGAAGGTAACAGCCGAGGCGTTGCAGCCGGGGGCGGCGATGCGGCGCGTCGCGCAGAGCAGCTCGCGCTGGGTGAGCCCCGTGGCGCGGATGAGCTCGGGCATGCCGTACGTCCACGGCTCGGCCGCCTCCGAGTGGTAGTAGCGCTCCCAGGCCACCGGGTCGGTCAGCCGGTGGTCGGCGCCGAGGTCAATGATGAGGGCGTCCGGATTGATCTGCTCGATCTGTGCCGTGATCGCAGCCGACGCGCCGTGGGGAAGGCCGAGGACGACGACGTCGTGATCAGCGAGCACCTCCGCCTCAAGCGACTGGATCTCAAGGTGTCGCAATGGCCACAGGTGCCTCTGGTGCTCACCGAGCGTGCCGCGCGAGCTGTGTGCGGCGACGGTGGCGACCTTCATGTCAGGGTGTGCGGCGAGTACGCGCGCGACCTCGCCACCTGCATATCCGGTGACGCCAGCGATAGCAACAGAGTACGTCATACGTATAACTATACGCTCCGGCGCATTTTTCTCCACTGGCGTCCACTGTGAGAACAGACACCGAACCCAGTGCACTTAAGAGCCCTTTATGTAAAAGCCTACCCATATGAGTGGATTGTTGAGAAACTCAAGACATGAAGAAAGCAATGCCGCATTCGTCTCGCGATGACCTCATGTTCGAGGCCGCCTACCTCTACTACATGGAGGGCCTCACCCAACAGGCCATCGGCACACGCCTGGGATACACCCGCTGGACGATCGGCCGCCTCATCGACGAGGCACGCCAAACCGGGCTCGTCACCATCACGATCAACCACCCGCGCATCCAGACCCACCACCTCGAGATGCAAATCGCCGAGCAGCTGCGACTCAAGCGCGCGATCGTCGTGCCGTCGAAGAACGGCGATGGGCGCCAGGTGGTGGCCCGCGCCACCGCCCAGTTCCTCATGAGCCGCGCGCCCATCCGCTCCCTCGCCGTGGCCTGGGGGCGCACGATGACCGCGCTCGCCACCGCGCTGCCAGAGCACTGGTCACCCGGCATCCGCGTCTACCAAACGAACGGCGGGCCCACCCACCACGGCGACAACGAGGTCTCATCCTCCATCTCCGCCATGGCACGCAAGGCCCCCGGCACCGCGTTCACGCTCCCGGCCCCCACGATCATCGGCAACCCGGACCTCGGCCCGCAGCTCATGGCCGAACCCTCCATCACCGGATCTTCGAGGGCGCCGCCGGAGCGGACCTCGTCGTCTACTCCCCCGGCACGGTCTCCAAGGAGTCCGTGCTGGTCGAATCGGGATTCATCCCGGAAGAGACCATCGACATGCTGCGGCGCAAGGGCTCGGTGGGAGACATCCTCTCCCACTACGTCGACGCCGACGGGAACCCCATCTCCGCCCAGCTCGAACGGCGCACGATCGCCTACCCGCTACGCAACCTCGCCCAGGCCCACCTCTCGGTGGCGGTGGCCGGCGAGGTGGAGAAGGCGCCCGCCATGGTGGCGGCCGCCCGCGCCAAGCTTGCCCAAATATTCATTATCGACACCTACACGGCCGAGGCAATCTTGGCCTACACCTCGAAGGAGAACTAAATGGCAACCATCGCAATTCTCGGCGCCGGCATCATGGCCACCGCCCTCACCTTCCCGCTCACGGAGAACGGCCACAAGGTCAACCTCGTTGGCACCCATCTCGATCGTGACATCATCGAGTCGATCCAGACCACGGGCGTCCACCCCGACCTCGACCTCAAGGTCAACGACAAGGTGGTGGCTTACCAGCTCGAGGACGCCGAGGCCGCCTTCGAGGGCGCCGACGTGGCGATGTCCGGCGTCAACTCCTTCGGCGTGCGCTGGGCGGGCGAGCGCCTGGCCAAGCTGGTGAGGCCCGGCATGAAGGTCCTCAACGTCACCAAGGGCATGGAGGCCGACGACGACGGCACGCTCCACCTACTCCCGGACGTGCTGCGCTCCTACTTCGACGAGGACCTGGCCAACTCCGTGACCTGGAACGCTATTGTGGGCCCGTCGATCGCGGGCGAGGTGGCCGTCCACCACGACACGTGCGTCATCTTCGCCGGCGAGGACCAGGACTCGCTCGACTACCTGGCCGACCTGTTCCGCACGGACTACTACCACGTGTGGACCTCCACCGACTTCCGCGGGTGCGAGATCGGCGCCGCCACGAAGAACATCTACGCCTTCGCCGCCGGCCTCGGCGCCGGGCTCCTGCGCAAGGAAGGCAAGCAGGATGACCGCTACGTGCGCTTCAACTACAACGCGGCCGTGTTCGGCCAGGGCCAGACCGAGCTTCGCCAGTTCATGACCCTGCTTGGCGGCAAGCCCGAGACGGCCGACGGCCTGGCGGGCGTGGGCGACATGTATGTCACCTCCGCCGGCGGACGCAACGTCAAGGCGGGCACGTTCGTGGGCGAGGGCGTCCCGTTCTCCGAGGTGCGCGACTCACTGATGAAGGGCGTGACTCTCGAGGGCGTCCAGGCGATCCGCGTGATCGGCGGCGCGCTTGAGCCGCTCACCGAGCGCGGCGTGATCAAGCCCGAGGACTTCCCACTATGCCGCTACCTCTACCAGATCATCGAGAAGGATGCCCCGCTCGACATGCCGTGGGAGAAGTTCTTCGGCGGCATGAAGTAATCAGGTGCCAATCGGCGCAAATTGCGCCCGCGTGAGCCCGGCCAGATCAGCCGGGCTCATTGCTACCGACAGGGTGCGCTTGCCCGCCGAGACGACGAAGCGATCCAAAGTCTGCGCCGAGGAATCGATCCACGTGGGCAACTGGCGGTTCTGCCCGAGCGGCGAGATCCCGCCCGTGACGTACCCGGTGAGTTTTTCGGCGTCGTGCGGAGCAATCATCGCAGCGGACTTGCCGCCCGCGGCCTTCGCCAGCGCCTTGAGGCTCAACCGCCCCGACGCGGGCACAACGGCGACCACGGGGTGGCCATCCACACTCACCATGAGCGTCTTGAAGATCATGTGCGGGTCAATCCCGAGCACGCGCGAGGTGTCGAGCGCGTAACCGCCGTCCATCTGCTCCGAGTGCTCGTATTCGATGAGCTCGTAGTCCACGCCGGTCCGGTTCAGGGCCTGGAGCGCCCGGGTTGCACCTTTGTTCTTCGCCATAACACCATCCTATGGGCGCGGGCCCTGCCGAGTGGCAGGGCCCGCGTGTCGGTCAACCGCAATCACATCCGTAGCTGCGCATCGAATGCCTTCTTCGCGGCCTTGATCACCCGGTTGCGCACCTGGGAGATCTCCTCAGCAGGCAGGGTGTGATCCCCGCGGAAGCGGAGGGCGAAGGCGAGGGACTTCTTACCCTCGTCGATCTGATCGCCGGTGTAAACGTCGAAGAGGCGGATCTCCTCAAGGATCTCCCCCGCCGCCTCGGCCAGCACCTTTTCCACCTCCGCGGCCGTCACCTGCTCATCGACAACGAGGGCGAAGTCCTCCTTGGCCACCGGATGGGTGAAGACGGGCGCCACCGCGATCGGATCACCGCCGCGCGCCTCGATGAGCGCATCCAGGTCGAATTCGAAGGCCACCGTGCGGGCGGGCAGCTCGAAGGCCTTGCACACGCGCGGGTCCAGCTCGCCCGCATACCCGATCACGGCCCCGCCCACGGCGAGCTCGGCACACCGGCCCGGGTGGAATGGCGCGTACTCGGCATTCGCGACCCCGAGCGTGAGATCGATCGTGCGGGCGGCGGTCTTGACCGCCTCCACCGCGTCGCGCCAGTTCCAGGTCTGGGCCGGCAGATCCGCCGCAGCCTGGGTGACCGCCGGGATCGCCACGCCCGCCACGTGATGCGGCTGGGGCGGGATCGAGGCGAGGAGCGCCTCCAGCGCCTCGGGATCGGGCCGCTTACCCACGCCCGGATTCGCCGCCAGCGCAATGCCGGTGGGCCGCGTGACAACCCCGGCCTCGAACACCGCCACGGTCGGGTTGCCGCGCGCCACGTTCATGCGCGCAGTCTCCAACAACGAATCAAGGAGCGAGGTGCGCATGTAAGGAGCCTCCTCCTGCAGCGGGTTGGCCAGCCGGATCGCGAGCCGGCGATCGTCGTCGTCAGCAATGCCCTGCTTCGCAAACGCCTCGGCGGAGACGAACGGGTAGGACAGCACCTCGGTCCAGCCGGCCTCGGCGAGCGCACGGCTAATGTCGCGGCGGTGGCGCTGGGCCGGGCGCAGGCCCGCACCTGCGGGTGCGGCCGGCAACCAGGACGGGATCTCGTCATAGCCCACCAGCCGGGCCACTTCCTCGACCAGGTGCGCCGGGCCCGTGAGGTCCGGTCGCCACGTGGGCGGGGTGACCAACAGGGCGTCGTCGCCCGACACGGCGCAACCGATCTGCTCGAGGATCTCCACGATCCGCTCGCGGCCGAGGTCAAGGCCCGTGAGGCGGGCGACCTCGAAGATGTCGAAGGTGAGCAGCTCGGGCAGAGTAGTCTGATCGTAATCCGAGTTCGCCTCATCGATCCTCCCGCCGCCGAACTCCACGAGGAGCTCGGCCACGCGCTGGGCGGCAACGCCGGCCACCCGCGGGTCCACGCCACGCTCGAAACGCTTGGAGGCCTCCGAGGGCAACTTATGCTTGCGGGCCATTCGCGCCACGGAGACGGGATCGAAGTGGGCCGCCTCGATGAGGACGTTCGTGGTCGCATCCGTGATCTCCGTGTCCAGGCCGCCCATCGTGCCGGCCAGGCCGATCACGCGCGCCCCGCGCCCGCCCTCGGAATCGGTAATGAGCAGATCGTCCCCGCCGAGCGCGCGCTCCACGCCGTCCAGCGTGACAAGGGTTTCGCCGTCGTTGGCCCGCCGCACCACGATCGGGGCCACGAGCGTGTCGAGGTCGTAGGCGTGTAGCGGCTGGCCGAGGTCGAGCATGACGTAGTTAGTCACGTCCACCGCCAGCGAGATCGAGCGCATGCCCGCAGCCAACAGACGCTCCCGCATCCACGCCGGCGAGGCGGCCTGCGGTTTGATCCCCCGCACGATGCGCGTAACGAAGCGGTCACAGCCCGGAACGCCGTGGATCGGCGCCGCGTCGTCCACCTCCACCAGGAAGCCGTCCTCCGTGGGTGTCGGCAGCGGGGCGGAAAGGTTTTCCTCGAGCCCCAGGTCGGTGAAGCGGGCGCCCGTGGAGTGGGCGAACTCGCGGGCCACGCCGCGCATGGCGAAGCAGTAGCCGCGGTCCGGGGTCACGTTGATCTCCAGCACCTCGCCGGCGAGGCCAAGGTAGTCGAGCACGTCCTCACCCACCGCCGGGATGCCGCGCTCGGCGGCCTCCTCCGGGCTGGAGGCGAGCACGATAATGCCGTCGTGATCCTCGCCCAGGCCCAGCTCGGCCTTCGAGCAGATCATGCCGTCCGAGACGTGCCCGTACGTCTTACGCGCCGCGATGCGGAAATCACCCGGCAATACGGCGCCCGGAAGCGAGACCACCACGTAATCGCCCTCGACGAAGTTGTGAGCGCCGCAAATAATGCCGCGCGAGGCCAGTTCCGAGGGCTCCTTGCCCTCGCCCGGGGCGTCGTTATGCGCGCCCACATCCACGCGGCAGTAGTTGATGAGCTTGCCGTTCTTCTGCTCGTTCTTCTCCAGCGTCAGCACGCGCCCGACGACAATCGGCCCGGTCACGTCCGGGCGGTGGATTTCCTCTTCCTCCAGGCCCACACGCACCAGGTCAGCTGCGAGCTGCTCGGCCGTGAGGCCGGCCGGGACCTCAACGTGGTCGGAGAGCCAATCAATATCGATCCTCGGCATTAGTTGCCCCTTCCGGTCGCGGCGAACTGGGCGGAGAAGCGCACGTCGCCCTCCACCATGTCGCGCATGTCGTCGATGGAGTTGCGCAGCATGAGCGTGCGCTCGATGCCCATGCCGAAGGCGAAGCCCGTGTAGAGGTCCGGGTCAATACCCGCGTTGCGCAGCACCTCCGGGTTGACCATGCCGCAGCCACCCCACTCGATCCAGCCCGGGCCGCCCTTCTTCTGCGGGAACCACAGGTCCATCTCCGCGCTCGGCTCGGTGAACGGGAAGAACGACGGGCGCAGGCGCGTGCGCGCCTCCGGGCCGAACATGCCCTTGGCGAAGTGATCGAGCGTGCCCTTGAGATGCTCCATCGTCAGACCCTTGTCCACCGCCAGGCCCTCGATCTGGTGGAAGACCGGGGTGTGGGTGGCATCGAGGGCATCGGTGCGGAAGACCTTGCCCGGGCACACCACGTAGATCGGCGGCTCACCGCGGTCCAGCATGACGTGGGACTGCACCGGCGAGGTGTGCGTGCGCAGCACCAGACCCGTAGCATCCGCCACCTTCTCCTCGCCGGCCGCTCCCACGCGCTCCACGCTGCGCACATAGAACGTGTCCTGCATCTGGCGTGCCGGATGATCCGGGCCGAAGTTCAGCGCGTCGAAGTTAAACCACTCGTTTTCCACCTCGGGGCCCTCGGCCACCTCCCAGCCCATGGCCACGAAGAGGTCGCAGATGTCCTCCATGAGCACGGGCAGCGGGTGGCGGGCACCCAGCGGCGCGCGCCTGGTCGGCACCGTGACGTCCACGCGCTCCTCGCGCAGCACGCGCTCCTGGTCGGCCGCCTCCAGACGCGCGGCCGCCACGGCCAACGCCGCCTGAATGTCTTTGCGGGCCGCGCCCATGAGCTTGCCGGCCACCGGCTTGTCGGCCTTATCCAGGTTGCGAATCTGCATATTCGCGTGCGTGATCGGCGCGTTGTCTCCGCTGTGGGCCAGGCGCGCCGCCTTCAATTCATCGAGGCTCGACGCACGTGCGAATGCGTCTCGCGCATCGGCCACCGCCTGCGCGATCCCGGCCTCGTCGAGTGGACTGAGAGTCATGTCTACCTTTCCTTGCCCCCGCAGGCGCGGGTTTACGCTCCAAGTCTAATCATTGAGCCAGCCCGGGGCGATTTCGGTCCACTGTGGCCCGCGCAACGACGCCGTCGCCCAACTCACGTCCGCGCGATCGGCCCGCTCCAGGTCCCGAGCTCCGCCACCTCGGTGCGCTCCCAACCCTGGTCGTGCGCCACGGCGTCGGCAAGCTCCTGCACCCACACCGCATACCACGGGCTGTTGGGGTGGAAGAGGTCGATCGCATGGTAGGAAAACAGGTAGGTGGCCATCGGCAGGCTCTGAGAGATACTGCGGATGTCGACGACGCGGTGAGACTCGAGCCGATCGATGCTGGCCGAGAACTCCTCCGCCCGCGCGTCGGCCGTCATCACCCCGAACGAGGGGATATTCATGACGAACGAGCCGGCGGGCAGCTCGCCCTCCAGACGCTCGACGTAAGCGGCAAACTCATCCTGGCTCAGCCACGGCTGGAGCACGTCGTTGCCGCCGATGTCGAGGCTGACGACGTCAGGGCGCAACGGCTCGCCCGCCACCTTGAGCCCGCGCAACTGCGGTAGCTGGGTACCGAGCACCGACTGGATCGTGCCGCCCGAGAGCGACAGGTTAAGCAGCACGACCTCGCGCCCGCTCATCTCCTCCAGCGCCCGCGCGAACCGGGGCACGTAGCCCTCCTGAACCACCCGGGCGCCCAGGCCCTGGGCCGCCGAATCCCCGAGCGCCACGTAGATGAGTGGCATCTCGCCGCCCACCTGCGCGATCTGGTCAAGGCGGGCCAGTTCAGCCTGGAGGTGGCGCTCCCAATACCGGCGGAAAGGCGAGTTCTGCTTCGCCACTCCCCGGCGGCGCACCATCCCGGCCATCACTCCCAGCGCGACCACTCCTGCAATCTTGCCCTTCAGCGCGTCGACCTGCCCCTCACTAGCTGGTCCGGCCATGGGATCTCCACATCCAGCACCTTCGCCCAGTGCCGCGGCACGTACGGGTCATGGAGCCCCACGCGGCCCACGTAGACCACGTCAGCCTCTTCTTCATACACGACGACGTCGGCCTGCGTGGCGTTCGTGATCTGCCCGGCGGCGCCCACCACGGCGCCCGTCTCCTCCCGGATCCGGCGGGCGAAAGGGACCTGGTATCCCGGGCCGGCGGGGATCTTAACGGGGAAACAACCGCCCGTGCTCACGGACCAGAAATCGACGTCGGGAAGCTCGCGCACCAGCCGGATCGAATCCTGCAGCGTCCACCCGTAGCTGCCGTCCACCTCCTCGAAGTTCTCCGCCAGCCAGTCGGTGGCCGAGATCCGCACGAAGAGCGGCACGTCGCCGATCACCGCACGCACCGCGCGCACAACCTCGCGCAGGAGGCGCGTGCGGCCCTCGAAGTCTCCGCCCCAGGCGTCCTCGCGATGATTCGATATCGGGGAGAGGAACTGGTGAATGAGGTAGCCGTGGGCGGCATGGATCTCGATCGCCTGGAAGCCGGACTCCACCGCCAGGTTCGCCGAGCAGGCGAACTGGGCAATAACGGCCTGGATCTCGGCCTCCGTCATCTCCCGCGGAGCGGGCAGGCCCTCGAACGCAATCGCGCTGGGCCCCACGGTCTCCCACGCCTCCTCGGGCGGTAACGCGCCACCACCGAGCCCACCCCGCGTGGAGGCCTTGCGGCCCGCGTGGTTGAGCTGGATCGCGGCCACCCCGCCGTGCTGGGTGATGACCCGGGCGATGTGCCGGAAGGCCGGCACATCCGCCTCATCATCCAGGCACAGGCACTTGTTCGAGATGCGCCCCACCGGGGTGACCGCCGTTGCCTCCACCGTGATGAGGCCAAAGCCGCCCACAGAGCGGGAGGCGTAGTGCTGGTAGTGCCAGTCGTTCGGCCGACCCAGCCACTCCCCCGACTCCCCCGCGCAATATTGGCACATCGGCGGCAGCCAGATCCGGTTGCGGACCTGCAACCCGCGTAACTCGATGGGATCGAAAAGACTCACTAAATCTCCTCCGGCACCATGGAGATCGCTCCACACGGGCATTCCTCGGCACACACGCCGCAGCCCTTGCAGTAATCGTACTTGAACTCATACACGCCGGAGGCAATCTTCGTGACCGCGTTATCCGGGCACACGCCGAAGCAGTTGTCACACCCGAAGCAGTTGCCGCAACTCATGCAACGCCGCGCCTCGTAGATCGCCGACTCCTCGTCCAGGCCGATCACCACCTCGTCGAAGGTGGAGGAGCGCCGGGCGCCCTCGAGGCGCTTGTGCATCTTGTGCGGGGCGTCAGAGTAGTACCAGGTCTCCATCCGATCGAGCGTGGCGTCCCCGTGCTTGTCCGCCGGGGCGTACGTGCCACCCCTCAGCCAGGAGTCGATGTAGCGGGCGGCCTTCTTGCCGTGCCCGATCGCCACGGTCACGTTCTTCTCCGCCTTGATCATGTCGCCACCGGCGAAGACGCCCGGGCGGCCCGTCATCATCTGGCCAGAAACCGTGACGACGCCGTCGTTGATCTCCACGCCCTCCACTCCCTCGAGGAGCGTGAGGTCGGACTGCTGGCCAAGCGCCATGATGAGCGAATCGGCGGCCAGCTCCTCGTACTCGCCGGTGGGCTGGGGGAAGCCGTTCTCGTCCAGGGCCATCTTCTCGATCTTGATCGAGCCGGCATCCACGTGGTCCACTGTGGACAGCCAGCGCATCGTGATGCCCTCCTCCTCGGCCTCCTGGACCTCCGAATCATGGGCCGGCATCCGATCGCGCGTGCGGCGGTAGAGAATGACCGACTCGGTGGCGCCCAGGCGCTTGGCCGTACGGGCGGCGTCCACAGCCGTATTGCCGCCACCGTAGACCACCACCACGCGGCCGAGGAGTGGCTGGCTAGCATTCGCCGCGAAGCCGTCCTCCTCCACGTCGCGCAGCACGTCCACCGCGTCCATCACGTGCGAGGCCGACCCGGCGGGCACGTTGATGTTCTTCCCGATCTGGGCGCCCACCGCAGTGAAGACCGCGTCGAAGTCGGCAAGTGCGGCCTCGACGTCGTCGACCCGCGTGTTTTGCTCGAAGGTGACGCCCATGTCGGCAATCCGCTGGATCTCCGCGTCGAGGATATTGCGCGGGAGGCGGTAGGACGGGATGCCATAGCGCATCATGCCGCCCGGCTTCTCACCCAAGTCCCGCACCGTGACCTCATGGCCGAGCAGGGCGAGGTGGTAGGCGGCCGACAGCCCCGCCGGGCCCGAGCCGACCACCAGGACCTTCTTTCCCGACGGCGCGGCGGCAACCTCAACCTTCCAGCCCTCCTCGATCGCCTTGTCACCAAGGAAGCGCTCAACCGAGTTGATGCCCACCGCCTCGTCCACCTGGGCGCGGTTACACGCCACCTGGCAAGAGTGGTAGCACACGCGGCCCATGCAGGCGGGAAGCGGGTTGTTGACCATGATCTCGCGCCAGGCCGCCTCGTAGTCGCCTTCCTCGGTGTGGTAGAGCCACTTTTGGATGTTCTCCCCCGCCGGGCACTGCTTGTTACACGGAGGCAGGAGGTTGACGTAGACCGGCCGCTCCGAGCGCCACGTGCCCGTGCGATTCGCCGCCGAGGAGCCCACCTCGAGGGTGATCGCAAACGGCAGGTTTTCCTTCTCGTCTCGCAGCGATGTCATGATTCGTCTCCCTCGTACTTGACAAACTCATCCAACGACTCGTCATCGATCAGGTCATAGCTCCTGATATTGCGGTCCGCCATTTCCTGGATCCGACGAATCACCTCCGGGTCCGCGCCCTTCTTGAATAGGTGGGCGAAGCGGCGCTGGAGGCGCAGGTAGTCCTCCACGGGCGCCGGGCGGCGGATCTTCGACACGGACGTGATCTCGCCATACTCGGCCTCGTAGACCGGAAACAGGCCAGTCTGGGTGGCCAGGCGCGCCACCTTGACCGTAACTCCGGAGGCGGTGCCCCAGCCGAGCGGGCACGGCACGAAGATGTGGATGTAGCGCGCGCCGTGCATACCCATCGCCTTCGTCACCTTGTACTCGAGATCGCGCAGGTCAGCCACCGTGGCGGTGGCGACGTAGGGGATCTCGTGCGCCATCGCAATGCGCGGCAAGTCCTTGCCCTGGCCCCAGGTATTGCCCGGCTCCGGGCCGACGGGCTGGGTGGTGGACGTGCGGGCCGTGGGCGGGGTGGCGCCCGATCGCTGCACGCCCGTGTTCATGTAGGCCTCGTTGTCGTAGCAAATGTAGAGCACGTCGTCGTTACGCTCGAACATGCCCGACAGGGGGCCGAAGCCGATGTCCACCGTGCCGCCGTCGCCGCCCTGGGCCACCACCCGCACGTCCGACTTGCCCATCGCCTTCAGGCCGGCGGCCGCACCGGTGGCAACGGCAGCCGTGTTGCCGAACAGCGAGTGCATCCACGGCAGGTTCCACGAGGTTTCGGGATACGGGGTGGAGAAGACCTCAAGACAGCCCGTGGCGTTGATGGCTACCACGTGGTTGTCGGTCGCCGCCATCGCCGCATCGAGGGCGTAGCGGGCGCCGAGCGCTTCGCCGCAGCCCTGGCAGGCGCGGTGACCCGAGGTCAGGGAGTTGAAGCGGTTCGGTCCGGATTGGACCGACTGGTACTGCCCGTCCACCAACCGGTTGCCCACCGCGAAGGATCCGACCTGGTAGAACTTGACCTCTTCGCGGGAGGGGATCGCCGTCTGGCGGTACTCCGGGCTTGGCAAATCAACGGATGTCATCGTGACCTTCTTCCTGTGCCCGCTCCGCGTAGTGGCGGATCATGTTTTCCGGAATCGCGCCGGATCTGCGCATCTTCGCCTCGCGCTCCAGTTCGTGCTCCACGAGCTCCGTGTCGAGGTCGAGGAACGTCAGGTGCTCCACCTCGTCACGCACCGCCTTGTCCAGGTAGGCGTTGAGCGAAGCGATCGTGATGTCGCGCCCGCCCAGGCCCGCGATCAGTTCGTGGCAGGTGAAGTGCAGCCCGCGCATGGCCGCCCGGCAGTGGGAGGAGACGATGCCGCCGATGCCCACCGAGAACGCCTTCTCCAGCACCACGAAGCGCTTGGCGTTCTTCAACACCTCGCGCACCGCCGCCGACGGGAACGGACGGAAGGACACGAGCGAGAGCACGCCGATCTTCTCCCCCGCCTCGCGCCGCATGTCGACGACGTCGCGCAGCGTGCCCGTGACCGAACCGAGGCAGACGACGATCGTTTCCGCGTCCTCGCAATTGTACTCGTGCAGCAACCCGCCCGAATCGCGGCCGAAGATCTCCTTGAACTCGGCCTGGATGCGCGGCATGAGCTCGAGCGCGTCAAGCTGCTTGTGGTGGGCGAGGTAGCGCACCTCGGTGAAGGCCTCCGGGCCCACCATCGCGCCGATCGAGATCGGATCGGCCGGGTCGAGCACCTGGCGCGGCTCGTAGGGCGGCAGGAAGCGATCCACCTGTTCCAGCTCGGGGATGTCCACCTGCTCCACGGCGTGGGTCAGAATGAAGCCGTCCATACACACCATCACCGGCAGCGAGAGCTCCTCGGCGATCCGGAAGGCCTGTACGTGCAGGTCCGCCGCTTCCTGGTTGTCCTTCGCGTACAGCTGCAGCCAGCCAGAATCGCGCTGGGACATCGCGTCCGAGTGGTCGTTCCAGATGTTGATCGGCGAGCCGATTGCGCGGTTGGCCACTGTCATAACGATCGGCAGGCCCAGTCCGGAGGCATTGTAGACCGCCTCGACCATGTAGAGCAGGCCCTGGGAGGCGGTGGCGGTGTAGGCACGGGCGCCCACGGCCGAAGCTCCGATGGAGGCCGACATGGCCGAGAACTCCGACTCGACGTTGATGTACTCACAGTTCTCAAGCTCGCCCTTCTTCACCATCGCCGACAGGCCCTCCACGATGTGGGTCTGGGGTGAGATGGGGTAGGCAGCGACGACGTTGGGCCGGCACGCGGCCACGGTCTGGGCGATCGCCTGCGATCCCTCAATTTGCTTCAGCATTGAGCGCCTCCTTCTTAGCTAGCACCAGGTCATATGCCTCCTGGGCGGCGGCCACGTTCATCTCGCCTACCCGCCCGGGGAAGCGCTCAGAGATCGCCTTGGCCACCGACTCCATCTTGTACAGGCCGGTCAGCGCCGCGGCCGCGCCGAGGAGCACGGCGTTAGGGACGGTGCGCCCGGTGTGTTTGCGCGCGATGTCCGCGGCCGGGATCGTCATGAAGTGGCCCTGCGGCATCTCGGCCTGACGCTCGGTGAGCCCAAGCTCCGCGCTGCGCTTGGAGGAATTGATGAGCACGTAGCCACGCGGGTTCAGCCCCGAAAACACATCGACAATGCCAAGCAGCGTGGGATCTTGCACGATGAGCAGATCCGGATGAAGCACGGGTTCGCGGGTGCGGATCTCTTCCTCACGGACCCGGCAGTAGGCGACGACGGGCGCGCCGGTGCGCTCGGATCCAAACGAAGGGAATGCCTGGGCGTGACGACCCTCGGCGAACGCGGCCATTGCAACGAGGTCAGAGGCGGTCACCACGCCTTGGCCGCCTCGCCCATGGATGCGAATTTCTACCATGACACCGATCATAGTTCTGGCGCGGTAAGGACGAGCCCGGCATTAGGTAAGACTTGAATTAGCTAATTTTTACAGACACTGAAATAGGGACGGCGCACCCGGCCGCGGGGACCTTCGTCCCTTAAAGCGTTCTTTCTCAGCGGGCCTCGGCCGCACGCTGCGCCAGTGCGCTGGCGTACAGGCACAGCGAGCTCGCCACGCCCGCGTTCAGCGATTCCGCCGCGCCCCACATGGGAATTCGCACCCTATGGTCAGCCAGCTCCAGTTGGGCGGGCGTGAACCCGTGGGCCTCGTTACCCACCAGCCACATCGTGGGGGACGCAAGATCTAGGACCTGCGACCCGGCGCCGTCCACCCGTGAAAAATCGCCCGGGCACACCATGGCCTGTGCCAAATCGCGCTCCCCACTCCCGTCCGCGCACAGCACCTGGATGCCGGCCGCGCGCGCCGCTCCGACCGCCTCCTGCACGGCCACCGAGAGGATCGGCAGGTGGAAAACCGACCCTGCTGAGGAGCGGATCACCTTGGGGTTGAACAGCTCCACTGAGCCCGGGCCGAGCAGCACGGCGTCAGCGCCCGCGGCGTCGGCGGTGCGGATGACCGTGCCGAGGTTGCCCGGGTCGGCCGACTCCGCCAGGCACACCAGCAACCGCGGCGCACGCCCAAGCACGTCGGCCAACGACGGCTGGCCGGGCACGTCCGCCACCGCGAGCCAGCCCTGGGCCGACGTCGACAGGCGCGCGAAGTCCGCCTCGGACAGCACGTGCGTGTACGGATCGACCCGTTGGGCGAGCGAGTCGAGGTCAGGGTGACGAGCGAGGCCCTCCTCCGTGACGTACAGGTCGCGAAGCTCCGGGCGCGCAAGCACCTCGCGCACCGCCTGCGGGCCCTCCACGAGGATCTGGCCGTAGCGCTCCCGGTTCCTGCGCGACTGCAGGCCGGCAACCTTCTTCGCCTGGCCCGTTAGGCCCTCGAAGCGGCGCGGCACCTACGCTCCCCTCACCGCGGAATACCGCGGGGCGTTCAAGTCCTTTTCCGAGATCATCGCCCGGTTATCGACGTCGACCGGGATCGGCCACTCGATGCCCAGCTCCGGATCAAGCGGGGCCAGCGCCGAGCCCGGCATCCCCGCCGTCCACTCCCGGTCGAAGAAGTAGAGGTACTCCGACTCCTCCAGCGCCTGGAAGCCGTTGCATACGCCCTGCGGGACCAGCACCATCGTGCCCGGGGTGATCTCCACGGTCACCACCTGGCCCCGCGTGGCCGAGCCCTCGCGGATGTCCACGTAGGCGCCGAAGACCCGCCCGAAGACCACCGTGACCAGCTTCGTCATCGCCTCCGCGTGAAGGCCGCGCACGGCCCCCTTGTGCGTGAGCGTGTTGTTCGCCTGGGCAAACGAGCTCACCAGCCCGCGCTCCTCCAGCCAGGACCTGCGCACTAGCTCACGGATTGTGCCGCGTTCGTCCGTGACCTGCTTCGGCGTGATGACGTAAAGGCCCTCAATGGCCGTGGCCTGCATGGCCGGTTCAATAATTTCCACGGTTCCTCCGTTTTTCCTTCATGGTACCAGCGCAAAATCAGTGAAGCGGGCCCCGAAAACCTCGGGGCCCGCCACAATGAGTGCGTTACTTGTTCGCCGGAGCGTTCACGTCCGCCGGAAGGGCGGCCTTGGCGGCGTCGACAAGCGCCTTGAAGGCGGCCGGGTCATTCACCGCGAGCTCGGCGAGCATGCGGCGATCAACCTCAATGCCGGCCAGCGACAGGCCCTGCATGAAGCGCGAGTAGACCATGCCCTCGGCGCGGCACGCAGCGTTGATGCGCTGGATCCACAGCTTGCGGAACTCATTCTTGCGCACCTTGCGGTCGCGGTAGTTGTAGACGAATGAGTGGGTAACCTGCTCCTTGGCCTTGCGGTACAGGCGCGAGCGCTGGCCGCGGTAGCCCTTGGCGCGCTCAAGCGTGGTACGGCGGGACTTCTTGGAGTTCAGTGCATTCTTTACGCGAGCCATCTCTACTCCTTACATGCCAAGAAGGCGCTTGGTGGGCTTGACGTCGGCCTGGGCCACCGGCTGGTCCGAGGACAGGCGGCGGGTACGACGCGAGGACTTGTGCTCGAGAAGGTGGCGCTTGCCCGCCTGCTCGCGCATGAGCTTGCCGCTACCGGTGACGCGGAAGCGCTTCTTAGCACCCGAGTGGGTCTTCATCTTAGGCATTATTCGTATTCTTTCTTGACTAGTTCGCTGCCGTCTCAGCCTGCTCATCGGAGGCGGCATCCTGCCGGGCGCGGCGCGAATCGGCGCGGTGAGCTGCGCGCTCTGCCTCACGCCTGCGGCGCTGGTCGGACTTGGCCTGCGACTTGCGACGAATAGGAGCAAGCACCATCACCATGTTGCGACCATCGACGCGAGGGGCAGACTCCACGGTGGAGTTTTCCTCAGTGTCGTTCGCAATACGCTCCATGAGGCGCACACCCATCTCCGGACGCAGCTGCTCGCGGCCCTTGAAGCGAAGCTGGATCTTGACCTTGTCTCCCCCATCAAGGAATTTCTTGATGGCCGAGACCTTCGTGTCGTAATCGTGCTTGTCAATCTTCAGGCTCAGGCGAATCTCCTTGAGTTGGGTATTGGCCTGATTGCGGCGAGCTTCGCGCTTCTTCTGCGCGGCTTCGTACTTGAACTTGCCGTAGTCCATCAGCTTGGCCACTGGCGGATTGGCGTTGGGTGCCACCTCAACAAGATCGAGATTAGCTTCCTGGGCGAGGCGCAGGGCATCCTTAACGCGAACGACGCCGACCTGTTCACCGCCCGGCCCGACTAGACGTACCTCGGAAACGGTAATTCGATCGTTGATTCTTGGCTCGTTGATAACGGTTCCTCTTCTTACTTCGACGTGCAATGCGCACGGAGTATCCCGAGGAAAAGGGGCATACGCCCACCTTCACCAAAAACCCGGCCCCCTGTGGGAACTCGAGGTGGGATTTCTCCGCTTGCATCCCGGCATTCGCCGGTGGTGGTCGCCTAGTAGTGTATCAGGGGCCGCCACGCTCCGCTATATCCGCTCACGCTACGCGCCCCGTGAGCTTGCCCACCTAAGCTCCCGCAAAGAACGGCCGGATCTCCACCACGTCCAGGCGCGACTTGACGTACGGGTCGCTTCCCATCGCCGCGGCCACGGTGTGGGCGATGTTGACGACCTTATCCCGGTCCACGGGCGGGATAAGGTAGAGCACGACGACGGCCGAGCCGTTCTGCCCCGGCTGGACCCCGATCTTCTCCAGGCCCGGCAGATAGCCGTCAATCCCAAGCGTGATCCTGCGGGGGATCTCCGGGTCGTCCCAGGGCGCCACCCACGGGGTATTGCTGGCGAGCGCGGCGGTGGCGCTGCGCCCCAGCCAGGTCTGGTCCTTGCCCGGGTCGAGCACAAGCACGCCGTCGGCTCGTTCCAGAGCCGCCGAGGCGACCTTCGCCACTTCAACCGGCACGGGACGGGCCTCATCGTTCCACGCACGCAAGGCTGAGGCCGAGGAGAAGATCGGCAGGGCCTGCCGCCCACCCGGAAACTCCACGCGCACCAGGTCGTCGTCCGGGCACTCGAGCGGATCGGTGGGGGCCGGCGCGTGGGCGGCGATCCCGGCGCCGTCGCGGCCCGGGTGCGCGTGCGGGAGGACGGGCACGATCACCCGGCCGAGCGCGGCCACAATCGCCGCTACGCGGGCGTGCTCGGGTTCGGCGTAGGCCGCGGCGAGCTCGGGGGTGATGGAGCCGTCGTCGTCGGCAAAGGGGTTGGGCGAAAGGATGCGGCGTAGGTCGGCCATCTACCGCTCGCCCGCAATCTCCAGCGCCTGCGGCAGGGTGAACGCCCCGGCGTAGAGCGCCTTGCCCACGATCGCGCCCTCCACGCCGAGCTCCACCAGCTCGCGCAACGCCGCGATGTCATCCAGGTTCGACACGCCGCCGGAGGCGACCACCGGGCGATCCGTGGCCTCACACACCTTGCGCAGCAGCTCGAGGTTCGGGCCCTCGAGCATCCCGTCGCGCGTGACGTCGGTGACGACGTAGCGGGCGCACCCGTCGTCGTTGAGGCGGGCGAGCACCTCCCACAGGTTGCCCCCGTCGCGCGTCCAGCCGCGGGCCGAGAGCACGTCCCCGCGTACGTCCAACCCCACAGCCACGCGCTCACCGTACTCGGCGATCGCGCGCTTGGTCCACTCCGGGTCCTCCAGCGCGGCCGTGCCCAGGTTGACGCGGGTGGCGCCGGCCTCGATGGCACGGGCGAGCGAGGCGTCGTCGCGAATGCCGCCCGACAGCTCAATCTTCACGTCCTTCTGCTCACCCACGATCCGGGACAGCAGCTCGTGGTTGGAGCCGCGCCCGAAGGCCGCGTCGAGGTCCACCAGGTGGATCCACTCCGCGCCCTGATCGACGAAGAGGGCCACGGCGTCGGCCGGATCGCCGTACTCCTGCTCGGTGCCAGCCTTGCCCTGGTTGAGGCGCACGGCCTTGCCGTTGACGACGTCGACGGCGGGGAGAAGTTCGAGTTTAGACATGGCTACCTTTCATATCGAGCCAGTTGCGCAGGAGGCGCAACCCGGCGTCGGCGGACTTTTCGGGATGGAACTGGGTGGCGGTCAGCGGGCCGTTCTCGACCGCGGCGACGAAGCGCGCGCCGTGCTCGGCGAAGGTGACCAGCGGCGGGGCGAAGTGCCCGCCGGCCAGCTCGGCCGCCGGGTCGGACATGACGGCGTAGGAGTGGACGAAGTAAAAGCGCTCGTTCTCAATCCCGTCAAACAGTGCCGAACCCTCGGGCACCTCCACCTTGGACCAGCCCATGTGCGGCACGATCGGAGCCGGTAGCAAGTCCACGCTCCCCGGCCACTGGGCGAGACCGCGCGCTCCCCCGTGCTCGGCGGAGTGATCGAACATGATCTGAAGGCCCACGCAGATGCCGAGCACGGGCCGCCCACCGGCGAGCCTGCGCTCGATGATCCGGTCAGCTCCCGCCGCGCGAACCTTATCCATGACGGCGGCCATCGCGCCCACGCCCGGCACCACCAGGCCGTCGGCGTCCTCAAGGATGGCCGGCTCGGTGGTGAGCTCCACGCGCGCGCCCACCTTCTCCAGGGCGCGCACCACCGAGCGCACGTTGCCGCCCGTGTCGAGGACCGCGATCATCGCACGCCCTCGCCGTCGGAGTCGTCGGCGGCATCGATCTTAGGCGCCCCACCGAGGATGCGCTCGACGTCGGCCAGGCTCAGGTCCATCGAGGAGATGCCCTCACCCGCCGCGCCGTTGATGACCAGGCTCTCCACCTTCGGGTCGAGCGTGTTGAGCAAGATTCCGGCCTGGACCTCCTCACCGCGTAGGCCGCCCAGGTAGCGCACGCCGGTTACCATGCCGGACAGACCGGCCTCGGAGCCGACGTCGTCGCCCAGCTCGGCCGTCAGCAGCACCACGCCGAACTCGGATAGCGCCGAGAGCGGGCCGGCGAGGTTATCCGGGTCGTCAGCGACGTTGGCGGGCTCGCCCTGCGCGGGCTCGGGCTCCCCGCCGAGGAGCTCGGCGATGTCCCAGTCGGTGAAGGCGGGCACGGCCACGTCATGTACCACGCACACGCCTGAGTTCGTGGCGATCACCCGGGCATCCAGCCCGCGCAGGCGCAGGATGCCGGCCACGATGTCGGGCTGGCCGAAGGGGGTGAGGACGACGAATCGGCGCGAGCTCACAGGGCCCCCTTGGTGGAGGGCACGCCGCTCACGCGCGGATCGGGCTCCACGGCGGCGCGCAGCGCCCGGGCCAGCGCCTTGAACTGGGCCTCGACGATGTGGTGCGGGTCGCGCCCGTAGAGCAGCTCCACGTGCAGGCAGATGCCGGCGTTCATCGCGAAGGACTCGAACACGTGGCGCGTCATCGCGCCCGTGAAGTGCCCTCCAATGAGGTGGTACTCCTGGCCCGCGGGCTCGCCACGGTGCACGACGTACGGCCGGCCCGACACGTCCACCACGGCCCGAGCGAGCGACTCGTCAAGCGGCACCACGGCGTCGCCGAAACGGCCGATCCCGCTCTTATCCCCCAGCGCCTGGCGCAGCGCCTGGCCGAGACAGATCGCGGTGTCCTCCACGGTGTGGTGCACGTCGACCTCCACGTCCCCGCGCGCCTCGACGTCGATGTCGATGAGCGAGTGCTTGGACAGGGCGGTGAGCATGTGGTCGTAGAACGGGACGCCCGTGTCGATGTGGGACGTGCCCGTCCCGTCCAGGTCAATTTTCACCCGGATCGAGGATTCGGACGTGGTACGCTCCACCATTCCTTGGCGAGTCATCGTGCCTCCTTCAGTGCCTCAACAAAAGCAGCGTTCTCCTTCGGCTGCCCCACCGTCACGCGAAGCCAGCCGGCCGGTCCGACCTCGCGGATCAAGACGCCCCGGTCCACAAGGCGCTGCCACACGGCGTGCCGGTCTTCAAAGGTACCAAACATGACGAAGTTTGCATCCGAGTCCGCCACCTGCAAACCCATCTGGCGAAGCTCGGCGGCCAGCGCGTCGCGGTCGGCGCGGATCTGGCCCACCTGCTCCATGAGCAAGGCGCGGTGGGCGAGCGCGGCGCGGGCGGCAGCCTGGCTCACAGCTGACAGGTGGTAGGGCAGGCGCACGATCCGCACCATGTCCACGATCTCGCGGCTGGCGGCCATGTATCCGAGGCGCAGGCCGGCCGCCCCGAAAGCCTTCGACATCGTGCGCGTCACCACCAGGTTCGGGTAGCGCCCCAGCAGCTCGAGGGCGCTCGGCACGCCGTCGCGCCGAAATTCCCCGTAGGCTTCATCCACGACGACGACGCTCGCCGCGCCCTCCGGCCCCGATTGCGCGCTCGCCTCGAGGATGGCACGGAGGTCGGCAGGGTCGAGCGCGGTGCCCGTAGGGTTGTTGGGCGAGGCCAGCAACACGACGGCCGGGCGGTAGACCTGCAGTTGCGCGGGCACGGCGGCCACGTCGATCGCGAAGTCCGCTCCCCGCTCCACAGCGACGAAGCGGCCGTAGACGTTACGGGTGTACTCGGGGTACATGGAATACGACGGGGTGAAGGTCAGCACCGTGCGGCTCGGGCCGGCAAACGCGGTGAGCAACTGAGCCATAACCTCGTTCGAGCCGTTCGCCGCCCACACCTGTTCCGGCGCGAGCCTCACGCCCGATTCGGCAGCCAAGTAGCCGGCGAGATCGGCTCGCAGGGCGAAGGCCTCGCGGTCCGGGTAGCGGTTGAGAGACGCGGTGGCCTCGGCCACGCGCACGGCGATCTCCGCCACCACCTCGGGCGCCGGCGGGTAAGGGTTTTCGTTCGTGTTGAGCACCACCGGCAACTCCATCTGGGGAGCGCCGTAGGGCACCTCGCCCACGAACTCGGGGCGCAGCGGCAGCTTCATGAGAGCCTCACCTTCAGAGCGTCGGCGTGGGCGGGCAGGTCCTCGTCCAGCGCGAGCGCCGTGAGCGGCCCGGCCATGGAGGCCATCGCATCCCGCTCGTACTCGATCTCCTGGACGGGCTTGATGTAGGCGAACACGTTGAGCCCCGCCGCGAAGCGGGCGGTGCCGCCCGTGGGCAGCACGTGGTTGGAGCCGGCCATGTAGTCCCCAAGCGGCACCGGCGAGTACGGGCCCACGAAGATCGCCCCGGCGTTGCGGATGCGGCCGGCCACCTCCCGGGCGTTCGCCGTCTGGATCTCGAGGTGCTCGGCCCCGTAGGCGTCGGCCACCCGCACGGCGGCCGCCATGTCATCCACCAACACGATCCCGGACTGGGGGCCGCGCAGCGCGGTGTCCACCCGCTCGGCGTGCTTCGTCGCAGCCGCCTGGGCCGCGAGCTCGGCCTCGCAGGCGTCGGCGAAGTCCTCGGAGTCCGTGATGAGCACGGAGGCGGCGGCCGGGTCGTGCTCGGCCTGGGACAGGAGGTCTGCGGCCACGTAGCGCGGGTTGGCACCGGCGTCAGCAATGATCGCGATCTCGGTGGTGCCGGCCTCGGCGTCGATGCCCACCACCCCATGGACGGCACGCTTGGCGGCGGCCACGAAGATGTTGCCAGGCCCCGTCACAACGTCGACCGCCTCGCACAGCACCGGCCCGTCGGCCTCCTCGGATCCGGCGGCGCCGTAGGCGAACATGGCGATCGCCTGGGCCCCGCCCACGGCGTAGACCTCGGTGATGCCGAGCAGCTTGCACGCAGCGAGGATCGTAGGGTGGGGCAGGCCACCGTACTCCTTCTGCGGCGGCGAGGCCAGCGCGATCTGCGACACGCCCGCCACTTGCGCGGCCACCGCGTTGTGGATGACGGAGGAGGGGTAGACAGCCAGCCCGCCGGGCACGTACAGGCCCACGCGCTCCACCGGGATCCAGCGCTGGCGGACCACGCCACCCGGCACAATCACCGTCTGCGCCGGGGTGGGTAGCTGAGCGCGGTGGCCGGCCCGGTTATGCTCGATCGACAGCTCGAGAGCGTGGCGCAGTTCGGGCATGAGCCGGGCTTCGGCGTCGTCGATCGTCTCCTGCGGCACGCGCAGGCTCTCGGGGCGCACGCCGTCGAAACGCTCGGCCAGGTCGCGTAACGCGGCCGCGCCCTCGCGCCTCACCCGTTCGATGATCGGGCGCACGGCCTCAAGCGCGGCGTCGATGTCCACGCTCGCCCGCGGAAGGCTCGCGGCCAGCTCCGCCCGCGTGAGGTTGCGCCCACGAAAATCAAGTCGTTGTAGCATGCGGCCAGTGTACGCCGTGAGCACCGCAAACGCCTGGCCCGCCCACCTATCGGGAGCCCGGCCCCGGGGGCGTCACTCCCCCGCCACCGCGTCGACCGCGCCGCCGAAACGCCGCTCGCGCCCGGCGAATCGATCGAGGCAGGCGCGCAACGAATGCTGGTCAAAGTCCGGCCACGGCTCGTCCACGAACATCATCTCCGCGTACGGGGACTCCCAGAGGAGGAAGTTCGACGTGCGTTGCTCACCGCCGGTGCGAATGAAGAGGTCAACGTCGGGAAGGTCGGGCTGGTACATGTAGCGCCCGAGCAGCTCCGGGGTGACCTGGTGGGGCTCGACCACCCCGCGCCGCACGTCGTAGGCCAGCTCCATCGCGGCGTCCGCGATCTCGTTGCGCCCGCCGTAGTTACAGCAGAAGTTGAGGATCATCGTGTCGCAGTCGGCCGTGTAGCGCTCGGCCGCCTGAAGTTCGTTGATGACCGAGCGCCACAGCCGTGGCTGGCGCCCCGACCACACCACCTTCACGCCCCACGAGCGCAACTCCTCGCGGCGGCGGCGAATGACGTCGCGCGAATAGTTCATGAGGAAGGCGATCTCGCGAGGGGAGCGCCGCCAATTCTCCGTGGAAAAGGCGTAGACGGACAGCACCTCGACCCCGGCCTCAATCGCGCCGGAGATCACGTCCATGAGCGCGTCCTCGCCCGCCCGGTGGCCCTCCGTGCGCGGCAGACCCCGGGCGTTCGCCCATCGCCCGTTGCCGTCCATGACAATGGCCACGTGCCTCGCCTCAGCCATGGCCTCCCCCTTCCGCGCCCACCAGCGCAAGCGACTTCATCTTCGATTCCAGCTGCCACTGCACGAACGCGCCGATGAGGGCTGCCGCTTGACGACGCGCGGCGCTCCCCGAGGCGTCCGCGATCGACCAGTCCCCCACGCTCAGCGCGCCGATGAGCTGCCAGGCCTCCACCGACGGGATCGTGGCGCCCGGCGGCCGGCAGTCGTCGCACACCGCCCCGCCGCTGTGGACGTGGAAGGCCTCGTGCGGGCCGGGCGCGCCGCACTTGGCGCACTCGAAGACCGCCAGCTCCCAGCCCGACAGCGACATCGCGCGCAGCATGTAGGAGTGCAGCACGAGCGTCGGCGCGTGGGCGCCGGTCGCTAGCGCGTGGAGCGCCCCGTGGAGGAGGGAGAACTGCGCGGGTTCGGGGTGGTCGTCGGTCAGGCGGTCGGCAAGTTCAAGCATGGCGGAGGCACACGTGTACGCGTCGTATTCTGCGACGAGGGTGCGCCCGTACTGGTTGCGGGATTCGACCTGGGTGATCGTATCGAGGGTGCGGCCGCGGTAGAGCTGGACATCGATCATGGAGAAGGGCTCCACGCGCGCCCCGAAGCGGGACTTGGTACGCCGCACGCCCTTGGCCACCGCCCGGATCTTGCCGTTGTGGCGGGAGAGCATCGTGATGATGCGATCGGCTTCGCCCAGGTCATGGCAGCGAAGCACGATCGCATCGTCACGGTAGGTCTTCATGCGCCCCATTATAGGGGCCCGGGCCGCCGCTCTAGCGCAGGGCGCGGTTGACGGCAGACACGATGGCCTTGAAGGCGGCGGTGACGGTGGACGGGTCGAGGCCCACGCCCCACATCACCTGGCCGCCGATCTCGCACTCGACGTACGAGGCGGCCGTGGCGTCCCCGCCCGACGACAGGGCGTGCTCGGCGTAGTCAAGCACCCCGACGTCGATGCCGAGCTTGGCGAGCGCGGCCGTGAAGGCGTCGATCGGGCCGTTACCGGTGGCAGCCACCGTGGACTCGCTCACCTCATCGCCGTCGCGTTCGGACAGCGTGACGGTGAGGACGGTCTGGTGGCCCTCGTCCGCCGTCGTGACCGTAGTGCCGCGCAGGGAGTAGCGGCCCCAGGGGCGCAGGCCCTCGGCCGCGGTGTAGGGCAGGTACTCGTCCACGAAGATCTTCCACAGCTCGTCGGCCGTGACCTCCCCGCCGATCACGTCCGTGCGGTGCTGGACAAGGTTGGACACCTCCACCTGGAGGCGGCGCGGCAGGTCCAGGTCTCGCGTAGAGGACAGGAGGTAAGCCACCCCGCCCTTGCCGGACTGGGAGTTGACGCGGACCACGGCCTCGTAGGACCGGCCCACGTCCTTCGGATCTATCGGCAGGTAGGGCATCTCCCACAGCACCGCGTTCTCGTCCCCGCCGGCGGCGATAACCTTGCGGGCGCGGGAGGCGAAGCCCTTCTTGATGGCGTCCTGGTGGGAGCCGGAGAAGCTGGTGTAAACGAGGTCGCCGCCGTAAGGGGTGCGGGGCGGGACCTCCATCTGGGTGCAGTGTTCAACAGTGCGGCGGATCTCGTCCAGGTTCGACAGGTCGAGCTGGGGGTCGATCCCGTTGGAGAAGAGGTTGAGGGCCACGGTCACCAGGTCCACGTTGCCGGTGCGCTCGCCCTGGCCGAACAGGCATCCCTCCACCCTGTCGACGCCGGCGAGCAGGGCCAACTCGGTGGTGGCCACCCCCGTGCCGCGGTCGTTGTGATTGTGGGCCGACAGGGCGATGTGCTCGCGCCGGGAGAGGTTGCGACTCATCCACTCGATCTGATCGGCGTACACGTTCGGGGTGGAGCGCTCCACGGTGGTAGGCAGGTTGAGGATGATCTCCCGGTCCGGGCCGGGCTGCCACACGTCCATGACCGCCTCGCACACCTCGAGCGCGAAGTCGAGCTCGGTGTCCACGAAGATCTCTGGCGAATACTCCAAGCCCACAATCGTGTGGTCGTCGAAGCTCTTTTCCATGTAGGACACGAGGTCCTGAGAGCCGGCGACGGCGAGCTGCTTGATCTGCTCGCGGTTCATGTTGAACACGACATCGCGGAACACCGGGGCGGTGGCGTTGTAGAGGTGCACGGTAGCACGCGGCAGGCCCTGCAGGGCGTCCACCGTGCGGTGGATAATCTCCGGCCGGCTCTGGGTTAGCACTGAGATCGTCACGTCCTCGGGCACCGCGTCATCCTCCACGAGCGAGCGCACGAAATCGAAGTCCGCCTTCGACGCCGCCGGGAAGCCCACCTCGATCTCTTTCAGCCCGATCGCCACCAGCAGGTCAAACATCTTGCGCTTCTTCGCCGGGTCCATCGGGTCGATAAGCGCCTGGTTGCCGTCACGAAGGTCGGTGGACAGCCAACGCGGGGCCTTCGTGATTCGGTTGTTCGGCCACGTGCGATCCGGAAGGCTCACCGGGTTGGAGTCAAGGAAATGACGGTACTTCGCGATCGGCATCGGGGTGGGTTGCTGCTGCGTTCCAAAGCCTGCTGTTTTCATGGTCTCTCCCAAAGTTGTGTAAACGGTTAGCCAACACGAAAACCCGCGGAGAGGTGTCAGCCAGTGACCTCGCCGCGGCACCTAAGCAGGAGCGTGAACATGGCACTACCCTACCGGCGCCCTACCCGCGCGCAAGCGATATTCCACGTTGTGGGCGGCTAGGCCTCTCCGCGCACCTGCGCGAGCACGATGGTGACGTTGTCGTGCCCGCCCGCGGCCAGCGCCTCATCACGCAACAGGTGGACGGCCTCATCCATGTTGACCGCCTTGGCCAAGATCATCGCGATCTCATAGTCGGTTAGCTCATCGTGTAACCCGTCGGTGCAGCACAGCACGAAGTCGCCGTCGTGCAACGCCACGCGGCGAAACTCCACGTCCGGCGGCCCGTAGGTGCCCACAGCCCGGGTGATGATGTTCTTCTGGGGGTGCACGTGCGCCTCGTCGTCGGTGATCTGACCGGCGTCTACCATCTCCTGGACCATCGAATGGTCGTGCGTGAGACGTTCCAGGTCGCCGGCGCGGTATCGGTACACCCGCGAGTCGCCCACGTGGAACACGAGCGGCACCTCGCCCAGGTACACGCCCGCCACCGTGGTGCCGGCGGTGGGGCCAAGGTTAAGCAGCGAGGTCTGGGTGTCGAAAAACTCGCCCTCCACGTGCACCGTGATCGCCTCCGCAGCCCGGGCCAGCGCCTCCGAGATGACAGCTGCCGCCTCACTTTCGAGGTCTCCCTCCACCTCGGCCAGCATGTCCACGGCGTACTGCGCCGCGACGTCGCCCAGTGCGTGCCCGCCCATGCCGTCGGCCACCGCGAACAGCCGGGGGCGAGCCAGATAACGGTCCTCGTTGCGCGCACGGACGGCGCCGGTGTCGCTCACGCACACCATTCTTGCGGTCAATCTCCTGCTCACGCCTGCCCTCCTGCCCTCCTGCCCTCATCCTACGCCGAGCGCGGGCACTCTAGAAGAACGGCGAGGGGTAGATGCCCCAGTAGGCCAGGGCAAACAGGAGGAGGATCTGCCCGGTGAAGATCACGCGCAAGTCCGCCCCCGCCCGCCGGGTCTGCATCGGGTGGGCGTGCCACGTGGCAAGCGCGCGCACGAGGAAGTACACCGCGGCAAGGCCCAAGAGTTCCACCGCGAGGATCCCGCCCTGGACCACCCACCGGTTCGTCTCGTAGCTCAGCGCCAAGGTCGCGATCGCCACGAGGTAGGCGAGAAAGGCCACCCACGTGAGCGTCACCAGCACGGCGCTGATGAGGATCGGGCGTCCCACGCGCTGATAGTTCTGCCGCGCCCCGATCCCAAAGTGGCCCGACAGCAGGAGTAGCGATCCGATCACGGTGAGCATGAGGCCCGAGGCGAGGATCGCGAACATCGCGGTCCCCGAACCGAACCAGCGCGGGGTGTCAAGCGTCTGCGCCGTGAAGGCCTGGTGCGGCTGGGCACCCGCCACCTTCGGGCTGAGCCGGGCCGAAGACGGCAGGCCGTTGATGAAGTTCGCGATGTCCTGGAAGGGGCGGGCCTGCAGCTCGCCATCGATCCGCAGCCCGTGGTCGGCACCCTCGTAGTAACGCACCAACAGATCGTTGTTGCCCGCCTCCTGCAGGCTCTCCCCCACCTCGATCGGGCCCTGCACGATCGGCATCGACAGGTCGTGGGTGCCGTAGGCCATCATCACCGGCACCGTGATTTGCTTGTGGTAGGGGCGCGGGTCAAACGTGGCGTACTGGAAGTCGCCCGCTGCGATCGCGCCCGTAATGAGGCGCGGGATGCCCTGGTAGATGACCGGTGGTACGCCCACGTTGCGCAGGTAGGCGTCCGCGGCGAGCGCCCCCTGGTCGCGGATCGGCATGGCCGGGTCGGAGATGAGGATGAGGAAGGCCGCCTCGGCGTCATCGGCAACCGCCACGGGCGCAACGAGCGCGCCCTCGGACTCTCCGTAGTAGCCCACGTCACGAGCGTAGACCGAGTCCTGATCGCGCAGCCACTCGGCCACCGTCTCATACCCGCGGGCGAGTCCCAGGTAGTCGCGTTCGAAGGTGGTGTAGTGCTCGAGCAGCTTGTCCGGGACTGCCGTCACGATCCCGGCGGAGGCCAGCCACTGGGCGTGCTCCTCGAAGGCCTCGTGCGAGGATGTGCCCGTGCCGTGCAGGAACACGACGCCAGGGCTCTGTCCCTTCACCCCCACCGGCTCGCGCAGTGTCAACTCGATCGTGGTGCCGTCCTCCATGGCGACGTCGTGCACCGACGTCGCCACCTCGTACGTGTCAAGCGGCACGGTACGCGAGGAGGAGACGATGGCCGTGTCCGCGGTTTCGGGCGCGATGAGGTTCGTCATCGGCTGCGGGTTCCAGTTCGGCCCCGCCCACGCACCCCACGTGCCAAGAACCAGAACGGCGAGCACCCACAGCAGGACGAGTGAGGGCTTGCGCGCACGTAAACTGATCAAAAGCCGAGCCGCCCCAAAAGCTTCGGGTCGCGCTGCCAATCCTTGGCCACCTTGACGAAAAGGTTCAGGTAGACCTGGCGGCCGAGCATCGCCTCAATCGACTCGCGCGAGGAGCGCCCCACCCGCTTCAGGCGCGCCCCGCCCCGGCCGATGATGATGCCCTTCTGAGACTCACGCTCTACGTACAGGCTCGCGTGGATCGCCAGCACGGGCTCCCCCTCGCGCCGCGGCCGCTCCTCCATCTCGTCGACGACGACCGCGATCGAGTGCGGCAGCTCCTCACGCACGCCCACCAGCGCGGCCTCGCGGATGAGCTCGGCGATGCGATCCTCCTCTGTTTCATCCGTCACAGAATCGCGCGGGTACAGGGGTGGGCTGAGCGGCATGCGCTCGAGCAGAAGGCTGGCCAGCAGGCCCACCTGCTCGCCGGCCACGGCAGACACGGGCACGATCTCAGCGAACTCGTGCATCTGGGAGATCTCGATGATGCGCTCGGCCAGCGCGTCCTTCGTCACTTTGTCCATCTTCGTGATGACGGCCAGGATCGGCGCGCCAGTCTTTTTCACCAGGTCAAGCAGGAAGCGGTCGCCCGGGCCGGTCGGCTCGTCGGCCGGCATGCACAGGGCCACGGCGTCCACATCGGATAGCGCCTCCCCCACCATGTCGTTGAGCCTCTCGCCCAGGAGCGTGCGGGGGCGGTGCAGCCCGGGGGTGTCCACCACGATGAGCTGGCCCGCCTCCAGCTGGACGATGCCCCGGATCACCCGGCGTGTGGTCTCGGGCTGATCGGCGGTGATGGCGATCTTCGTGCCCACCATCGCGTTCAGCAACGTCGACTTACCCGCGTTCGGGCGGCCGACCACCGAGACGAATCCGGCCCGGAAATCCTCAAACTCACTCATCTTCATCCTGCGCTCTTTTCACAATGACACTCACCAGCCGCTTGCGGCGACCCTCGAACCGGTCCGCCGCTAGCACCAAGCCGGCGATCGTCGCCTCCGATCCTGAGATGGGTATCTTACCCAAACCCTTCGCAAGAAGACCGCCGATCGACTCCACGTCGTCGTCGTCAACATCGATGCCAAAGAGCTCGGCCACCTCGTCGATCGGCATGCGGGCCGGGACGCGGAAGACGCCGTCGTCGATCTGCTCCACCTCGGGCAGAGCCCGGTCGTGTTCGTCGACCATCTCGCCCACCAGCTCCTCGAGCAGGTCCTCGATCGTGACGAGGCCGGCGATGCCGCCCCACTCGTCCACCGCGAAGGCGATGTGGTTCTGGGTGGCCTGCATGTGGGCCAGCAGGTCGTCGGCCAGCATGAACTCGGGCACGAACTGGGCCTCGCGCATGACGTCGCTCACCAGGAGGCCCTCGGTGTCGGTGCGGCGGTGGATGCGGCGCACCACGTCCTTAAGGTAGGCAACCCCCAGCAGGTCGTCGGAGGACTCGCCAATTACGGGCACGCGGGAAAAGCCCGAGCGGGTGAAGAGCGAGATGGCGTGGTCCAGATCCTCCGTCGCGTCGATCGAGATCATGTCGGTGCGCGGCACCATCACCTCGCGCACGATCGTGTGCGACAGCTCGAAAACCGAGTGCAGCATCGAGCGCTCGTCGTCCTCCAGCACCTCGGACTCCGAAACGCGCTCCACCATCACCTGCAGCTCGTCCTCGTACCTCGTCTCCCGTTCCTCCTCCGCCGTCTCGCGCCGGGTGACGAACACCGAGCCGAGCCGGGCGAGCGGCCACAGCACGGCGTCGCCCACCCGCAGCGCCTGGACGGGGTATTTGGCGCCGAGGTGCGCGGGCAGGAGTAGGCCCGTGCCCATGAGCGCGAGCACGGCGACAACGAGCGTCACGATCCACACGAGCCAAGCGGCATGTACGAAATCCGTGATGAGGGTGAACACGCCCAGCCCGAGCAGCATGAGGAATACGTTGTGGACGGCCGTGACCGCCGCCAATGTGGCCGGGCGCCGCTCGTAGATCCGGGCCAGGTGCTCCCCCGCGTTGCCCTCCTCGATCGCCTGGCGCACGCGCGGGTGCGTGATTGTGTGCAGAGCCTGGAGCGTGATGTTGGTGAGGATCGTGCCGAGCAGGGCAACAATCGCCACCACACTGGCCAGGGTGAGCGAGACTTCGGACTCAATCATCGTCGACCGTCGGAGCGATGTCGTCGATGTTCCCCGAGCCGTAATCGTGCGGCTTGCGCGCCAGGAAGGTGAGCAGCAGGCGGCGCTGGAGGTCGAACATCTCCTCCTTCTCCTCCGGCTCGGCGTGATCGTAGCCGAGCAGGTGCAAGATACCGTGGGTGACGAGGAGCAAGATCTCCTCCATCGTGGCATGCCCCGATTTCAGGGCCTGCCGCTTCGCCACCGCCGGGCACACCACAATGTCGCCCAGCATCCCGGGCTTGGGCTCGGTGCCGAGCGGGGCAGGGCGGATCTCGTCCATCGGGAAGGACAGCACGTCGGTGGGGCCGGGCAGGTCCATCCACTCCAGATGTAGCTGCTCCATCGCTGCCTCGTCTACGAAGATCACCGACAGGTCAGCGCGCGGGTGCACCCGCATCTGCTCGAGCACGTAGGAGGCCAGCTCGCTGACCTCCGTCACGCCCACCGCCGGTTCGAAACCCGATTCGTCGTTTACCTCAATCATTTTCCTCACTCGGCGTCATATCGTGCGTAGGCGTCGATGATGTCGGCCACCAGCCGGTGGCGCACCACGTCGGCCGATCCCAACTCAATGAACTTGATCTTGTCCACGTCGCGCAGGATCCGGCGCACGAGCGCCAAGCCCGAGGTCTTCTTCGACGGCAGGTCCACCTGGGTCAGGTCGCCCGTTACCACCATCTTCGAGTGGAAGCCGAGGCGCGTGAGGAACATCTTCATCTGCTCCGGCGTGGTGTTTTGCGCCTCGTCGAGGATGACGAACGCGTTCGACAGGGTGCGCCCGCGCATGTAGGCCAGCGGCGCCACCTCGATCGTGCCGGCCGCCAGCAGCTTGAGGATCGCGTCCGGGTCAATCATGTCGTACAGCGCATCATAGAGCGGGCGCATGTACGGATCGACCTTGTCGTTCAGCGAGCCGGGCAGGAAGCCCAGCGACTCGCCGGCCTCCACCACCGGGCGGGTGAGGATGATGCGCGAGACCTCCTTGCGTTGGAGGGCCACCACGGCCTTCGCCATCGCCAGGTAGGTCTTGCCCGTTCCGGCCGGGCCAATACCGAACGTGATCGTGGCCTCGTCGATCGCGTCCACGTAGGCCTTCTGCCCGAGGGTCTTGGGCCGGATCGTCTTGCCCCGGTTGGTGAGGATGTCGGTGCTCAGCAGGTCAGTGGGCTTGGCCAGCCCCGATCGCATGATAGCGAGCGCGCGTTCCACCGCGTCCACGGTCATGTGTTCGCCGGTGGCGGCCACGGAGATGAGTTCGCTCATGAGCTCGGCCGCGAGCTCGACGTCGGCCTGCTCGCCGTTGATCGTGATGCCCTGCCCGAGGACGTGGAGGGTGGCCGGTGCCAGCCCCTTTTCGAGTGCGCGCAACACCTCGTCCCTGTGGCCGAGGATGTTGATCATCGGCACGCGGTCGGGGACGGTGACAGTTTTGGTAACTTCCATCGTTTTCATTCTAGCGGTATGCCGTGACGACGGCGGCCGCCCACGCCCCCGCCGTCGCCGAGCGCATGACGTGGTTGCCGAGCAGGACGGGGGTGGCACCGGCGCCGGCGAACATCTCGAGTTCGGCGGGCGTGATGCCGCCTTCGGGCCCGACGACGATCATGACGTCGCGCTCGATCGGCAGCAGGTCGGCCAGCGGCGCGGTTGCTTCCTCATGGCAGACAACCGTGAGCCCGTCGAATTCGCGGATCGCGGCGGCGAGCTGGCCGGAGGTGTGGAGGGGGTGAATCTGCGGGAGGAAGGCACGCCGGGATTGCTTCGTGGCCGCCCAGACGGCATCGGCAAGCCGCGCCCGGCCCTTCTCGGCCCTGTCCCCGCTCCAGCGCACGATCGAACGCTCGGCCATCCACGGGATGAAGGCGTCCACGCCGTACTCGGTGCAGGTTTCGAGCGCTTGCTCGTCGTGTCCGCGCTTAGCGAGCGCCTGGACGAGAGTGATGCGCGGGCGCGCCAGCTCCTCTTGAACGGAGGCGAGCCGGCGGCCGCAGACCTCAGCCTTGCCGACGACGTCGACTTCGATCGTCACCCGCAGCCCGTCCCCGTTCACGACGTCGATCCGATCGCCCACGCTCGTGCGCCGTACGACGGCGGCGTGGTGGGCCTCGGGCCCGGTGAGGATGACCTGCTCGGTATCGGCGAGGTCAGGATCGATGTAGACCGGTAAAGTCATCGGCCCGAGAGCCGATCCCAGATGCGCCCGAACACCGACTGGCTGGAGTCGACCAGCTCGCCGGTCTCCTCCCCGCGCTCGTGGGCGAACTGTTCGAGGAGCTCGCGCTGGCGGGCATCGAGCTTGGTGGGGGTGACCACCTGGACCTGGACCTTGAGGTCGCCGCGCCCGCCGCGGTGGAGGCGGCCCACGCCCAGGCCGCGCAGGGTTTCGACGTGGCCGGCCTGCGTGCCCGGGTCGAGGGAGATGGTCTGCTCCCCATCGAAGGTGTCGATCTCGAGCGTGGTGCCGAGCGCGGCCGCCGTCATCGGCACCTGCAACGTACATAGCAGGTCATCCCCGGAACGGGTGAAGACCGGGTCGGGCTCGATCTGGACCTGGGCGAACAAGTCACCCGCCGGGCCGCCCGCCAGGCCGGCGTCGCCGCGGCCCTGGAGGCGGATGCGCATCCCATCGTCTACGCCCGCGGGAACCTTGATGGTGACGGGCTGGCTGGCGCGGATGCGGCCCTCGCCCGAGCACTCCCCGCACGGGGTGACGATGATCGTGCCATATCCCTGGCAGCGCCCGCACACCGTCTGTGACATGACCTGGCCGAACAGCGACTGGGTGACCTGCTGGACGGAGCCGGTGCCGTCGCAGTTCGTGCACGGTACGGGCTCAGTGCCCGGCTCGGCCATCTGCCCGTGACAGTGCGGGCACTCGACCACGGCCTCATGGTTGATGGTCTTCTCCGCGCCGAACACCACCTCGTCGAGGCTGAGGTGGACGGCCACGAGCGTGTCCTGGCCGCGCCGGGCGCGCGAGGCCGGGCCGCGGCGTGTGTTGCCCCCGCCGAAGAAGGTATTGAAGATGTCCTGGAAGCCCTCGAAGCCCGGGCTGTAGGTGGCCCCGCCGCGCAGCGCGTCCTCCCCGCCCATGTCGTACATCTTGCGTTTGTCCGGGTTGGAGAGCACCTCGTAGGCGTTGTTGACCTCCTGATACTTCTCCGTGGACCCGCCGTTGGGGTTGTCGGGGTGCAGTTCGCGGGACTTCTTCCGGTAGGCCTTCTTGATCTCGGCCTGGGTCGCGTTCCGGCCCACCCCGAGGACGTCGTAATAATCTGCCACAGTTTCCCTTTGTTAATTCGCTGCCAAGATGTCGGATAGATACTTCGCCACCGCATAGACCGAGGACATATTCGCCGTGTAGTCCATGCGCGTCGGTCCAATGATGCCAAGCCGGGCCAGTGTTTGCTGGTCCGCGCCCACATAGTTGGTGGACACCACAGAGGTTTCGCTCAGGGCATCACTCGAGTTCTCCCGGCCGATCCCCACGTGCAGCCCGTCCTCCTGGTGGGCGAGGATGCGCAGCAGTACCACCTGCTCCTCGATCGCGTCGAGGATGGGGAAGACCGAGTTGTCGAAGTCAATCGTGTAGCGGGTGAGGTTGGCGGTGCCGGCGACGACGACCCGTTCCTCGGCCTCGTTGCGTAACGTTTCTTCCACCACCTGCACGACGAGGCGGGCGGCCGGCTTGAGTTCCTCTGGCAGGCCGTCTTCCACCCGGCCGAGCGCGTCGGGCAGGCCGGCCAGCTGGAGCTCCTCGAGTTCGGTGTTGAGCACCCGCCGCAGCGCCACCAGGTCCTCCTCCGTGAGCGCCGAGGGGAAGGAGACCATGCGCTGCTCCACGCGGCCAGCGTTGGTGATGATGACGACCAGCGCGCGGGTGTCGGTGAGCGGCACCAGCTCGATGTGGCGCAGGGCCGTGCGGCGAAGCGAGGGGTATTGCACCATCGCCACCTGGTTCGTGAGGGAGGACAGGAGGGCCGCGGCGCGTGTGATGACCTCGTCTAGGTCCACCGCCTCGAACAGCATGCGCTTGATCGCGGTGCGCTCGGCGCGCGAGAGCGGCTTGAGCGAGGCGATCTGGTCCACGAACTGGCGGTAGCCGGCGTCAGTGGGCACGCGCCCTGCGGAGGTGTGGGGTTGGTGGATGAGGCCAGCCTCCTCAAGCGACACCATGTCGCTACGGACGGTTGCCGGCGAGACGCCGAGGTGGTGGCGCTCGACCACGGCGCGCGAGCCCACTGGCTCGCCCGTACGCACGTAATCTTGCACGATGGCGTTGAGCACCTTGGCCTGCCGATCCGTTGCCATCACGCCTCCCCACATAGCACTCGCATAACTCGAGTGCCAATTCTACGCCCTGGCCTCCAAATATCCCAGTTGCCTCCCACGCGCTACCCTAGCCCCATGAGCTATATCGACCGCTACGGCCCTGACGCCCTCAACGCCCCCGCCTCCACCATCCGCGACGTCACTGTGGAGGTGGGCATGGTCCTCGAGGACGTCACCTCCGGGTACGTGGGCGAAGTGATGAAGGTGGGCAAGGTGGCCGGCCAGTGGCAGATGGAACTGGAGGATGCCCAGATGCGCCGGCGCGGCTTCCCGATCGGGCGCGGGTTCTGGCTCGAGGGCGAGGCGGTGAACCTCATCCCGCCCCTGCCGAAGAAACTGGTAGCCAGCCGAGGCCCGAAGATCACTGCCTCGGGCTCCTTCCACGTGGAGCACGAGGCGCGCGTGGCCAAGGCCTCCCGCATCTGGGTGGAGGGCAAGCACGACGCCGAGCTCACCTCCAAGATCTGGGGCTCCGACTTGGCCTATGAGGGCATCATGATCGAAGAGCTCTTCGGCGCCGACCACCTGGCCGATGTCCTCGCCGTCTTCGGCCCGTCCGATTCCCGGCGCGCCGGCATCATGCTCGACCACCTCGTGGCCGGCTCCAAGGAGGCCCGTATCGCCGCCGAGGTGGCGACCATGGAGGGCGTGCTCGTGCTCGGCCATCCCTACGTCGACATCTGGCAGGCGATCAAGCCCGGCGTCGTTGGTCTGAAAGAATGGCCGCACGTGCCGCGCGGGGAGGACATCAAGAAGGGCACGCTCGCCCGCATGGGCTGGCCGCACGCCACGGCCGAGGATATCGGCCTGGGCTGGGCCAGGATTCTGAGGGCCGTGCGCGACTACCGGGACCTCGAGCCGGCGTTCCTTGGCCGAATGGAGGAGCTCATCGACTTCGTCACGGCCGCTAGCCCCACACCTCACCGGGCAGGGTAGGGATGATCCCCTCCGCATAGGAGGCGATCTCCTTCAGCCGCTCGACCTTCTCCCCGCCCTCGTTGACCATGAAGGTCACTTTGTTGGCCGTCAAGTGCGCCGCTCGCAGGCCGGGCCAGGAGGTGAGGAAGGCGGCGACATCGTCGTTCACCCAACCCGACTCGCCCTCCCAGGACAACCCGCCGTCCAGGCGCGCGAGGGTCTCGGGGATCTCGGGCTCGGTGCCGTCGCTACGCAGTGGGACCTCAAGCGTGAACAGCAGGTAGCCGCCAACCGACGGCGCCACGAAGCTGCCCGCCCGCCAGGTGGTCCCGCGCCGGCCGGAGCTGACGGCCTCCACGCCCGGCGCCCCCACCGCGAGCGGCCAATGGCTCGGCAGCACCGTGGTATCGAGCAAGAAGAGGGCGAGGTTGTCCACGGTGTCCTTCACCCGCCACCCCTGGGCGCGCATGGCGCCCTTGAGACGCGAGGCCTCGTCCCACGTGCCACCCGACTTCTTGGAGAACAGGGTGATCCCCGTGTAGATCAGCGGGATGCCGATCACGAGGGCAAGGATGGTGTAGACGACATAGTCGCGGTTCATGATGCCTCCTCGGCGTCCCACAGGGTTCGGGTCACGACGTCAGCCAACAGGCGCCCCTTGCGGGTCAGCCGCAAGCGGCCGGCGAACGCGGCGGCTGGGTCGATCAGTTCGTCGGCGATAAGCGAGGCGACGACGCCAGGCGGGGTAGCACCCACGTCGATGCCCTCGCTCAGACGGATGCCCAGCATGATATCCTCCTCGCGCCGCTCGGCGGGGGTGAGGACCTCGCCGCCCGCGATCGGCAGCTCCCCGGCCTCAAGTTTGCCAGCGTACGCGATCGGGGGCTTGATGTTCCAAAAGCGACGCCCGTCCAGGTGGGAGTGGGCGCCGGGGCCGAATCCCCACCAGTTCGCGTTCGTCCAGTAGGCCCGGTTGTGTTCCGAGCGCTTGCCGGGCTTGGCCCAGTTCGACACCTCGTACCACTCGTAGCCGGCGGCAGACAGCGCCTCGTCTGCCATCTCGTACTTGGCGGCCAGCACGTCCGGGTCCGGCTCGGGGATCTCCCCGCGCCGCAACTGGGCCCCCATCTTCGTGCCCTCCTCGATCGTCAGGCCGTAAGCGGAGATGTGGCCGGGCTCGAGCGCGATCGCGGCGTCGAGGGAGGCACGCCAGTCATCGAGGGACTCCCCCGGCGCGCCGTAAATCAGGTCAAGGGAAAACTCCAGGCCGAGCTCCCGCGCCCAGCGGGCCACCTGGGCCACTTGGCCGGGCGTGTGCTGGCGGTCGAGGGTGGCCAGCACGTGCTCGACCGCCGACTGCATGCCGAAAGAGAAGCGGGTAAAGCCCGCATCTGCGAGGGTCTCGAGTGCCTCCAAGGTCACCGTCTCCGGGTTCGCCTCGGTGGTCACCTCGCCCTCAGGGGAGCCGAAGGCCTCCGTCAGCGCGGCCAACACCGCCGCCAGGTCGGACGCCGGCAGCATCGTGGGAGTGCCGCCCCCAAAGAAAACCGTGCGCAGGGGCCCTGCCGGGGCGACGGCGTCGTGAGCAAGGGCGATCTCAGAGATGAGGGTGTCCGCGAAACGCGAGGCGCTCGCGCCCTTGCCGAAATCGAGGTTCGTGTAGGTGTTGAAGTCGCAATACCCGCAGCGCACCGAGCAAAACGGCACGTGGACGTAGGCGGACAGACCCTCCACCCGCGCGGTGTCGATGCCGAGTTCAGTCACGCTCGCGGATCGCCTCGACGTCGAAAATCTTGCGCCCGGCCTCAATCCCGCGCGACTCGAAACGGGTCATTACGCGGCCCGGCCAGCGCTTGGCGAAGCCGCCCCGGTACTGGCCCTGGTCGGCCGCATCGGGGTTCTTCTCCGAGTAAGGATTGGAAAAGTGCGGGCTGTTGGCCACCACATCGCGCATATGCCAGGCGTAGTCGGCCCAGTCGGTGGCCATACGCCACACGCCGCCCTGCTCGAGCACGAGCGCCACGGTCTTCGCGAAGTTGTCGCTCACCAGGCGGCGCTTGTGGTGACGCTTCTTGCGCCACGGGTCCGGGAAGAACGTCCACACCTCCCGCGCCCGCGGGTTTTCCACCTCGCCACACCGGAAAAGGATGGGCAGGGCCTGGGCGGCGTCAACCTCCATGATCCGCACGTTCTGCACGCCCTCGCGCACGGCCGCATTCACGCAGCGCGCCACGCCGGGCGACCACGCCTCGATCGCCAAGAAGTTCCACTCGGGGCGGGCGAGGGCCGCGGACATCGTCTGCTCCCCGCTGCCCGGGCCGATCTCGACCACGAGCGGGGCCGAACGCCCAAATGCCGCGCGCAGGTCCACGAACGCATCCTTAGCCAGGGTGGTCTGGGCCGGCCCCTGCGGGTAGTCGATGACGTATGCCGGGCCGTATTCCTCCATTACCTTTTCGTACTTGTCCCCCAGGCGCGAACCGCGCCGGGTGAAGGACATAATCCGGCCGTAGTTGGGGTTCTGCTCGGGCAGGGTGCCGTGCTCGGACATTACTTCTTCTTTGACTCGGGCATCTCGGAGGACAGGGCTGCGACGAAGGCCTCCTGCGGCACGTCCACGCGCCCAATCGACTTCATGCGCTTCTTACCTTCCTTCTGCTTCTCCAGCAGCTTGCGCTTACGGGAGATATCGCCACCGTAACACTTGGCCAGCATATCCTTGCGCAGGGCCCGGATCGTTTCGCGGGCAATAATGCGCGAACCGATCGCGGCCTGGACGGGGATCTCGAACTGCTGGCGCGGAATGAGGCCCTTGAGCTTGCCGGTCATCTCCACACCGTAGTGGTAGGCGTTGTCGCGGTGGACGATCGCGGAGAAGGCATCCACCTTCTCGCCGTTGAGCAGGATGTCGACCTTGACCAGGTCCGCCTGCTGCTCGCCCTCCTCCTTGTAATCGAGGGAGGCGTAGCCCTTCGTGCGGGACTTGAGCTGGTCGAAGAAGTCGGTGACGATCTCGGCCAGCGGCAACTTGTAGCGCAACTCCACCCGGTCCTCGGACAGGTAGTCCATCCCCTCCAGGTTCCCGCGGCGCTGCTGGCACAGCTCCATCGTGGTGCCCACGAAGTCGGAAGGGGTGAGGATCGTGGCGTTGACCAGCGGCTCGTAAATCGCCTGAATCTTCCCGTCCGGGAACTCGGACGGGTTTTGCACCACATGCTCGGCCCCGCCTTCGGCAACCACCCGGTAGATAACCGAGGGGGCGGTGGCGATGAGGTCCAAGTCAAACTCGCGCTCGAGGCGCTCTGTGACGATCTCAAGGTGGAGCAGGCCGAGGAACCCGCACCTAAAGCCGAAGCCGAGTGCCACAGAGTTTTCGGGCTCGTAGACAAGGGCGGCGTCGTTGAGCTTGAGCTTGTCCAGCGCATCACGCAGGGCCGGGTAATCCGAGCCGTCGATCGGGTAGATGCCCGAATAGACCATGGGCTTGGGGTCGCGGTAGCCCGAGAGAGGCGCGGCGGCCGGCTTGCGGGCGTCCGTGACCGTGTCGCCCACGCGCGACTGGCGCACCTCCTTCACACCCGTGATGAGGTAGCCCACCTCCCCCACGCCCAGTCCGGCGGCCGGCTTCGGTTCGGGCGAGATGACGCCGATCTCGAGTAGCTCATGGTTGGTGTGGGTGGACATCATCTGTACACGCTGGCGCGGGGTGAGGTTGCCATCCACCACACGCACGTACGTCACCACGCCGCGGTAGGAATCGTAGACCGAGTCAAAGATCATGGCGCGGGCCTCGGCGTCGGCGTCGCCCGTGGGGGCCGGGATCTCGGCCACGATCCGGTCAAGCAACTCGTCCACGCCCTGGCCCGTCTTGCCCGACACCCGCACCACGTCGTCGGGATCGCACCCGATGAGGGAGGCGAGCTCGGCGGCGTACTTGTCCGGGTTCGCGGCCGGCAGGTCGATCTTGTTGAGGACGGGGATGATCGTCAGGTCATTCTCGATCGCCATGTACAGGTTCGCCAGCGTCTGCGCCTCGATGCCCTGCGCCGAATCGACCAGGAGGATCGCGCCCTCGCACGCGGCGAGCGAACGGGAGACCTCGTAAGCGAAGTCCACGTGGCCGGGGGTGTCGATCATGTTGAGCGCGTAGGCCTGCCCGTCCACCGACCACGGCATGCGCACCGCCTGGGACTTAATCGTGATCCCGCGCTCGCGCTCGATATCCATGCGGTCAAGGTACTGGGCGCGCATCTCACGCTCCGTGACGATGTCCGTCAATTGCAGCATCCGATCGGCAAGCGTGGACTTGCCGTGATCGATGTGGGCGATGATGCAGAAATTCCGAATCTGCGCGGCCGGAGTGGACGCGGGCTGGATCTTGGCCAGCTCGGCAGAGGTAGAAACGGGCACGAGTCTCCTTCGAATAACAGTCTTTGACAACGATACCAGCGCGCCCGCACGGAACCGGGAATGTGCCGTGTGAAATTAGGCGGCCTGTGCCAGACTTGAGGCGTGTACACCTCCATTTTGTGGGACATGGGCGGCACGCTCATCGACACCTACCCGGCCGTCGACCACCTGCTCGCGCGGATTGGATATCGCACGGACGCGCCCAGCAACGCCCAGCTGTCCGAGGTGGCCCGCCTGCGCTCGATCTCCATCGACCACGCAATGAACAAGCTCCACCAGCTCTACGACGCCGACCTCGAGGCCCTGCATGCCGGCTACTCCGAACTCAAGGAATCGTGGAAGACCCGCCCGGCCCCGCTCATGAGTGGCGCGCGCCGCGTGCTCGAGGCTGTTCGCGACGCCGGTGGGCTCAACCTCATCGCCACCCACCGTGACCGCTGCTCGGCCGAGGACCTGCTGGCCGCCCACGGCATCGAGGTGGACGACATGGTGTGTGCTCCCGACGGCTACGAGCGCAAGCCCTCCCCTGACATGTACCTGGTGCTGATCGAACGCCACCGTCTCCACCCGGCCCGCGTGCTCGCCGTGGGCGACCGCCCGATCGACGTGGAGGCCGCCACCGCCGCCGGGGTGGACGGCTACCTGCTCGACCACCGGGGCAAGCAACCGGGCACCCTTGCCTCCCTCAGCGAACTTATTGGGATGATCGGGCCGCGGCAGTGAGACAATACCTACCATGAGCCTAGGTCCTGGATCCCTCAACGTCTTTCTGCCCCTCATCGAGCGCCTGACCCGCCTGCCGGGGCGCGCGCTCGTAACCTTCGCCGCCGCAAGCAACGCGCTTCTCGCCTTCGTCGGCTGGCAAGCCGGCACGCACGGAGGTGGCGCAGGCGCGTGGATCCCGTTTGGCGCATGCGTAGTCTTCAGCATCGTGCTGGTGTTCTTCGCGATCCGGCGCTCCCGGCTCGAGCGCCTGCTGAACGAGTACACCGAGAAGGTGCGGGCGCGCTACGCCAAGCAGACTCAACGATCCGAGAGCGCGGGCCAAATCTCGCAAAGCTCCGGGGACGGGATCATCATCGACGAATATGGCAACGTCCTCACCCGCGAGGCGGGCATGGAGGCCGAGGTCAAGCGCCTGCGGGCCCGGGAACGCCAGGCCGACGCCGAACGGGAGGCCGCCCAGCGGCGTAAGACCTTCCTCTCCCGGCTCGAGGCCGCCCAGCGCGCCGCCATCGCCCAGGCGGGCGGGGTGGGCAACGTCCCCCACCTCCAAGACGACCTGCGCTGGACCGTGCTCGCGGCCGGCATCACCCTCGCCTCCCTGCCGTTCATCGCCCTCCTTGCCATCATCAGCCTCTTCATCTGGCTCTAATGCCGGGTGGCCGGCACTCGGAGTGCCGGGGCGGCCGCTCAGGCGAGCCGCTCCAGCGGGCGCGAAGTGGGCGACGGCGTCGTGAACGGCCAGCCTTGTGGCAAAATGGGGGCATGGGTTTTAACAAGAAGCGCCTAGCCGCCGACGAGCACGTTATTCGCCACATGCGCGAGCACGTGAAGGCGATTTTTGGCAATATCCTCGCGCTGGTGGTCGTGGTGGTGGCATTGGTCCTCGCACTCTACTTCCTGCCCGACTCAGTGCGCCCGTGGGCGCACTGGGCCGCCGGCGCTACGGCTGGGCTACTGGCGATCTTCCTGTTCGTCATCCCGTGGCTGCAGTGGATGACCAGCACGTACACGGTCACCGACCGGCGGATCATCACCCGCACGGGCATCTTCAACAAGACCGGGCACGACATCCCGCTCTCCCGGATTTCGAGCGCCTCCTACGAGCGCGACATCATTGACCACATGTTCGGCTGCGGCACCCTCATCCTTGAAACCTCGGCCGGCAACCCGGTCACGCTCCACGACGTGCCCGAGGTCGAGCGCTTGCACGTGACCCTGATCGAGCTGCTTGACGAGAGCGAGGACGAGTAGCCGTGTCTTTCATGGAGTCCCTCCGGCGCGCGGCCAAGTCGGCCGGCCGGAGTCTTGGCCGGGACCTGGCCCGCAAGGCGGGTGACGAGATCTCCCGCGCGATCACCGGCAGCCGTGGCACGTCGGGACGCGGCGGGCGTTCAGCATCGCGCGGAACGGCGCAAGGCGGGGGTAGTGCGCGAGGTGCGAGGACGGCGTCGTCGAAGAAGAACGCGACTCAACCGGCGCCAGGACCCAAGTTGCGGCCCAGGGGCGCCACCTTGCCCGGGCCTGACGAGCCCGCCATCGAGTGGCCGGTTGCGCGCATCGGCCTTCCCACCTTCGACTACTCCCCGCTCCCCGACGCCTCCCCCGACCCGGGCGAGGTGGTGTGGGCGTGGGTACCGTTCGACGAGAACGACGGGCGTGGCAAGGACCGGCCCGTGCTCGTGCTCGCCGGATACGAGGAGCACGTGGTGTTCGTGCAGATGTCGAGCAAGGATCACGACGACTACACCCGCTACGAGGCCAGCCAAGGCCGCACGTGGCTGGACATCGGGACGGGCGCGTGGGACTCGCGCGGGCGCTCGTCGGAGGTGCGGCTCGACAGGCTGCTGGTCGCGCACGTGGCCCAAGTCCGCCGCGAAGGCGCCACGCTCGATCGGGCCAGGTACGACGCCGTAGTCAAGGCGCTCATGGAACTCCACGGCTAATGCCAGACTTTTCCAAGGTTCGCCCGCTAATATGAAAAGAGTAAGGAAGCTAGACGCTTCGGACCCACGTTAAAGGAGCAATCATGAGCTTTGATGACATCAAGAACAAGGCCAAGGACCTGGGCGGCAAGGCCAAGGAAACCGCCGGCAAGGCCACTGACAACGAGGACCTCGAGTTCGAGGGCAAGAAGGACCAGCTGGTTGCCGACGTGAAGAAGGCCGCCACCGAAGCCGGCGAGAAGGCCAAGGGCTTCGTCAACGACACGATCGACAAGATCAAGGGCGACAAGGACGAGCAGTAGTCAACGCCCCGGGGCTCACGCCCCTGTAGCCACCACGGCGCCGCAAACGTGAGCAGATGCACCACAAACCGCATCTGGCCTCGCTTTTGCGGCGCCGGTCGCTTTGCTAAAGTAGTCAATTGGACTTTGAACCTGGTCGGGTGAAAGGTCCGGCCAATCTTCTTTCCACGGGCACCCCACGCCTCAGTCCGAAGATGGCATGCCCTCACCGACCCGCGGCCCTCGGGGCCATCATTCACAACGAAAGAGTTCATCAGTGGCAAACATCAAGTCCCAGATCAAGCGAAACAAGACCAACGAGAAGCGCCGCCTTCGCAACAAGGCCGTCAAGACCGAGGTTCGTACCCTCGTACGTAAGACGCGCGAGGCCGCTGCAGCCGGCAACGCCGAGGAGGCGCAGGAAGCGCTCCGCGTTGCTTCCCGCAAGCTCGATAAGGCTGTTTCCAAGGGTGTTATCCATCGCAACCAGGCGGCCAACCGCAAGTCGAAGCTCGCCAAGCTCGTTGCGAAGATCAACGGCTAAGTAGCTCGAAGAAAGGGCGGCGGACTGGGGTCCGCCGCCCTTTTGCGTGCCCGCCGGGCCTGAACTACGGGCGCGGCCCCGCCGGGCCACGCCCGCCAGCTGGAATTAAAGAGCTTTGGACGATTTCGGGGCGATCTTCGTATATGAGGAGATCGCCCCGGAATCGTCCAGGAATTTCAAACGGGTCCCGGGTAACAGCTTGCCCAGTGGCCGGAGGCAGTCACGCCGGCGGAGAGGGATGAAGCCTCACCGCCCGAAACGACGGCGTGACTGCCGGAGGCTTAACAACCGCTTTCGCTAGGCGTTCACCTTGAGCGCGGCGTTGATTTGGTCCACCGAGTCCTTCGCGTCGCCCAGCAGCATCTGGGTATTCTCGTTGAAGAACAGCGGGTTTTGCACGCCGGCATACCCTGCGTTCCCCATGGAGCGTTTAAAGACAATGACGTTCTTCGCCTCCCAGACCTTGATGACGGGCATACCCGCGATCGGCGAGCCGGGCTCTTCGGCTGACGGGTTGACCGTGTCGTTTGCGCCGATGACGAGCACCACGTCGGCCTCGGAGAGCGTGTCGTTGACTTCGTCCATTTCGTAGACGATGTCGTAGGGCACGTTAGCCTCGGCAAGCAGGACGTTCATGTGCCCAGGCAGTCGGCCCGCCACGGGGTGGATCGCGAACGACACGTCCGCGCCCGCCTCGCGCAGGCGCCGGGTGAGGTCCGCCACCGGGTATTGAGCCTGGGCCACTGCCATACCGTAGCCGGGGGTGATGACCACCTTGGAGGCCGAAGCCAGCATGTCGGCCACCTCGGGGGCGGTGATTTCGTGGTGCGTGCCGTAGTCGCGTTCTTCGGCCACCGCGCCGTCGGAGCCGAAGCCGCCGAGGATCACGGAGATGAAGGAGCGGTTCATCGCCTGGCACATGATGTAGGACAGGTAGGCGCCCGAGGAGCCTACGAGTGCGCCCACGATGATGAGCAGGTCATTGCCGAGGGTGAAGCCGGCCATCGCGGCGGCCCAGCCCGAGTAGGAATTGAGCATCGACACGACCACCGGCATATCGCCGCCGCCGATTGCGGCCACGAGGTGCAGGCCGAGCAGGAGCGCGATCACCGTGAGCAATGCCAGCGGGATCATGCCCATCCCCACGGTGCGCGTGTGGGCGAACCAGATGATGAGCGCCAGCGAGGCGACGATCGCCCCCAGATTGAGCCAGTTACGCCCCGGCAGGGTGAGCGGCTTGCCAGACATTCGGCCCGAGAGCTTGAGGAAGGCGATGATCGAGCCGGTGAACGTGACCGCGCCGATGAACACCGCCAGGCCCACCTCGCCCATGTGGAAGGCGTTGTCGGGCGAGTCCGAACCGGGGGTCAGGATGAAGGAGTTGTAGCCGACGAGCACGGCTGCCAGGCCCACGAAGGAATGGAGCATAGCGATCAGCTCGGGCATGCCGGTCATTTCCACCTTGCGCGCGAGCGGGATACCCACGGCCGCGCCGATGCCGAGCGCGACCACGATGAGGGCGGCCACCACGGCCTGCTTCTGCGCGAACGAGATGAGGAGGATGACGGTGGCAAGAAGCACGAGGCCCATGCCTACCATCCCGAGCCGGTTACCGCGCTGGGCCGTGGCCTGCTTCGACAGCCCCGCGAGCGCGAGGATAAACAGCAGAGCGGCGGCGATGTACGCCAGTGACTCGAAGCTGAGCTGCCATGACGTGTAGTAAGCAACGATGTCGTTCATGATCAACTCCTATGGAACATCTTGAGCATGCGCTCGGTGACGAGGAATCCACCAAAGATGTTGATGGATGCCACGGCGATGGCGATGAAGGACAGGATCTGGACGGCGACATTGTCGGATCCGACCTGGAGGAGCGCTCCGACCACGATGATGCCCGAGATCGCGTTCGTGACGGACATGAGTGGTGTGTGGAGGGCGTGGGTGACCGCGGTGATGACGTAGAAGCCGATCACGACGGCGAGAGCGAACACCATGAAGTGGGTGGTTGAGCCCGGCGGCGCGGAAAGGATGAGCCAGATGAACAGGGCGCCGGCGGCAAGTTTCCACCAGTGCTTGGCGATCCAGGATTTCTCCTTCGGCGCCTCGGGGGCGACCTCCGCTTGCGCGGGCGCGGGTGCCGGCGCCGGGGCGGCCGAGACCTTCACGGGCGGCGGCGGGAACATGACCTGGTCATCGAGCGTGACGAGCATCTGGCGCACGATCTCATCATCGAGGTCCAGGTGGAGCAGGCCGTCCTTGTCCGGGGTGGTGAGCTTGAAGAAGTTGAAGATGTTCTGCCCGTACAGCTGTGAGGACTGGCCCGGCAGGCGGGCGGCGAGCTCTGCGTAGCCGATGATGATCACGCCGTTGGCGGTCACGACCACCTCGTCCGGCCGCGATCCGACCACGTTGCCGCCATTGGCGGCGCCCATGTCGACGACGACGGAGCCCGGCTTCATCCCCGCCACGGTTTCCTCCGTGAGCAGCACGGGTGAGCGGCGTCCAGGGATGGCGGCGGTGGTGATGACGATGTCGGCGACTGCGGCCTGTTCGGCGTACAGCTTTTCGGCAGCGGCCGCCTGCTCCTGGCCCATCTCCTTCGCATACCCGTCGGTGGATTCCTGGGAGGCGACCGGGATGGCCACGAAGTCGGCGCCCATGGATTCGACCTGCTCGGCCGTCTCGGGCCGCACGTCGGTGGCCCTGACGATCGCGCCCATCGAGTTCGCCGTGCCGATCGCGGCCAGGCCCGCAACGCCCGCACCGATCACGTAGACGTTGGCGGGGGCGACCTTGCCGGCCGCCGTCACCTGGCCGGAGAACAGCCGGCCGAAGTGGTGGGCGGCCTCGATCACGGCCCGGTATCCGGCCACGTTGGCCAGGGAGGACAGCACGTCCATGGACTGGGCGCGCGAGATGCGCGGGACCATGTCCATCGCCAACCCGGTGATCCCACGGCTGGAGAGGGCCTCCAGGATGTCGGGGTTGCGGCCGGGGGCCATGCGCGCGATCAAGGTCGCGCCGTGCTTCATGAGGTCGAGTCGGTCAAGGCCGGGGGCGTCGAGCGCCGTGACGATGTCCGCTGCCCACGCCTCCTCCGTGCTGACAATCCGCGCCCCCGCACTCTCGTACAGCGAGTCGGGGAAGCTGGCCCGGGCACCGGCGTCGTGTTCAACGACAACCTCGTAGCCCAGCTTGATCAGCTTTCCCGCTGTGTCCGGAGTAGCGGCGACCAGAGTCTGATCGCCAGACTCCCGTGGTACACCAATGCGCAACTTCACTCCTTTTGTCGTTACGTGCTAAAGACTCTTTCAGCATATCCCGCGCTCGGCGGGCGTGCGTCGCTTTCTTGCCGATGGGCTCGCGCACTATTGCCGTAGCGCGCAGATGGTGACGATGGCCCGCTCGAGCGCGTACTCCGGGTCCCGCGAGAGGCCCTTGACCTCCGCGTCCGCTGTGGCGATCGCCTGGATCGCCTCCGCCAGGCTCGCCCCCGACCACCCGCGCAGGTCCTGCTTGGCGCGGCTGGCCTGCCAGTTGTTGAGCTTCGGAGTGGGCCGGCCCTTGGCCGAGCGCACACCCAACACCTGCGCCATCGTGCGTAGCTTCATAGCGATCGCGCCCACGATCGCGACGGGCGAGTTGCCGGTGGCGACCGCGTGCCGGGCGAGCTCCACGGCCTTTCCGGCGCGACCTGCCACGACGGCATCGGCGACATTGAATGCGGTGGCCTCCACGCGGCCGGCGAAGTAGGTGCGCACGTCCTCCTCGGTGATCGTACCCTTCACGTCACTCAGGAGCTGGCTGACGGCCGAGAGCAGTTCGCGCAAGTCGGAGCCGAGTGCGGCAACGATCGCGTCCACCGCGTCCGACGTCATTTTCCGGCCCGCATCGCGCACGTCCTGCACCACGATCTTCGCCTTGTCGTTGGGGTACTTGACCTTCTCAAAGGCGTAGGTGGGCACCTTGCCCTTGAGCGCGTCGAGCACCTTTTTCCCGCGTTGGCCCCCGTTGTGGCGCAGCACGAGCACCGAGTCCTGCTCCGGGGCCTGGATGTAGGCAAGCAGGTCATCTTGGAAGGGCGCGTTGACTTGCTCGAGGTTGGGCACGACGATCGCGCGCGGCTCCCCGAACAGCGACGGCGTGAGCAGGGCCTCGAGCTGGCCGCTCACGTACTGCGAGGAGTCAATCTCCACGATGTTCGTGTTCGGATCCGCCGCGCGCAGCTGGCGGCGCAGGGAGGCCACCGCCCGATCCCCCAACACGGGTTCGCCGGAGGTGATGAGCACGATGGGTGCGAGTGTGACTGCCATGCGTGCCATTATTCCACGTCCATCCGACAACCCGAGACCATCTCGGCTGCCCCGAGCACGGCGGGCCCGCACAGGTCCGTGCGCACCTGGATTGGCGCGTGCCAGATCTCCAGCGCCTCGCGCGTGGGGTGGCCGTACGTGTTGTCCTTACCCACGGAGAAGATCGTCACCCTCGCCTCGAGCCTCTCGGCAAGCTCCCGGCTCTGGTCGCGCGCCCCGTGATGGCCGACGACGACGACGTCGATCTCCCCCACGTCCCCGAGCAGGGATCGCTGACGGTCTTCGGGTGCATCACCGAGGATGAGGATCCGGTGCGAGGCGGTGACCATCTGCACCACCAGCGAGTCGGCGTTCGTGGAGTCGTCGGTGCCGATCACCGAGCGCGGGCCGATGATCTCGATCCCGCCCGTGCGCTGGCCAAACTCCACCGGTCGGTGCTCGACGCCGCGCCGGTCCATGAGCTCAAGGGCCCAGGAAGAGTTGTAGACGTGGTTGAGGTTGGGCGAGTACCACACTTCGCCGACGTCGGCCGCATCCAGCACGTCCTCCAGTCCGCGCACGTGGTCGGCGTCGAAGTGGCTGATGATGACGAGGTCAATGCGGGCAACGCCAGCGAGCTCCAGGCAGGCCGCCATGTTGCCGCCCTCGGGCCCGACGTCGACGAGGACAATGCCTTCTTCGGTCCGTCCGAGGAAGGCCGAGCCCTGCCCCACGTCACACTGGATCGCCTCCCAGTCCCCCGCCCCGCGCTGCGGGATGAAGGCGGAGACGAGCGCGGCGCAGACGAGCGTGCCCACCGCGCCGAGGATGACGCGCACGCCCCCAAACGCCAGGGCGGCGAGCAGCACGCCGAGGAAGGCGACATTGGCGATGAGCACGGCGATCGTGGGCAAGCCCGAGCCGGGCAGACCGATGAGCAGGGTGGTCACCTTCGCCATCCACCACGTGCATGCTTCGCACGCGCGCAGGATCGGGGTGGCCAGCCAGGGCGCCACGGGTAGCAGGAGCGTGCCGGCCATGCCCCCAATTGTCAGTGGTGCCACGACGGGCGCAACCAGCGCGTTGGCCAGGATCCCCCATAGGGAGGCCCGTTCCTGGATGGCGAGGAGCGGCGGGCCGGTGGCGATGGCGGCGATGAGGGAGATGGAGACGACGTCGGCGATCGCCCCGGGCACGTGCTCGGCCAGCCGACGCTGGAGCGGGTAGGAAAAGACGATGATGGCAGCCGTGGCGAGCGCCGAGAGCTGGAAGCCGAGGCTGCGAGCGAGCTCGAGGTCGAGCAGGCTGACCCCGATGATCGTGGCAGCGAGGAGCGGCAAAGCGTTCGTCCGCCGGCGCAGGGCGATCGCCAGGCACATGAGCACGCCCATGTAGCCGGCCCGAAGCACGGAGGCCTCGGGGCCGACCAGCGCCACGAGCCCGCCCAAGCTCGCCAGCGCGAATGCACCGGCAACGAGCGGTCGGCGTCGGCCCACCGCGCCGAGCACCACCGCGATCACGAGGGAAACGTGGGCGCCAGAGACCGCCGTGAGGTGGGACAGGCTGAGCATGCGCATCTGTTCGGTGGCAAGCTCGGGCAGGCCCGTGTCGTCGCCCACCACCACGCCGGGGATGAGTTGGGCGTGCCAGGGGCGGTCGGCAACGTACTCGCGCAGGGCCGAGCGCAGGCGCCCTGTCAGGGGCGCGGAGAGGGGCTCGATAGTGGAAGCGTTGAGGCGGAGCATGGCATCGCCGGCCGACAGCCTGCCGCGTGCCACGAATCGCGTGCCTCGCTCGAGGCGTTCGCCTTCCCAACGCATGTAGGCGCTCGCGCGCGAGCTCATCGCCGGCCCAGAGTTAGCCGCAGCGCTCACCCGTGCGACCGCCTCGATCCGCACCATCGCGCCGAACTGCCCGCCCGTCGTCTTCGGGTGGCGTTCGATTGCGCCGGTGACCTCCACCTCGCGGCCGACCTCGTGATAGATGGCATCCGACTCCCCCACCAGGGCATCCGTCCCGCCCGCGATCGTCCCGGAGAGCAACGCCACCCCGACGATCGTGGCGAACCAGTTGCTTCTCAGCGCCCCGAGCAGGGTGACAAGGAGCGCCACGAGCCCGAGCGCGAGGTAGTCGGGGGCGAGGAGCGCCACCGCCCACACCACCCCCGCAGGCACGAGCAACCGGAAGTCCTGCATCAGATGCGCACGTGGTCGCGCAGCTGCTCGAGCGTCTTGGGACCGATCCCTCGCACGTCGATGAGCTGGTCGATCGACGTAAAGGTACCGTTGGCGTTGCGCCAATCGATGATGGCTTTGGCTGTCACCGGCCCGACCCCCGGAATCGCCTCCAGCCCCGCCTGGTCCGCCGTGTTGAGGTTGACCTTCCCGTCCGCAGCGCCGGTATCTCCCGCCCCGCCGCTCGCTGCTCCTTCCCCGCCGACGACGCCCGAGCCGGTCGCGTCCCCTCCCTCCCCGACAGCGGGGACGTGGATGTGAACGCCGTCACTGATGGGCCCGGCCAGATTGATGCGGGCGAGGTCGGCCTCCCCGGTTGGCCCGCCGGCCGCCTGCACGGCGTCCGCAACCCGCGCGGGCGCCGGCAACGTGACGACACCCGGCACCGCCACCTGCCCCGACACGTGCACGACGATCGTCTCCGCCCTCGCGCTCGCCTCCTCCGAGCCCGCAGAATCTGGCGCTGCCTTGCCACTGGCGGTACCGTCCACTGCGTGCCCACCCTCGGTACTCTCGCCGGAGCCTGCTCCCCCGTCCCCCGCGCCGGCCTTAGACTGCGCTGACTCTTCTCCCTGCGGGATCGCGGCCACCTCGGTGGAGCGCCCGGACAGCGCTCCGATCACCCCCGACAGCGCAAGGACGAGCAGGAGGACCGCGGCGATGCGCAATGAGTTACCGTCAAGCACGAAGCGGCGCTTCATAGCGGGCGTGGTGAGCGCCCCGACGTCGTCGCCGGCGCCGAGGCGCATGGCCGTGCGGGTGAAGCCCTCGACCTTCTCCCAGTCGGCGGTCGACTGGCGGGAGGCTGGGCGACGGGTAGGCATTGTGGTCATGGAGCCATTATGTGCGCTCGTCCCCACGCGCCTTCGCGCCCGAGCCCCAAAAATGGGGTTGCCCTCCCGCGAGCGAGATTGTGGAAAATGACTCCCACCTCGGCCCCGGCCTGCCCGTAGACTGGTCCCATGAACGATGAGATCCTCCGTTTGCAAGCTGAAGCGCTCGAGGCCGAAGCTCAGGCCGCCGCAGCAAAGGCGGCCGCCGCCAAGGCCCGCCTCGAAGCCGCCCTCGCGGCCCAGGAGTCTGGCTCCCCGGAGCCGCAGCCCAACGAGGACACATCTCCCGAACCCGCGCCAGCAGCAGCGCCAGCGAAGTCGGCCGTGCCCGCAACAGAGCAGCACGCCGAACCGGCCGCCTCCCCCGCACCAGACCCCGCACCCGTGCCCTCACCCGCAGCCTCGGACTACGAGCAAACCGTCCGCGCCGGCTACACCTTTGACGGCCCGACACTCACGGTCGGCACCTACATGGAAGACGGCGTTCCCCGCCCGGCCACACAGGTGCGCCTGCCGCTTGGCATGCTCAACCGCCACGGGCTCATCGCGGGTGCCACCGGCACCGGCAAGACCCGCACGCTCCAGCTTTTCGCCGAGAGCCTGTCGGCCAGCGGCGTGCCGTGTTTCGTCACGGACATCAAGGGCGACCTCACGGGCTTGCTCGAGCCCGGCCCGGCATCGGACAAACTCGCCGCTCGCGCGGCTGAGCAGGGGCAGGATTGGGCGGCGTCGTCGTTTCCCACGGAACTGTATGCGCTGGGAGGCGAGGGCAACGGCACCCCGATTCGCACCACGATCTCCGACTTCGGCCCGATCCTGCTCGCCAAGGTGCTCGGCCTCAACGAGACGCAGGAATCGGCGCTGTCCCTCATCTTCCATTGGGCCGACACGAATCAGCTGGCCCTCATCGACATCACCGACCTACGGGCCGTCTTCTCCTACCTCACATCCGATTCGGGCAAGGACGAGCTGAAGGCGATCGGCGGGGTCGCGCCGGCCACCGCGGGCGTCATCTTGCGCAACGTCGCCGAGCTCGAGGCCCAGGGCGGTGCGCTGTTCTTCGGCGAGCCCGCGTTCAGCGTGGCTGAGTTCATCCGGACCGACGACGGCCGAGGCGTCATTTCCGCCCTCGAGCTCCCGGACATCCAGTCCCGGCCCGCGCTGTTTTCCACCTTCCTCATGTGGCTGCTGGCCGAGCTCTTCCAGGAACTGCCCGAGGTAGGCGATCCGGACAAGCCCAAGCTCGTGTTCTTCTTCGACGAGGCCCACCTCCTGTTCGACGGCGCCTCGAAGGAGTTCCTGCGCCAGGTGGTGCAGACCGTGCGGCTCATTCGCTCGAAGGGCGTGGGCATCGTCTTCATTACCCAGACCCCGACGGACATCCCGGCCGACGTGCTCGCCCAGCTCGGCTCCAAGGTCCAGCACGCCCTTCGCGCCCACACCCCCGCCGAGGCGAAGAAGCTCCGCGAGACGGTGGCGACCTTCCCCACCTCACCCCTCGACCTCGAGCAGATCCTGCCCAGCCTGGGCACGGGCGAGGCGATCGTGACGATCCTCGACAAGAAGGGCCGCCCCAGCCCCGTGGCCCCGGTGCGGATCTGGGCGCCGGCCGCCGTCATGGGCCCGGCCAGCGCGCAGGCGATCGACGCCGCCCTGCGCAACTCCCCCACCCTCGCCCGGTACAAGGACCCCATCGACCCCGAGTCAGCCTTCGAGCTGCTCGAGCAGCGGATGGCCGCGGAGGCGGCGGCCCGCGAGGAGGCCCAGCGCCTGGCCGAGGCAGCCAAGGAGGCCGCCAAACTCGAGGCGGAGCGCAAGAAGGAACTCGACCGCCAGGCCCGCGAGCTGGAGAAACAGATCGAGCGCGAGCGCCGCGAGGCGGAGAAGGAAGCCGAGCGTCGGCGTCGTGCCGCCGAGGCCGAGGCGGAGCGCCAACGCAAACGCCGCGAGGCCACGGTCGATCAGATGGTGCGCACGGCTGGCCGCACGCTCACGCGCGAGATCACGCGAGCAATCTTCGGAACCCGCCGCCGCTAGGCCGGGCCACGCGAAACGGGTGGGACCTGATGAGAGGCGAGGGCGCCAGAGCAAGCCAAAGTCAATGGCCATTAACTTGTTATAGTCTATCGGTCTAGACTAATGTGACGAAGCGAAGAATCCTCATCAAAACGCTAGAAAGGATCGTACGCGAAAGAGGCGAAATACTCATTCTGACTGAAGGTGGTAATCAGACGAAAGCCACCATTGGCCAATGGAGCGAGCCGATCCCCAGACACCGAGAAGTCAGCGAACGCCTCGCCAAAGCAATCATTAGGAGGGCAAGTCAATGATCGATATCCTCATCTCCGCCGTCCGCGACGGTAAGTGGTGGGTGGCAGAATTCGAGGTTGAAGGTCACCCGTACGGGACACAGGCGCGCCGCCTCGATCAGCTCGAGGGCATGGTCAGGGACGCCGCGAGCCTCATGACCGGCAAGCCGGCCGCCGAGTTCAACGTCGACATCAACGCTCAGGGCATTCCCGGAGAGGTCGTTGAAAACTACCGCAAGGCCGCCCAGGAAGCGAGTGCCGCCGAAGCCCGCCTGTCTGCGGCATCGCGCCAGGCTGTTAGCACACTGACGGGCGCTGGCCTGTCCATGCGCGATGTCGGCGCGCTGATGGGCCTGTCCACGCAGCGCGTCTCACAGCTGGCCAAGGCCTAGAAACCCGGTCCCTACCCTTCGCCAACAGTAAGTGCCATAGCGCAACCCGGGCACGACGCCGGCTCTAGCGGCGGAAGGTCAGCGTGGCTGTCATCTGGCGCGACTGGCCGGGCTCCACGCGAACCGAGCCGACGGCGTCGGGACGATTGAACGAGTCGGCAACGGCGGACATGGGCGCGAGTGCGATGGCTGTGCGGGGGTCGCGCTCGAGGCAGTCGCCGGTGTCGATGTGGACGACCGCGGCCTCGCCGGGCTCCTGCGTGAGAACTACGGAGGCGTTGGTGGACGGGGTGACGACGCGTGTGGCGACCACCCCGTAGTTGTCGGGCACGAGCCCACGGTAGTAGTCGTTGAGGGACGCCGACCCCAAATAGTCGATGACCACGGGCGTGTTGACACCGCCGTAGGCGGACTCCCCCGGCAACGGGACGCCACGGCGGTCGGTGAGGATCTTCGTGCGCGCAGGGATGGACAGGCCGAGGTTCGACACGGTCTCCATGCCCGGCAGCATGAAGTAGGGGTGCCAGCCCACGGCGATCGGCGCGGGCTCATCAGAGAGATTTTTCGCCTCGAGGGTGATGGAGAGGTGCTCCTCGCCGTCGGCGCCCGAATCGAGGGAGAAGTGCACGGACACCTGGCACGTCCACGGGTAGGAATCGCAGGGCTTGATCACGGTCTCCATCGACAGGGTGGTGCCGGCGGAGACCACGTGGAAATCCTGCAGGTAGGCGAGTGAGTAGGCGCGCACGGCGTCGTCCACCTGGATGTCACGCCCGTCGAAGGTGTAGGTGGCGTCCGCGATCGGGCCGGACCACGGGGCAAGGATCATCGAGCGCGCACCCGCGCCGGCCTCGAGTTCCTCTTTCGATTGATGGCCTGCCAACACCTCCACGCCGGGCTCCGGCTGCCAGGACAGCAGGGTGGCGCCGCGTTCGGACACGATGGCACGCGCGCCCGTCGGCGAGGCGATCTCCCAGGCGGCATGCCCAAACTTGTCGACCTTTGAGATGTCAGTAGATGCCATCACACACCCTTTCCTTCGTCGTTCACTGTATCGGTTCTTGAGCTGGCGCGCCGAGCCGATATCACTGGCTGGAATTGTTACGAAAAACTACGGAACAATGTTGACCAGGTTCGGCTCGCGCACGATCACCTTGCGCGGCTCACCCTCCAGGAACTTGGCCACCTTCTCCGAGGCCAGCGCCATCGCCTGCAGGTCAGCCGCCGAGATGTCGGCCGGGACCTCCAGGCGGTCGCGGACCTTCCCGCGCACCTGCACAACCGCCGTGACCGTGTCCTCGGCCAGCAGCGATTCGTCCGCCACCTGCGGGAACGGCGCGAAGGCAAGCGACTGATCGTGCCCCAGCCGGCTCCACAGCTCCTCGGCCACGTGCGGCGCCACGGGCGCGACCATGAGCACGATCGCCTCCGCCACCGAGCGCGGCACCTCACGGCCGGTCAGGTGGTTGTTGAGCATGATGAGCTTGGCGATCGCGGTGTTGATCCGCATACCCTCGTAGTCCTCGCGCACGCCCACGATCGTCCGCGCCAGCAGCTTCGCCGTCTCCAGGTCCGCTTCCCCATCGACGACGACGAGCTCGCCCGTCTCCTCGTCCACAATGTTGCGCCACAGGCGCTGGAGGAATCGCTGGGAGCCGACAACCGCGCGGGTCTCCCACGGGCGGTCCACGTCGAGCGGGCCCATCGACATCTCGTACAGGCGGAACGTGTCCGCGCCGTACTGCTCAGCCATCTCGTCAGGGGTGACGATGTTCTTGAGCGACTTGCCCATCTTGCCGTACTCGCGGTTGACCTTCTCGCCCTGGTAGACATAGGTCACCTCGCCCGAGGCGTCGGCGGCGGCCACTTCCTCCACCTCGTCGGCCGGCACGTACTGCCCGCGCGAGTCGGTGTAGGCGTAGGCCTGCACGTAGCCCTGGTTGAACAGCTTGTAGAATGGCTCAAAGGAGGACAGGTGTCCGAGGTCGAACAGGACCTTGTGCCAGAAGCGGGCGTAGAGCAGGTGGAGTACCGCGTGCTCCACGCCGCCCACGTACAGGTCCGCGCCGCCCGCGACCTTGCCCTCGCGTGGGCCCATCCAGTACTCCTCCACCGCCGGGGCCACGAAACGTTCGGCGTTGTGCGGGTCAAGGTAGCGTAGCTCGTACCAGCACGAACCTGCCCAGTTCGGCATCGTGTTCGTGTCGCGCGTGTACATCTGCGGGCCATCCCCCAGGTCGAGCTCCACGTTCACCCAGTCCTGCAGGCGCCCGAGCGGCGGCTCAGGGTTAGACGAGGCGTCGTCGGGATCGAAGGAGCGCGGCGAGTAGTCCGGGGTGTCCGGCAGGTCCACCGGCAGCATCGACTCAGGCAGGGCGTGAGCGTTGCCATCGGCGTCGTAGACCACCGGGAAGGGCTCGCCCCAGTAGCGCTGGCGGGAGAAAAGCCAGTCGCGCAGGCGATAGGTCACCGTGGCCTTGCCCAGGCCCTTGGCGGCCAGCCAGTCGCTCATCGCGGCCACCGCTTCGGCCTTGTACATGCCGTTGAGCGAGATCTCTTCATTCGCCGAGTCAATGATCTCGCCGTCTTCCTCCCACGCGCTCTCCCACTCGAAGCCGTCGGCGGGCTTCATCGTGGGTACGATGTCGAGGTCGTAGGCCTTCGCGAAGTCGAAGTCGCGCTGGTCGTGGGCCGGCACGGCCATGATCGCGCCGGTGCCGTACCCCATCATGACGTAGTCCGCAGTGAACACCGGGATTTGCTTGCCGTTGACCGGGTTCGTCGCGTAAATGCCGGTGAAGACGCCGGTCTTTTCCCGCGCGTCGTCGGCCCGGTCCATGTCGGACTTCATCGACGCCTGGCGCTGGTAGTCCATGACCGCGCCCATCGGCGTGCCAGCCCCGCCGGTCCACGCCTCCTTCGTGCCCTCCGGCCATTCGGTGGGCACGCCCGAGCCGCCCAGCATCGGGTGCTCCGGGGAGACCACCATGAACGTGGCGCCGAACAGCGTGTCGGGGCGCGTGGTGAAGACTTCGAGCGTGACGTCGCCCTCGGCCGTATGCGCCGCGAACGTCACCTTCGCGCCGTGCGACTTGCCGATCCAGTTGCGCTGCATGAGGCGCACCTTCTCCGGCCAGTCCACGTAGTCGAGGTCGTGGGCGAGGCGGTCGGCGTAGTCGGTGATGCGCATCATCCACTGGCGCAGCTCGCGCTTGAACACGGGGAAGTTGCCGCGCTCGGAGCGGCCCTCGGCCGTGACCTCCTCATTCGCCAGCACGGTGCCCAAGCCCGGGCACCAGTTGACGGGCGCGTAGTCGATGTAGGCAAGGCGCCGGGCATCCACTGCACGACGCCGTTCGGCCGCGTCCAGCTCGGCCCACGGGCGTCCGTCCGGGGTTGCGACCTTGCCCCGCTCGTATTCTTCGACGAGCTCTGAGATAGGGCGGGCGCGGCCCACCGTGCCCGCGACGCGGCCGGGGGCTTCGGTGTCGTACCAGGAGTTGTAAATCTGGAGGAAGATCCACTGGGTCCAGCCCACGAAATCCGTGTCGGTGGTAGCGACCGAGCGGCGCGCCTCGTGCGACATGCCAAGGCGGCGCAGCTGGCGGCGCATGTTGGCGATGTTTTGCTCGGTGGTCACGCGCGGGTGCTGGCCGGTCTGCACGGCGTACTGTTCGGCGGGCAGGCCGAAGGCGTCATATCCCATCGTGTACAGCACGTTCTTGCCCTGCATGCGGGCGAAGCGCGCGAGCGTGTCGGTGGCGATGTAGCCCAGCGGGTGGCCCACGTGCAGGCCCTTGCCCGACGGGTAGGGGAACATGTCGAGCAGGTAGAAGGGCTCCTTGAGCTCCGCGCGACCGTCCGCGAGCGCGCCAGCCGGGTTGGGGGCGTTGAACGTCTCCTCGCGCTCCCAGCGATCCTGCCACTTCTTCTCGATCTCGCCGGCAAGCTCGGCGGTGTACCGATACGGGGTGCTCATGAGTCTCCTTTACTTAAGATCGCGGCTATTCTAGCTCAGGTGCCTGGCCCGGCCCGCCGGCGGCCACTGTGAGAGACATGACGCACGCCGTAGAATATAGCCATGAGCACCATCTTTTCCAAGATCATCGCCGGGGAGATCCCCGGCCAGTTCGTCTGGGCCGACGACGTGTGCGTCGTCATGGCCACCATTGAGCCGGTTCGCCCCGGCCACGTCATGGTCGTCCCCCGCGCCGAGGTGGCGAAGTTTAATGAGGTGGACGCCGGCGACTTCGGCCACATGATGCGCGTGGCGCAGATCGTGGCGAGCGCCCAGGAGAAGGCGTTTGGCGTGCCGCGGGCCGTGGTGGCGATCCTCGGTTTCGAGGTGCCGCACACGCACGTGCACGTGATCCCCGCCGAGTCGGAGGAGGCGGCGCGCTTTTCCGACGCCGTGGCCGCACCTGCCGAGGAGATCGCCGCAGCAATGGACAAGCTGCGCGCCGCGCTGATCGAGACCGGGTACGCCGATCAGGTGGCAGCCGCCCGGTAGTGCCTGTGCCGCCGTCACTTTGGAGTTGTTAAGGGAATAGACTCTCCTTGCACTCACACACTAGGAGAGTATTATGCGATCACTATTTTCGCGTCTTGCGACCGTCGCATTGACGGCGGTTCTCATGGTGGTTGCCGTGGCACCCACCGAGGCGAGCACGATCCGTTCCGGCTACCGGGACACGCTTCTTGCCCGCCATACGAACAATGATCTTTATGCCTACGGGGGGAGCGCTAGCTATCTCTCTCCGGGCATGAAGATTGGCCACGGCTGGGGCGGTTTTGATTACGGCATCCAAATTGCCTCGCTCGACGGCGCCGATTATGGCGACGTCATCGTCCGCTCCCCCGACGGCCTGCTGCGCATCTACCACTCGGATGGCACCTCGCTGACCGGCGGGTACCAGATCGGGTACGGGTGGCACGTCATGGCCGATATCGTCCCGGCCGATGACTGGGACGGGGACGGCCACCCGGATCTCCTCGCCCGCCACAGGGACGGCCGCCTGCTCCTCTACCCCACGCTGAGCGCGGGCGAGTGGGACCGGGTTCGCGAGATCGGATGGGGCTGGGACGACATCGACATGATGGTGGTGCCCGGCGACATCGATGGTGACGGGGTGGCCGACCTCGTCGCCCGCCACAAGCCCACGGGCCGCCTGCTCCTCTACCCGGGCGACGGCAGCGGTGAATTTGGCGCGATGCGCCAAATCGGCCACGGCTGGGAGTCCTTTACCAACATCACCTCGATTGGCGACATCGATGGCGACGGCCGCCCCGACATCATCGGCCAGCGCGCGGACGGCAAGCTCTTCCGCTACACGAGCCTGGGCAACGGCTGGTGGTCCAAGGCCGTGCAGATCGGCCACGGCTGGCAGGACATGACCCTGCCGGGCAAGTGGAAAGCCACCACGGTTGCGGGCCCACCGGCGCCGAAGCCGCAGCTGCTGCGCCAGCCCTTCGTCTACGGCACGCTCCGCACGGGCGACATCGGCTACCACATGGTTCAGGGCCGCGTGATCTCGGAGCGCAAGGATACCGTGCCGCGTTACGCCCTGTGGGTCACCCACAAGGGCACGTGGCCGTGGGCGATCCCCAGCGCCACGAGCCGCCCGATCGTTGGCCAGATCATGGAGTTCCCGGCCTCGACACTGGCCGCGAACCTCACGCGCCTGGACGTCTACGAGGGCTACTACCCGAACCGTAACATCAACACCTTGCGCTACTTCCGCAACGCGGCCACGACGACGTCGGGCAAGCCGGTCTGGATCTACGAGACCTCCCCGCGCCAGGCGCAGTGGGTGGTGCGAAATGGCTACCGGGTGTCGAATGGTGACTGGTTCAACCAGATCCGCGCGACCTCGCTACGTAGTCCGTCGGGCGGGCTGTGGGTCTCGCCTGATGCCGAGGCGTACGTGCAGGTTGACAAGGCCACCGAGATCACGACCTGCACCTCCGAGCTCGGGAGCCTGGATGGCCAGTTCCTCCACCTCGATCTGACGGCTACCGCCCCGGCCTCGACCGAGCAGGGCTACATCTCCGTCCCGGCGGAGTCCTTCGTAGCCGTGGATTCGGACGGCAACCCGTTTGCACCGTTCGACGAGTCGGCGCGGTACTGCTCCGCCATGAATGACCAGCTCATCGCGTTCGTCGACGACGGCGTCACGGCTTCCGGCACGCTCACTCTTTCCGGTGACATTGCCGAGCTGTACTGGGTCAACGACGACGGCGAGGCGGTCCTCATCTGGTCGAAGAACCCGGCGCAGCTCAGCCAGCCAAGCACGGAGCCGACAAAGGATCCTACCGCTGAGGTGACCGAGCCGGCCGAGGGGGCGGACCAGTCCGCGACAGAACCGGCCGCCGAGCAGACCGGTGAGCAGACCGGAGCGGCGGAGTCGGACAACAACGACTAGTCGGAACGCCGCCTGCCTAACAGTGAGGGCCTCCGGGGATTCCCGGAGGCCCTCACCATTGGCGGAGGTTGATTAGAAGACGAGCGCCCAGGAGTCCCAGAACCAGATGACGGTGAACAGGACGAGGACGAGGTAGACCACTGCCACGGTGATCCAGCGGTTGCGCACTAGGGCCGAGCCGAAGCCCTCGGCACCCTCCCCAAGGTGTCCGGCTTGGGCCACGCGGGCCAACAGCACGATGAAGAGCGGGATGGTCACGATCCACACGACCAGGCAGAACGGGCACAGTGACCTGTTGACCACGTAGGATTCGTAGGCGAACCAGACCACCCACACGATGCCCATGCCGGCGCCGGCGAGCGCGGCGTTCCACAGCCAACGGTGGAGGGTGCCGCCGAAGGCGAGCACGAGCCCGAGGGCCACGATTCCGGCGAAGAACATCATGCCGAACAGGGCGTTGGGCACACCGAACAGGAGGTGACCCTGCCAGGCGGTGAAGTACTTCGAGCAGCCGATCAGCGGGTTGACGTCACAGATGAGGCTGGCGTTCGGGTTTTTGTAGTAGGTGAACTCGGACAGGACGAGCATGAGTGAGGCGAACAGGCCGATCGCCCCAGTGATGATCATGGTCAGCGAGGTTTCGAGCGAGGCGCCGCCGGCGCGCTCGTGCTCGCTGGCCTTGGCCTCAAACTTGGCGATTCGACGATCCATTTCCTCGATGTCGAGTTCACTCATGATGTTCCTTCGCGTTTGCGACGTACGATTCAACAAAGTGGGCCGTGTCGGACCAGTCGGCAACGGCGTGGGTGTCGATCCCGAGTCGGGTGACGGGGTAGTCGTTGCCGCCCTCGTCGAGGCGGTCGCCCACAAACAGCATGTTCGCGATCGGTATGCCCGTGACCTTCTCCAGTTCGGCGATTCCGTAGGCCTTGTCCACGCCCTTGCGGGTGATGTCCACCGACGTCGATCCGCCCGATCGCACTTCGAGGTGCGGTAGGCGCGGGGCGACGGCGGCGCGCAGGGCCTCCTTCTTCTTCCCCGTGGGGTCCCAGGCCTTCTTCGCCTCGAGGGGCGCCTGCTGGCCGAGCGCGGAGAACGTGATTTGCGATCCGCGGTCTTCGAGGATATCTCCCCACACCTCGGTCTCCCACAGCCCGAGACGCTTGGCCTCTTCCTCCACGACTGCCATCGCCTCGGCCCTCTCCTCGGCGCTCAGGTCACGCACGTAGACGGGCCGCCAGTCGGCGTCGTCGTAACGCATGTAGCGCGTGCCGCACGTGGGCATGAGGTGGAGGCGGGCGAGCTGGGCGTCGGTGGCGTCGAGGTTGGCAAGCAGCTGGCCGCGGAACTGGTCAAACGTGCCGCCGGAGATGACACACACGTCGTGAAGATCGAGCAGGTCGCGAAGCGCGGCGGCCATCCGAGGTGACAGGGGTGATTTCGACGGTGCGAGCGTGTCATCGAGATCGAAGGCGAGCAGTGCGTACAAGGTTCCTCCTGAGCAGTTCGGCGTCCATTCTCTCACGCCACACGGAATAAAACACATTTCAACTATTTCGCGTTGGAAGAAATGCAGCCTCACCCGATAATGTGGCGCCTATGGAAGATTTTCAGCCACAACACGCACCGGACTCGGAACCTGACGAGGTGACGGTCAAGGCACACGAATACCGCTCCCCCGTCCCACCCGCCCTTGAAACTGCCGCCGGATGGGCGTGGCGCATCATCGTTCTCGCCATCCTGCTGATCGGCGTGGGCTGGGTCACCTTCAAGCTCTCCCTCCTCTTCATCGCGCTCATGGTGGCGCTCCTCATCGCCGTCGTGCTCGAACCTGCCAGCGCTTACCTACGCAAGCGCTGGAACTGGCCGCCGGCCGCCGCGGCCGCAGCCGGAGTGCTCGGGTTGGTCGTCATCATCCTCGGTCTGCTTGTGGGGGCGGGCACCGGAATCGTGGCGGGCATGTCCGACCTGGCCGACCAGGTTATCGCCGGCGTGTCCACGATCGTCGACCTTCTGACTGACAAGTTCCCCACCCTCCAGCAAACACTGAACGAGAGCTGGTCGAAGGCGCAAAGCGCCCTACAGAACAACGCCGCCACCCTGCTGGGCGGCGTGGCCTCCATCGGATCGAGCGTCACGGGCTTCCTCACCGGCATGATCCTGTCCCTGTTCTCCCTATTCTTCTTCCTCAAGGACGGCCGGCGCCTGTGGCACTGGATCGTGCGCGCCACACCGCGCTCGCAGCACGACCGGGTCAACGAGGCCGGCATCCGCGCCTGGGTGACGATCGGGAACTACACCCGCACGCAGGCGATCGTCGCCGCTGTCGACGCCGTCGGCATCGGTATCGTCGCGATGCTCCTGAAGACCCCGATCTCGCTCGCCTTCCCCATCGCGGTGGTCGTCTTCCTCTTCTCCTTCATCCCGATCGTCGGCGCCTTCCTCTCCGGCTTCCTTGCCGTGGTGATCGTGCTGGTCAACACCCAGTCGGTGGGCTTCGCGCTGCTCATGCTGGCCGGTGTCATCCTCGTCCAGCAGATTGAAGGCAACGTCCTCCAGCCCGTCCTCCAGGGCAACGCGCTCAACATGCACGCCCTGGCTGTGGTGCTCATCGTGGCAGGCGGATCGGCGCTCGCGGGCATCATCGGAGCTCTGTTCGCCGTGCCGCTTGCCGCCGCGATCAACACCGCGATCCTCTACCTGCGCGGGCATGACACCTACCCCTACCTCAACCGGATGCAGGACCGCCCGGGCGGCCCGCCGCGCGCATTCGAGGAGGTCTCGGCCGAGCACTGGGAGCGCTTTGACGAGAAGGTGGCCCAGCACCTCACGCCGAAGGAGCGCAAGGCGAACGCCAAGCAGGCCCGCGCGGAGCGGCGAGCCGCCCGGCGCTCGCGTTAGACTAGATCAGTAAACTTTCCGCCTTACGTTAAGGAAGAACATGGCAACGCCACACATCAACGCAGAAAAGGGAGACATCGCTCCCGCCGTCCTCATGCCGGGTGACCCGAAGCGCGCCGAGCGCATGGCCCAGATGCTCATGCCGGACGCCAAGGTCGTGTCGGACGTGCGCGGCATTAAGGCCTTCACGGGCACGGTGGATGGCAAGCCACTGTCGATCATGGCATCGGGCATGGGCCAGCCGTCGCTGGGCATTTACGCCTCGGAGCTTTTCTCCATGTTTGACGTGCAGCGCATCATCCGCGTGGGCACGGCCGGCGGCCTGTCGAAGGACGTGAAGGTGGGTGACGTAGTGATTGCCAGCGGCGCGCACTACGAAGGCGTGATCAACACCTACCTCATTCCGCAGACCCACTTCTCGGCTATCGCCTCCTTCAACCTGGTCAGGGCCGCGGCGGACGCGGCTGGGGATGACCCGGACGTCGTCGTGGCACCCGTGATCTCGCGTGACCGTTTCTACAACGTGCCCGAAGAGGTCAACGAGGCCGCCGCGAAGGTGGGCACCGCCGGAGCCGAGATGGAGGCAGGCGCACTCTACGGCCTGGCGTCCCTGTACGGCAAGGAGGCCCTTGCCGTGCTGACCATCTCGGATCACATGACCGTACCGAGCGAGGACATGACGCCGGAGGAGCGCGAGACTAAGTTCGTCAAAGCGCTCGAGCTCGCGGTGGCGGCAGCCCTTTCCTAATGAACACGCTCTCCCCCTCGACCGAGGACTACCTCAAGACGATCTGGTCCATCTGCGAATGGTCCGGCGATGAGGTAGTCCCGATCGAGCTTGCGCGCCGCATGGGGCTGAGCCCCTCCACTGTGACCGAAGCCGTGAAGAAGCTCAGCTCCCAAAACCTGGTCAGCCATCGGCGCTACGGCCCGATCCGCCTCACCGAGGAGGGCTTGCGCGAGGCACTGCGGGTAGTGCGCAAGCACCGGCTCATCGAAACCTACTTGCACACCCACCTGGGTTATGCCTGGCAGGAGCTGCATGACGAGGCCGAGGCGCTCGAGCACGCCGTGTCCGCGCGTTTCATCGACGCGATTGACGACCTGCTCGGCCACCCGCTGCGCGACCCGCACGGCGACCCGATCCCCCAGCCCGACGGCTCGATGCCAGCCATGGACGTCTTCCACTTGCACGAGGCAGCAGAGGGCGCGCCCGTGGTGATCGAGCAGGTGGACGACGACGACGCCGACGTGCTCATTTACCTGGGCGACCTGGGGGTGCGGCCCGGCAAGAACGCCACGGTGACCTCACAGAGCGCGGTGCTGGGCCTGACCACGATCGAGATCGACGGCCAGTCCATTGCACTGCCCAACCCCGCCGCCCGGCGGGTGCGCGTGACAATCCCAGAGCGCTAACTCATCGGGCGGGCGCGCACTGCGCGCCCGCCACGTGAGCGCCGCCCACGCAGGGTACACATCCACGTCAAAGGGCATATCCTGCCCGCGGGTGAGGATCCATGTGAGCCGCAGCCGGCCCGTGTATTGGCGTTCTTCCATCTCCATATCTCCACTCTCCCATGCCCCTCCGACAATTCTTTCCCGCCGATGCCCTATGCTGGTACAGCTGGACACTTTCGAAGGGATGAGCAGTGGCAAAACTGTATTTTCGTTACGGCACGATGAACTCGGGTAAGACCGCCGGCCTGCTCATGGCGGCCCACAACTTCGAAGAATCCCACCAGCAGATCCTCATCCTTAAGCCCGCCCTGGATTCGAAGGCCGGCGCCGCGCTCTACACGCGCATGGGGATCGAGCGGCTCGTGGATCACCTCGTGGCCGAGGACGACGACCTGTTCGAGCTTGCGAGTAACTGGCTCGCCTCCATCGAAGGCAAGACGGTGGGCGGGATCCTCGTGGACGAGGCGCAGTTCCTCACCACCGCACAGGTGGACCAGCTGCTCATGGCGGCCCTCACCCTCAACATCCCGGTGCTGTGCTACGGGTTACGTACCGACTTCCTCACCAAGGTCTTCCCCGGCTCGGCCCGCCTGCTGGAGACTGCCCACACCCTCGAGGAACTGAAGACGATGTGTGGGGCGGGGTGCCGGCGCAAGGCGAACTTTAACGCCCGCAAGGTCAACGGCCAGTTCGTGCTCCACGGCGAACAGATCGAGATCGATAACCGCTCCGAGGTGGAGTACATGGCCCTGTGCGGGCAGTGCTTCCTCAAGCTGGTGGGCCCGATCGACGGCCACCGCGAGTAGCCCTGCAAGCAAGTACCGCAAGTAATCACCGACTTCCACCCTCAGATGCATCCGAGCGCAGACGCATCTGGATTCTGCGCCCGAAGACTCCGCTTTTAGCAACAAGACAGCCCAGGGTTCTGATCGATCCACACGTGCGCGTTACGCCACACCCCACCACCTTCATATCGATATCGATTCCCGTTACACTTGTAGGTGATAAAGATTCTCAATTGAAAGTAGGTGATCCTTCTTGTCGCGTCTGAGTTGGGCGAAGCGGCTCGCCGCCCTCACTACCTCCGCACTCGCCGTCTCCTTCTTGGCACCGGCGGCGGCCGCGCCCACGGAGGGCAAGGCAATTTTCGATCAAGGCCACACCGATTCCCCGAAGGTGTTTTGGGAGAATGACGCCCTGACGATCAAGGCTTCCGGCCAGCAGGTCACGCCGCTGGAGAAGGGCCTGCACTGGCTGCACCAGGGCTACGATTCCAGCGGCAAGCAGTACTTCTATTACACCGCTGGCGAGCATCCCCAGTATCGCTTCCTGGGAGAGGCGGGCGACCTGTTCTACTGGGGCTCCCCCATCAATGCCACGGGCGGCGCTAAGAACCTGTGGATCGGCTACGGTTCGGACGCCGGCATCCCTGTGGAGAAGTTCCGCGACCAGATGTTCCAGCTGGAGCTCGTGGACTTCACCGGCCCGGGCCAGATGGAGATGTTCCGCTACACGAATGATGATTATCCGCAGGAGCGCTTCCTCTCCAGCCACCAGAACGACTACCGTTTCCTCCAGCTCGGCGCCGGTGCTCACACGCACCTCAACACCACGTTCTCCAAGCCGGGCACGTACCACCTCACCTACCGCACCACGTACCGCGATGCCACGACCGGCCAGTTCGTGACCTCCGCTCCGCAGGATATGGAGTGGCAGGTTGGCGGTAGCAATCCGCGTCAGGCCAAGCTGGGCAACGTGATCGACGCTTACAACGCCTCCCAGGAGACGGGCTCATCGCAGTCCTTCAAGCCCACGCTCACGCTTGCGCCTTCGGGCACCGAGCCGATGACGTCGATCACCTTCGACACGGGCGATCCGGCCGCCACGGGCCGCGTGGCCTTCTACATCGACGGTTACTACCTGGCCGAGCAGCCTCTGACCGGCGGTTCCGCTACGTGGAGCGAGATGATCGGCTCCCAGACCTCAAGCTTCCAGGCCGTTTACGTTCCCGACGCCGGCTCGCCCGCCCCGCGCTGGATGACCGCCCCGGTCTCTTACAAGCTCGGCGATAAGGCGACGACGACGTCGGAGTCCGGCCAGTTCCCGGCCCCCACGAACACCAACATCCCGGCGAAGAACCTGAGCCCGGCGGCGATCACCTCCACCAAGGTGACGATGTCGAGCAAGCTCGAGGGCGATAACTACGTCATCACCGCCATGCCCGAGGATCCGAACGTGGAATTCGGCGTGGTTGGCGGCTTCGGCGAGGACGTGTCGAGCACCGCCGAAGAGTGCCCGATCAACTTCACCTCCACCCGCTCCTCGCGCTCGATGACGATTTCGAAGAGCTTTGTGGACGACTGGTGTGACACCACCCAGGCCCACTGGGAGCTCACCCCGGCCACGCAGTACCCGGCGGCCCGCACCCCGCTGGACGCCGAGGGCGCGGAGTTCACCGCGACTGCGAACTTCGCCGCTGCACCCGATAGCGATGCGCCCGCACCCTCGGAGCCGGAGACTCCGGCGCCGGAGAACCCGGACAACCCCACCGACCAGCCGACCGGCGATGCCGGTGGAAACGGTGAAGCTGGCGATAACGGCAAGCCTGGCGAGGCCGAGGACAACGCCAGCGCCGAGACCGAAGGCGCCATCAAGACCGAGGCCGTGACGATCACGGAGGGCCACATCGACTACGGCCCCACGCTCACGCCGGACGGCTCGCTGCGAATCATCGTCGGCGACGATTCACGCACTATCGAACCGCGTAGCGTGGTTCGCGATCCCGACGCCGTCACTCTCAAGGCCAAGGTGCGAAAGCAGGTGCGCTCCAAGCGCGTCTTTGGCGATGAGTCCTACAACTTCTTGGGCGATTACGGCACGCCGCTGTACGTGCTGCCGCAGTCGCAGGTGAGGGGCTTGGTATGGCCGGGCTTCTCTACCGAGCGCCTGCCCACGGAGACCTTCCCCAATGGCACGACGATGACCTTTACGCCGATCTCGGTACCCTCGGGAGGCGCACAGGCGACTCCCGAGGTTGCTGGACGCGCGATGCCGATGATGGCGTCGATGGCTCATTCGGCGTCGGCGGACGAGGGCGCGAAGGCCTGGGCCTTCACGCAGGGCCTCGCGGGCCTGCAGGATCTGCTGGTCGACTCCTCGAAGACTACCACGGTGACCAACACCCTTCCGGCGCACATCCACGCCAACTGGGTCTTCACCCACCCGGGCACGTACGAGTTCGCGATGCAGGTCTCTGCCACGGATAAGGACGGCACGTCGATAACGTCGGACATCGGCAAGATCCGGATCGTCGTGGAGGACAAGTCCGCGCCCGACGCCGGTGACACCGACAACACGGACACGGGCAACGGCAACGACGAAGCCGGCAACGGCTCCGGTAACGACAACACGGGCAACGGCAACACCGATGGCTCGAATAAGGGCGACGCCGACAACGGCGGCAAGCCCGGCGGCAAGACCCCGGACAAGCCGGCCGGCGCCCCCGGCACCACCGGAACACCCGGCGCCACCGGAACGCCTGGCGCTACCGGCACCCCGGGCGCGGCGGGCACCGGCCCGGCGGGCACGATCACGGGCGGCGGCGCCGCTGTGGAGCAGTGCATCCCCACCCCGATCGAGACCGAAGTTTCGGGCCCGGCGGCGAAGGCATCGGGCGGTTCTTACACCGTGCCGGCCAACACCCACTCGCACCCGAACTGGGTGTTCACCAAACCGGGCACTTACAAGGCGACGATCACGCAGACCGCCAAGCTCAAGAGCGGTAAGCGCGTCCAGGCCACGGGCACCCTCACGTTCAATGTGGGAGGTTCGGGCAACGCGGATTCGGGCCACTTCGACATCGGCTCGGTCCTCGAGGGCGACAAACTCATGTTCAAGGTGAAGGATGACCGCACCCAGCCGGCCAAGTGGGTCGATCCGGGCTCGCTCGTCTTCGGCCTGAGCGACGCTTCGAAGGCCACCGCACCCGCAGGCCTGGAATTCATCGCCCCGAAGGGCTCGCAGATTTGGATGATCTCCTCCGCCGCTGTTCCGGGCGTGCCGTGGGTGGGCGCGAATACGCAGCACCCGTCGATCGTCTCGGGTACCACCGGTGAGGTCACGTGGTCGCTGTCCAGCGTGACCGGCCCGGGCCAGCTCGCGGTGTTCTCCTCGGGCAACCTCGGCCAGGTGGTTGGCGAGCGCTGGTTCGGCGGCGCGGCCAGCGATAACGGCCTGCCGGCGGGCGTGGAGAAGAAGGGCGATAAGTACATCAAGACCGAGTGGGTGGGCAAGACGGCGTCGGGCGCCGACTGCCAGCTCTCGGCCGAGCAGATCGCCCAGCTCCAAGCGGAGGGCAAGAACGTGGCGGCCGGCCAGACCACCGCGCTCACTCACGCCGGTGCAACCGTGTCCACGCTTGCGGCCCTCACGATTGCGCTCATGGGCATCGGCGGTGCGCTGATTGTTCGCAGGCGCTTCGCATAACCGGGGCAGGCTCGCCCGCTCCCTAGCACTCCTGGCCAGCCTCGCGCTGGCCGGGTGCGCCGCACCTACGGAGGACTCGGCCGGGGTGGTCGCCACCACCCCTGTCGTGGCCGACTTGGTGCGGAACGTGGCGGGCGACGCGATCGACGTCGTCTCCCTCGTTCCGCCCTCCTCCGACCCCCACACGTACGAGCCGCCCTTGTCGATGCTGCGCCACGTGACGCGCGCGAAGACGGCGTTCTCTAACGGGCTGCTCCTGGAAAACGAGTCGATCCGTGCGATGGTCGATTCGAACCTTCCCGCGGGCAGCCCGAACGTGGCACTTGGGGACGAGTCGGTGGCAGTGGGCGGCTACCACATCCCGCTCGTCGAAGACCAGGCGCTGGACACGATCTGGTTGGGCCTGCGCGTGGCCGGCCGCTACTCCGACCCCGGAACGGTGACCTTCCGCGCCACCGCGCTCGAGGGCCCGGGCAACATCTCGGCCTTCACCACGGGCGTGTTCGGCCAGCCCTCGATCTGGCTCGACTCCTCGAACGGCCTGGACGGCGACCAGCTGGCCCTCCCCGCCGGCTCGCACACGCACATGTCGTGGGGGTTCACCGCCCCCGGCCGCTACCGCCTCACCATCGAGGCGATTCCCGACGCCGACATGCGCGGCTCCTCCCCCGCCGAGGCGACGATCGAGTTCGCCGTTGGCACCGATCCGGGGCCGAATGCTCTGGATTCGGGGCACGTGGACCTCTTCGCTCAGGCCGACCTCACGCTGCGCGGGGAGGACAAGGGCCGCAGCTTCGAGCGCAAGCCGGCCGACGTCGTCGTCGCGGTCCCACACGCCACCCGCACGCAGGTGCCGGCGGACCCGCAGTGGCGTTTTCTCGGCAAGCCCGGGGAGGACGCGTGGGTGCTGGCGCAGGCCGTGATCGGCAGGCACGTGCACGGGGAAATTGACCCGCACATGTGGCTGGATGTTGCCAACGCGATCACCTACGTGGAGGTGATCCGCGACCAGCTCTCGGCGATCGAGCCCGAGCACGCGGACGTCTTTGAGGCCAACGCCTCGGCATATATCGCCAGGCTCGAGCGGCTCGATGCGTGGGCCGCGAACGTGCTCGCCACGATCCCGCCCGCTAACCGCCGCCTGGTGACGGCCCACGACGCCTACGGGTACCTGGCCAACGCCTACGGGCTTGCGATCACGGGGTTTGCGTCGGCGAACCCGTCGCTTGAGCCGTCGGCCGGGGCGCTCGCCACGCTCACCGCCACGCTGCGCGACCTGCACGTACCGGCGGTTTTTACGGAGGCCTCCACGAAGTCGGGGGCGGGCGAGTTGACGTCGATCGCGGACGGCCTGGGGATTAGCGTGTGCTCCCTGTCCTCCGACTCGCTCACCCCGGACGCCCCCACCTACATTGACCTGGTGGTTCACAACATCACCGCATTAAAATCGTGCCTGGATCCGAGCTCGTATCCAGCATGGACGTTTGAAGGATAGACATGAAACGACTCTCCGCGCTCACCGCGCTCGCCCTCGCCGCCACGGCCCTCACCGTGCCCGCGGCCGCCACCACCGACTCCACGGCCGTGGACCCCGCGCTCACACAGCGCGTGAACGCCGACGAGGCGGTAGCCCCTGCCGGCGAGCAGACGGTGATCGACGCCGGGCACGTGGACATGGGCCCGCGCATCATCGACGGCCAGTGGCAGGTCCTCGCCCGCGACGACACCACCGCCACCCCCACATGGCGCCAGACCAACGACGTCGTCTACCGCGTCTCCGACGCCGCCCGGCTCGACGTGCCCGAGGGCTACGACTTCGTGGGCGGCACGCAGGCGTGGGTGATCCCCCAGCAGGAGATCTCGGGCGTGCCGTGGCTGGGCTGGAACACGCAGGACCCGGCAGTGATTGACCAGGTCAACGGCACGGTCAACATCGTCTTCGAGGGCCACGAGGGCCCGGGCACCTTCACCGCGTTCGTCCAGGCCGGCAACTTCCAAGGCCCGGACCTACTGTGGGATTCGGCGAAGGCCGAGTCCCAGCCGATCTCGGTGGAGCTTAACACGCACACGCACGTCAACTGGGCCTTCACCGAGCCGGGCGTGCACCGCATCCGCCTATCCTTCACCGCCACTCTCAACGACGGCACGACGGCCGGCGACACAGCTTACATCAACGTGGCAGTCGGCTCTGAGACGAGCATCGACGACGTGTGGGCGGCCATCGCCGCCGTACAGCCGGACTCCACGACGCCCGACGGCTCGGCTGACGCCTCGGAACAGACGGGCGAGGGCCAGTCTGGCGCGGGCCAGAGCAGCAATGGTTCGGAGCAGGCTGACGACGCCAGCCCCGACGCCACCGCGCGCGACCAGCGCGACTCGAGCACCGGCGTCGTCGTCCTTGGCATGGCGGGCCTGGCCCTGCTCGTCGTGGCCGTCTTCGTGGTGCTACGCAAGCGCACGAGCTCCGCGCAGGCCCGCGCCCTGGAGGACAAGTGAGCGTCCTTGCCCTTCGCGACGTGGACGTGTGCCTGAGCGGGCGCACGATCCTCGAAAGTGTCTCGCTCACGGTGGAGCCGGGCGAGATCATGGGTCTGCTCGGGCCGAACGGCGCGGGCAAGACCACGCTCATGCGCGCGATCATGGGGCTCATCCCCACTGCGCGCGGCACGATCGAGCGCTCGGGTGCGCCGGGCTACGTTCCCCAGCGCCACGACATCGCCTGGAACTACCCCATCTCCGTGCAAGAAACGGTCATGACCTCCCTGCAGGCGCGCATGCGCCCGTGGCAGTGGGCGAAGGCTGAACACTGGCGGTCCGTCTACGACGCCCTGGAGATGGTGGGGATGATCGACCTGCGCGAGCGCACGCTCGACGAGCTCTCGGGCGGGCAGAAGCAGCGGGTGCTCATCGCCCGCGCGCTCGCCCCTGGGCCCCAGGTGTTGTTGCTGGACGAGCCGTTCACCGGCCTCGACCACCCCACCCAGGACTCGCTCACCGATCTCTTCACCTCCCTGTCCGAGGCCGGGGTGGCGATCCTCATGTCCACCCACGACCTCACGCAGGCCGTGGGCATGGCCGACCGACTGGCCCTGCTCGCCGGCACGATCCGCGCCGTCGACGCCCCGGACAACCTGCGCGACCCCCACATCTGGATGGACACCTTCGCCGTCCGCCCCGACTCCGCCCTGCTTCGTACCATTGGACTGACATGAGCCTGCTCGACTTCCTCGCCGACCTCGCCAACCCCCAGCTTGCCTTCCTTCAGCGGGCCATGGTGGTGGCAATCCTGTCGGCTATCATCTGTGGCGCCGTGGGCGTTCACACCGTCCTTCGCGGCATGAGCTTCATCGGTGACGCGCTCGCCCATGCCGTCTTCCCCGGCATCGCCGTGGCCTTCGCCGTGGGCGGCTCGGTACTGCTGGGCGGGGCGGTGGCCGGCGTCGTCGTCACCCTCCTCATCGCCGTGTTCACGCAGAACCGGAAGGTGGGCGAGGACTCGGTGATCGGCATCTTCTTCGCCGCCGCCTTCGCGCTCGGCCTGGTCATCATGGCGCACATCTCCACCTACACCGGCTCGCTCGAATCGATCCTGTTCGGATCGCTCACGGGCGTCCAGCCCGGCGACCTCACCTCCATCGCCATCGGCGCCGCCGCGATCCTCACCGCCCTGGCGCTCGCCCACAAGAAACTGGTGATCGTCTCCCTCGACCGCGCCTACGCCTCCTCGCTCGGTATCCGCGCCGGGCTCGTAGACGTGGTTCTCTACCTCACCATCGCCGCCGCGGTGGTGATGAGCGTGCAGATCGTGGGCAACATCCTAGTGCTCGCCCTGCTCATCACGCCGGCCGCCACCGCCCGGCTCCTGACCGATCGCTTGGTGCCCATGATGCTGATCGCGCCCGCCATTGGCTCGGCGGGCGCGTTTTTCGGCATTTGGGCGTCGTGGGTGTGGGACCTGCCCACGGGCGCGGCGATTGTCCTCATTTTGACGGCCGCGTTCGCGCTCGTGTGGGCGGTCCGGGCGCTACCCGCACACAGGCTTAGGCGTTAAGCTCGGCGCGCGTAGGCGCGTAGGCTCCCGTGTGTGCCACGGTGATCCCAGCGTTCTTCGAAGCGCGCTCGAGGATGGCGCGCACCTTCGAGACCCAGGTCGGCCATCGTCACGCGCTTTGCTATCCTCGTCCTTTCCTCGGCATCATTCTGCCATCGACGCCGGACGCCGGCACAAAAGGGTGCGGTCGAGGTCTCCCCCGGCCGCACCCTTGCTCGTACTTACATCTTCTTATCGTGCCCGCGCACCACCATGCCCATGGTCCCGAGCGCAGAACTCACGAAGTGGCCTAGCTGCCACACGGGGTTCTTGCGCAGATGCAGGGTGAGCCGGGTGGGCACCGGCACGTCGTCGTAGGAACGGATGATGGTCGGGTTGTCGGCGTTGTTCATGATGCCCTCTCTATTCCGGAATGAGCGTCCAGCCCGGCAGGGCCTTCGCCTTGTAGATGAACAGGTAATGGAGGAAGGTCTTCATCCAGTGGCCAGAGAGCCCGATCTTGCCGGTGGTGAGCTTGGTGTTGCGGCCGCCGGTCTGCGGGTACTTCTGGTAGTTCGGCACCACGGGGTACATTGCCATGGATGCGGCCGAACCGTTGAGGATGTCGTTGCCGGCGGAGGCCACGCACACCGCGCCGAGGCGGGACATGGAGGCTTCGTGGGCCGGGGCGGACGCGCCGTTCTTGATCCGGTCGCGGATCGTGAGTGCCACCGTCTTGCCCATCACGCCCGAGGGCATGCCCGTACGCGGCGGGGCAGGCGCGATCGCAGTGCCGAGCGCGGAGGCGCGCGGCTTGGAGATCGGGTGCGGCGGGGCGAAGGCGATACCAACCGCGAACATATTCGGGTACTGCGGCACCTCGTACTTCTCGGGCCAGTCGGTGGCGAGCCACTCGTCATAGGACTTGGGCGTGTAGTTGGCATCAACCTTCATGAAGTTCGCCGGGTTAAACAGACCCTCGATGGGCTCGCCGTCCTTGTCCACGGCCGACAGGCCCTGGCCGGTGAACGGGGGCAGTAGCATGGCGAAGTCGTACTTGAGCTCGTACGTCTTGTCGTCGTCGACCACCTCGTACTTGATCGTGTCCTCGGTGATCTCCTTGCAGCCGGCGCCCAGGATCGAGGCGACCCCGCGCTCCGTGAAGATGGACTCGGTCCACATCTTCGAGGACTGCTTGAAGCCGCGCTCCACAAACTGCATGCCGCCCACGCCGAAGTCGCCCAGCTCGTATTCGTTCGTGAGGTAGATGAGGTCCGCCTTGTCGCGCACCCCGTAACGCTTGAGTTCGTGGTCCACGTTGAACGTGTATTCGAAGGCCGCGCCCTCGCAGGTGCAGTTGCCGGCGCCCATGCCGACCACGAGGGTCTGGCGTTCGCCGCGCTTCATCTTCTCGATCGACTCCATCAGCTTTTCATTGGCTTCGACGGCGTGATCCGCTGTGCAGACGGAGACCGTGTAGCCGTTGTCCGGGCCGAGGCCCGGGGTCGCACCGAAGTTGAGCCGCGGGCCGGTGGCGTTGACGAGGTAGTCGTAGTGGATCTTCTCCTCTTCGCCCTCGCGCTTCGGGTCGGTGTAGACGACCTCGACGTAGGGCCGCGAGTCGCCGGCGTCACCCTCGGGGTGGATGACGGTGGCGCGCGCCTGGCGGAAGTCCACGCCCTTGCGCTTGTAAATCGGTGCGAGCGGGAAGACCACGTCCTTCTTCTTCATTCGCCCCGTGCCAACCCAGATATTCGACGGAATCCAGTTCCAGTGCGAATTGGGGCTGACAACCACAACCTTGTGACTCTTGCCCAGCATCCTCTTCAGGTGCAGGGCTGTGGTGTGCCCGGAGATTCCGGCTCCGAGAACTACAACTGTGGCCATTTTCCCTCCAGCCATTTAGCGATGCGGCGTCGTTGCCGCTTGTCACGATCATACGCTATACCCCACCGGGTATCTTCGTTTTTCTGGAAGTACACCAAAGTCTTTTCTTTTTCGGTTTCACAACGCCGTCCGCGCGGCCTAGTAGCGTTCGGCGATGCGGGCCTTCTGGTCTCCCGACGCCGTGGCAAGGTATCTTACCTTCGGCGCCCGGCCGCTTACCCCGGCGAGCTCCACGGTGTACCCCGCCAGCAGGCCGTATTCGACGTCGGTGTGCGGCTGTTCGCGCTGGTAGATCTCCTACTTGCCGGCCTGCGCGGCGAGGGATTCGGCCAGGAGGTCGCGTGGGGCGGGCAACTCCCGCGAGCGCGAGAGCAACCAGTAGCCCACCGACAGGGCGAGGATGTAGGGCACGCCCGCATACCAGGCGATCGGCATGAGCCAGTAGAGTGCGATGAAGATGGCCACGCTCGCGGCGAGGACCACCACGTTGGTCACGGGGCTGCCCCACAGCCGGTTGGTGGGCAGGGGCAGGCCGGCCCGGGCACGCTTGGCGCGGAAGGCGATGTGGGTGCTCATCACCATCACCCAGGTGACGAGAATGCCGATGGTGGCCATGCCGTACAGCCACATGAACACGTTGCCCGGGCTGAGGATCGCGAGCGCAGCGGCGAGTGCCATTCCGCACATGGCGAGGCCCACGGCTCCGCGCGGGGCGCCCTTGGCGTTGGTGCGGCTGGCGAAGCGTGGGGCTTCGCTGTCGACGGCGAGTGAGTGGAACATGCGGCTGGAGGAATAGAGGCAGCCGTTTGCGGCCGAGAGCGCGGCGACGATGAGCACGGCGTTCATCACGTGCGAGGCGCCGGCCACGCCCGTGATCTCCAGGACCTTGACGAACGGTGACTGTTCTACCGTGCCGGCCACGGCTGCCGTCAGCGTCCAGGGCTGGAGCATGAGGACCACGAGAATCGCGCCCACGTAAAAGATGAGCAGGCGCCAGATCATGGTGTGAGCGGCGCGGGGGATATCGCGGGTGGGGTTGGCGGACTCGGCCGCGCCCACCGACACGTTCTCAATCCCACCGAAGGCGAAGACCGCCATACACGCCGCCGCCAGCACTCCCCCAACGCCCTTGGGCAGGAAGCCGCCCTCGGTCAGGTAACGCACGCCGACGGCGTCGTTGGTCCCAAGCCCCAGCACCACGGCCAGGCCGAGCAAAATGAAGACGACGATCGCCACTACCTTGATCATTGAAAACCAGTACTCAGACGAGCCGTAGAGATGGACGGAAAACATGTTGAGCGCGCCGATGAACACCGAGCACAGGATTGTGCCGAGCCACAGCGGGAGTGCGGGGAACCAATAGGTGAGGTACGTGGCGGAGGCGACCACCTCGGCGCCGACTGCCACCATCATTGTGATCGCGAAGTTCCAGCGCGTGACGAAACCGCCGAAGCGCCCCAGGTACGACGCCGCCACCGCGCCATGCCCGCCGGGGACCGGGTGGACCGTGACCATCTCAGCCAGCGCCCACACAATCGCCAGGGCAAGGCTGCCCGCGAGCGCGTAAGAGATGACGGTGGCGGGGCCGGCGTAGGCGATGACCGAGCCCGAGCCGAGGAAAAGCCCGGTGCCGAGCGCCCCGGACAGGGCAATCATGGCAACCTGTGCCGAGGTGAGGCCGCGTTGGAGTTGGGAATCGTCGTTCACGCCTTCATGGTAGCCCCGCCACGGGAATGGACGTCAATTTCGTGAGTGTCGTGTTGCATTAGGCCATTATGCCCGCGGAATGTCGGAGGCAGCTCCTATCCTCTTAAGCGAGGGGTTTTACGCCTAGTAGAGAGAAACTTTCATGGACGATATCAAGTACAGGGACATGCTGCCCGTCGGGCCGGATAAGACGGAATACCGCCTGGTCACCACCGAAGGCGTGGAGACCGTGGAGGGCCCCGATGGGATGACGTTCCTCAAGGTGGACGAGTCGGCGCTGGAGCTGCTGGCTGAGACCGCGTTCCACGACATCAACTTCTACCTGCGCACCGCCCACCTCAAGCAGGTGGAGAAGATCTTGGAAGACCCGGAGGCCTCCCCGAATGACCGCTTCGTGGCCAAGACCCTCCTGCGCAACGCGCTCATTGCGGCCGACGGCGTGCTTCCCATGTGCCAGGACACCGGCACGGCCATCATCAAGGGCGAGCGCGGCCAGCGGGTGCTGACCCCCGGCGTCGACGAGCGGGCGCTTTCGCGCGGCGTACAAAACACGTACGGCAAGTACAACCTGCGCTACTCACAAAACGCGCCGTTGACCATGTACGAAGAGAGGAACACCGGCACCAACCTGCCCGCGCAGATCGAACTGTACGCGGACACCGAACCCGGGCACGAAAACGAATACCACTTCCTGTTCATGTCGAAGGGCGGCGGATCGGCGAACAAGTCCTACCTGTACCAGGAGACGAAGGCGATCCTGAACCCCGACTCGATGATGCCATTCCTCGAGGGCAAGATCCGCTCGCTCGGCACGGCCGCCTGCCCGCCATACCACCTGGCGATCGTGATCGGCGGAACGTCGGCGGAGTACGCGCTCAAGACCGCGAAGTACGCCTCGGCCAAGTACCTCGACGAGCTACCCACCCACGGCGGCGAAGAGGGCTACGGCTTCCGCGACCTCGACATGGAGGAGCAGGTCCTCGAGATGACCCGCAAGATCGGGATCGGCGCTCAGTTCGGCGGCAAGTACTTCTGCCACGACGTGCGCGTGGTCCGCCTCCCCCGCCACGGAGCCTCCCTGCCGGTGGCGATCGCGGTGTCCTGCTCTGCGGACCGTCAGGCGAAGGGCAAGATCACGCCCGAAGGCGTATTCATCGAACAGCTCGAATTCAACCCGGGCCAGTTCTACCCGGCTGAGACGGACGCGGAGATCGGGCACACCGCAGGCGACGAGGTGGTGCGCATCGACCTCAACCAGCCGATGAAGGACGTGCTCGCCGAGCTGACCAAGTACCCGGTCAAGACCCGCCTGTCGCTCACCGGCACGATCATCGTGGCACGCGACATCGCCCACGCCAAGATCCAAGAGCGCCAGAACAAGGGCGAGGGTATGCCGCAGTACATGAAGGATCACCCCGTGTACTACGCCGGCCCGGCGAAGACCCCGGAGGGCAAGCCGTCCGGCTCCTTTGGCCCCACCACGGCGGGACGCATGGACTCGTACGTGGGCCCGTTCCAGGCCGAGGGCGGGTCAATGATCATGCTGGCCAAGGGCAACCGATCCCAGCAGGTGACCGACGCGTGCAAGACGTACGGCGGCTTCTACCTCGGCTCGATCGGCGGCCCCGCCGCCCAGCTGGCCGAGGACTGCATCAAGCACGTCGAACTCCTCGAGTACCCGGAGCTGGGCATGGAGGCCGTGTGGAAGATCGAGGTGGAGGACTTCCCCGCCTTCATCGTGGTTGACGACAAGGGCAACGATTTCTTTGCCGGCTCCCAGACCGTGTCCGTCACGTTGGGGAAGCGTCCGGGGCTGTAAGGTTCGGCTGATACAGCACGGGGTGCCCGGGACGTGAGGTCCCGGGCACCCCGTGTGTTTGCCAGGCCGGCCCGTGACCTTGCCTACACTTCACCCGAAGGGTGAGATCCTTTTGCAGCGCCAAGGATCGACGTGTTTACTGTTCACTGTAATCACCGGACAGGTCGCCACCTCGGCAGCGTTTGGACCGGTGGCGAAGAAGGAGAACCATGATTGAGCTGCAAGGGGTCACCAAGGTGTACCCCCGCAAGGGAGCTGAGTCCGTTGTGGCACTCGACGACCTCTCGCTCACCATCATGGACGGCGAAATCCACGGCATCGTAGGCGAATCGGGCGCGGGCAAGTCCACGCTCATCCGCTGTCTCACGGCCCTGGAAAAGCCCACCTCCGGCGCCATTCTCGTGGACGGTAAGGACCTCACCACTCTCTCGGGCCGCCCGCTTCGCGCAGAGCGTCGCCGCATCGGCATGGTCTTCCAGGGCGCGAACCTGCTAGAGGCCCGCACGGCGGCCGAAAATATTGAATATCCGCTTAAGGTCTCGGGCATCCCGAAGGCCGAACGTGACGCGCGGGTGGCTGAGCTACTCAACCTCGTCGGCCTTGCGGACCGCGGGGCGTCCTATCCTGCGCAGCTGTCGGGTGGCCAGCGCCAGCGCGTCGGCATCGCCCGCGCGTTGGCGATCCGCCCCTCGGTGGTTTTGGCTGACGAGCCCACCTCGGCACTCGACATGGAGACTACCGACCAGATCCTCGACCTCCTGAAGAACGTGCGCGAGCAGCTCGGGGTGACGATCCTGGTCATCACGCATGAGATGGGCGTGGTGCGTAAGATCTGCACGTCGGCAACCCTCCTGGACGCGGGCCGGATCGTCGAATCGAGTTCGATCGACCACGCGCTCGCGAACCCCGAGTCGCGCTTGGCCAAGAAGCTGATCCCGCTGCCCGAAGTTGAGCCGGAGTGCCTACGCGAAGACACCCTGGTCGACATCTACTTCACGTCCCGCCCCGGCATCCCCACGGGTTCGAAGGTGATGGCTCGCGTGGCCGAGCTCGGCGGCGACATCGCGGCCGGCCTGTTTGAGTCGGTGGGAGAGATGCAGGTGGGCCGCCTCGCGCTGGCGATTCCGGCGCAGAAGGTTTCCCACGCTCTTCAGGCATTCGCAGCCGACGGCATTCACGCGGAGGTGCGCGCATGAGTTTCGACATCTTCCTCGCCACGGATTCCTGGTTTTCCAACCCGGCGATCGCGCGCGGCTTGTGGCCGGCGGTCCTGGAAACGATCTACATGGTTGGCCTGTCGTCGCTCATCACTGTGGCGATCGGGATTCCGATCGGCCTGATCCTGTCCGAGACCCGCAAAGGCGGCCTCATCGCCGCGCCCACCACGAACAAGATCGTGGGCGCCTTGGTCAACCTGGGCCGCGCGATCCCGTTCATCATCCTGGCGATCATCGTCCTTTTCTTTATCCGCGGCATCGGCCTGCCGTTCCTCAAGGCGACCGGCTGGCTGGCGTTCACCATCGCGCTCGCGGTATCCGCGATCCCCTACTTCGCCCGCATGGTCGAGTCGAACGTACTCGCAGTCGAGCCGGGCAAGGTGGAGGCCGCGCAGATGACCGGCGCGCCTGCGGTGCGCATCATGTGGGACGTGCTGGTGCGCGAGGCCCTGCCCTCAATCATAAATTCGGTGACGATCCTCGTCATCACGATTGTGGGCTACTCGGCGATGGCTGGCGCCGTGGGTGGCGGCGGCCTGGGCGCGCTCGCGATTAACCAGGGTTACCAGCGTTACAACTTCGACGTCATTGTGATTGTCGTTGTCGTCATCCTGCTCATGGTGCAGATGATCCAGTGGCTCGGCGACATGCTGAGCCGGATGGTTGACCACCGCTAAGGCGCAGCCATCCGGGACCTCGCTTCAGTCTTAGCCTCCACTTTCGTACCCATTAGACAAGGATTCATCATGCGTAAGATTTTTGCTCTCGTGGCCTCCGCGGCCCTCGCCCTCACGGCGTGCTCTTCTGACAACGGTTCTGCTAACAGCTCGGAGTCGACGACGTCATCGTCCGCCTCCGCCGACGGCCTGACCACCCTTGTGGTTGGCGCTTCCCCGGTACCGCACGCCCCGATCCTGCAGTTCGTGGCGGACAACCTGGCCGAGAACGCGGGCCTGCAGCTGGAGATCAAGGAGTACACGGATTACGTCCAGCCGAACGTAGCGCTGGATGCTGGCGAGCTGGATGCCAACTTCTTCCAGCACCTGCCCTACCTCGAGGCCCAGATCGCGGATCGCGGCTACGACTTCGACCACGGCAAGGGCGTTCACATCGAGCCCTTCGGCATCTACTCGGAGACGGTCACCAACCTTGACGACGTGCCCGAGGGTGGCGTCGTGCTGGTGACGAACGACCCGTCGAACCAGGCGCGCGGCCTGTGGCTGCTCGAGACCGAGGGTCTCATTACGCTGGAGGACGTGGACAGCCCCACGATCTACGACATCAAGGACAACCCGAAGAACCTGCAGATCCGCGAGTCTGAGGCGCCGTCGATCCCCGTACAGCTTCCCGACGTCGACCTGGCTATTATCAACGGCAACTTCGCCCTTGAGGCGGGTCTGGTTCCGGCGAAGGACGCGCTCGCGCTGGAGTCCGGTGAGAACAACCCGTACGCCAACATCCTGGCGTGGAAGGCGGACTCCGGCAAGCTTGACGCGATCAAGAAGCTTGACGAGCTGCTGCATTCCCCGGAGGTTGCCAAGTTCATCGAGGAGACCTACCCCAACGGTGAGGTGACCCCGGCCTTCTAAGGCTTAGGTCCCTCGAAGGTGGCGGCCCTCGCGGCCGCCACCTTCCTTTTGGCCGGGTTGTGCCCAAACGTGAGCTTTCTGGCAGGCCGAGTTGCGGCGTCGTGAGCGCAAATGGGCATAGATTCGGCATAGACGTGCGCGAAGTGAAAGGACACGTATGCCAGTCGAGGATCATGAACAGGAAGAGACCCTCCATCGCGGGTTGTCGAACCGCAACATCCAGCTGATCGCACTGGGAGGGGCGATTGGCACGGGCCTGTTCATGGGATCGGGGTCGACGATCCATTCGGCGGGCCCGTCGATCATCCTGGTTTACATGATCTTGGGCCTGGTGCTGTTTCTTATCATGCGCGCGATGGGCGAAATCCTCATCCACAACCTTGACTACAAGTCGTTCCAGGATTTTGCCCATCACCTCATCGGCCCGTGGGCGGGATTCGTGACGGGGTGGACGTACTGGTTTTTGTGGGTGGTGATCGCGATCGGCGACATGATCGTGGTGACCGGCTACTTCAACTTTTGGATCAAGAACATCACCGTCTCGGCGTTCGTGACGCTCGGACTGCTCGCGCTGCTCGTGGTCATCAACCTGCTGACGGTCAAGCTCTTCGGTGAGGTCGAGTTCTGGTTCGCGCTCATCAAGATCGCTGCGATCCTGGCCCTCATCGCCGTGGGCGTGGTGATGGTGGCCAGCGGCTTTACGGGGCCGACGGGCGAGCCGGCGTCGTTCACCCACCTGTGGGACCACGGGGGCTTCTTCCCCACCGGCGCCTCCGGGTTCCTGGGCGCGTTCTCGATCGCGATTTACTCGTTCATCGGTACGGAGCTGATCGGCACCACTGCCGCCGAAACCAAGGACCCCACGCGCACGATCCCGCGCGCCATCAACCAGGTGCCGTTGCGCATCGCGGTGTTCTACGTGGGCGCGCTGGCGGTCATCATGGCGATCACGCCATGGGACGCCATCAACCCCGAGACCTCCCCCTTCGTCTCCGTGTTCGCCATGGTCGGGCTGGGGGCAGCGGCGTCGGTGATGAACTTCGTGGTGCTGACGTCGGCGGCGTCGTCGGCGAACTCGGGGATCTTCTCCTCCTCGCGCATGATGTACGGGCTAGCCAAGTCGCACCAGGCGCCGCGCCTGTTCGGGCGGCTGTCCTCACATCGCGTGCCGCGCCGGGCCCTGCTGTTCATCGGCCTGCTGATCCTCATCTACCTGCCGATCTTGTTCGTGGGCGGCAGCGTGCTCAAAGGCTTCGAGCTCATCGCCGCGGTGGCGACCACGCTCATCCTGTTCATCTGGGCGCTCATCCTTGTTTCCTACATCCGCTACCGCAGGCGTCACCGCGCCGCGCACGAGGCCTCCGAGTTCAAACTCCACTTTGCGGCCGTCACCCCGTGGCTGGCACTGGCCTTCATCGCGTTCATCGCGTGCGTGCTCGTCTACTTCCCTGCCACCCGCGTGCCCACCCTGCTCACCCCGGTCTGGTTCGTGGTGCTGGGCCTCGTATGGGTGGTGCGCAAACGGATTCTGCTCCGCCGCGGGGTGACGTTGGACATCATCAACGGGTAGGACTGTTTTCAGCTTACAATCCGGACTCGGCGAGCAGCACCTCTCCCCCGCCTGCTAAATTGTTTCCATGAACAACGGTCAGTGGTGGTGGCTCTAGACGAGCCTTCCAGTGTTGACCCCAAGGCTCGTGCGAAAGCTACGAGCCTTTTTTGTAGCCTTCGCCGGAAAGGGCAGACATGAAGATTTACCGCAGGCAGGTGCCCTACGTCGACGACGTAGCGGCGCTCATCCCCTACCTGGACGCGCGCGACTCCGGCTACGACCCCTCCACACTCATGCTCCTGGAGTCGGCGGACATCGAGACCCGCCAGGGTCTGACCTCCATCGCGATCCTACGCGCGTCGGTGCGCGCCACCTGCGAAGGCCAGTCGGTCACGCTCGAGCCGCTCACGGCCACCGGGCGCATCATTGCCGAGGACGTTCTCGCCGGGCTTTCCGGCCTGTGCCGCGTGGAGGGCAACCAGGCGATCTTCGAAGTGTCGCACGACGTCGACGAGCGGGCCCGCCTGCTCGCACCCTCCACCGTGGAGCCCCTGCGCCGACTGCTGGCCCTCGACTTCGGCGACGCGCAGCCATGGGTAGGCGGCACCTTCGCCTACGACTACGTGGCCACCTTCGAGGACCTGCCGGGCGTGGCGGAGTCGGCCAACACCTGCCCCGATTACCAGTTCGTACTCGGGGAGGTGGTGCTGGTGGTGGACCACACGGCTCGCACGGCCGAGCTCATCCAGGCTGACGCCACGGGTACCGGCTCCGACGTCGACGATCTGGCCTCCGCCCTGACGCACGCGCAGGAGGCGCTCGCGGCAGCGCAAGCCTCCCCTGGTGCAACGCCGGCGGCGGACGCGGCCGGCCCGAACGGCGTTGTGAAAGCGAAAGCAGACATCAGCGACGCGGGATACCGGGAGATCGTGGCGCAGATGAAGGAGGCGATCGTCCGCGGGGACATCTACCAGGCGGTGCCGGCGCGAACGTTCACGCTGGCGTGCCCGGAAGCGGCGGCGGCGTACGCCAGGCTGAAGGAGTCGAACGCGAGTCCGTACATGTTCTTCCAGCGCGGGGTGGGGCGCGATGGGAAGCCGTTCGAGCTGTTTGGGGCGTCGCCGGAGTCGAACCTAAAGTTTGACGCGGCCACCCGCGAGGTCGAGCTCTACCCGATCGCCGGCACGCGGCCACGCGGGCGTGGGGCGGACGGGGCGATCAGCCACGAGCTGGACATCCGCGCTGAGCTCGACATGCGCACGGACGCCAAGGAGCTCGCCGAACACACGATGCTGGTGGACCTGGCGCGCAACGACCTCGCGCGCGTGGCCACGCCCGGCACCCGGCAGGTGGCGGCGCTGCTGCAGGTGGACAGGTACTCGCACGTGATGCACCTGGTGTCGCGGGTGACGGCACGTCTGGCCGACGGCATGGACGCACTCGACGCCTACCGGGCCTGCATGAACATGGGCACGCTGACCGGCGCGCCGAAGATCAAGGCAACCGAGCTGCTGCGGTTGCTCGAGGGGCGCCGGCGCGGCTCGTACGGGGGTGCGATCGGGTACCTGCGCGGGGATGGGTCGATGGACACGTGCATCGTGATTCGCTCGGCGTTCGTGGCCGGCGGCGTGGCGGCCGTGCAGGCGGGCGCGGGCGTGGTGCGCGATTCGAACCCGCAGTCCGAGGCGGATGAGACCCTGCACAAGGCCCGGGCCGTCCTGGAAGCCATCGCCCGAGCTCAGGGTAAGAAACTGGAGGTGGAGCGATGATCGTCCTGCTCGATAACCAAGATTCCTTCGTCTACAACCTGCTGGACGCGTTCGCCGGCACGGGCCGGGAGTGCGTGGTGGTGCGCAATACGACGCCGGTGTCCGCCATCACCGACCTGGGCCCGGAGATGATCTGCCTCTCGCCCGGGCCGGGCCACCCGCGCGAGGCGGGCGTGATGATGGAACTCATCGACACGGTGGTGGGTCAGATCCCGATCCTGGGCGTATGCCTGGGTTTTCAGGCCCTGCTCGAGCATTGGGGCGGGGTGGTGCGCGCGTGTGGACCCGAGCATGGCCGCGCGATTCCCATGACCCTGACCGAGGCTGGCCTGGCCAGCCCTATCTTCGCCGGCCTCGCCACCGACACGCTCCCCGACCAGCCCGGACGCTCCGTGCCCGTGGCGCGCTACCACGCGCTCGGCTGCACCGACGTGCCCGAGCAGATGGAGGCGCTTGCCACCACTCCCACGCAGATCGGTGACGTGGTCATGGCCGCGCGCAGCCGGGACGGCAAGGCACTCGGCTTCCAGTTTCACCCCGAGTCGGTGCTGACGATGTCCGGGCCCACGATGCTCGAACGCGCGATCGAGGAGCTGACGGCTGACTGACCAGCCCCAAAGACCGGCTCTAGTCGGCCCCGGCACAACTCGTGAATCTGAAGGCGACCAGGCCCCTATAGAAATCGGCAACCGGTATATTCACGACTTCTGTCGGCACAGCGCCAAGACAGGGTGCGCGAGCCCGAGTGGGCGCCGATAATTTGGGTTGGCGGTCCCGCCGAGGCTAGCTAACCAGCGCGAGGACCAACGCGAACATCCCCGTACCCGCCAGCAGCGAGGCCAGGACCTTGCGGAAAGCCAAGTGCACGCCGAGCGTGGTGGGCACCCCGGCGGCCGGAGGCATCCAGGAATCGGCGCTGGCAAAGGTGACGTCCTGGAGGGTGAAGATGACGAGGATCAGCATCACGCCCGCGGGCATGGCGGCGCCGAGGTAGGCGAGGGTCTCGGAGTCGCGGACCTTGGACAGGAACACAAAGGGCGCGGCTCGCAGAGAGAATGTGATGGCCGTGGTGACAGCGATGATCGCAATAATGTAGTTCATGGCATGGAGTCCCTTCGCTCCCGGCTGTGCTCGGTGCGGCGCTCCCGGCCCGGCCGGCTCACTGCCCTGCCCAGCGCGCCGACAGGCTCCCCGACCACCGACTCGACACGCGAGGCAATGAGCAGCGCCACTGTGAACAGGACCAGCGCGGCCAACAGGTACACAGAAGACGGCAGGAACAGCGCCCCCACGCCGATGACGGCGGCGAGCGCGAAGTCCACCCGCTTGCGGTTGGCCAGGTAGGACTCAAGCATGAGCACCACGAACAGGGAGGTGAGGACGAAGTTGAGGATCCGTGAGTCTATGGGCACGGCCAGGCCCACGAGCGCCCCGAGCGTACACCCAAATATCCACGTGGAATGAGCGAAGACCTGGATCCACACCACGCGCTCCCCCGTCAGCTCTTCCCAGGGTTTGGAGGCGACCACGGCGTAGACCTCGTCGGTGAGCGCGTGTATCGAATAGAGCTTGGCCAGTAGATGCCGCACCAGGTCGAGTGGGAAGCTGATCCCGTAGAAGGCGTGCCGGAACTGGATGAACAACGTGGCAAGCGCAACGGCAGCGATCGGCTCACGGGTCACGATCATTGGGACCACCAGGTACTGCATCGACCCCGAGTAGATAAACACCGCGAAGATCGGCGCCCACCACCACTCGAGGCCCGCGCCCGTCAGCGTCATCCCCATGCCCATCCCGAGCGGGACGTAGCCCAAACCGACCGGCAGGGCATCTTTCAGGGCCAACGCGAACGCGGACGGGGAAGCAGGGGACATACAAAAAACCTACGGCCGCCACCCCACCGGGGCAACCCGGTCCACAACGTGACCGTGACCGGGCACTGCTCCTCGTAGCCCACGAGCGCGCGGAGCACGTAAAGGTTGAGGAGCGTGCGAGCCGAGAGCTCGTCGGTGCAATAGACGTTGAATGTCTCGTTGACGCGGATGTCTTCCGTTTCGGTTTTCTTCTCGCCCTTGCGGGCCGCCTCGCACCCCACCTGCTTTTCGCGCCCGAACAGGCCTTTGCCCGTGGGGATGATCCGGATGTGGCCGGACGGTCCCGGGACGGATTGGCGGGATTCCGTTCGCGAAGCCATCTGCGTACGTTCAGGTAGCGTTTCCGTGTGGTTTCCGACGACGCCGCCGCCCAGCTCGCGCCCGGCCGTGCGGCTCTTAGCCGGCGTGGTGGAGGCGGGCCCGAACCCGGACCATCGCGCCCACGGGCACGGGTACCGGACAGGGCATCGAGAATTCGCGCGCGGGGAAGTTGATCTCGGCAACGGGGTTGCCGTCGGCGTCCTGGAGGCCGTCGGCAGGGACGGCCATCGCCACGGGGGCCGAGCCCGGGAAGAGGATCTCCATCTCCTTGCCCGGGGCCAGCTTGTTCTTCGCGTGCAGGCGGAGGCGGGAGGTTGCGGGGTCGTAGCCCGTGACGATTCCCGCGAGCAGCCACTCGTTAATGTAGCCGCCCCTGTGGATCTCCTCGCCCGCGGGGTTTTCCGGGTAGTAGAAGCCGGTGGAGTAGGCACGGTGGGTGACCTTGAACGGCTCGTCGTGTAGCCAGGTCGGGAAGGTGACGGGGGTGGCCGGGCGAGGGGCGGCGGGCAGGTGGACCTGGTCGTGGAAGGGGACGAGAGTTGCGCCGGCGGCGTCCTCGAAACCGCGCTGGACCATGTACTCCCCCACAGCCGTCTTGTAAGCGTTGGTCATGGCGGCCACGTAATAGGCGCTCTTCGCGCGGCCCTCGATCTTGAGGGAGGTGACTCCGGCGTCGAGGATGTCGTCGATGTGGGTGAGCGTGTTCATATCGTTGGAGTTGAACAGGAACGTGCCCTGGTCTGTGATCTCCACAGGGATGAACTGGCCCGGCCGGCGCTCCTCCACCACGTGGTACTTGTAGCGGCAGGACTGGGCGCAATCGCCGTGGTTGGCGTCACGGCCGGTGGTGTGTTGGGAGATAAGGCAGCGGCCCGAGAACGCCATGCACATCGAGCCGTGCACGAAGGCCTCGATCTCCAGCTCGGGAGGGGTGTGAGCGCGGAGCTCACGGATGTCGGCAAGGCTGAGCTCGCGGGCCAAGACCACACGGGTGGCGCCCAGTTGGGCCAGCGCGTTCGCCGCCTGGTAGTTCGTGACCCCCGCCTGCGTGGAGACGTGGATCTCCGTGTTCGGGGCCACCTGGCGGGCGGCCATAAGCACCCCGATGTCAGTGACGATGAGGGCGTCCACCCCGATCTCCCCCAGTTGGCCCATGTACTCGTTCATGGAAGTGACCTCGGCGGAGGTGGGCAGGATGTTGCAGGTGACGAACACGCGCCCGCCGCGTTCATGGGCGTAGGCGACCGCCTCGGCGATATCCTCCAGTGTGAAGTTTTTCGGGGCCGACCGCATGCCAAATTCCTGGCCGCCGAAGTAGACCGCATCAGCGCCGAAGTCGAAGGCGGTTTTCAGGGTGGCGAGGTTGCCGGCCGGGGCCAGGACCTCGGGGCGGGTGCGGCGGCGGACGCCAAAAGGTTCGATCACGACCGTAAGCATAGCCGGCCGCCCCGCCGGGCTACCAGCTGGCTGGCGCGGCCGGGCCAGTCTTGCCGGCCTGCGGGCGCGCTTCTACCAACCGCGCTCTGCCAGCCGGTGCGGGGCCGGCAGGTCGGCCACGTTGATCCCCACCATGGCTTCGCCCAGCCCGCGGGAGACCTCGGCGATCACCTGCGGGTCGTCGAAGGAGGCGGTGGCCTTGACGATGGCGGCGGCGCGGGCCTTGGGGTCACCGGACTTGAAGATGCCGGAGCCCACGAACACTCCGTCCGCGCCGAGTTGCATCATCATGGCGGCATCTGCCGGGGTGGCCACGCCTCCGGCCACGAAGAGCGGCACGGGCAGCTTGCCCTCGCGGGCCACCTGGGCCACGAGGTCGTAGGGAGCGGCGAGGTCCTTGGCGGCAACAAACAGCTCATCCTCGGTCAGGCCCTTAAGCTCGCCGATTTCCTTGGTGATCTGGCGGATGTGCTTGGTGGCTTCGGAGACGTCGCCGGTGCCTGCCTCGCCCTTGGAGCGGATCATGGCGGCGCCTTCGTTGATGCGGCGCAGCGCCTCGCCGAGGTTGGTGGCCCCGCACACGAACGGTACGGTGAACTCGCGCTTGTTGATGTGGTTGACGTAGTCGGCGGGTGAGAGCACTTCGGATTCGTCTACCCAGTCGATGCCGAGCACCTGCAGCACCTGCGCTTCGACGAAGTGGCCGATGCGCGCCTTGGCCATGACGGGGATAGACACGGCTTTCATGATGCCTTCGATGAGGTCGGGGTCGGACATGCGAGCCACCCCGCCTTCGGCGCGGATGTCGGCGGGCACGCGCTCGAGTGCCATGACGGCCACGGCCCCCGCCTCCGCGGCGATCTTGGCCTGCTCGGCGGTGACCACGTCCATGATCACCCCGCCCTTGAGACCGGCTGCGAGTTGGAGTTTGTTGTCTTCAATGGTGTAACTCATGGTCTCCATTCTCGCCCGCGTATGGTCTACAATTAAGTCCACTTCTCGCCTACATTTTTAGACCACCCATACCCCCGCATCCCAGGAAGTACCCCGTGCCCTCCATTCCCGCCACCATCGTCGCCGACATCCGCGCCCGCCTCGAGTCCGGCTCTCTCACCCCTGGCGACCGCCTCCCCTCCACCCGCGCCCTCGCCGACGAACTCGGCGTCTCCCGCGGCTCCGTTGTCAGCGCTTACGAACAGCTCGAAGGCGAGGGCATCCTCCTCGCCTCCCGCTCGGGCAGCCGCATTCACCCGGCCCTCGTCGACACCGCCCAGCCCTCCTCCCCTCGTTCACCTTCGCCAATAACACCGTCACCCCCGTCCCTGCTCCGCCCTGGCGCGCCCCTAGAGGCACTGACCAGTTCGGCCTGGCGCGCAGCTTGGCGGGCCGCCGTGGCCGAACCGCACGCCTACCCCAGCCCGGGTTCGCCGCGCCTGCGCTATCTGCTCGCCGAGCACCTCCGCCTCACCCGGGCCGTCAGCATCGACCCGGAGCGGATCCTCATCACCGCCGGCGCCCGCGACGGCCTGCGCGCCACCCTCGCCGCGCTCGCCGCCTCCGCCCAAACCGGCCAAACCCAAACCAGCCACCCCCACCGCCTCGCCGTCGAGGACCCGGGCTTTGGCTCGCTCCGCGCGGTGCCGGCCTCAATCGGCTGGGACGCCATGCCGGTCACCACAGACGGCGAGGGCCTCTCCCCGGCGGCGCTCTATGTCCTCGCGCCCGCCGCCGCACTCGTCACCCCGAATCACCAGTTCCCCTTCGGCCTGCAGATGCCCGCATCCCGCCGCCGCGAGCTGGTCGAATGGCGCCGCGCCACCCCGGGCGCGCTCCTCATCGAGGACGACTACGACTCCGAACTGCGCGCCACCCACCCCGCGCTCGTGGCGCTCGACCCCACAGGCACCGCCCTGCTCGGCTCCTTCGCCAAGACCCTCACGCCCGCCCTCGGCCTCGGCTACGTGATCGCCCCGCCTGGGCTGCGCGCCGCTATCGAGGCCCGCCTCATCCCCGTCTCCGGCATCGCCCAGGACGCGCTGTCCAACTTCCTCGCCGCCGACGGCCTTCGCCTCCACACGGCCCGCATGCGCCGCGAATACAAGCACCGCCGCGGCTTGTTCGAGCGGATTTTCCCCGAGGGCCGCACGATGGACGGCGGGCTTGGCGCCATTATTCCTTTGTCTGACGACGACGAAACCACCGCCCTCGCCCGCGCACGGCACGCGGGGTTGGCGGTGGAGTCACTCGGTCAGTATTGGTCGGGGCGGGGTCGGCGGCCAGGCATCGTGGTCGGTCTGGGTGCCGGTAGCAGGGAGAAACTCTCGGCGGCCTTGAGCCAGCTGCGGCAGATCATCCCCGCGCCCGCCGCCCCAGCGCCCGCCCCCTAAATCTCAGACGCCGCGGACCAGCAGGTCGCCGCGATCGGCGAAGCCTTGCTTGGCAAAGTACACGGGGTCGGCGGCGTCGCGCAGGGGCACCGCCACGGAGTTAACCGCGAGGCCCTCGAACAGCGAGGCGTTGCCGTAGAGGAACGCGCCGGGCGTAAGGTCGCGGAAGCGTTCGGTGACGTAGTCGATGAGGATGTGGCCGGTGTCGCCCTCTGGGCGGAGGGCGAACAGGCCGATGACCTCGTCTTCGTGCATGAGGAGGAAGGCGCGGGCACTGGGGAGGGCAGCGCGGTCGAAGCGTGGAAAGGCCTCGGCGATGGCGGCGGCGTGGCGGTCGAGGAAGCGGGCGACCAGCGGCTCTCCGGCGTCGACGTCGAGCACGGAGTAGCCGCGTTCCCCGTCGTCGCGGGTGAGGCGCCACAGCCAGTAGGCGTCGATGATGACGATCACGCCGTTCATGGCGGCGTAGGGCCAAATGCCGAAGTAGATGTTGTAGACGGTGGCGATGAAGGAGCCCAGGAGGTTGAGCACCCGGAATCGGCGGATGCTTGGCACCATGAGCGAGACGATCACGAGCACGGATCCCGCCCATCCAATAAACTCCCACAGCGGCATGTTTGTCTCCATTTCTGTTCGGCATCGTGACATGTCTTTGGCACGGTGGCACAAGTATATGAGCGTTGTAGCACGGCCCACGGGCACCTTGTGCGAAAGTGCCGAAGGTCGCACAATCGCATAAACTTGGGGCGGTTCTTGATGAAAGGAAATACCATGCTTCTTGCGTTCTCGATCGCCCCGCAAACCTCCGACCAGCCCGACGGCTCCGTTTCCGAGGCGGTAGCCGCGGCGGTGAAGATCGTCAATGAGTCGGGACTGCCGAACGAGACCACCTCCATGTTCACCACCCTCGAGGGCGAGTGGGATGAGGTGATGGCCGTGGTCAAGGCGTGCGTGGAGGAGCTGGAGAAGCGCACGCCGCGCATCTCGCTGGTGATGAAGGCCGACATCCGCCCGGGCTACACGGGCCAGATCACGGCGAAGGTGGAGCGGGTGAACAAGCTGCTCGAGCAGTAGGACAGCACCGCCACCAGCGATTAAGGGATGGTAGATGACAGCTCACCGGCTTCAGCTGGCGTGGTAAGGACAAGGCGCTGATCCCGCGGAGGCCGGCAAGTACGGTTACACGTGGGTAGACCCGTCCGATCCGCGTTACTGCGAGACCCACACGTTGATGTGCGACGAGGACGCGCGCGGTCGGCACCCCCAGTAGGATAAAGTCCGCGCGCTACATGCTTTAAATGAGTTTGGCCGGCCACTTCACTTGGAGTGGCCGGCCAAACTGTTACGGGCTAAGCGCTACCTGTTTGTTAGGTTGCGCGTGGCGTGTTGTTACGCCCGGTTTCGCCTAACTAGCGCCACGCCAGCGCCAAGCAGGCCAAGCGCAAGGGCAACGGTCATGCCGATCTCAACACCCGTGCGTGGCATCGGGTCACGCGGCTTTTCTGGCTTGTGCGGGGTCGGCCCCGGAGGCGTGTCCTTGGTGTTGGTCACCACATAACCATCGGTTGCGCTGCCATTAATAGAAGCCGTGTAGTCAGGCACTTCTACCTCAGCCACCGTGTATGCGATCTCGGTCTTTTCACCGTTAACCGTCACAAACTTCGGCAGGTCCTCAAACGTGGCCTTCCAACCGTCCTTAGCGGTCAGCTCCAAAGACTTACCCGTGTCCTTACCATCAGCCAACAACTTGATAGTCACAGAACCCGGACGGTCCGATTCCACATCACCAGACCACTTCTTCTCCACAGGTACCGAGGTAACGGCAGGAGCGTCCTTAGTGTTAGTCACCACGAACCCGTCTGCTGCACTACCACTAATAGAAGCCGTGTAGCCCTCAACAGAGAGCTCTTCAACCGCGTAAGTGATTTTTGCGCGCTTACCGTCAATGATCACGAACTGAGGAAGATCTATGAACGTGTGCTTCCATTCGTTCTCAGCGTTTAGTTCGACAGGGTCACCAACTGGGTTGGTTTCCTCATTGATCGTTCTGGTCAGCTGAACCTCAACTGGTTTTGTTGAACCCGGATCAAGATCTTTACCCGCATGATCCTTCCAAACCTTGGTTACATCCACCTTCGTGGTGGGAGGTACCTCAGTGTTCGTGACAGTGAAGCCGTCTACCGCGTCACCTTCTACCTTGATAGTGAATCCGCTGACGCCTAGTTCCTTGACGGAGTAGGAGATCTTGAGTTCCTTGGCGTTCTCGGAATTCTCCTCGCCAATGGTCTTAGTGGCCGGGAGGCTCTCAAAGGTATACGTCCAGTCATTCGTCTCATCGAGCACTACTGGATCACCCACGGGGCTCTTGTTAATGCCGTCGGTAGATTGAAGGAGCTGCACGTTAACAGGTGACATTGCTAATGGGGCAGTGATCGTCAAGCCGTCCAGCGCCGTGCCCCCCAACTCAACTGTGTTGACTCCGTCAACGCCCTGCTCTTCAACCGAGTACTTGACCTCTACCTGCTTGCCGTCAACGGTCTTGGTTTTAGGCAGGTCCTTGAACGTATGCGTCCAGTTGTTGTCCGCATTCAGCTGAGCCGGCTGGCCAATGTAGAACGTGTCTTTGCCAACTGATCCCACTAGCTGCACCTTGACCGCAACCTTGGAAGCGTCGTCAAGGTCGTTGCCCTCTGCGTCCTTCCACGCCTTGGAAACCTGCACCTCAGTCTTTTCGGGGGTTCCGAATTCAAGGCCACCGTTTGAGCCAATACCGCCACCACGCGGAGCCTGGTTCTTCGTAATCCTCAACCTTGCCCAGGATTTCGCGTTGCCTTTAGCATTCTGATCAGTAATGGTCTTTAGGCCTGCGTTTTGAAGCGAGGTTCGGTAATCACTGGACTCGTCGGACTCGCGCTCCTCGCCATCGAACACCTGCTTTTTACCAGGATTCTCGGCATCGAAACGCGGCTTGTTGTAGCCGCCATCCTTGTAGAGGGTGGACTCACCGCCACCGAGCATACGCGGATCGATAAGCATACGTGCGGAAGTGGAACCACCATAGGCGTCATGCGCAATATCGTCGCCCCAGTGGTGATCGTTAGAGCTTGGAGATTTGTTATCGAATACTGCTACGCCATTCGTGACGTGAATCTTCATGCTACCTGTTGGGCAGAGCCAAACACCGCCGCCGACTCCAACAAAGCTTCCTTTGGTTGTGCTGTTCTCAGTGATGAGCGTGTCCATGAAGTGAGCGGTATAAGACTTCGTCGCGACGTAGACGCCGCCGCCCTGCTGGTTGGCATTATTCCCTTCAATCAAGCCGGCATTGAGATTCACGGCATTCGATATCACGTTAATACCGCCCCCGGTGCGAGTGGCGCTATTACGCACCACGCTGCCCCCGTTCATTGTGAATCGGGCGGGAGAGACCTTGGTCCATTCTTGCGGTTTACGCTCCCCGAAGTGCTGTTTCGTCCATCGGCTGCCGTCCGAATCGATCTCTTGGTAAGTGTTAGGATCGCCGTTAATGTACATATCCATCACGTTTACGCCGCCGCCGTTTGGCGCTTGGTTGTCCGCGATGGTACCACCATTCATAGTGACGTCAGCATTTCCGAAGATATCGATACCTCCACCGGCAAAAGCTGCTTTACCCCGCGAGATTTCGCCGCCATTGAACACTAGCGTTGAGCGCGTGTCCGATGTGTCATCGCCGGGTTTTACGTTGCTCTCATTCAGCCAGTGGCTCACGTTGATATTGCCGGCCCAACCAGTGTTGTCAGTCAGCGTGCCGCCGTTAATTGTTAGATGGGCACCACTAAAAACACCGATGCCACCAGCTTCTCCGTATGCGTATGGGCTGTAATCGGATTGCCCCTCAGAAATCTCGCCGCCGTTCATCACCATCGTAGCGCCGTCAGTCAATGCGACGTTCGCCGCACCAAACTGGCCTCCCTTGCGCTGATTGTCAGTGATCTTACCGTCGTTAAGGGTGAACTTTGCGTCCCGGCCCTTGACGGTAACTGCACCCTCGCCGCCGTTACTCATCTTACGTGCACCCGTAACAGTGCCGGCGTTCATCACTAGTTCGCCTTCCACGAGAATGGTTGGGGAGAAGCTGGAGCCCTTTACAACATTTTCGTATTGTGCGCGCGAGTCAATAGTGATGCCCGCACCGTTTCCAGTTCCGTCAGAGAGGGTTAGTTTTGCACCCTTTTCAACCTTCAGTAGGCTGCCCGTGAAATCACCATCATCGCGAATGATCTTGCTTTCTGATGACCACGCAGCTGTGTTTGCATCCACTAGCTCAATATCTGCGCCAGCGGGAATGACGATGGTCTTCGTCAGCAAAGTCTCGGTACCGTTACCAATTTCGATCCTGGTCGGTGTAGTTCCAGCCTGCGCGATGAGTTTTTCTAGATGGTCCGGCTCACAGTACAGAACCCGGCCCTCTTCGTAGCACTTTAGGACCTGCCTGTCGGGGGATTCTGGCGCGGCCTCGGCAACCGGAGGAAGGCCGGTGCCCATCACCACTAGAAATACTGTTAAACATGCTACCCACAAGGCTGGGAGAAACCTGTAGTGCTTTATGCTTTTCACTTTTCCACTTTCTTCAGAGTGCAACACAAGCTTCGGAATACGGCCGGAGAGCTTATAGGACGAAACTATGCTGTCAAAGGAATCGTGAAGAAACAAGATATTACTTTATGTCGACAAGATTATCACGATGCGAGCCAACACCTAGCGGGATCGTCGGACACGATCCGGCATGTCGCCCGGCGCGAAGAGTTGCCGGAAACACAAAAGAATTCGTTCACGCAAATGATCGCGATAAAGGCTTGGGAATTAAGTCCAAAATGTGAAAGACTCGAAATTACGATACGCGTGATCTGGCCCGTTGTTTAGCAGACCAGAGGCCGCTGTTGTGAGAGGAGCAAATAATGATGGGCCGTTGGATGCGGTCGTTAGGAATTTTGCTGGCCACAGTGTTGGCAACAGTCGGGTTGACTGGCGGAGTAGCTCAGGCAGCTGATATTAATTCCTGGGACGACGTTATTACTGCGGTTAATGGTCTTGGTGACGGCGAGTCAACAGAACTGTCAATCGAATCAGAAATAACCGTGGAAAACGGGGCGCAGCCGCTGGTTGTGCCCGCGGGGAAACGAGTCACCCTAACGGGTAGCGGAAAGATCAGCGGAAATGGGTCCCCACTCTTCACGGTAGAAGAGGGAGGAACGCTCACCCTATCCGGCCCGACTTTCACAAACGCGCAGTTTAGCGTTGCGGGCGATATGAACCTTGTGGGCGGCGCGATCCGCGACACTGCGGTAACCGGCCCGGTCATTTTTGTTAACGGAGGAACGTTAACAATAGGTGGAGACGCTGAGTTTTCTGGTAACAACGTTTCAGATGAGTCTGGTGAACTTCGCCCGGCAGGGGTAGAAAAAGAAAAATATTCTCCAATCACTGCCTACAACGGCACCGTGCGAGTAGAGGGCGGAAAGCTTAGCGGCAATCATGGACTGCGTTACGGCGGCGCGATTGGCCTATGGGCGCGAGATGGCGGAACGCCTACTTTCGAGATGACGGGCGGAACGTTAATTGGAAACGTGGTTAGCCACCCCAATTACAATGGCCGCGGCGGCGCAGTTTACGGTGAGAGAACCTCGGTGAATATAACTGGAGGCACCGTACAGGAGAACATCACGGAGATCGGTGCTGGTCTTGCCTTTATCAATAGCGACGTTGCTCTGTCAGGCGGCCTTGTCGTTCAAGGGAACAACAACGGGGATTACAAAGGCGTCGGCGGCGGCCTCTTTCAAAGTGGAGGCATGCTGAACATCAGCGGCGCAACGTTTACAAAGAACGTGTCCACTGGTTCCGGCGGTGCGATCTACACAGAGGGCGATACGAAGGTCGATATTGCCGGCGCCGATATATCTTCTAACAACGCTGCGAGGTCTGGTGGAGGCGTTGCCTTCAATGGAACTACGAAGGCTGTGATCCACGCTGCAGTTTTGAGCGGTAACACCTCTAATGGCTTCTGGGGCGGTGGCGCAATGTACAGCGACACCAAAGCCGAGGTTACGATTTACAACGGTCTCATTCGTGACAACGTCATCAAGCCCGGTTTTCTCATCCAAGCCGGCAACCATCCTGTGAGTGCTCAAGGCGGCGGTGTCTGGAACTGCCCCACGGGTTCTACCGTTATGCACGTGACGCGCGGCGTGGCGATTTTTGACAATGTGGCACCCGATGTCTTTAAGGGGCAAAATAAGGGTGCCGGCCATGATTTCGCTAGCATCATCAAACACGAGTTCGATGAGCCGGTAGCAGGTCATGCGGTCGAGGTTACTGAGCGTATGCTCGGTGGTAGCCCTCGCGCTTGGTATCAGGACGGTTCGATTTATGGTATTCACGGTAACTGGTCCGCTAAGGGAAAGGTTCCGCGCTACTCAGCTGATGGAGACAACACCGCCATCAAACCAAACGAAAAGGTTACTAACAACATTGCTTTCAAGTCGGTCCCAACGCCCGACGCTAAGGCTATCGCGGAGATTCTTGCGACTGTGAAGATCACCGATAACGTCGCCACCGGCACTGGTATTTCCGGGGCTGGCATTGCCAACAACGGCAAGCTAACTTTTGGCGAGCCTGATGCGTGGAAACTGAAGTTGGAAAAGAAGTGGGCTAATGATGATCCAGAAGATCGCCCCGAGAGCATTTCGGTGGACGTGAAACTTGGTGACAAGACGTTGCAGACCGTCGAGCTCACAAAGAAGAACGATTGGAAGGCCGAGCTAGCCAACTATCCCGATCCGAGCACGCTCATTGATGCCAAGACGGGCGAGACTATCCCGCTGACCTTCGTTGAGCATGAAGTCAAAGGCTACATGGCTCACGACGCTGTATTGTCGCAAAACAAAGACACAAAGACGATCGAGGTTGAAATCGTTAACGAACCTCCCACGTCGATCAAGGTTGAAAAGCAGTGGTCTGGTGATGTGGAATCGGACCGTCCGGGTTCTGTGACTATCAAGTTGTTGGCTGATGGTAAGGACACGGGTAAGTCTTTGGAGCTGACCGCTAAGGACGGTTGGAAGGCCACGTTTGAGGACCTGCCGAAGTTTGTGACGGTTAACGGTGAAAAGACCGAGATCGCATACACGGTGGCTGAGGTAGAAGTGCCTGACTACACGGCTTCTATTAATGGCAGCGCAACCGATGGTTATGTGGTGACCAATACTAAGGACACCCCGCCGCCTTCACGGCCCCCATTGGTTCGCACAGGTATAGCAGTTGGAGGCCTGGCAGGAGTGGGCGTGGCCCTGCTCGCTGCGGGAATCTGGGCTGTATCCAAACGCCGCCGCGTGTAAGCAAGCGCGGGTGGGTCCGCAAATCTGCGGGCCCACCCGGCTAACATGAACTAGCTTCCTCACTATTTATGCAGCTAGCTCATGCAAAACACAAACACCTCCCAGCTAATGCCTGGGAGGTGTTTCGTTATAGATATCCGGTCACATAAACTCTGTGCGATTAGTGCCCGTCAGAAAAATCCAACGCGCACCAATAAGGACCATCACGTCAGATCAGATCATCGCCTAGACAATCCGCAACCATCCACACCGCGCGATCCTTAAACTCTGGTGAATACCTTTTCGCCATGTTCCTAATACTCTCAAAACAGGTAGGAACAAAACTCACTACGCTTCAAGAGCTCTCGACTCGGCGCACAACAAACTGCAAGCCCTCATCCAAACGTTTACCACGGAGAGGCTACACGACACCCGCAAAGTCCCCGCGATCCGCCCCACGCCGATGCCCGGCAGGGCTACACGCTGGAGACCGGCGAGGAAGATCCACGACCAGATCGAGAGCCGCGAGGAGTTCGTGCGGGGCGCTCGTGCGGCGGCTCGTGGTGGAGGACACCTACGAGGGCCAGACCCGGGGCTATCTCACCGCCTACGAAAACGACATTAAGCGCGCCGACTCGTGGGACGATCTCAAGGCGTTCTCGGACCTGGCGACCATCGCCCTATAACCGGGTTCGCTCACTCCTCCGCTTCGAGCTGCTTGAGGGTGCGCCCATCGGGCAACTGCCAGGTGACGTTGCCGCTCAGCGACGCGCCGCCCACAAAGCCCGCCGCCGCTGACGGCGAGGTGAAGAGGAGGTCCTTGGTGATAACGCCGTCTGCGGTGATGGAGGCCGCGTACTTCTCGCGATTCTTGACCACGCTGCCGGGGACGCTCTTGGTCATCGTCGGCGAAATGTGGCTACCGGCCATGACAACGAATCCCTCCGAGGTGCGGGTTCCAGTCGCCTTCACCTTGCCGTAGCGGAAAGTGAAGATCGGGCCGCCGTCCTCCGGAGCCTCGACCACCTCGACCACGCGCTTCTTCGCGAGCAACGGCTCGAAGACCTTGTAACCAAGCGTGCCGACGATCAAACGCGCGTAGGAGATGAACTCGTCCATCTCACTCTCCTTCTCCTCGGTGATGTTGCCCAGCGCCGGGTCGTTCCCATTCATCACCTGATAGCGCCCCGCCTCAAGCGCCATGTTGCGGAAGCGATTTTCAAGGTAGCTGATCTCGGTCTGCCCGAAGGAGTTGTCGCGCGTGGTGAGCGCGACCGCCTCGTTCCACCAGTCCTTATCAGTGTCGCGCTTGTGCTCCTCCCACCGGTTGAGGATGCCCAATCCGTTCTTCCGCGCGGCCGCCTGGCCGATGTAGACCACGGGCTCGTCCGTGGTCGGGTCCGCACCGAAGAGCAGGTACACGCCAGTTTGCTTCAGTGCATCGATGTTGCGCGCCTTGTCCAGCATCGTGCGGGGAATCTTGTATGCCACGCCCGTCCAATTGGCCAGCGTGCATTTGATCCGGCCGTTCGGATCGCCGTCCATCAGGAACAGATTGATTGACTTGCCAGCCACCCTTGCACCTCTTCTCGCTTGTCTCTGCAATCCTACCTACCCGCGCGCCGGCAACAAGCTCGTCTTCGTTCACTTCACGTTGTCAAGGTATTCGATCGCCTCCGCAGCGTTGTCGAACGTCGCCCCGTCATCGGCTATCTCCCCTGCGAGGATGCGCTCCGTGTGAGCAATAGCTTCGGCGGTCACGCGGTTCGGGACATTCAACGTGGGACGAATCGGCAGGCCCTGCTCACGCACCGCCTGCGTGAGGAACATGTTTAACGCGGTCGACAGATCGAGGCCCAACGAGCGGAACAGCTTCTCCGCTTCATGCTTCGTTCGAGCATCTATACGAGAGTTATCCGCGTCATCTGATACTCACTCTTCCTTGCCATCATCGCCCCCCCCCTGAGTCGTCCGTACATCCAGTGTGCGCACACCATACACCAATGGCTAGGAGCAAATCTCACAGTCCCTACAGCAGCCGCATGTACGCCCGCGTCTTCTTCGCCGCCCACTCGTAGTGGGAGCTGGTCGCTGACACGAAGTAGAACCCCAAACTCGTCGACACCGTCTAGTCAAAGCACTTCTTCGTGAACAGCTCCTCGTCACTAAAGCCAGCGATCATGTCCAACACCCGCAGGTGGGAGGCCGCTAGGAGCTCGCAGGCGTGCTCGTACGTCGTGCCCGAATGCGCGGTCGCGAAGCGCTCGTTGAGCTCGCCGTAGGTGCGCCACGTATACGGCTCGGGGAAGAAGGACGCCGGCGCCCACCCGCGTGGGCGCTGGTGCTACCTGGCGTTGTTCGCGGTTGCCGAGTTCGCCGTCTTCGCCGGCCCGGAGCCGACCGTGCCATGCTCCCCCGGCGCCCGGCCCAGCGCTACTCATCTGGTTAGTCAAGCGCGGGCACGAAAAACCCGGAAACCTCGATTTCTCGCGGTTTCCGGGCCACCTGTGGAGCTAAGGGGATTCGAACCCCTGACCTCTTCCATGCCATGGAAGCGCGCTACCAACTGCGCCATAGCCCCTCAAGACTTGATTTATACTACTCAGTTCTCCCCGTCCGCGCCAATCCAGGACCTCCCCCAGTGGGTGAAACGGCTCACTACCTGGCGGTTAACATGGGCCACCGCTCGGGGCGGGACTCACGGGCGCCACCGCCGGGCCTCAGCCCTCCACGCCCACATTGTAGGATCGCAACCGCCACACCGGATTCGCCGCCGGCCTCGGCTCGAGCACTGCCCAGTGGCAGTTGTCCATCCCCTGCAGGCCCACCCACTCGGACGGGTTCTGCCCCAGCATGCTCATCACGCCGTTCGCAATCGACCCGCCGTGGGCCACGAACACGATCGTCACGACGTCGTCCCCGCCGGCCACGCCAACAACCCCGCCACCCGCGCCATTGCCCTCGCCAGCTACGCGCGCCTCACCAAGCTCCCGAATCACGTCGGCCAGTGCTCGCTCGATGGCCTCGTGCACGCGCTGCCCGCAGGCCTCCCGGGTCTCGACCCCGACTCCTTCGGGTTCCCGCCCCTCGCGCCAGGCGTGCCATTGTTGAGGGTCGCGGGCACGGATCTCGTCGGAGCTGAGCCCCTCCCATGGGCCGTAGGCCCGCTCACGCAGGCCGGCATCGGGCAGCACCTCCAGCCCAGTCACATCCGCAAGATACTGCGCCGTTTGCAACGCGCGCCCCAAATCCGAGGAGTAAATCCGCGCGGGCTTCATTCGCGCCAGCGCACCGGCAGCAGCGGCCGCCTGCGCGTGCCCGACCTCATTGAGCGGATAGTCCTGCGACCCCTGGATCCGCAGCGAGGCATTCTGAACCGTCTGGCCGTGCCGCCAAAAAACCAGCCTCAGCTTCACGCCTCATCAGCGGCCGCCGGCGCGCCCCCGTCTTCAGCATCGCTGTCGTCTTCGTCGTCGCCCGCATCGTCAGCCGAGCGGGCGGCACGAGCCGCAAGATCGTCGTCGGCCGGCACGAAGTAGTCCGCCAGCGACGAACGCGTCCCCTCCTCCACCGTCACGTCCTCGGGTAGCTCAATGACCGGGCAGTCGCCCCACAACCGCTCGAGCGCGTAGAACTCGCGGTCCTCGTCCTGCTGGACGTGCACCATGAGATTACCAAAGTCGAGCAGGACCCAGTGAGCCTCCCCCTCCAGCCCCTCGCGGCGCAGCCGCTTCACGCCGATTTTGTACATCCCCTCTTCGATCTCATCAACCAGCGCGCGCACCTGCCGCTCCGACGAGCCGGAGACAACCAGGAACACGTCCGTGATCACAAGCCGCTGGGACACGTCGATCGCGGTGATCGACGTCGCCTTCCCAGCTGAGGCGGCGCGCGCCGCCGCGATGGTCTGTTCGATCGTTTCCGGTGTAGCTGTCACGGTGTCCTTTCAGTTACAACAGCAGGGCAGAAAAATCGTTCACGACGCCGGGCATCGGCTCCGACAGGAAGGTCATGTTGATCCACGACCCGCCGAGGTAGCCGACGATTGCGGCTATGAGGACGAGGATGATGAAGTTGAGCCAGGTGCGGCGCGGGGCCTCGACCTCGGTGTCGGGGGCGGGATCGTCGGCGACGTCGACCTCAGCCGCGGGCTTCGGTGCGGGCGTCTTCTCGGCCACGGGGGCCGGCACGGGGGCGGTGGCGTGCGCGGGCTCGGCGGCGTCGCCGGCCTCCTCACCGCGGCTGGTCATCGCCAGGAAGCGGTCACGGAGGGAGTCTTCGGGCTCGTCGTCATCCAGGTCCACCTCCGGCTCAGCCTGCTCGGCCTCGGCCGCCGCCTGCACGGGCGCGGCCGGCTTAGCCACTTCGGCCGCGGGCTCCTCCTCGGGCTCGGCGGCCTCGAAGCGATCAAACACTGACTTGCGCTCATGCTGGACCGGCTCCGGCGCCTTGACGGCCTCCATCGCTTGAGTAGGCTCCCCAACATCCTCGGAATTTGCCGACTCCCCAGTCTCCACATTCTTCGGCACTTGCTCGCCAGCCTCGCGCTGTGCCAGCTCACGCAGTTCCTTGCGCGACGGGCGGCGAAGGCGCAGCTCCGTGGTGTCGTAAACCGGCGGGGTGTCGGTGGGCGCGTCGAGCAGGCCCTGCTCGCGCATCTGACGCCGACTCAGCCGTGGAGTTTCCTCACTCATTCTTCCTCCTTGCCCTCGGCGGTGGCGTGGATCGACACCGGGTCGAGGGAGGTCGTTGTGGCCTCGTTCGTTATATATAAATGATACTTGTTTATGTACTGCACTACGCCGTCGGGCACCAAATACCACACGGGCACGCCCTCGCTGGCGCGATTGCGGATAGAAGTAGATGAGATGGCCATGGCTGGGATGTCCACGAGCGACACCGAGTCCTCCGGCAACCCCGACACGTCCAGCACGTGCCCCGGCCGGTTCACGCCCACGAAGTGCGCCATGGCCCACAGGTCCGCGTTGTCTTTCCAGTCGAGGATCTGGGGCAGGACGTCGGCGCCGGTGATGAAGTAGAGGTCGGCATCGGGGTGGAGAGCCTGCAGGTCGCGCAGGGTATCCACCGTGTAGGTGACACCGCCGCGCTCGATATCCACACGCGAGACGGAAAAGCGCGGGTTGGACGCCGTCGCGATCACGGTCATGAGGTAGCGGTGTTCGGCGAGCGTAACCTTGCGGTCCTTCTTGAAGGGCTGTTCGCCGGTGGGCACGAAGATGACCTCGTCGAGATCATAGAAGTGCTGGACCTCCGAGGCCGCCACGAGGTGCCCGTGGTGGATCGGGTCAAACGTGCCGCCCATGATCCCGATTCGCCGCCGACGCCCCGGCTCCCCCGCCGGCGTCGGAATATCTGGCAGCTCCTCCACGACACGCAGCCTCTGCGATTCGGCCATACCGTCTCCTTCCGTTAGGTCAATTGAACCAGCTCAGCCCGCGGGCGTCGAGGTGGTGCGGACTTTCGCCTTGTTCACGACGGCGTCCGGGCGGGTTCACGACAGCGTCCGGGCGGGTTCACGACAGCGTCGGGTCGCGTTGGCACCGACGGCCGGGCGCGGTCACGACTGCGGGGCCGGCGCGCCCTCACTCAGAGCGGAAAACGAGCCCGGGCGCGGGCGGGGTGCCGTATCCTTGGAATAAATTTGCGGCGAACGCGTTGGAGCCGCTGATAGCCAACCCGGTGTGCTCATCGCGCACCCGACGAAAGGAAACCGATGGCAACTGTCGAAGTGACCGCAGAGAACTTTAACGATACCGTCCGCGAGGGCACCGTCCTCCTCGACTTCTGGGCTGAGTGGTGTGGTCCGTGCAAGCAGTTCGGCCCCACATTCGAGGCCGCATCCGAGCAGCACCCCGACATCACCTTCGGCAAGATCGACACCGAGGCCGAGGGCGAACTGGCGCAGAGCTTCCAGATCATGTCGATCCCCACTCTCATGATCTTCCGCGACGGCATCCGCATCTACGAAAGTGCGGGCGCCCTTCCGCCGGCGGCCCTCGAAGATCTCATCACGCAGGCCAAGGCCCTCGACATGGATGAGGTGCGTCGGAAGATCGCTGAGCAGGAGGCGCAGAACTAAGTATGTGGGGCCAATGATGCACCACGGAACCTGGTGGGGGAGGCGAAGCAGGAGCTTCGCCTCCCCCACCAGGTTCCGTGGCTTTCATATTAACGACGCCGGTCTGACAGGCGCGTGAGCAATGTGCTGGCACCTGGCAGAACGGCGTCGAACGTGAAGCGGGGAATATCTGACTACTGCTGCTCAAGCTTGGCGCGCGCATCAATCAGCGGCAGCACGCCCTTGAGCACCGAGGCCAGGTCAGTGGGCAGGGAGGCAGGAACCAGGATGACGCCATCGGCGGCGCCCAGGCCCACATAGGATTCGATCGCGTCGGCCACGTTGTAGACCGTACCGAGCACCGACGCGATGCCCGGGAACAGGTCGCAGTCGTTCATGTCCTCAATCAGCAGCGCCCGCTCCTCCGCCGCCGCCACCGAGCGTGAAATCACCACGCCAAGCTCCATGAACACCAAGATATCCTTGCCGATCTCCTTGCCCGCGGCCTGGATCGCGAAACGGGCGTTACGCGCAGCGTACGGATCGCGGACACGCAACCGGACGACGTCGGCGATCCCCGCCACGATAGCTGCACGCTCGGCGGACACAGCCGGGTCCGTGATGATGACCGTGACCTTCACGCCAGCGCGGCGCGTCTTGCGGGCCGCCTTCTCAATCCCCGCGAAATCGGAGTCCGTGTGCAGGGGCATCGTGATGCCCGCCCAGCCCTCGCGCTGAGCGGCGAGCGCAGCAGTGGCCACCTCGATATCAGCAGGTGTCGGCTCGATCCCCGCGAAAATCCCAGCGGTCGACACGTCGGCGAGCTTAGCAGCCGCGTGGACGGCGTCGTGAGAACAATCGCGCGAATCGACGTCGGTGCTGGTCAGGAAACGCGAATCGAGAGTAACGAAGTCGATGCCGCCGGTCTGCGCGGCGCGGACGGACGCAGCGAGGCGGGGGAAGTTCAGGTAATCGATGCAGTCGTCGAAGCCGACCGGGACACTCGCGCCGAGCAGCGACAGATCCACGCCAATCCACGTGGTGGCGAGGGCGCCGGGGCCAGTGGCATCGATGTCGACGGGTGCGGGATTTGAGACTTGGCTAGGGACAGAGATTTCGACAGTCATTCTTATGTTCCTTAAATAGACCGCTCCTGCGGTCAACTACAGATTTTTCGTGGATTCTTGTGTATCAGTGCATTCGCCAGGCGAACTTGAACATAAGGTGGTGCGCAATAATTACGTGGGAATGGATGGCAGTAATGTCTCGAGCGATCATCGTCATTCCTTTCATGTACGGGCGCACATAGAGCCGAAGCTAATCTGACAACCATGAATGATTATTCATCCGCTTGTGTTGAATGAGTATTCAAGTGGTTACTTTGAAACTACCCCGTAGGTTAGGCGTGGTCAATTGAGCAGCAAGCAAACAGCGCCAATACCGCCGGCTGAGCTCCCACAGCTCACTATCTGGACAGAACAAAACCGCGAGATTTCAGCGAAAAACGCTGGTACGCGGCTCGTTTGTGACATTGGGCACCACGCGCCTGTCTCGCGCGAGCACTGAGGGCGCCCTGCCGGGACGTCTTTCCCAAGAAACGCGTCAAAAAATACGCGCACTCCTCGCGTGAGGCTTCACTATTTCTACGCGTTGCGCGATTGGCCGCCGCATAATAATGCAGCCGGCCGGCTAAGCCGCTCCTCCGACAGAAGTCGTGAAAATACCGGTTGACGATTGCTATAGGCACCCGGTCGACCTCACGTTCACGAGTTGTGCCGGCGGACCCCAGGGTACTGACAGCCGCCGGAGCCCGGCTGGCCCTACTCCTGGCCCGGGTCCGTCCACATCCCGCTCTCGCGGTCCATCCACAGCTCCTGGCGGGCCGCCTCCTTGGCGTCCATCCGCTCGTGGAAGGCCGCCTTGCGCTCGCGCCGCGTGGCGCGCGTGTTCTGCTCGAGCCGGGCGTCCGTACCGCGCGGCGAGAGCAACTCGGCACCCGTGGAAATCGTGGGCTCCCAGTCGAAGATGACTCCGCCGTCCACCGGCCCAATCACCACCGTGTCGCCTTCCTTGGCGCCCATCTTCATGAGCTCCTTCTCCACCCCGAGCAGGTTGAGGCGGTCGGCGAGGTATCCCACGGCCTCGTCGTTGGAGAAGTCGGTCTGGTTGACCCACCGCTCCGGCTTGCGGCCCCGGATCTGGTAGAACGGCCGCCCACCCTTGGTGTGTGCGGTGATGGTGAACCCGCCCTCGTCCTGCGCCACAGGGCGGATGATCGGCCTGGCCTGCGGCACGATGTCGGCCGCGCGGATCTCCTCCACGATCGAGGCCAGCGCGAAGCCCAGCTCTCGTAGCCCACGCCGCGCCAGCGCCGACACCTCGAAGACGCGCAGCCCGCGCCCCTCCAGGTCGGCCCGCACGAAGTCTGCCATGTCGGCCGCATCGGGCATATCTACCTTGTTCAGCACCACTACGCGCGGGCGCTCCATAAGCGGCACACGGTCTTCCATGGGCGGGATCTGGTCCGCATAGGCGGCGAGCTCAGCCTCGATCACGTCCAGATCGCGGATCGGATCACGGTCGCTCTCCAACGCCGCGCAGTCAATGACGTGCGCGATGACCGCACACCGCTCGATATGCCGCAGAAACTCGTGCCCAAGCCCCTTGCCCTCGGAAGCGCCGGGAATCAGCCCAGGCACGTCGGCCATCGTGAACCGCACGTCGCCGGCCTGCACCACGCCCAGGTTCGGCACCAGCGTGGTGAACGGGTAGTCGGCGATCTTCGGTCGCGCGGCCGACATCGCCGCAATGAGCGACGATTTTCCAGCCGACGGAAAACCCACCAGCGCCACATCCGCCACCGACTTCAGCTCAAGGATGAGCGTGCGCTCCTCCCCATCCTCGCCCAGCAGCGCAAACCCGGGCGCCTTCCTCTTCGGGGACGCCAGCGCGGCGTTGCCAAGCCCGCCGTAGCCACCCAACGCGGCCAGGAACTCCTCGCCCTCCCCCACGAGGTCAGCCAGGATGTTGCCATCTTCGTCCTTGACCACCGTGCCGGACGGAACCGCCACCACAAGGTCCTCCCCGCGCTTGCCGTGGCGCATGTCGCCCTCGCCAGGCTTGCCGTTTTCGGCCTTAAGATGCGGGGAATGATGCAGCAACAGCAGGGTGGATTCCTGGGCGGACACGCGCAGGATCACGTCGCCGCCGTGCCCGCCGTTCGCCCCGTCGGGCCCGCCCAGCGGCTTGAACTTCTCCCGGCGCACCGACGTCGCGCCGTTGCCGCCCTTACCCGCCGTAATATGCAGGGTCACTCGGTCCACAAAACTTGCCATGAATCCCGCCTCCAACTGCCAAAAAACTGCAGAAAGGGGTGGAAGGCTAGGCCCTCCACCCCAATTCTAAAAACTTGCGCTTACGCCTGCGCCATCACGCTGACCGTCTTGCGGTTGCGCTTGACACCGAACTCGACAACGCCCGACTCGAGCGCGAACAGGGTGTCGTCCTTACCGCGGCCGACGTTGGCACCCGGGTGGTACTTGGTACCGCGCTGGCGCACGAGGATCTCGCCCGCGTTCACGGCCTGACCGCCGAAGCGCTTGATGCCGAGTCGCTGCGCATTGGAATCGCGACCGTTCTTAGTAGAACTCGCGCCCTTCTTAGTTGCCATCTCTAGACCTTTCTAAAAGCTCGTACCTGGTGCCGAATCTAAGCGATCTCAAGGACCTTGAGGCGGGTCAGCGGCTGGCGGTGACCCTGACGCTTACGGTAACCCGTCTTGTTCTTGTACTTGACGATCGAAATCTTCGGGCCCTTCTCGTCACGAACGATTTCGGCGGTCACCTTGGCGGAAATGCCATCGGCAGCGGTGGTGATCTTGTCACCGTCGACGAGCATGATCGGCTCAAGCTCGACCTTGTCGCCAGCTTCGCCGTCAATCCTGTTCGTAACCACGATGGACCCGACGGACACCTTCTCCTGGCGGCCGCCTGTCTTCACAATCGCGTAAACCACGTTCAGCTCATCTCTGTCGATTGGTGCACGTCTCCGTGCTCTTGAAAAATTGGTGCGCTCAATGCGCCGAGTTACAAGTTTACTGGCAAGCCCAAGCCGGAACAAGTCCGCCGGGCGCGACGATCACCACATTCCCGTGGCGTGTCGCGCCCGCCGAACCTACTTCTCCGCCTCGCCCTTGGCGGGGAACGTCATGATCGCCGCCGTGTTCGAGCCCGGCGTGATCGTTCCCGACGACGACACCCTGCGGCGCCTCTGCCTCTTCGGCTCGGCCTCGGCTCCGGTTTCTGCCGGCGCATCAGCCTTGGTCTCAGTCTTTGCGGGCGCATTCCGCGCGGGCCGCGCAGCCTTGGCCGCGGGCTTCTCAGCCGCTGCCTCCGCCTTCTCGCCGCCCGACTTCTCGGCCGCCGCCACTTCGCCGGCCGTCTTCTCAACCGTCTTCCCACGCGAGCCGCCCGACCGGCGTCGGCCGGAGCTGCGACGCGAGCTCTTCGACTTGTCCTCAGACTCCCCCGCCTGTTCGGCTGGGGCCTCCTCCGACTCGTGCTTGGACGACGCAGCGGCCGCGATGTTGGCAAGTGCCGCGCGGACCTCGTCGTGCTTCGGGTCTTCCTCCGCGGCAACCGGCGCGGCCGGCTGCTGCTGGCGGCGCGGGTTCGTCCGGGGGTTCTGAGCCTCGGTCTCGCCGCGCTCGACGGGGTGCTCATGGGTGATGTACCCGCGCCCGTCGCAGCACTCGCACGTGGTGGAAAAGGCCTCCACGAGGCCCTGACCCACGCGCTTGCGGGTCATCTGCACGAGCCCGAGCGAGGTCACCTCGGCCACCTGGTGGCGGGTGCGGTCGCGCCCCAGGCACTCCACCAGGCGGCGTAGCACCAGGTCGCGATTCTCTTCGAGGACCATGTCGATGAAGTCGATGACGATGATGCCGCCGATGTCACGCAGGCGCAGCTGGCGCACGATCTCCTCCGCGGCCTCGAGGTTGTTGCGCGTCACTGTCTCTTCGAGCGAGCCGCCCGCGCCGGTGAACTTTCCGGTGTTGACGTCGATCACCGTCATGGCCTCCGTACGCTCAATGATGAGAGACCCGCCCGACGGCAGGAAAACCTTGCGGTCGAATGCCTTGGACAGCTGCTCGTCCACGCGGGAGGCTGCAAAAATGTCCTTCTCACTCGTCCAGTGCTCGAGGCGGTCCACCAGCTCCGGCGACAGCTCGGCCACGTAGTCGTGGATCGTCTGCCACGCCTCATCACCCGAAACCTTGAGCTCCTTGAAGTCCTCATTAAAGATGTCACGCACCACGCGCACGGCCAGCTCCGGCTCGCTCTTGAGCATGGAGGGGGCGTTCTTCGTGGACTTGGACTTGGCCTGAATGTCCGCCCAGGCCTTGACCAGCCGGTCGACGTCGCTCTGGATCTGCTCCTCGGTAGCGCCCTCGGCGGCCGTGCGGACGATGACGCCGTGCTCGGCGGGCACCACGCGCTTGAGGATGTCCTTCAGGCGCGTGCGCTCCTTCTCCGGCAGCTTGCGTGAGATGCCGGTCATCGACCCGTCCGGCACGAGCACGAGGTGGCGTCCGGCCAGCGTGATCTGGCCGGTCAGGCGCGCGCCCTTGTGGCCGATCGGGTCCTTCGTGACCTGCACGAGCACCGTGTCGCCGCTCTTAAGCGCGTCCTCGATCTTGCGCGGCTTGCCGTTCATACCCACGGCGTCCCAGTTGACCTCGCCCGCATAAAGCACGGCGTTGCGGCCCTTGCCGATGTCAACGAACGCGGCCTCCATCGAGGGCAGTACGTTCTGCACGCGGCCAAGGTAGACGTTGCCGACCATCGAGGTCTGCGTGTGGCGTGCCACGTAGTGCTCGACCAGCACCCCGTCCTCCAGCACCGCGATCTGGTTGAGGCCGTCCTGCTCGCGCACGAGCATCGTCCGGTCTACCGCCTCGCGGCGCGCCAGGTACTCCGACTCCGAGATCGACGTCCGACGACGCCCTGCCCGGCGCCCCTCCTTCCGGCGGCGCTTCTTCGCCTCCAGGCGGGTAGAACCCTTCGGGGCGGTCACCCCGTCGTCGGCCTCCTCGGTGCTGCGCCGACGACGGCGCCGGCGCACGGTTGTCGACGACTCCGACTCCTCCTCGGCATCCTCAGCGTCAGATTCGGCGGCGGCCTCCTTGGGCTGCTCGGCCTCGTCCTTGTCCTTATCCTTGGCGCTTCGCTGGTTGGCCTTGGCGTTGCCGTCGGACTTCTGGCGGCGCGAGCGCTTCGGCGGCGCCTCCTCGCCCGTCTCCTGCGACTTCTCGGCCGACTTCTCAGCCGACTCGTTGCCAGCCTGCGCCTCGTCCGCCGACTTGCGCCCGCCGCGGCGGCCACGCCGGCTGCGGCTCTTCGTGGACTCCTCTGAGCTGTCCGAGTTCGCCTCCGCGCCCGAATGCGCGGCCGGTGCTTCGGCGTCGTCGTCGCGGCGGCGGCGAGAACGGACGGCCCGGGTCATGTCGGGCTCCTGGAAAAGGAGGGTGGTCATGGGCGCAACGTTTGCGCGTTCGTTGGCATCGTCTGCCATAGGTATCTCCTAGCAAGGCCGTGTGCATCCACGCCTTATGGAGTCTGGTCGCGGCGAGGGCCGCGGAAGCTTATCTGACGAGCTCGCCCGGCTGCACGCAACTGCGGCGCACGAAGCTCGCTCTTCGGGTGGATACACACCCGATCCGCTCCTATTGTTACACATTTCTTGTGCGCTTGTGCTGAGCTGCGATCTGGTGAGCGTCCAACGACGACGGTTCGGGACGAACGTCCTAAGGCGAAAGGCCCGTCCGCAAGCGGCACAAGCGATTTCGCCAAGCACTTTGGATCCATTCCGAGTTTGCGACGCATTTGTGTGGAGGTGTGCGATAAACTCAGGGAACACGCGTGGGCCTGCAGCGATGTTCGCCCACAGCATCGAACACACAGGGCTAGCACGGCCCGGCAAAGAAAGGCGACTTCGGTGGATGTCTTAGACCTTTCACGGTGGCAGTTCGCGATCACGACCGTGTACCACTTCATCCTGGTACCTCTCACGATCGGGCTCTCGCCACTCGTGGCAATCATGCAGACCAGGTGGCTGCGCAGCGGTGACACGAAGTACCTGCGCATGTCCGAATTCTTCGGCAAGCTCCTCCTTATTAACTTCGCGCTCGGCGTAGCCACGGGCATCGTCCAGGAGTTCCAGTTCGGACTGACCTGGTCGGAGTACTCGCGCTACGTGGGTGACATCTTCGGCGCGCCGCTCGCGTTCGAGGCCCTGCTGGCCTTCTTCCTGGAGTCCGTCTTCCTCGGCGTGTGGATCTTCGGCCGCGGCCGCATCTCCCCCAAGGCACACACGGTGGCCATCTGGATGGTGGCACTTGGCACGAACATCTCCGCGTTCTTCATCCTCGCGGCGAACTCCTTCATGCAGAACCCCACGGGCGCCGTGTTCAACCCGGAAACCGGACGCGCCGAACTTGACGGCATGTCGGGCTTCCTCGAAGTAATCTTCTCCCCCACCACGCTCTACGCGCTCTTGCACACGATCTCCGCTTCCCTCATGGTGGCCGGCGCGATGATCTCGGGCGTGTCGATCTGGTGGATCGTGCGCGCGCTGCGCACCAACAACGAGGTCGAGGCCCGCGAGTTCTGGAAGCCGGCCGCTCAGTTCGGCCTCAAGACCTTGGCGCTTGCCGGCATCCTCGCGATCGGCTCTGGCCACTTCATGGGCCAGCACATCTACGAGGTCCAGCCCACCAAGATGATCGCCGCCATGGGCATCTACGAGACGGGCGAACAGCACGACCTGGCGCTCGCCATGCTCGGCACCGAGGCGAACGAGGACACGATCATCTCCCTGCCGATCCTTCCCGGCCTTGAGTCCTTCATGGTTACCAACCACTTCTCCGGCCCCGAATCCACGCTGATCGGCACGGATGAGATCCAGCAGACCTTCACCGAGGCCTTTGGAGATATCTACGGCACGGACGTGAACTACATCCCGAACGAGTTCGTCTCCTTCTACTCCTTCCGCGCGATGATGGGCCTCGGATTTGCCTCCTTCGGCTTGTCGCTCCTGGGCCTGTTCCTCCTGCGTAAGGACAAGATGATCACCAGCCCAGCGATCGCGAAGCTGTTCGTGTGGACGATCCCGCTGCCCTATCTCGCCTCCACGTTCGGCTGGCTGCTCACCGAGATGGGCCGTCAGCCGTGGGTGGTCTACCCCAACTTCGAGCGCGAAGGCAACCTCGCCCCGTCGGAGATGATGCACCTGCTCACGCAGGACGGCGTGTCACAGAACGTCCTGTCTGGCGAGGTCCTGGCGTCGCTGATCATCTTCACGCTGCTCTACGCCGTGCTCGGCGTGGTGTGGTACAAGCTCATCGTCCGTTACGTTCGCGAGGGCATCAACCCGGCGGACAAGCTTCTCCTCGAGCAGGCCCACACCACGGGCGTCACCGAGGACACGAAGCTCAGCTTCGCTTACTAAGGAGGAACTGTGGAACTTTCAGCACTGCAGATTATCTGGTTCGCACTCCTCGCGGTTCTCTGGATCGGCTACCTCACGCTCGAAGGCTTCGGCTTCGGCACGGGCATGCTTTTGAAGATCCTGCCCCGCAACGAAAAGGAGCGCCGCCTCGCCCTCAACACCATCGGCCCCCACTGGGACGGCAACGAGGTCTTTCTTCTCACCGCCGGCGGCGCCACCTTCGCCGCGTTCCCCGAGTGGTACGCCACGATGTTCTCCGGCATGTACCTGGCCCTCGTGGCCATCCTCATCTGCCTCATCATCCGCATCTCGGCCATCGAGTGGCGCGGGAAGATCAGCTCCGATTCCTGGCGCAACCTGTGGGATAACCTCCACCTGGGCGTGGCCTGGGTGGTCACCCTGATCTGGGGCGTGGCCTTCGCCAACCTCGTGCAGGGCACGAAGATCCAGGTGGGCCACTACACCGAGCTCGGTGGCCAGTTCGTCCCGGCCGATCCGGCCGCGATCGACGCCGCCCTCGCCGCTGGCGACCGCCACTTCCTCACCGGCGGATTCGTCTCCCTGTTCACCCCCTTCACCCTGGTGGGTGGCGTGGTCTTCGTTCTGCTCTTCCTCACGCACGGCGCGCTGTGGCTGGCAATCAAGACCAAGGGTGACTTCTCCGAGCGCGCGATCGCGCTGGCCAAGAAGCTGTCGCTGGCCTCCACGGGCCTGACAGCCATCTGGGCGGTCTGGGGCCAGTTCGCCTACCGCGGGCAGGCATGGGGCTTCATCCCGCTGGTGCTGGCCGCAGTTGCGCTCATCGCCTCCACGCTGGTGATCCAGAAGGGCAAGGACGTCCAGGCGTTCCTCTTCTCCTTCGCCGGCCTGGCCTTCGCGGTGGTGTGGGTGTTCTCCACCTTCGGTGCCAACGCGCTGAAGTCCTCGGTTGACCCGGCCTATGACCTGACCCTGGTCCAGGCCTCGGCCACCTCGCCCACTCAGACGGTCATGCTCATCGCGGCGATTGTGTTCGTCCCGATCGTGCTGGGCTACACCGCCTGGTCGTACAAGTCCTTCGCAGGCCGCCTCGGAGTGGAGCACATCTCCGACGAGCCCGCGGGTCTTGACCCGAAGAAGGTGCGTGCTTTCGCCAACGCCTAAGCTGCCACCGGCGAGGGGGCGTGCGATGATCGCACGCCCCCTCGCCGTATCTGCACCCGCCCGGCCCACCTTCACCGCAACGCCAGGCGCGCACCAGCTTTCGCATTAGCCCGGCACAGAATCTAGACTTGATCTGAAATGGAGGTTCCGTGAAACCACTCGACCCACGCCTGCTCACCTACGCCGGCCAGACCAAGAGGTACATCGCCTTCCTCGTGGCCCTCGGCGTGATCGACGCGGCCCTCATCGCGGCCCAGATCGTGCTCATCGCCTACGCCGTCTCCCCCGTGTTCTACGGGACGGCTACCCCCGCCGGCGTGCTGGGGCGGGTGGCGTGGCTCGGCGTCGTCGTCGTGGCGCGCTTCGCGCTGGCGTACGTGCGTGACGCGTACGGGCACCGCTCGGCCGTGAACGTGATCGCGGACCTGCGTGGGAAGGTGCTACGTAAGGCGGCCTCCCTTGGGGACAGGTGGCTCAGCGGCAACACCACAGACACGGTCACGCTGGTCACGCGCGGCCTGGACGACCTGGAGGCCTACTTCGTCCAGTTCCTCCCCCAGCTCTTTCTGTCAGTCACGGCCATGCCGGCGCTCATTGTCCTCCTGTTCTACTTCGACTGGATCTCGGCCCTCTTCGTGGTCTTTTGCATTCCGCTGGTGCCGGTCTTCATGATCCTCATCGGCAAGATGACCTCGCGCTATTCGAACGAGCGCCTGGCCGCCATGCAGGACCTGTCCTCCCAGCTGCTCGACCTCCTCGCTGGCTTGGCCACAATCAAGGGCCTCGGCCGCGAGCACGGGCCGGAAAAGCGCGTGAAGTCGCTCGGCAACCGCTTCGCTGAAAAGACGATGCAGACCCTGTACGTGGCCTTCCTCTCCGGCGCCGCCCTCGAGTTCCTCACCACGCTCACCACCGCGCTCGTGGCCGTCAACATCGGCCTGCGGATGGTAGACGGCTCGGTGCCGCTCCAGATTGGCCTCATCGCGATCATGCTCACCCCGGAGATCCTCAAGCCCCTACGTGAGGTGGGCACCCAGTTCCACGCCTCGGCCAACGGCGTGACCGCTGCCGAAGGCGCGTTCACGATCCTCGACCTGCCGCTTTCTGAGCACGCCGGCACCGCGCCTGTGCCCGACCTCGAGAGGGCCGAGATCCGCTTCGAGGGCGTCTCCGTCTTCGCCCCCGGCCGCGCCACCGTGGCGCCGGCAGAGCTCAGCTGCACGATCCAGCCCGGCGAGATCACGGTGCTGCGCGGTCCCTCAGGTTCGGGTAAGACGACGGCCGTGAACGTCCTTCTCGGCCTGCTTTCTCCCGACGCCGGCCGTGTCACCGTGGGTGGCACGCCGCTTTCCGACATCGACCGCGAAGCCTGGTGGGCCCACATCTCCTGGGTGCCCCAGCGTCCCGTCATCGTGCCCGGCACCGTGGCTGAGAACGTGGGCGGGATCGCCACCGAGGCCGCAACGCTTACCGGTTTCGACGACGTCGTCGCCACACTCTCGGGCGGCTGGCAGACAGTCCTGGGACACGGCGGCACCGGCCTGTCGGTGGGCCAGCGCCAGCGCCTGGCCCTCACCCGGGCGCTGACCTCCTCGCGCAAGATCATCATTCTCGACGAGCCCTCCGCCCACCTCGACGCGATGAGCGAGGAATACGTCTCAAACGTCGTCACCTCCCTCAAGGCCGCCGGGCACACCGTTATTGTCATCGCCCACCGCCAGGCCATCACCGAGCTGGCCGACCACGTGATCGACGTCGTCGCCTCCACGCGCGACATCAGCGCCGAAGTCCGCGAGTCCGCCGCCCTGCGCGAGTCGGCCGAGTACGCCGCGTACGTCCGAGCTCAACGAGCCGACTACGCCATCCCGCGCCATTGGCGCGACGCCGATCCCTCCGGCCACCGCACGAATGCCGGCGCGCCCGGCGCGGGCTCCACCGCCGCGGGGTCGGACAGCACCCCGCGAACGCCGCAGAAGGAGGCCAGCGATGATCGATAGGGATGAGCGCAAGGCGCTTCGCCGCGCGATCGGCATGCTCGACTACAACAAGAAGACCTTCGCATGGTCCGTTGCCGCGGGGTCAGGCGCGATCGGCTCGGGCGTGTCGCTTGGCGCCACGTCGGCGTGGCTCATCGCCCGCGCGGCCGAACTGCCCCCGGTGCTCGACCTGTCGGTGGCGTCTACGGCCGTACGCCTGTTCGGCGTGGGCAAGGCGATCTTCCGCTACCTCGAGCGCATCGCCTCCCACTGGGTGGCCCTCTACGGCATGGCGAACCTGCGCTCGCGCGTGTATTCGACGATGGCAGGCTCGACCACCGACGTGGTCACCTCCGTCAAGCGCGGCGACCTGCTGGCCCGCACGGGTGCGGACGTGGACGAGATCGGCAACGTGGTCATCAAGTCGATGCTGCCGGCGGCGGTGGCGATCGTCGTCTCCGTGCTGTCATTGGCGATTGTCGGCTTCCTCTCCCCGCTCATCGCGCTCGTCCTGCTCGCCTGCCTGCTGCTCTCCGGCGTTGTGGCCCCCTCGATTGCGGCCCGCGGCGCCCGCGCGGACCAGGAGGCGCAGATCCGCCACCGCGCCGAGCTCAACGCCCAGGCTCTCACCATGCTCGAATCGGCCTCCGACCTGCGCATTTCCGGGCGCATGGCCCAGATGGAGGAACAGCTGGCCCAAACTGAGGCTCGCATCGCCTCCCACCGCGACTCCTCTGCCCGCCCAGCAGCCCTCTCCCATGCGCTCGACACGCTCGCCATGGGCCTCGCAGTCGTCGCCGCCCTCCTCGTCGGCACGTTCCAGATGGCGGCCGGCGACCTGACCGGAATCGAGCTGGTGGTCTGCACGCTCGTGCCGCTGTCCGCCTTCGAGGCGACCGCCCGGCTTGGGGATGCCGCCACACAACTGGTGCGATCGGCGTCGGCGGCGAAACGGATCGTCGACCTGCTGGACGCCGCCGAATCCCACGCCAAGCCCGAACCCGACGAGCGGCCAGGCGACGGCTCGGGGCTCATCGCCCGCGGCCTGCGCATCGGCTGGCCAGGCGGGCCCACCATCGCCGGGCCGATCGATCTCGAGCTCACCCCGGGCAAGACCATCGCGATCGTCGGCCCCTCCGGGATCGGCAAGTCCACGCTCCTCTACACGCTAGCCGGCATGCTCGCCCCGCAGGGCGGCGCGGTCACACTTTCCGGGCGCGACGCCTGGCGCATCGACCGCACCGAGATCTCCGCCCAGCTGTCGCTAACCGCCGAGGACGCCCACATCTTCGAAACCTCCGTGCTCGAAAACCTGCGCGTGGCCCGCGCGAGCGTCACTCCCGACGAAGCCGAGAATCTGCTGGCCCAGGCAGGCCTGGCCGAGTGGCTCGCCCAGTTGCCGGACGGCGTCGACACCTTGCTCGGCTCCAACGCCACGTCCATCTCCGGCGGCGAGCGCCGCCGCCTCCTCCTCGCCCGCGCACTCGCCGGCTCGGCCACCTTCATGCTCCTCGACGAACCCGGCGAACACCTCGACCCCGCCACCGCCGACGAGCTCATCCGCGACCTGCTCGCCGTACGCAACGCGCGCCGCGGCGTCGTGCTCGTCACCCACCGCCTCACCCCACTCGACGCCGCGGACGAGGTCATCATGCTCGGACGCGTCGGGGGCGATGGTAGCGAGAGCGGCCAGGTCGGCGTCGTCGCGCGCGGAACCCACGCCGAGCTCGCTGCCCAGATGCCCGACTACGAGTGGTCACTCGCCCAGGAATAGGTAGAGTATTTCCAAAGCCCCAAGCCGGGAAGGAAGCCAATGCAGGCCTCAGAGCAGATTTCTGAGTTTTCGCGCCACATCCTCACGATCGCTCGCTCGCTGGACCGCACCGAGGTCTCGCGCGCCCTCGTCCAGACCGCGTGCGAGCTCACGGGCGCCGAATTCGGGGCCGTCAGCGTGCTCGACTCCCACGGCGACACCATCCAGTTCATCCAGCAAGGTATGCCACGCGGGCCCGAAGTGGTGATCGAACACCCGCCCATCGACCACGGCGTGTTCAACGACATCCCACTCGACTCCTACCTCATCATCAACGACATCTCCGCCTACGCCGCCGGCACCCTCCCGCCGAACCACCCGGCGATGAAGAACTTCCTGGGCGTGGCTATCACGGTCAACGAGCAGGTGTGGGGCCGCCTCTACCTCTCGGACAAGGCCAGCCCCTTTACCGACGACGACGGCGAACTCGTCCACCTACTGGTCAAGGCCACCGAGATCTCCGTGGTCAACTCGTTGCTGTATGCCGAGTCGCAGAACCGCGCCCGGTGGCTCACCGCCTCCCAGCACATCGTGTCCTCCCTGCTCGAAGGCACGGACGAGGACGAGGCACTCGAGGTCATCGCCCACGAAATGCGCATCGCCGCCCGCGCCGACGTCGCCATGATCATCCTGCCCTCCATCCAAGATTCCTGGATCTCCGAGATCGTCGACGCCGACGACCCGGCCCGCGTCCACGAACTCGTCGGACTGCCCTTCCCCAAGGAGGGCCGGGCGCGCACGGTCATCCGCGAGCAGTCGGGCGTGGTGGTGGATTCCATGCAGCGCGTGCGCACGATCCGCGTGCCCGAGCTGCGCCAGTTCGGCTCCGCGCTCTATAGTCCGCTCATCTCCCAGGGCATGGGCCTGGGCGTCATCCTGCTACTGCGCTACCCCAACACCGGCGAGTTCAACCTGCACGACCTCACGATGGCCGAGTCGGTCGCCAAGCAGGCCACGATCGCGATCAGGCTAGCCGAAGCCCGCCAGGCCCAGGCGATGGCCGCCGAGCTCGACGAGCGCGCTCGCATCTCACGCGACCTGCACGACCTCGCCATCCAGCAACTCTTCGCCTCCGGCATGCACATCACCGCGATCCGCGAGGAGATGAGCTCGCGCGGGCTGGGCGAACGCGTGACCGGAGCGCTCGATGCCGCGATCTCCGCCATCGACGACTCAGTCAAGCAAATCCGCCAGATCGTCCACTCGCTACGCGACGAGGGATCGTCCGCCGCGATCGTCTCCCGCCTCCAGCACGAAGCCTCCGTGGCCCGCCAGTCGCTCGGCTTCGCACCCTCGCTCCTCCTCACCTGGAACGGCGCCGACGTCGCCGAAACCGACTACCACCTCATCGACGACGCGGTGGGCTCCGACATCTCCGACGATGTTGTGGCTGTGGTCCGCGAAGGCCTGTCCAACGCCGCCCGGCATGCCAAGGCCTCCTCCGTGTCGGTCACCGTGGATGCCACGCCAGACGAGATCGTGATACGCGTGCTCGACGATGGCGCCGGCATCGAACAAAGCCTGGCCCGCCGCTCCGGCCTGTCCAACCTGGCCGCCCGGGCGCGCCGCCACCAAGGCTCGTTCTCCATCGAACCGCGTGGGGACGGGCACAGCGGCACCCTTCTCGTGTGGAGGGCCCAGTTGCGCTAATTAGCCGTTCTGGTTGCGCCAGCCCATGGCACGCTGGCCGGCCACCCACGCCGCCACCTGCGTGCGGCGCTGCATGCCCATCTTCGACAGGAGAGAGGTGATGTGGTTCTTCACCGTTTTCTCGGCCACCCCCAGCTTGTCGCCGATTTCGCGGTTTGACAGGCCGTCGCCGATGAGGTCGAGCACCTTGCGCTCGGAGGGTGTCAGGTGTGCAGTGGGGTCGGCATGGTCGGCGCGGCGCCGGGTCACCGTCCGCTCGTCGAGCAGCACGCGGCCGGCCGCCACCGCCTTGATAACCTCCGTGATCTCCGCCCCACGCACCGACTTCAGCAGGTAGGCCTTCGCGCCGGCGTCAAGCGCCTCGGCGAGCGCGTCGTCATCATCAAACGAGGTCAGGACGATCGACTTCGTGTTCGGGACGACCTCACGAAATTCGCGGATGATATCGATGCCGGTGCCGTCGGGCAGGCGCAGGTCCACCAGCGCCACCTGGGGCGTCATCAGCGTGGCGCGGCGCACGGCCTCCGCCACCGAGCCGGCCTCGGCCACGACGGCGAGCCCGTCGGCGCGATCGACCACCTCAGCGATGCCGCGGCGGACCACCTCGTGGTCGTCGATAATCATCACGGAAATATCTGTAGTGCTCACCCCGCCATCTTAGCCAGATATCGCCCTACTTTTCGACGAGACGCTTCCTCTTCAGGGGCCGCACGTGCCGGGCGCGCTGGCAGGCGGGGCAAAAGTGCGAGGAACGGCCCATGAACGGCTCGCGCCTCAGCGCAGTTCCGCACGCCGGGCACGGCATCCCGCCGCGCCCGTAAACGTTAAGCGCCCGGTCGAAATAGCCGGCCGCGCCGTCCACGTTGACGTAGAGGGTATCGAACGACGTGCCGCCCACCTCCACCGCCCGGGCCATGACGTCGGCCGCCGCCAGGTAAACCTCGCGGATCTTCGCCAGCGACATGCGGCTGGCCAGTCGGCGCGGGTGAACACGGGCGGCAAACAGCGCCTCGTCGGCGTAGATGTTACCCACCCCGGAGGCAACCGACTGGTCGAGCAGGATGCGCTTGATCTCGGAGTCTTTGGCGTGGGCGCGGCGGATGACGGCCTCGAGGTCGAAGGCCGGGTCGAGTGGGTCGCGGCCGATGTGGGCCACGGATCGCGGGATGAGCGTATCGGCGCTCCCCCGGCCGGCAGGCGCGCTGTCACCGGTGGGGACGTACACATCGGGCATGAGGTGGCCAAACGTGCGCTGGTCTACGAAGTCGAGCCGGACGCCGCCGTCAAAAAAGAGCGAGGCGCGCCGGTGCGGGTTGTCCGCCCCGCCCACGCGGAACTGGCCCGACATGCCCAGGTGTGCGACGAGGGCCAGGCCGGAGGCGTCGAGCCACAGGTACTTGCCGCGTCGGGCCACCGCCTCGATTCGCCGCCCGACCAGCGGTTCCAGGCCCTCCGGCGCACGGCGCACTGCCCGCGGGCTCAGCACCTCCACGCCCACGACCGTCGCACCCACCGCGATGGGCTCAAGGCCCAGGCGGATGGTTTCAACTTCGGGAAGCTCGGGCATCGTGCTAGGCGCGGGCTAGCCGAGCGCGTAGTAGGCGGCCTTGCAGGCCTCCAGCTTGGCCTGCTTTTGCGAGGTGGCCGTACCCTCCCCGCGCTTGACCCCGTCGACGATCACCGCGGCTGTATACACGCGCGCGTGGTCCGGGCCCTCGCCCTCCACCTCGTAGCTGAGGTTGCCGGTGATCCCCTGCTCGCGGGCCTTCTCCTCGAACGCCGTGCGCCAATCGAGGGCCGGACCCATCTTCTGCGCGGCCTCCACCTGCGGAACCAGGTGGCGCAGCACAACCTCGTTCGTCACCTCCACGCCGTGCGTAAGGAACGTGCCGCCGATGAGGGCCTCCACCGTGTCGGCCAGGATCGAATCCTTATCCCGCCCGCCCGACTTCTCCTCGCCGTGCCCGAGCCGAATAAACGCGCCCAGGCCCAGCCGCCGGGCGATCTCCGCCAGCGAGCGCTCCGAGACCGCGGCCGCCTTAATCTTCGACATCCCGCCCTCGTTCATGTCCGGGTACGTGGCAAAAATGTAGCTGGTCACCACCGCGCCCAGGATCGAATCGCCCAGAAACTCCAGGCGCTCCGAGTGCTCGCCGCCGTTCTCGTACGCCCAAGACCGGTGCGTCAGCGCCGGCTCCACGTAGCGCGGATCAATCGTGGCGCCCCACGCCTCCACCTCCCGCTGCGTGATTGGCTTATGCACGGGGGTCCTCAACGACGCCGTCGAGGCCGGTCGCGTCCGCAGGCCCGGCACCGGCGCCGGCCGGGCGGGCGTCGTCGGACACGTCGGTGTCGTCGGCCTCCTGAGAAAGTTGGGCCGCGAGCGCGTCGAGGGCGGAGAAGCGCGGGTCGAGGAACTCGTGGGCGTGGCCGTCGGGCAGGTCCTCCCAGCGCTCGCCGCACTCGGGGCACAGGCCTTCGCAGTCGGGGCGGCACAGCGGGATGAGAGGCATGGCGAGCACGAGCGCGTCGCGGACGATGGGTTCCATGTCGATCGTGTCGTCGGCGACGATCGGCATGTCCTTAGCCTCTTCGTCCCCCTCGTCGAGGAGGGCCTTTTGGCTTTCGGGATAGAAGACGAGTTCGGCCACTGGTTCATGCAGGTCGAGTGTGATGTCGGTCAGGCACCGGGCGCATTGGCCGTGCGCGGTGGCGCTGACCATGCCCTGCACGAGCACGCCCTCGGAGACGGACTGCAGCGTGATATCGAGGTCAATCGGGTCGCCCTCCACCACGCGGACCATCGGGATGCCGCACTCGGCCGGCGCCGGCAGCTCGGTGCTGAGCTCGCGCTGGGCGCCCTCCGCCCGCGGCAGGTCAATGATCGAGACGACGTACGGGCTGGTCATCACTCATCCTCCAGGCGGTTGGCCAGGTGGGCGCGGCCGGCCGCGATCTGCTCGAGCAGACCGCCGAGCTCCTCCGACAGCTGGTCAAGCGTGGTGGCCGCATAATCGTCCGCGCCGCGCTTCATGTGCTCGGCCTTCGTCTGCGCCTCGTCCAGAATGCGGGTGGCCTGCGACTTCGCCGCGATCGTGATCTGATCCTGGGCCACCAGGCGCGAGGCCTGCTCGCGGGCCTCCGCCACGATCGTGGCCGCGTCCTGTTCGGCGCGCTCGCGGATCGCATCCGCATCCTGACGCGCCGACTCCGACACCGCCGACGCCTCCTGCAACACCTCGTCCGCCGCGACGATCTGATCGGGCACGATCTCCCGCGCCGTCTCCAGCAGGTCCAGCAACTCTGAGCGGTTGACCATCACCGACGCCGACATCGGCAAAGACTTCGCGTGGGACACAATCTCCACCAGCTCGTCCAGGATCTCGAGCAGCGATTCGCCTTGTTCGTTCATGAATTGACCTTCCTCAGTGCACGCGCAACATTCGGCGTCACCAGATCGTCGATTGTACCCCCGTAAGAGGCTATTTCCTTAACGAAGGAAGATGCTATGTGGCTCAGCGCCGGATCGCCCATAACAAACACGGTCTCAATGTGGGACAGGTGCCGGTTGAGCAGCGCCATGGCCTGTTCGGCGTCGTAATCCGCCGCCCCGCGCAGGCCCTTGACGATCGCCGCCGCCCTGCGCTCGCGCGCAAAGTCCGCAATCAGCCCGGTGGCCGCCTCCACCCGCACCCCGCCGACGCCGGCGAGCGCCTCACGCGCCAGCTCCACGCGCTCGTCGAGGCTGAACAGGTAGGTCTTCTTCGCGTTATGACTCACGGCCACCACGACCTCGTCAAACATCCCCCGCGCCCTCTCAATCACGTCAATGTGGCCAAGAGTGAGCGGATCGAAGGATCCCGGGCAAACCGCTAGTGTCATGGCTCCAGTCTACCCTCCCCCGCCATCACTGCGGACCAGACGCGGGTGTCGCCCCACGTGCGGTCGTCGTCGAGCTCGAGGCCCTCGGGCCAGGCCGGCTCCGGGGAGTGCTTCGAGCGCTCGACCACCACCATCGCGTCCGCGGCCAGGTGCGGCACGAGGAGCTCAAGCACGAGCGCGAGGGCCCCCTCCCCGATGTCATAAGGCGGGTCGAGGAACGCCAGGTCGAAGCGTTCGGAGGGCTCGGTGGCGAGGTACGTTTCGGCCTTCATGGGCACGACGTCGATCTCCAGCCCCGTCGCCTTCGCGTTGGCGCGCGCCACGCCGGCCGCCTGCCGGCTGGCCTCCACGCTCACCACGCTGCGCGCCCCGCGGGACTTCGCCTCGAGCCCGAGTGCCGCCGAGCCCGCGTACAGATCGAGCACGGCGCAGCCCTCGATGTAGCCGTAGTGCTCGAGGCGGGAAAACATCGCCTCCCGCACGCGCTCCGACGTGGGGCGCGTTCCGGACTTGGGCACCTGCAGGTTGCGCCCGCCGGCGGTGCCTGCCACGATTCTGGTCATGTCTTCTCCAGGTAGTCGGTGGAATCGGAGCTAGCCGCCTCGATCGCGGCACGCAGGGCGGGGTGGTCGGCGAGCGTGGCGTCGGCCGTCACGAGCGCGCGGGCCGCGGCTCGTGCTACCCCGATGAGCTCTTCGTCCGTGCGCACGCGCACGTATTTCAGCGACGACGACCGCCCGCTTTGCGCCGCCCCCAACACGTTCCCCTCGCTGCGCAGTTCGAGGTCCTTCTCCGCCAGGGCGAAGCCGTCGGTGGTGGAGGCGAAGGCAGCCAGGCGCTCGAAGGCCACCGTGCCGTCCAGTGCGTGGTGGACCGCCAGGCAGATCGACTCCCTCTGGCCGCGCCCCACGCGCCCGCGCAACTGGTGGAGCTGGGACAGGCCGAAGCGTTCGGCGTCGAGAATCACCATCATCGTGGCCTGCGGCACGTCCACGCCCACCTCAATCACCGTGGTGGACACGAGCAGGGGCGCGCGGCCGGAGGCGAAGTCGTCCATCGCTCGGGCCTTGTCCTCGGCATCCATGCGGCCGTGAACCGCACCAATCTCAACCCCCGCGAGCACCGGCTTGGCGCGCACCTGGGCGAGGACCGATTCGACCGAGGCGGGCTCGAAGTCGTCGATGGCGAGCTGCTCGCCCAAGTTGGCGAGGGCATCGGGGCCGGCGTCGCCCGGCGCCTCCTCCTCGGCCGTGGCGGAGATTCGCGGGCAGACGACGTAGACCCGGCCGCCGGCGTCGATCTCCTCACGGGCCCGCTCCCAGACCCGTTCCACCCAGCGTTCGTTCATGGCCGGGACCAGGTTCGTGGCGATCGCTCGGCGCCCCTCGGGCTGCTCGCGCAGGGTCGAGACCTGCAGCTCCCCGAAGGAAGTCATCGCGATCGTTCGCGGTATCGGCGTGGCCGTCATGACGAGGAGGTGGGCACCGGCGGCGAGGCGGTCGCGCTGATCCACCCCGAAGCGGTGCTGCTCATCGATCACCACGAGGCCGAGGAACGGGATCTGGACCATGTCCTCAAACAGGGCGTGGGTGCCAACCACGATCCCAGCCGCGCCCGAGGCGATCGCGGCGAGCGTTGCGCGTTTCTTCGCCGCGGGCAACGAGCCCGTCAGTAGCTCAATCGACGTGGCCTGCGTGGCCGCTCCGAGCTGGCCGGCCATCCCCAGCTCCCCCAGCATCGACTGAAAGGAGGCGTAGTGCTGGGCGGCGAGCACCTCCGTGGGTGCCACGAGGACGGCCTGACGCCCGGCGTCGACCGCCTGGAGCATGGCACGCAAGGCGACGACAGTCTTGCCCGATCCGACGTCGCCCTGCAAAAGGCGGCGCATCGGGCTGGCGGTGGCGAGCTCGGCGGCCAGCTCCTGACCTACCGCGCGCTGGCCGGCGGTCAGATCGAAGGGAAGGCGGGCGTCGAATGCCGCGAGGATGCCACCCTCGCGGGGCGCCATCGCGGGCGCCGGGTGTGCGGCGGCGTCGACCGCCCGCTGGGCGAGCAACGCCTGGAGCACGAAGGCCTCCTCGTGCTTGAACCGCGCAATGGCGCTGTGCCACTCCTCCTCGCTGGTCGGCTGGTGAGCCGCGCGCAGCGCCTCGAAGCGGCCAGGCAGCGAGTGATCGGCAAGGTAGTCTTCAGGGAGGGGATCGGGCACGTCGCTCGGGGTCAGCGAGGCAAGCGTGACATCCACGGCCTTGGCGATCTTCCACGAGGGCAGCTTTGCGGCAGCGTGGTAGATCGGGATCGGCTGAGCAATCTTTGCCGGATCGACCTCCGCCTCGTCCTCCACCACCTCATACTCCGGGTGGGAAAGCTGGAGCTGGCCGCGGTAGGAGGTGATCGTGCCGGAAAAGGTGGCGAGCGTGCCGGGGCGCAGCTTGGCGGCGTGAAAGTTCAGCGGACGGGAGGACTTGGCAAAGAAGGTGAGGTTAAGAGTGTGGCGCCCGTCGGAAATCACCACGGATAAGATGTAGCCGCGCCGGGAGTGCATGGGCCGGACCTGGGAATCGACGATCCGGGCCACCACCGTCACCGCTTCTCCCTCTTGCACCGCCTCAATCGGCAGGAGCTCGCCGCGCCGGGCCAGGCGGAAGGGAATGTGATCTAGGAGGTCGCCCACCGTGTGCAGGCCCATTTTGGAAAATGCTGCGCCGGTGCGCGCACCTAAGACCCGCTCGAGCGGGCGCGTGAGAGCCGTCCACGACTCCGCCGTGGTAGCAGCCATTCGATCCGACATCTTTCCTCCAGCTACTAGGTTACCGTGCAGCTGCGAACGAATGGCGGCTCGGCCGTTCCGGCCGAGCCGCGGTAGACGTGCGCAATCCCACTGGCCCGGTACGTTGGAATTTGCATGCGTCGTCGGCTATCATCTTTAAGTTGCTTCAAGGAGCGCGAGAGCGCGCTCTCAACCCAAACGAAGGAGATAACCGTGGCCTCTGTATGTGAAGTCTGCGGCAAGGGCCCTGGTTTCGGTAAGTCTGTGTCGCACTCCCACGTGCGCACCAACCGTCGTTGGAACCCGAACATCCAGCGCATTCGGGCTCTCGTCAATGGGACGCCGAAGCGTCTGAACGTGTGCACCAGCTGCCTCAAGGCCGGCAAGGTGACGCGCAACATCTAGCTCTTAGATGCAAATGAGGCGGGAGATCCCGCCTCATTTTTTATGCCCGCGCTTGCGAGTCTTATGCCGGTGCATGAGCCCCACATGAGTGCTCCGGCCTCATAGCTGTTACGTTAAGCCACCAGATGTCGCATCATTCTGTCGGTTCTTGGCGAGAATCTACGGGATTACCGTTGCGTCTATCGGGTTGTCCTCTACTCCCAAGCAGCACACCGTGGCCCCGCTCCTTATTTTGCGGCGGAGAGGAACTCCTCGATCGAGTCTTCCGACAGCACGCCCACACGATAGTTCGCCACGTTGCCCTCGGCGTCGATCAGGAAGTGAGCCGGGATGCCAAGAACCCCGTATGCGCGCGAAAGATCGTTTGACTCGTCGGCCACTGCGGCGAAGTCATATCCCGCACGCGAAAGATAGCCGCTCACGGTGTTGTCTTGCTCGCCCACGAACGCGCCCACAACTTCGACGTCGTCGCGCGCGTCAGCAACGGCCTGCACATCGGGCATCTCCGCGCGGCAACCCTGACACCAGGTCGCCGCGAATAGCAGCCACACCGGCTTGCCATGCAGCGCCTCGAGGGAAACCTCGTTGCCTGCGACGTCGACTGCGGTAAAAGCTGGGGCGGGCTCGCCAACCGTTGGCGCGGGTTGTGCACTGTCGACATCGACCTGGCTGACCTTGCCACTACCCGCAGGGGTGTCATCCTTGCCGAGCAAGCTCTCGCCAAAGCTCGAACCGGAGACGATCCATGCGCCCGCCAAAACAAGTAGCGTCGTCACTATCAGCACCATCATCGTGCCGTATTTCGACTCGCGAATACCGGTGCGCCAATCAGTCGTACTCACATTTCTCCCTTGTAGCAGATCTAAGCGTAGGAGTGCAGGCTATCAAACCACAGGTTACCGAAGAATGTGAACAGGACGGCACTAAAGCCCAGAACTAGGAGCCATGCGGACTTCCGTCCGCGCCAGCCGCGAACCACACGGGCATGGACGTAGGCGCCATAGATCAACCACGTTACTAGCGCCGAGGTTTCCTTCGGATCCCATCCCCAGTAACGGCCCCACGCGATGTTGCCCCATATGGCTCCCAGTACGATCATGATGGTCAACAGCGGGAAGGCGAAGACCACCGATTTGTAGCCGAGCTCCTCGAGGATCTCCGGCCTCGGCCAACCGCGCCAGGTGACCTTCGGTGCGAGCAGATACATGATCGCGGCGCCGAATCCGATGACTGCCGCGCCGTAGGACAGCGCAGCGGTGAACACGTGCAGGGTCAGTAGCGGACTATTCTGGAGTGCCGGCATGAGAGGCTCCTTGGCGAAGTCCAACGAGGTCACGTAAATGAGCATGCCAAGAATGACCGGTAACGTGAACAACGCTAGCGTGCGGATACGGTAGCGGTGCTCGAAGTAGATCTGGAAGGCAAGCATTCCCCATACGAAGGCTGTGGCGAACTCGTATTGGTTGGCCAGCGGAGGTTCACCGGTGGCGATGTAGCGCACAATGACCGAGGCAGTGAGGGTGAGGAAGGCTAGCTTTTCGAGCAGGTTGCCCATGCGCGGAAGCCCCCTGGCCTGCATGGGTTGGACCTGGGTCTCGGTGCTGGTGACGTTCGATTCCACGACGACGGCCGAAGCGGATGTCGGCGCAGCCACAGTCGCAGACTGCTTGGCCGAACTCATATTGCGCGCAACGAAAGTAGCCATGACGTAGATTCCGAAGGCAAGCGCAACAATTAGCGTGCTTGCGAAAAGGAGAATCTGGGAAAACTCAAGCATTAGAGTTCCTTTCCTTGTGTGATGCGTTCGGTGATCTCGGTACCGAATCCATGGAAATAGCGCGAGAACCCGAGGTCACGCTTGTCGTGCGAGGCCAGTCGGAGGACGGAGCCATCGTCGGTGGCGGTCACCCACGCCCACATGCGCTGGTGACGTAGTGCCATGGTCATGATTGATCCAATAATAAGCAACGCGCTACCAAGCCAGACCACCCACGCGCCCGGGTCACTTCGGACGATGAGGCCGGCGTACTGAGCCTCGCGTTCGAATGTGATGTCAAGGCCGGCGACTGTGGCGGGCTGGCCTTGGTCCACCACCTTCATATCCATCGTCTCCTGCGAGCCAGACTCGTAGACCTCAATGCGCGCCTGGCCAGGCGCGAGATCCGGGTTTGTGCGTCCGGACGCTGAGGTGATGACGAAGACCTCGAGGGCCGGGTCCTCCAACTCAACGACGCCGTAGCTGTAGGCCCCGTCACTGGTCGTGTAGCGCAATGGCACGCCCCCGGAGCGGAGTTCGCCCGCATTCCCCGAAATCGAAACCACAGCGGACATACCGAAGGAGGCTTGATGGAACATGACGCCGTCATAGGACAGCGGCGAGTTCACGCGGACGTTCTGATCGGCCACGGTCTGCCCGTCCTTGTAGAGGATGACGTGGGAGACGTAGTCGAGCGGACGGCCGTCTTCGTTGTAGGCATCCTGGAACGAGACGACCTTGGCGCTCAGGCCCGTGTTGTAGCCGACTTCCTGGGTCTCCCCCACAGTGACGAGGAAGAAGTCGTTACGAAAGCCCATGCTCTGGGTGACGAGGAAGCCGATGATGATAAGTATGAACGCTAGGTGGGAAAGCGCGGTTCCAAAGGGCGCCCAGTGGAAGCGATCGAGATAGAAGAACTCGCGCTGGGCGTCGTCGGCGATCACGCGCATGTGGCGCCTCTTGGCCGTAGCCAGCAGCGCATCCGTGGTTGTCTCCGCGTCCGCGCTCAGCCTTGCGCTGTAGCGGAAGCGGGCCGTGTTGAAGAAGTTCTCACTCGCCCGCTTACGCGGCTTGTATGCCGTGCGGTACAGAAGCGGAATGCGGTGAGTGGTGCAACCGATGATACTCAGGCACAGCAGGATCATCATGATCCTGAACAGCCATGAGGAGAACATGTTGAAGAAACCGATCGCCGCCAGAATTCTCGTCCACCCGCCGTATACCGGTGTCAGGTTCGTGAGGAAATCCTCCCACGCCGCCTCATCGGCCACGACGTACGAGTTGGCCTGCGGGAAGACTACACCGATCAGGCTGAGGATCGTCACGATCAGGATGAGAAGTAGACCGATCTTCTTGTTGTAGAAGAGGGCATAAATAGTACGCCACACCTCGGCGCCAGAGATGCGGGCGCCGTCGAGAGCATCCACCTGCTCAGGTTCGTGGGTGGCCGTGTTTTGATCAGACACTTCTTCTCCTCCTACAGCAAGGCCGGAACCAGCGTGGCCAGGCGTGCGAACAGGTTGGTGATCATGAGGAAGCCCATAACAATGAGCAGAGTGCCGGCGAGAAGCTCCACCAGCCTATGGTTACGACGAAAGAATCCGAAGCGTTTGTGAAGGTCAACCGCGCCGATGGCCACGGCCACGATCGGAAGCCCCAAGCCAAGGCAAAAAACTGCCATCATGAGGGCACCTTGCCATGCCGTCTCACTTTGAACAGCAAGGGCAAGGATGCCGCCAAGGATCGGGCCGATGCACGGGGTCCAGCCCGCACCAAAAACCACGCCCATGAGAGCTGAGCGGGCCGTGCCGTTGCGAATCCCCGCCGGTCCCTTGAGATCCCCGCGGATCAGTTGGTCGAGTACGGGAATTGAGATAAGGCGAGCCATGTGCAGGCCCATAACGATCAGGATCGCGCCGCCGCCGATCCGAAGGACGTTCGAGTACTGTCCGAGGACGTTCCCTACCGCCGCGATGGACAGCCAGATCGTCATAAAAATGACCGAGAACCCCACCATGAACGCCACGGCGTGCCATCCGGCGCGGCTACGTGAGACCTCTCCCGGATCTCCCCCAACGATCTGGCCGACGAAGACCGGCACGACCGGGAGGAAACAGGGTGAGGCGAAGGCGATGATCCCAGCCGCGAAGGAAAGGAGGACACTAATCTCCATTTGTCTCGGCGCTCTCGCGGTACTTCATGATGTCGGCGGCCATGTCAGAGTCGGGCGCCAGTTCGAGGACCTTGTCCCACACGCGCGTCAGCTCAGCCTCGTCGACGGGCTCCTCCATGAGATAAACAAATCCAAGGTTGAACCACGGCTCGGCCTTCGTCGGATCGAGTTCAGTGGCCTTCATCCAGCGCTCCTTCGCGCCTTCGAAGTTGTTGAGCGAGTACTTGCACACGCCAGCCATGAGGTGGCTTTCCATATCATCGGGGGCTACTTCGATCGCTTTGTTGAGGGCATCGAGCGCGTTCTGGTACTGACGGGCGTCCACGTAGGTCTTGCCCAACTCCTTGAGGGTATCCACATCCTGCGGATTATCCTCGATCTTCTGGTTAAGCTCGGCGACCTTTTCTTCATCAAGGGTCGCCATCTGGCCCATGTCCATCTGAGAAATATCCGGGTGGTTCGCGGGAAGGGTCGGGTTGTCATTCGCCGACGGGCCCAGCCCGGCCTGCCGAACAATGATCACGACGGCGATCGCCAGCAGAACCGTCAACACGAACGTGAGCTTGTTGATTGTTTTCTTCTCTCCCGCAGCCGGCGAGGTCCCTGGGCGGGAGGTAGGCGCCGCCTTGGCCCGAACCGGCTTGGGCGGGGAATCACTTCCGTCGTCCTCCTCGTACGTGTCAATATCGACCACGTCGGCATCGACGACGTCGGGATCGCCCGTCTCTTCGTGGGGGAGATCGTCCTTGGGACCTGATGGCGGCATGCTCACTCTTCTCAATGGTGTGGTGCGGCGCCCTGGGACGCCGCACCACTATCGGGACCTTCGGCTACTGGTTCTTTACTTGGGGCCGGGCCGGTCGACCGGCTTGATGTCATAGCTATCCGGGGTGCGCTGGATGTCAACGTCGACACCCCTGAGTGCTAGCTGGCCGGCGCGGGCGTAGTCGGTAGCGGCGTTGAGCACCGCCAGTGAATACCCTGGCGCATGGAACCCTCGAGAGTTCTCGGAGACGGAGTAGTCAACCATGAACTGCGCCTTGCGCTGGAAGTCATAGGCCTTTTCCAAGGTGGCCTGATCAACGGATCCCTTCATCTGCTCCAGGTCATCAAGCAGGCCTTGCACGGCAGTGAAGGCAACATCCTTAGCATCGCCCCATCGGTTCTGGATTGTCTCAACACGGCCACGCATCTCGTCTTCGGAAGAGTGGTGGCAGGTCAGGCACCCGCGTTGATGGAGGCGTTGTCTAGCATCGGCGAGCGCACCTGGTGATCGCTGATCTTCGCGGCGCCGTCACGCTTGTAGGGCATATGGCAGTCCGCGCAGGTCACGCCGTTGTCGGCGTGGATGCCCTGTGACCAGGTTTCGAAGTCCGGGTGCTGAGCCTTGATGACTTTGGCTCCCGTCGTGGCATGTTCGAAGTCGGAGAAGCCGATCTCGTCGTAGTACGCGATGGCGTCATCGACGGTCAGACCCTTCGTCCAGGGGAAGGTGAGGGTCTTCCCCTCGCCCTTGAAGTAGTACTCCACATGGCACTGTCCACACACGAAGCTCCGCATTTCCTGGTTGGTGGCATCTCGGTTGACGTCGTAATCCTCGATGCCCTCCAACGCCTTGACTGCGCGGATGCCTTCAATGAACGCGGGGCGGGTGACACGCAGCTTCATGGTCGCCGGATCGTGACAGTCGATACAGCCAATCGGGCCACCCGCGTGTTGCACGACCTCCGAGTAGGGAAGCTTGTTCATCTGTGCCCAGCCATCTGCCGGATCGTCAGGATTAAGGGCGTTAACGACCTCCGGGACCGAGGAATGGCAGTTAAGGCAGGCGCCGGGCTGGTTGAAGTCAGTCATGCGCTTGACGTACTTCTGGTCGTCGAGCATGTAGGCGTGTCCGCGCGGCTCGTTGTACTCGACCGAGAAGGCATAGCCCTTCCAGATGGACACAAGACGCGGTTCGATGGCGAGCTTGGAACGCGTCTTAAATTCGCGTGTGTCTTCGGGGACGGACGGATCGGTGTTGGCCACCTTATTGTTCGGATCCATCTCCGACGTCGCCATATAACCCTCGTATTGCTTGGGCCAGTTTTCTCCCCACACTGCGGGATCAAACGTGGTGTCGGTAATCTCCGCCACGGGCGACCACGGATGGGCAGCCTCTTGCTTCTTGTCCATAATGTCCATGAACAGCCACGTGATGAACGCGGCGGCAAGGGCTACCACGACGAGGACGACGACGGCGGGCCACGTCTTCTTCGTCGCGGTCGATGCACCAGCACCATCGGGGGGGAACTACTTCGAATTCCTCGTTACTCACTATTCTCACCTCGCGTGTCCAACGCCGTCGTGGCACTTGACGCACGACATTTCTTCATTTCTTTCGAGGAAGCCGTGGTTAACCTGGTCCACAAGATCCGCATGGCAATAGCGGCAGGCGTGTTCCACGACTTCTTGATTGTGTGGGCGAATCTTGATGTTCTCAGGGTAGTTACCCACGGTGAACTTCAAGGAGTGCATGAAGCCGTTTTCGGCCTTGTTGATGTACTTGGCAACGAGATTCTCATGCGGAGCATGACAGTCGTTGCACGTGGCAACGTTGGCGTGACTTCCTCGCACATACGCGTTGTACTGTTCGTTCATCGCGTGGCACGAATTGCATGTCTGGGGGTCGTTGCCAAAATAGTTGGTGAAGCCGGCAGCCTGGAGCGTCATCGCCCCCACGCCAATGACCGCACCGACGAGGGCGGCGAGGACGATGCCCTTCCAGCCCGAAAATGTGGAGACGAAAGCTCGCCAGGTGCGCCTCAGCCACCCGGGTTGATATTTTTGCCGTGTGCCCATGCCTCGCCTCCATTTCCTTAACAGCATCATATGATGTTTGATGTCAGGAGAATTAGAATTATTCACAACAACTACGGGACACTTTGTCTTGAAAAACGAGTTGTGGAGCTTTTTGGGACACTAGTCCCACGATTGTTCGCTAACACGATTGAATCTGGAAGTACCAATGAGAACCCCGGTCCTCGACTTTGACAACCTGCCCTGGCCCCGCGGCGCGCTCAAACACGCGGTTTTCGACATCGACGGCACGCTCACGGACGAGCACTCCATCACTTCCGACGTCACGATCGCCGCGTTGCGTGCGCTTGACGACGCCGGCGTGCCGATCGCGTTGGCCACCGGGCGCCTGCTCAACGGGGGCGCGAACCTGGTGCGCCGGGCGGGGATTCACGCGTGGGTGATCGCAGCCGGCGGCGGCGTGGTGTGGAACGGGAAGGATATCGTCTCGGCGCATTACATGGATGTCGAGGAGGTTGAGCAGGTCACGGCGATGGCCCACGGCAACGGCCTGGTCCCCTTCTACTTTGACGAGGAGCGCATCTACGCTGACCGCGCCGCACTGGATGCGATGGGCATGCTCGAGATCAACGAGAACGCGAGCGAGGGCCAGCCCGTGCTCGACCTCGACCAGTTCACCCCCGCCCACGCCACCAAGGTCTCGCTTGCCGCGGCCACGCCCGACCACATGAACGACGTGATCGGCGCGTTCACCAAGCGCTTCCCCACCACCACGCGCTCGCATGCCAACTTCCTCGACATCGTGGCCCCCGGGGTCACGAAGTGGGAGGGGATCGAAAGGGCACTCGCCGTGCGGGGCCTGCGGGCCGAGGACGGGCTCGGCGTCGGTGATTCGGAGAACGACGTCGCCTGGCTCAGCCGCATCGGCTACCCCGTGGCGGCCGCGCTCGCCAGCCCTGAGGTGCTTGAGACGTGCCGGTGGCGTTTGCCGAAGGTTGACGACGCCGTGGCGCGGCTTCTCCAGGCCGAGGTTGCTCGCCGGGCCAAGGACGACTAGCCTACTCCTCCGTTCCGGCCCCGAAGTGGTCCCAGCCGCCAAACCCTGCCACTTCGCGGTTGCCCACAGTCACGCGCCCGCCGTTGGAGGCGCCCATGACCTCGCCGATGTCGATGAAGCCCTCCGGCAGGGCGACGCCGGGGCGGATCGTGGCGATGAACCCGTGGTCCTCCCCGCCGGTGAGGAGCCATTCGCGCCGGTCGGCGTGGAGCCGACCGGCTGCCCGGCCCAGCGGCCCCAGCTTCCTTTCAAGTGAGCGTGGGTCGAAGTCGATCCACACCCCGGAGGCCTTCGCTAGGCGCCGCGCATCGCGGACGAGGCCATCGGAGACGTCCATCATTGCCGTCACGCCCCCGGCCATCGCCGCGGCGAGCGCGGCATCGAGCGGCGGCTTGGGCCGCTTGAAGTCGTCAACGAGCCCGGCCACCGCCGCGTCGATGTCCACCCCGGCCTCGAGCAGGGCTAACCCGGCCGCACCGTGCCCGAGGTTCCCGGCGTGAATCACCCGGTCCCCGATCTGGGCGTCGGAGCGGCGCAGGGGCGCGCGCCCCTCCATGTCGCCCAGCACGGTCACGCCAATGACGATCGCCTCCGAGCCCACCAGGTCTCCTCCGTCCACGCCAACCCCCAGTGGCGCACACGCCTCCGCCAACCCGCGCGCAAAGTCCTCCACCCACTCCACCTCGAGCGAGCCGGGCAGGCCGAGCGAGATGACAAGCGTGCGGGGCCGGGCTCCCATGGCCACGGCGTCGGCGAGGTTTTGCATGGCGGCCCGGAAGCCGATGTCGGCCCCGCCTGACCAGTCGCGCCGGAAGTGGTGGCCTTCCACGAGCATGTCGGTGGAGATCGCGGCCGCCCCGGCTATGGCGAGCACGGCACAGTCGTCCCCCGAAGGCACGTCTACCCCTTCGCCGCGCGGCAGAAGGGGTAGGAAGCGTGAGATGAGGTCGTCTTCGGTGGTGTGCGAGATGAGCATGTGCTCACCCTAGCAAACGGCCACGGCCCTACTTGTTATCCTCGATGAACTGGGCAAACGCGGCGATGAAGTTCGCGATGATCTCGCGCGAGGTTTCGTTCGTGATCACGCCATCCTCGAGCTGGCCGGTCCGGGTGGCGTCGATGTAGGCCTCGGGCTGGGTCATGAGCTTCGGGTCGAAGAACAGCAGGGTGCTGCGCAGGTGCGACTGGGCCAGCGCCGTGCCAACCCCAGAGGGCGCCGCACCAGTCACCGCCACGGGCTTACCCGCTAGCGACCACTGCCCCCACGGGCGCGACGACCACTCGATCGCGTTGTGGAGCAGTGCCGAGAACATGCGGTTGTGCTCGGGGGTGATGAACAGGACGCCGTCGGCGGAAGCCAGCAGCTCCTTAAACTTGACGGCCACCTCGGGGTAGGCCGCGTCGTAGTCACGGTTGTAGTGCGGCAGGTCCTTGATCTCGGCCTCGACCATCTCGACGCCCTCCGGCGCGAGTTCCACGAGCGTGTTGGCAAGCTGACGGTTGATGGAGCTCGCCGAAGCGGAGCCGACCAGGTAAACGATCTTCATGTTGGACCTTCCCGTAGGTGTTATTCGCGAACTTCGCGTTACACGTTCAGGTTAAGATCGAATAGTCGAACTTTCAACTATTCTGGTGGTGTGCTCTCTCACAGCGCACGACGCCGCCCAGTCGCCCCGCGCCCGCCGTCCAGCCACCCGCAACGCATGCCCGACGACGCCGTCGTCCGGCCCGTTCCAGCGCCCGGCTAGCGCAGCCCGCGCGGCCGCTCGAGGGCCAGCCCGACGAGCTCGTCGACGAGCTCGCCATAGGACAGCCCGGCCTGGCCCCACAGGGCCGGATACATGGAGAACGGCGTAAAGCCAGGCATCGTGTTGATCTCGTTGACGATCGGCTCGCCGCCGGCAACGAAAAAGTCCACGCGCGTGAGCCCCTCGCACTCGAAGGCATCGAAAGTCCGCACGGCGATCTCTCCCACGCGCCGCGTGGTCTCCTCATCCAGCTCGGCGGGGATCGACATGGTGAGACCGTCGGTGGAAACGTATTTGGAGTCGAAGTCGTAGAAGCCGCCGGCCGGGGCCTCAAGCAGCACCTCGCCCAACACCGAGGCTCGGGCCGGTTCATCCCCACGCCCACCGAGCACAGCGCACTCGACCTCACGCCCGGCAATCCCCTGCTCGATCACCACCTTCGGGTCATGCGCCTGGGCCACCTCCACCGCGGCGGCCACGCCCTCCAGGCGCTCCACCTTGGAGATCCCCAGCGAGGACCCTGCACGCGCCGGCTTGACATACACCGGGAACTCAAGCTCCGCGACCTCCGCGAGCACGGCGTCGCGCTCGGCACGCCAACGGTGAGCGGTGACGGCCACGTACGGCCCCACCGGCAACCCCGCCCCGATCAGCACCTGCTTCATGAAATCCTTGTCCATCCCAGCAGCCGACGCCAATACGCCGCAGCCCACATACGGGATGCCGGCCATCTCGAGCAGGCCCTGGATGGTGCCGTCCTCCCCGAAGGGTCCGTGCAGAACGGGGAAGACGACGTCGACCGCGCCCAGCTCACGCACCTGCCCGCCCCCGACCTCGAGTAGCGACTGGCTACCGTCTCCCGGCGGGATCACGATGCGCCGATCGGAAGGACCCACCTCGGTCAACCCGCGGGACATGTCGAGCGCCTCGGGGTCCGTCTCCCCCGGCACCCAAGTGCCGTCGCGGCGGATGCCGATGCTGACGACGTCGTAACGATCCGGATCGAGCGCCCTCATAACCGCGCCCGCGGTGGCGCACGAAATCGAGTGTTCCCCGGAAATCCCGCCGTAAATGACGGCAATACGAATTCTCTTCACCACTTAAGACTACCCGAGGAGGTTCACAGTGTCGGTGAGCCGCGTTAGTCTGTTAAGCAACATGAAGGAGGAAACGTGAAGACACACCTTTTTGCCGCGGCCGCCGTGTTGGCGCTTGCCGCATGTACGCAGGATCCAGGCGCGTCCGACACCACTCCCGCGCCAACGACGCCGACCCCGTCGGCCACCAAGACCGCAACTCCCGAGCCGACCGAGGAGCCAACGCAAACCGAGACCGAGCCCGAGCAGCCCGCGCTCCCCAGCGCCGAACCGTCGGTGCCCTACACCCCGGAAAACAAGGCCTCCCAGTCCGAGAACTGGCCGGACATTTCGGCCCAGGCCCTGCCCTACGCCGTCAACTATGGCTACAACTACGTGGACATCATCTACACGTGGGACGGCACGGGCGAACTGAGCTGGTACACGGACGGCTGGGCGGACCAGGCCGTCGAGGAGGGCTCGGGCCTGCCGATCGACGTCCACTCCGACAACGTGCTGCAGATCCACGTGGCTGGCCTACGCCTGCCCGAACCGGACGAGTATGACACGTCCGCCTTCACCCTCAGCCAGACCGAGACCACGGGCATGACCCGGCTCGCAGTTGCCGGCCCGTTCGAAGGACAACACACCGTGACCATTGGCGCCGAGGCACGCCTGCCCTACTCCATCGAGGTCACCAGCCAGCCCAATGCCGACGGCGGCACCGACGCCGTGCTGCGCGTCTACTTCGACGAGTAGGCGGCAGTGAACCGCCGAGCCGACGAGTAAGCGGCAACGAGCGGCGACTCTAAAAATAGGTAGCAACGACCCGCGGACGGCATAGAGCCGCGCGGGCGTCGTCGGGCTAGTACAGCTAGGCGACCCGCTCAACGACGGCGCCCACGGCCGCCAGTTTGCGCATGAAGTGCTCGTACCCGCGGTTGATGATGTCGATGCCCACCACGTGCGATTCGCCCTCGGCCGCGAGGGCGGCGATGAGATGGGAGAAGCCTCCGCGCAGGTCCGGCACCTCAATGTCCGCGGCGTGGAGCTTGGTGGGGCCCTGAATGACGGCGGAGTGGTAGTAGTTCTCCTGGCCGAACCGGCACCCCTTGGAGCCCAGGCACTCGCGGTAGACCTGGATCTTCGCGCCCATCTGGTTGAGCGCCTTGGTGAATCCGAAGCGGTTTTCGTACACGGTTTCGTGGACGATCGACACGCCTTCGGCTTGGGTGAGGGCCACGACCATGGGCTGCTGCCAGTCGGTCATAAAACCGGGGTGCACGTCGGTCTCAAGCGGAATGGATTTGAGTGGCGTGCCGGGGTGCCAGAAGCGGATCCCGTCGTCGAGCACGTCGAACTTGCCGCCCACCTTGCGGAAGACATTGAGGAAGTTCATCATCGATTCCTGCTCGGCCCCGCGCACGGTGATGTCGCCGCCGGTGGCCAGCGCCGCACACGCCCACGAACCCGCCTCGATCCGGTCTGGTAGCGCGGTGTGGGTGTAGCCGTGGAGCTCCTCCACGCCCTCGATGTGGATGGTGCGATCGGTGTCCACTGTGATGAGCGCGCCCATCTTTTGCAAGATCGCGATGAGGTCCATGATCTCGGGTTCCACGGCCGCGCCGCGCAGCTCGGTGATGCCGCGCGCCCGCACGGCCGCCAGCAGGGTCTGCTCGGTGGCACCCACGGACGGGTAGGGCAGGTGGACCTTGCGCGCCTTGAGGCCGGAGGGGGCCACGAGGTGGAGGCCGAGCTCCTGGGCGTCACGCGTGGCGCCGAAGTCCTCGAGCACCTTGAGGTGGAAGTCCACCGGCCGATCACCGATATGGCAGCCGCCCAGGTCCGGGATGAAGGCCTCCCCCAGCCGGTGCAAGAGCGGACCGCAGAAGAGGATCGGGATGCGGGAGGAGCCGGCCAGCTCGTCCACCTTCGCCGGGTCCGGCAAGTGCAGCCGGCCCGGGGTGATGGTGACGACGCCCTCCGCCTGGTCATAATCGACCTTCGCGCCGTGCAGGCGCAATAGCTCCGAGACCACGTCGACGTCGCGAATCAGCGGCACGTTACGCAACACGGACGTCTCCTCCGTGAGTAGCGCCGCCACCATCGCCTTCGACACGAGGTTCTTCGCTCCACGCACGCGGATCTCACCGCGTAGCGGATGCCCGCCTTGGACGCTCAACACTCCAGCCATCACTGTCCTTCCATAACTGGTGCCATCTTAGCCACTGCCACCGACAATTCCTGTGATCTAATGTCCACGGGGAGTCCGCCGGCCGAGGAAAGCTGTGCGTGGCCCGTGTTGGTGTGATGATAGGTGCATGGAGATCAACACCCTGACATTCGGCGACCTACTCGGCATCACCTGGCTCCAAGCGCTCGCGGTGGTGGTGGGCACGGTGGCGATGTATGCGCTGCTGTTGCTCATCTTGCGCGTGATCGGCCAGCGGATGAGCGCGCGCCTGGCCACGCACGACATGGTGGCGATCATTATCCTCGGCGCGATCGCCGGCCGCTCCACGCTCGGCCACACCCCCACCCTGGCAGGCGGCGCGATCGCGCTGGTCACGCTGTTCATCATGCGCTCGATCCTGGGCCGCATACGGCACAACCCGCACGGAGACCTCCTGATCAACACCCCGCCCATCGTGGTCATGGCACGCACCAACATCTTCCCCGACGCCCTGCGCCACGCGCGCGTCACCGAAGCCGAGCTGTGGATGGCGCTGCGCCAGGCCGGCGTGCGTAACGATGACGAAATCGCCGCCGTCGTCCTTGAACCCAACGGGCATTTTTCGGTACTGCGCCGGGGCGTGCCGATCGACCCGCGGATTCTCCAGCACGTCGACGGCGCCGACCGCATCCCGCGCGAGTTCATCGGAGACAAACACTTCGGCGACCTCGACACCGACTAGCCCGGCTGGCCGACCCTAGTCCGACTCGGCGGGCGCCCTCCCACTGAGCGGCAGCCGGCAACGCGCCCCAACTACGCGATCGGCGCGTCCCCGCCCACGGGCCGAGCAGCCTTGACCTCAAACTTGGCCTCGGTCTTGGCAGGAAGCGTCCGCGGCTTCCAGCTGGGGCGATTCGCCTCATAGGCCGTGATGAGCTCTTCATCGCGCAGGGTGAGCCCGATGTCGTCCAGGCCCTCCATGAGCGTCCAGCGCGTGTAGTCGTCGATGTCGAAGCGGCAGGTGAAGCCGCCGGCGATGACCTGACGGTTCTCCAGGTCAACCGTCACCTCCGTGCCCGGCTCGGTTTCGAGGATCTTCCACAGCTGCTCGATGTCTTCCTGGCCCACGACACCGGCCACTAACCCCTGCTTGCCCGCGTTCCCGCGGAAGATGTCCGCAAAGCGCGGGGCGAGGACGGCCCTGAACCCGTAGTCCTTCAGCGCCCATACCGCGTGCTCGCGCGAGGAACCCGTGCCAAAGTCAGGGCCGGCCACGAGCACCGAGCCGCGCTTGTAGGAATCCTGGTTGAGCACGAACTTCGGGTCCTTGCGCCAGGCATAGAACAGGGCGTCGTCGAAGCCCGTGCGTGCCACGCGCTTGAGGAAGACCGCCGGGATGATCTGATCGGTGTCCACGTTCGAGCGGCGCAGTGGCACCCCCACGCCCGTGTGCGTGATGAACTTGTCCATTTACTTCCCCGCTTCCATGAGGTCTGCCGGCGTGGCGAAGTGCCCCGCGATAGCCGTGGCGGCCGCCACCAGCGGTGAGACCAGGTGGGTGCGCCCACCCTTGCCCTGGCGGCCTTCAAAGTTTCGGTTCGACGTCGACGCCGCTCGCTCGCCTGGCGCCAGCTGGTCGGGGTTCATGCCCAGGCACATCGAGCACCCGGCATTACGCCACTCGGCACCAAAGTCGAGGAAGACCTTATCCAAGCCCTCCTGCTCCGCCTGGAGCCGGACGCGCGCCGAGCCGGGAACCACAAGCACGCGGACGTCGTCGTGCTTCTTCTTGCCCTCGATCACGCCAGCCACGGCCCGCAGATCCTCGATGCGGCCGTTGGTGCACGAGCCGATGAAGACCGTGTCCACGGCGATGTCGCGGATTGGCTTGCCCGGCTCGAGGTCCATGTACTCGAGGGCGCGTTCGGCGGCGGTGCGCTGGGTTTCGTCGGCCATGTCGGCCGGGTCGGGCACGGTGGCCGAGATCGGCACGCCCTGACCGGGGTTGGTGCCCCAGGTGACGTAGGGTTCGAGGTCGTCGGCGTCCAGATCCACCTCGGCGTCGAAGACGGCGTCGTCGTCGGACTTGAGCGTGCGCCAGTAGGCGAGCGCGGCCTCCCATTCCCCGCCCTCGGGGGCGTGCGGACGGCCCTTAATGTAGGCGAACGTCGTGTCGTCGGGCGCGATCATGCCCGCGCGGGCGCCGGCCTCGATCGACATGTTGCAGATCGTCATGCGTGCCTCCATCGACAGCGCGCGGATCGCCTCGCCACGATACTCGAGCACGTAGCCGGCACCCCCGTTGGTGCCGATCTTGGCAATGATGGCAAGGATGATGTCCTTGGCGGTAGTGCCGGGCTTGAGAGCGCCACGCACGTTGATCGCCATCGTCTTAAACGGCGCCACGGGCAGGGTCTGGGTGGCGAGCACATGCTCCACCTGCGAGGTGCCGATGCCGAACGCGAGCGCGCCGAACGCGCCGTGCGTGGAGGTGTGCGAATCGCCGCAGACGATCGTCATGCCCGGCTGCGTGATGCCCAGCTGCGGGCCGACCACGTGAACGATGCCCTGGTCGGCGTCGCCCAGCGAATGGAGGCGGATGCCGAACTCTTCGGCGTTCTTGCGCAACGTGTCGATCTGCGTGCGCGAGGTGGGGTCGGCGATTGGCAGGTCGATGTCGAGGGTGGGGGTGTTGTGGTCCTCGGTTGCGATCGTCAGATCGGGCCGGCGCACCTTCCTCCCCGCCAGGCGTAGGCCCTCGAAGGCCTGGGGGCTCGTAACCTCGTGGCACAGCTGGAGGTCGATGTACAACAGGTCCGGGGCGCCGTTCTCCCCGCGCTTGACGATGTGGTCGTGCCACACCTTTTCAGCCAAAGTTCCGCTCATGCCTTCACTTTAGGGGCATAGGACCATCGATCACTTGCATCTCATCTTGTGAGATGGGAGGATCATTGCATGGACAAGGAAAACGGAAGCGGCGTCGGCGTTCTTGACAAGGCCACGCTCGTACTGAACGCTCTCGAATCGGGCCCACTGACCTTGGCTCAGCTGGTGCAAGCAACGCACCTCGCACGCCCCACAGCCCATCGGCTCGCCGTGGCTCTAGAATATCATCGCTTCGTCGCGCGCGACATGCAGGGGCGCTTCACCCTCGGCCTGCGCCTGTCCGAGCTCGCCTCGGCCGCTGGCGAGGACCGCCTGCTCGCCGCCGCAAACCCCGTGCTCACCGCGCTGCGCGACCACACGGGCGAATCCGCCCAGCTCTACCGCCGCCAGAACGACGTGCGCGTGTGCGTGGCAGCCGCCGACCGCTCGATGGGCCTGCGCGATTCCATCCCCGTGGGCGCCACCCTGTCCATGCTCGCCGGCTCCGGCGCCCAGGTACTGCTTGCCTGGGAGGAACCCGACAAGCTCCACCGCGGCCTTCACGGCGCCGAGTTCACCGCCACCATCCTTTCCGCCGTCCGACGCCGCGGCTGGGCCCAGTCCATCGGCGAGCGCGAGCCGGGGGTCGCCTCGATATCGGCGCCCGTGCGCGGGCCGTCGGGGCGCGTGATCGCCGCCGTGTCCATCTCCGGGCCCGTGGAGCGCATGGGCCGCCAGCCCGGGCGCCACCACGCGGCCGCCGTCGTCACCGCCGCGAACCGCCTCACCGAGGTGCTCAAGCGCTCCGAGTTCTAACCATGCGCAAGACACTCCTCGTCACCAATGATTTCCCGCCGCGCGCCGGCGGCATCCAGACCTTCCTCGAGGGCTTCGTCGGCCAACTCGACCCCGACCAGCTCATCGTCTACGCCTCCACTCCCCCGGACGTGGACGGGGTGTCGGGCGTGACGCTCGCCGCGGACTACGACGCAGGCCAGCCGTTCGACGTCGTGCGCTACCCCGGCACGATGATGTTGCCCACGCCCACCGTGCGCCGGAAGATGCAGCAGCTCATCCGCGATCACGACGTGAAAAACGTGTGGTTCGGGGCCGCCGCACCGCTCGGGGTCATGGCAAAGGCCGCTCACGCCGCCGGCGCCGACCGCGTCATTTCCACCACGCACGGCCACGAGATCGGCTGGTCGATGCTGCCGGGTGCCCGCCAGATCCTGCGCAAGGTGTTTCACGACGCCGACCTAGTCACCTACCTGACCGAGGCCACGCTCGCCCGGCTCAAGCCCTTCATGGGCGACACGGACATCATGCAGCTCCACGGCGCGATCGACCCCGAGCTGTTCGCCTTCAACGCCGGCGCCCGCCGCGAGCTGCGCGAGCGCTACGGGCTGGGCGAGGCGCCCGTCGTCGTGTGCATCTCGCGTCTTGTGGAGCGCAAGGGGCAAGACCGCCTCATCGCCGCCTGGCCGGAGGTGATGGCGCGCCACCCGGAGGCGAAGCTGGTGATCGTGGGCAAGGGACCGTACGGGGAGAAACTGCGGCAGATGGCGGCGGACTCCCCCGTGTCAGCCTCGATCGTGTTCACGGGCGAGGTGCAGTATTCGGAGCTCGTGGCGCACTATTCGCTGGGCGACGTGTTCGCCATGCCGTGCCGCACGCGCGGGGCAGGGCTCGACATCGAGGGGCTCGGCATCGTGTATCTGGAGGCCTACGCGGCCGGGCTGCCTGTGGTGGCCGGGGATTCGGGCGGGGCGCCCGAGGCGGTCCAAGACGGGAAAACAGGCCTGGTGGTCAACGGCCGGTCAGTGCACGCGATCGTGGCCGCCCTCGACTACCTGCTCGAAGACCGCGAGCGCTCCGCCGCCATGGGAGCGGCCGGCAAGCGCTGGGTGGATGAGAAATGGCGGTGGTCCGACGTGGCCAAGCCACTGATCGAGGCCCTGTCCTGATGGCGACCATCGGCCTTGCCGCCTGCTCGAACCCCGTTGCGGGGCGGGAGGAGAAGCTGGCCGAACTCGTCGGAGTCTTTGAGGGCGCGGGGTATCGCGTGGATACGCGGTTCGTGGAGCGTTTCGCCGGGCACGAGCAGCGGGTTAGTGGCGGTTCTGGGGGCTCGGGCGGGGGCTCGCGCGTGTGGCGCATCAACCCGCGCGTGCGTGCCGAGTTGCTCACCGAGCTTTTCGCCGACAGTGCTGTCCACGCCATCTTCGACATAACCGGCGGGGACCTGGCCAACGAGGTGCTCGAATGGGTGGACTGGGACGTGGTGAGCGCCAACCCCAAGCCGTTTGCCGGCTACTCGGACGTGAGCGTGGTGGTCAACGCGCTGGTCGTTGCCGGCTCTGGCGCGGGCAGGTTGGGACCGGGTCGGACGGCCACGCTGTGGAACCCGTGGACAGCGCTGAAGCGCGGGGCTGACGACGTGCCTGCGATCCTCGCGCGCAAGCACATTCGCCCGGCATGCGATCGCGAGCTGCCCGACCTGCCGATCATCGGCGGCAACGTACGCTGCCTGGCCAAGCTGGGCGGCACGCGCTGGTGGCCTCGGGCCACCGGGCATCTTGCCCTGCTCGAGGGCATGGCGACCACCCTCGAGGCCGTTACCACCTACACCGAACAGCTACGCCAGCTCGGACTGTTCCGCGGGGCCGAGGGCCTGATCCTGGGCCAGTTCACGGACATCGACGCGGTCGGCCAGCGCGGTATCCTCGCCGACACCCTGCGCGAGATCACAGGCCTGGACGTCTGGCACGCGCCTGAGATCGGACACTCGCGCGACTCCGCGCCGGTCACCATCGGCTAGCCGCGCACCTGTCTGGCCGGCGTCGTGAAGCCACGATCAGTTGGGGATGAGCTCGACTACGCGCTCGAAGTCGGCCTTCGGCAGGCGCTTTTGGCCGCGGATGGGCTTGCACATGGAATCGGAGGCCTTGTAGACCACGGAGGGCAGGGCGTAGAGTCGGCCCACCTTGGTGGCGGCGAGGGAGGCGAGTTCGAAGGCGCCAGGCCCGGGGTGGTCGGTGAGTGCAACCAGTGAGACGGCGTGCGGGTCGAGGACAAGCGCCTTCGTCTTGCCGTGACCCTTGAGCCGTGCCTCGACGATCTGGCCGGTGATGAGGGAGCCCGCGCCATCATCGTAGGCGCCGATCTTCTTGGGGCCCTTGGCGGGCTTGGCTCGGCGGAAGCGCTGGAACAGGCCTTCGACGACATCGTCGGTGAAGAAAACGTCGAGCAAGAAATCGAGAATCGCACCCATAGACCTATTATGGCAAGCCGGGAACGGCGGTGGTCCGCCCGAAGGTGGACTAGCGGGCTACGGCGTCGTCGAACCCGCCAAGCGGACCGCCGCGCCGCGCTCGCGAAGCTGCGCCACGACGTCGTCGGGCGTGTCAGAGGTGACCACGACGCTGTCGAACTCGGCGGTGTCGGCCACCCGGTAGAGCGCCTTGCGTTCGAACTTGGAGGCCGTGACCGCCAGGTGGGACTGGGCAGCGGAGGTGAGCATGAGGGCCTTGTAAGCGGCGACCTCCGGGTAGGGGTGGTAGACCACGCCGTCCGTGATGGCCGCGGCGGAGATAAAGGCGTGGTCGGCGTGCATCTGTTGGAGGGCCTTCATGCCCTCGGGGCCGTAGTTGGCGTCCAGGTGGCGGTCGTAGCGCCCGCCGAGGGTGACGAGCTCCCAGTCGGGCACGGAGCCCGCGAGCTGGATGATCGACCAGTTGTTCGTAATGACGGTAAGCCCGCCCACGTCGGTGAACTGCTTGAGGATGGAAAACACGGTGGAGGAATCGTCGCAGATGATCGAGGCGCCGCGGGTGATGTACTCCTTGAACTCGCACGCCAGCATGTCCTTCGCCTCTTCCTCCTGGGTGAGGCGGTACTTCATCGAGGTTTCGCTGAGCGACGTGGCGACCGCGGTCACTTCACCGCGCGAGCGGACAATCACGCGGTCATTCTCCAGCTCGGATAGGTCGCGATAGATCGTCATCGAGGAGGCGTCCACCAGCTTCAGCAGGTCCTCAATGCGAACCGTGCCGACGTTGAGCACGTGCTCGGCGAGCAGCTGCTGGCGTTCGTTCTTACTGAGCTGAGCCACGACCATATCCTTCGTATCGGCCGACCAAGACGTGTCACTATAGTATCCCCGCCGGGGCACGACGACGAAAGGTGTGCCGGGAGAGGCCTCCCAGCACACCTTGTCGCCAACCGGCAAGGCGTTCAGCCTGCCGGCGCTGGCGCCGAAGGGTCCCAACCGCAGGATTTAGGGGCGAAGAATGTACTTCGATCCCTTGCCCTGGGCCATGTCCTCCAGCGATTCCACGAGCGCCTCGAGCGGGCGCACCTCGCTACACAGCGACATGCCGTCGAACTTGCCGGTGGACAGCAGCTCGACCGCGATCTTCACGTAGCGCGGTTGGTGGTGGTAGACGCCCTTGAGCGTGTACTCCTTGTAGTGCATGTCCGAGGAATTCACCGAGAACGGCGCACCCTTCGGCGTGCCACCGAACAGTACGGCGGTGCCGCCTGGGCGCAGGCAGTGCACAGTCTGCTCCCACACCTGGGGCAGGCCCACGGCCTCGACAGCGACGTCTGCACCCCGCCCACTGGGGGTGAGCTTCGTGATCTTCGCGGCGCACTCCTCCGGGGTTTCCAGGCCGGTGAGGTTGACGGTGCGAGCACCGGCGGCCTCGGCTTGCGCGAGTCGACCCTCGGAGCGGTCGGCGGCGATCACGCTGGCGCCGCGCAGTTGGGCGAGCTTGATGAACATCTGACCGATCGGGCCGGCGCCGTTGACCACCACCGTGTCGCCCAGCTTGATGCCGGACTCGGAGATGCCGTGCACCACGGTCGAGAGCGGCTCGAGCGGGGCGGCAGCCTCGAAGGAGAGCGTGTCTGGAATCTTGTAGGTGTTGCGCTCTACGATCGCCTTCGGGATGACGATCTGCTCAGCGAACGCGCCGTTGAGGTACTCAAGGTTCTCGCACAGCGATTCGCGCCCGATCGAGCAGGCCCAGCAGTGCCCGCACGGTGCGGTGTTGGCGGCGACCACGCGGTCGCCTGGGGCGAAGTCGGTCACGCCCTCCCCCACCTCGGTCACGACGCCGGCGAACTCGTGGCCGAACCTCGCCGGTAGCGTCGGGAAAAGAGTGGGGTGGCCGCGTCGGTAGGACTTGAGATCGGTGCCGCAGGTCGCGGCGGCCTTAACCTCGACGGCGACTTCGCCGGGCCCAGGTGTGCCCGGTTCGATGTCTTCGAGTCGAAGATCGCCGGGTCCGTAAAACATGTATGCGCGCATATTTTCTCCTTGTTACGGGCGTGCGGGGAGCACGGCCCGAGCTAAAATGTTGGCGTAGTCCGGATCGTCGCCGTAGACGATCTGCTCGGCCGCGTACAGGAGCGGCAGGCGGTCTTTGACGCCGCCGGTCTGCTCCACGAGCCTGATAGCGAGCGGGATAGCGGGAACGCCCTCGACTGTCTGCTCGAGCTCCTCCATAGTCTTGAGCGCTACCTTCGCGCCTTCGCCGCGGCCGATGCGCACGCCGTAGACCTTGTTGCGCCCGGACAGGCCGGTCACCTCGAGGTCGCCCACGCCGGGCAGGCCGTAGGCGGTGGCCTCCTTCGCGCCGAGCGCCACGGACAGGATCGACATCTCGCGCACCGCCTGGGCGAAGGTCGCTGCCTTGAGGTTGTGGTGCGGGTGACCGCTCTTTTCCTCCAGGCCGTCGGCGATGCCGAGCATGATGGCGTAGACGTTCTTCATCGGGGCACACAGCTCCACGCCGACCTCGTCGTCCGAGGCCTCGATCGCGTAGTGGTCGGAGCGTGCCTCGCGGGCGTACTTGACGGCGACGTCGTAGTCCCGGCACCCGAAGATCGTGGCCGTGGGCTCGTTCGCCGCGCACTCGTTGGCCTTGACCGGGCCGGCGATCGCCACGATCGGCGGCAGCGTGACCCCGGCGTTCTGTGCCATGCGACGGAGCCCGACGGGCAGGAGCTCAATCGTGCCGTCCTCGGCAGGCAGGAAGCCCTTCGTGGTCAGCCACAGCGCCTTGGCCTTCGAAATGCCCTCGAAGGCAAGCTCGGCCACCTTCGGCACGCCAACGGACGCGACCGACATGACGACGACGTCGACCCCGGCCATCGCCATGTTCAGGTCGCCTGAGCGGAAGGTGCTGACCTTGTCGGAGATCACGACGTCGATGCGCGGGTGCGGCTTGCCGGCCTCGATCGCGTCGATGAGGTGGTCATCAAGCCAGGTCCCCCACAGGTTCACCTCCCAGCCCGCGCGCACGAGCGCGTTGGCGAGTCCGGAGCCCATGGCTCCAGCACCGAGGATTGCAATGGATGGCATGACAGTTTCCTTCCTACTCTTCTTCGTTGGACACTTCGGCGTCCGGGTAGCGGCGCGCGAACTCGTGGAGCTGATCGTTGGTCTCCTTCAGGTCCGCGTACAGGCGGCCCTGGATGTCAGCGAGTTCGGCGTAGATCTTGTGGTTTTCCTCATTCGGCTCGGTGGAGTCGGTGAACTGGGCCATGTGCTTGGCGGCCGTGGCGATCGAGTTGTCGCCAAAGACGCCGGTGGCGGACATGGCCACGATGCCGGCGCCGAGCGCGGAGATTTCGTCTTCCTTGCAGGCTGTCATCGGCAGGCCGATCGCATCGGTCATGATCTGGCGCCACAGCTGGGAGCGGATGCCGCCTCCCATCGCGCGCACGGTGGTGAGCTTGGTGCCGGTGGCCTCCTGCAGAGCGTTGAGCGAGCGCGCCATCTCCATGGCGATCGCCTCGAGCAACGAGCGGTACATCGAGCCACGCCCGTGCGTGCCGCGCCAGCCGACCACAGCGCCGCGGGCGATCGGCTCCCAGTAGGGGCTTTGCACGGCGTTCCAGTAGGGCAGGGTGACGAGGCCGCCAGAACCCACGGGGCGGGCCGCTGCCGCCGCCTCCAGCTCCGGGTCCGGGCCGCCGTTGAGGGCGGGGTTGCCGAACTGCTTGCGGAACCAGGTGGCGAGGAACGCGCCGGAGGACTGGAGAACCTCAAGCACGTAGGTGTCCGGGATGCCGCCGGCGAGCGTGCGGAAAACCTGGCCGTACTGGTAGTCGGTGGCGGTCACGCCCGCGTTTACCGCGGTGCCCATGTTGAGGTAGGCCACGTCCGGGTCCACTGCCGCCGCGCCGACGCCGGCCGCCTGGCCATCGCCCAGGCCCGAGATGACGGGCACTTCCTGGAACAGGCCCCAGAACTCGCGGATGTCCTTCTTGACGTAGCCGATGACCTCGCCGGGCTTGTGGAGGGTGGCCATCTGATCTCGGGTGACGCCGGCGATGTCCATGAGCTTGTCGGAGAAGTCGAGCTTTTCAATGTCGAACAGGCCGAGGGAGTCGGCCGAGGTGACCGAGGACTTCCACTCGCCGGTCAGGCAGTAGACGAGGTAGCCGTGGACGTCCACGATCTTGTCAGCACTCGCCCACAGTTCCGGCTCGTGCTCCTTGACCCAGGCCATCTTGTAGATCGCGGGCGTGACGTCGGCCGGCTTGCCCGACAGCTGGTGAATCTCGGGCGTGCCGTACTTCTGGATCTGGTCGGCCGCGCGGATGTCGAGCCACAGGATACCGTTACGCAGGGGCGTGCCGTCAGCGGTGAAGGGCGCGAAAGATTCGCGCTGGTGGGTGATGCCGATGGCGGCGATCCGACCGCGGTCGGCCATCGATAGCGAGGCCACGGCCTCGGCGATAGCAGCGTTCGTGGAGCTCCACCAGTGCTCGGGATCGTGCTCACCGAATCCCTGGTGCGGGGTGCGAAGGGGGATTTCGCGCTTACCGAGCGCGATGACGTTTCCTTCAACATCGACAACGATGGCCTTCGACGAGGTCGTGGACGAGTCAACTGCGATAACGAGCGGACCATCGGCCGCGTTCAACTTGGTCATTGTGTTCTCCTGATTCTTCTTTGAATCCGACCGGCCGGGACAACCGGCGCTAATTAACAGTATCAACAATATTGAATGATAAATCCACCATTTGATCTTGTTGAATATATGTGCAGAGCACATGAACGACTGAGAAAAGCGCAACCCCGGCTGCTGGAATCAACAGCCGGGGCTGGCAGGCTCGCTCTTGGATTGACTACTTTCGTTCGGGTTGCTTGCCGTAGCTGGCCATGCCCACCACTGCTTCGGCCATCTGCTCCTCATCAAGCAGTGCGATCGGCGCGCCCGTGGACATCGCCCGCAACTGGATCTCGCAGATGTATTCGAGGATCGGAAGGAGGTTCACGGCCTTGGTCAGGCTCGGACCGATCGTGATCGCTCCGTGGTTCTTCATCAGGGCGCCCGTGCGGCCGTCCAGTGCGGCGGCCACGTTGTCGGCAAGCTCGTCCGTGCCGAACGCCGCATAGGGCGCCACCCGCACCACTCCCCCGAACATCGCCGAGTAGTAGTGCGACGGCGGAATCTCGTCCACCAATAGACCAAGCGCGGTGGAGGCGTAGGCGTGGTTGTGAGTGATCGCCTGGGCGTCGGTGGCCTCATACACAGCAATGTGCAGCGGGAGCTCAGAGGACGGCTTGAGATCGCCATCCACGCGATTGCCCGCCATGTCGTAGACCACCACGTCCTTCGCCGTCATGGTCGCATAATCGACGCCCGAGGGCGAGATAACCACATGGTCCCCAATCCGGATCGAGACGTTGCCGGCGGTTCCCACCACCAGGTTTTCCTCCACCATGAACAGGCAGGTATCAACGACTTCTTGGCGTTCCTTTTCGTACAGCATGACAAGCTCCTTGACCTGACCCCGCGCCGATGCGGCGGCCCACACTTCCGTACCCTAACGAAACCAGCACACGCCCGCATATGGGCTTGGAGCGATTGCGGCAAAAGAGCACGTATGAGCGGTGGGGCCGCGGCGGCGTCGTCGTTCGCGCAGACCCCGGGCCCGCCCGTAGAATCGAGCCATGACGAATCCATTGCTTACCCGATCCCCCCTCCCCTACTGCGTTCCCGACTGGGCCGCCATCACGCCCGAGCACATCGTGCCGGCGCTAACCGAGCTCATGACCACCGAGCGCGAGGCGTGGGAGCGCATCGCCACGAACCCCGAGCCGGCCACTGCCGCCAACACCGTAGACGCACTCGAGGAGGCCGGTCTTCCGCTCGCGCTCGCCCTCAACGCCGCCTACACGCTCATGAGCTCGATCGGTGGTGACGAACTCGACGCCGTCCAGACCGAAGTGCTCCCCCTGCTGTCCGAGCACGCGAACGCCTTCCGCCTCGACAAGCGCATCTACAACCGCTTCGCCGCCATCGACCTCACCGGCCTCGACCCCGAAACCGCGCGCTACATCACCGAGGAGCTCGAGGCGTTCACGCGCTCGGGCATCACGCTCGACGACGCCGGCAAGACCCGCCTCCGCGACCTCGACTCGCGCCTATCCGCCCTCGAGGTCGAATTCTCCCAGCGCGTCATCAAGGCGATGGACGACAACGCCGCGGTGCTGAGCGAGGCTGACGTGGACGGCGTCGACGACACGCGGCTGGCCGGCGCCCGCCAGGAGGACGGCACGTACCGCTTCGCGCTCGACAACTTCACCAACCAGACCCTGCAGGTGGCGCTCACCAAGCCAGAGGCACGCGTGGCGGTGCTCGAGGCCTCGCTCAGTCGTGGCCTGGGCGGGCACGCCTCGTCCGACACGCGCCAGCTCGTACTGGACATCACCAGGCTCCGTGCCGAGCGCGCCGAACTGCTCGGCTACCCGCACCATGCGCAGGCCGTGGCCGACGCCGGGATGGCGAAGGATTCGCAGGCGATCGTGGACCTGCTCGGGTCCGTGGCGCCGAAGGCTCTAGCGGCCGTGGAACGCGACCGAGCCAAGCTGGAGGAGCTGGCCGCGGCGGACGGCGTCGGGCTTGGCGCAGCCGACTACACGTACTACCAGGAGAAGCTGCGCGGACAGCTCGGACTCGACGACGAGGCGCTCAAGCCCTACCTCGAGCTGAACAACGTGGTGGAAAACGGCATCTTCTTCGCCGCCGGCAAGCTGTACGGGCTGACCTTCAAGCCGCGCCCAGACATCGCCGGCTGGGTGGACACGTGCAAGACGTGGGAGGTGCTGGACGAGGACGGCGAGGGCATCGCCCTGTTCCAGGCGGACTTCTACCGGCGCAAGGGCAAGTCCGGCGGAGCGTGGATGAACTCGGCTGTGGACGGCTCGAGCCGCGATGGGCTCAAGCCCGTCATCCTCAACAACTGCAACTTCCCCGAGCCCGCCGCCGGCGAGCCGTGCCTGCTGAGCTGGGACAACGTCATCACCGTGTTCCACGAGTTCGGCCACGCCCTGCACGGGATGCTGTCCCTAACGCGCTACCGCTCGCTCGCCGGCACCGAAGTTCCGCGCGACTTCGTGGAGCTGCCCTCGCAGCTGAACGAGATGTGGGCCTACCACCCGCAGGTCATGACCTCCTACGCGCGTCACTTCGAGACGGGCGAGCCGATGCCCGAGCGAATGGCGGCCACGCTGACCAAGGCCGCCACCTTCGGGCAGGCGTTCGACACCACCGAGTTCCTCGCCGCCGCCCTCCTCGACCAGGCCTGGCACCGCCTGCGTGCCGACGAGGTTCCGGATGACGCGGCTGAGTTCGAGGCCTTCGAGGAGCGCGCGCTGCGACAGATGAACATCTTCCACGAGCTCGTGCCCCCGCGCTACCGCTCCGCATATTTCGCGCACACCTTCGGCGGCGGCTACGACGCCGGCTACTACTCGTACATGTGGGCCGAAGTGTTGGTTGCCGATCTGGAGAACTGGTTCAAGGAGCAGGAGGCCGGCGGCCTCACCCGCGACGCCGGGCGCACGCTCGCCGCCGAACTGCTCTCACGCGGCAACTCCCGTGACCCCATGGAGTCCTTCGTGGCCGTCCGCGGGCGGGCCCCGCGCGCCGAGGCGCTGCTCGAGAGGCGCGGGCTGGCGTAGGCCGGGTTGCCGGGGTCGCCGCGTCCACAAACGCTGCACTAAACCGCAAGATGCGATACTTATTTCCCGTTATTTTGTATCGCATCTTGCGGTTTAGTACAGCAGATGCCCTGGCGCGCGGCCGGGAACCGCGCGGCCGCACCCGGCTGCCTAACGCCGATAACGCGCACCGACGACCCCAATTCCTGCCCGGCACCGGCTGCGCTCGACACAACTCGTGAACCTGAGGCCCACTAGGCCCCCAGGGCCACCGGCAGCCAATATATTCACGACTTCTGTCGGGCAGACCGGCGGGACCTTGGTGCGCGACGCCGATAACGCGGCTTATAGGCCAAAACATGTTGGTTTCGGTTTAGTAGGTTTCGTGCCAGGTTCCGCTGTGGTCGAAGTCGGTCCAGTTAGCTACGGTTCCCCACCTGTCGATCTCGGCTTGTGCTTGGGCGCGGTGGCTGGCCTTGTCGAATTGGTCAATGATTTGTTGGTCGGTGATCGTGGTTTTAAGGATGTGTGCTGGGGTGGCAGGGAACTCGGTGTGAAGCGTCCTGGGTTTAGTTCCGCTTCTTTTACGGCCCTGTGTTGATGGGCTGGGTGAGATAGTACTCGGTTTCTACTTCTTGTGGGGTGGCGTAGTCCAATGCTTCGTGAAGCCGCTTGGTGTTC
>NZ_LNIZ01000004.1 GCF_001469025.1 Trueperella bernardiae | reverse complement strand
GTGAAGAGGTCTACGAAGGCGTTGCCACCTGGATCGAGGGATTCTATAACCACAAACGAATCCATTCAGCGATCGGCTACCAAAGCCCGGTCGAATACGAACTCCACGCCGGACTGGACCTCGCGGCATGAACTACACAACGAAACCGTCAACAACAAGCGGGCAAGCCCACCTAACAGGTTATTATAGCCTTGGCTCGCGACGGGTGAAGCCTTAGACTCGCACAATGCGTTTCTAATCGACACTGAAGTAGAAGTAAGAGACACATGAAAAACAAATATATCGCTGGAATCCCAGCAGTTCTTTTTGGAACGATGATAGCGATAGCGCCTATGACAATCGCTCAGCCTTGTCCAATTCATGGTGACCATCCGATGATGGCTTGTCACTGGAGCGCTAAAGCCTCGCTCGGTATTGGCGCTATGATAGCCGTACTGGGTCTTATTAACTTCTTAGTAAAGGCTCCAACACGCATTGGCCTAAATATCTCAGTAGCAGCCACTGCGGTATTGGAAATATTAGTGGTTACGTTGCTCATAGGCGTATGTGATATGCCAACCATGCATTGCAGGCAGGTAATGTTGCCAACTCTCGTAATAGTGAGCGTTTTGGCGTTGCTGTGTGCGCTTGTGGCTATATGGTTTGACTGCCGTAGTGAAAAGATCGCGAAATAAAAGTGCGTAAACACTGTAAATAGGCACTCAAGAAGGGTTGTTCCATGGCAGGAAAAAGTTCGTCGGTAGGTGTCGGGCTACGAAAGCTTCCACAGGAAAATCTTAAATATTACTCGGGACGCACGTTAGGTCTTTCAATCACAGTAATTGTTTTAAGTGTTATTTTTTTCTCCGGTACCTTCATGTCATTAGCTCTTAGCCGAGGGTTTTCTGCTATGGAGGAACGCATGGGGGCTGATCTGATTGTGTTTCCAAACGAACACCAGCAGGCAGCCGAAAGCTTTCTACTTGGTAAATCCAAAGAAAAATTTTATTTTAACGATGACTCTATATTGGAAGAGGTACGTAAGGTAGAGGGAGTTAAAGCTGCAACCCCTGAAACCTACTTGACCTCACTTGATGCTGGCTGTTGCGCGGTGGATGTACAGATCATTGGATTCAACCCAAAAACCGACTTTGTAGTGCAACCGTGGATAGCTACTGAGTATGCTGGTGAGCTTAAAGATGACGAAGTTATAGTAGGCGCTGACGTGTTTGCTGACCCAAATGGGCAGGTGCGTCTTTTTAATGAGTTTTGGCATGTTGCTGCTAAGTTAGCGCGCACAGGAACTTCGTATGACACCGTTGTGTTCGTAAATCAAAACACAGTGGAGAAAATGTTTAAATATTCTTCGCAAGTGGAGTATATTCACAACCCTCCAAACGGTAGAGCAATTTCGTCTATCTTGGTAAAAGTTGATCCGAACTATCCGGCAGAAGCCGTAGGGGATGCTTTGGCCAATAAAATGCAACATGTGGGTGTAGTTTCCTCTGCGGGAATGGCATCGCAAGTAAAGGCTAATACAATAACTATAATCGGTTACATTTGGTTGATAGTTGCAATGTTTTGGTTGGTTGGCCTGATAGTTTTGGTAGCAGTTGTGGCCACATCCGTAGGTGAACGTAAAAAAGAATTGGCATCATTACGAATAATGGGAGCGACTCGTAAGAACCTCATGTTTATGCTAGGGAAAGAGTGCTTTTTCATCGGCTTGGGTGGTGGATTGATTGGTGGCGTATTAGGGGAGGTAATAATGTATCCCTTTGCCAATCTTATACGTGCCAAGTTGGAGCTTCCCTATGTTGATATAAGTTTTGCAACAGCGTCTGTAATAGTTGCTTGCTGTGTAATCGGAGCCCTGCTCATTTCTATACTCGCAGCGATAATAGCTGCTGGTAAAACCTTGAAAAATGAGACTTATTTGACTTTGCGTGCGGCGAGGTAAAGGGAGGGGACATGGCGAATTCTGTCGTTGTGCAAGCCAGTGGATTAACCCGCGAGTTTTACCGGCGTGGAAGCTATTTTAACGCTGTGGAAGAGGCAAATTTACAGGTTAGTAGCGGGCAGATGGTAATGATTCAGGGCAGATCCGGCAATGGGAAGAGCACCTTGCTTAATATGCTTGCTGGATTGCTGCAACCAACTAGAGGGCAGGTGCGCATATGCGGCCAGCTTTTAGGTGACTTGGATGATTCTGAGCTTTCGACTTTGCGTGGCAGCAGAATTGGATATGCTACGCAACAGGAAACTCTTATCGCTAGTCTTAACGTTCGTGAAAATATTTTGTTACCGGCGTTGATCGCTAAAGAACGGGGTATAGAAAAACCTTACGACGTCAATGCGCGGGCTGAATCACTAATGAAAGCTTTGCAGATTGAGGGCCTAAGCGAGGTTTACCCGAGGGAACTATCTGGGGGTGAGACGCGCCGTGTAATAATTGCGCGCACATTGATAAACATCCCTGAGGTGGTCTTAGCAGACGAGCCCACGGGAGATCTAGATGAGGAGTCTACCGGATTGGTAATGAATTTGTTGCGATCAGCTACTGATGACGGTGCCGCGGTGATAGTGGTTACACACGATTCGGACACATCTAGCTTTGCCGATCAGATATACACGATAACCAAAGGCGTGCTGAAATAGAATCCAAATCCGACGCGTCTAGTGTTCCCTGAATTGTACTGCACGTATCCGACACTTTCGATTGGAATAATTGCACCTTGCCTTCGGTGTCGGTGAATATAAGTGGAGTTTTGTTTTCGCATCCCTTGATAACTTGGCTTATTACGGCATTTTCATCAGCATCTATATCTAACGTTATTTCGCGTTGAATTTTATTTAGGGTGCTGGCTAGCGTTATAGGGTGCGGATTTCGATAACCTTATTCGCGTGAGTACTGAAGCGCAGGAATGGAATGCACGTTACGCCTCGGAAGGGCGCCTGTGGAGCGGTAAAGTCAACGCTCTCCTACGCAGAGAAATTGAAGACATGAAGCCAGGTACCGTCCTCGATGTTGGGGCGGGCGAGGGGGCAGACGCGATCTGGCTGGCCCAGCAAGGCTGGCAGGTGAGTGCCGTAGACATTTCACAGATTGCTATAGACCGAGCCGAGACTGCGGCTCACAAGGCCTCAGTGAAAGTGCAGTGGATTGTCGCTGACGCTCGCGAAGTTAGTGGGGAATATGACCTAGTGAGCGCATTCTACCCCGTGATTCAGAAGAATTCTGACCTCTTTAGACATCTTTGTTCGCTCGTTAAACCAGGCGGAACGCTCCTGTTCGTCCATCACATGCCTGACCCGGATAAGCCACGCGGACACGGCCCGGACTTTTCGAAGGTGATGAGTGCGCGTGAAGCCCTCGAAAATCTGTCGCCAAAGTGGACGATTGAGAAATATGAAGTCATTGAACGAGGCGCAAACTCAAAGCATCCCTATGACGAGCTGGTGCGTGCCCGAAAACTCGCGTAACCAAGAAAAGCGGCCAGTTGACGGCAGGCACCTGCAATGGTGCAGATCAAGGGGAATCTGGCGGGTTATTATTCGCATTTCGCCGAGCCCTAATCTTGTCCGCCTTCGCCAGAGTCCTATCCTCGCGGTGCGTGCGCAACCGTTCACCAGTCTTTTGTATCTGCTCCACACCTCTCTGGCGGCTTTGGTTGACTGCTTGTACAGAGTCGCCTACAAAACCCGATACAGACTCTTTCCACCCCCGTATTTGAAGTTCGCTTTTTTCTTCAAAGCTGAGATTAACGTGAAGGGCAAAACGCTGAATTGAGTTTTCTGCCCTGTTAGCTGCTTCGATTATCTTTCTAGCTCGTTGGTAATGCGTGGCCCAAACACTGTTCCCCAAGTTCGCAGTGGCACGAATAGAATCGTTCATTCTCAGTAACCGACAGGTTACAGATTCGATTCTTTCCTGACGTGTTCTTTGGATTGAAGCGTGGTAGCCGTCGAAGTGGTCGGGTTCGAATTCTTGTGCGTGTGCGATCTCCAAGACATAAAACCGGTCATGTAGCCAAATACTCCAGCCAAGATTACCGAGCCAGAATGAAAGGTTCTCATCTAGGCTCTGGAAGGATTTGGCTGTTTTCTTCGAGTCACCTTGGCTTGCCGCCAGTTGTTCCACCAAACTCGATATCTGCTCAAGCGCGGTCGTTTCCATGGTGTGGAGGGAGGCGCCTAGGTGACTGATCGTTAACCATTTGGTTGCTGAAACACTGTTATTTGTTCGGTAGTAATCTTCAACTTCTTTGAGAGCATTCGAGATGCCTTCGAGTTCTCCCAAAGATTCCACTTTGCTCTGTCGCAGAAGCGCGTCGAGCTTTGCGTCGATGGTCTCGAGATAATCTTTGATTTCAGCTATCGCTGCCTCGATAGCTGCTTGTGCGATTACGCTAGCTCCCGCAGTCGCGAATGCCGGGGCCAAGGTGCCAGTACTTCGTATCTCAATTTTTCGAAAAAACTGACCCGGGTTTCCGGCAAGATTGAAATCACCGCGCCGAAACGCTCCTCTCACGGGCCCTTTGGTGACGCGTTGCCTCATAAGCTTCGCCGACTCCGGGCTGAGTTTCACGTAGCGGCTTGAGCGCACTTGAAATTCGCTGAATGTGGAGAAAACATTCTGAGCGCGAAATAGGACTTGGGGAGAAACCTTTGAAACGGAAAACCCATCACAGTTATCGAACTCTTCTAAATCCTCATCCTGACTGAAGATAATGAGGCCTTCGCCATCAGAGAGGAATTCGATTTGTGATCCGGAACCCGTCATAGCCAAGACTCTACCGAAATGTGGTCCTTTTAAGAGAGATGTTTAGATCTAGAAATCTAGAACTTGCATTAATGAACACAACCTAGCCAAGGAACAGTAAATGAACATAGTTGTGTTTGGCATACTCCGTCAGCCGGGTTCGTGATGCCACTTCGAGCCAGTTGGTTTAAATTTGAACAGAACCGCATTCGTTTTGAGAGGAATAGGGTTATAGGACAAATTGTGTTGCTGGGGTTAGTGAAGTGTACTGGGTTTTGTTCCTACCTGTTTTTGAGAGGATTGGAACATGCCGAAGAGGTATTCACAAGAGTTTAAGGACCGTGCGGTGCGCATGCTCGTGGATCGCTTAGCTGGTGATGGCTCGTCTTCTTACTGGCAGGCAGTGCGTGAGATCGCGCCGAAACTGGGGATCGCAAACGAGTCACTGAGCCGCTGGTATGAGCAGTATTTGGTTGCCACGGGTGAGGGGCAGGGGCTTGCGCGTGAAGAGCATGAGGAAATCAAACGACTCAAACGCGAGAATGCGCAGCTGCGTAGGGCGAATGAGATTTTGAAGCTTGCTTCGGCTTTTTTCGCACGAGAACTCGACCACCCCGGGAGTTAATGATCGCTTTCATTGACCACTACCGCGATCACTACTCAGTCGAGTTCGTGTGCCGGGTCCTTTGCGAACACCTTGAAGGAGGGTTTATCACTCCTCGGGGGTACCGGGCCGCTAAGAGCCGGCCTGCGAGCACCAGGAGCATACGAGACCAGATCCTGATTGAAGTACTACGTGAGATTCACCAGAAGAACTTCAGTGTTTATGGTGTGCGTAAGCTCTGGCACGCAGCTAGGCGTGCCGGCTGGGATATTGGCCGTGACCAGGTGGCTCGGCTCATGAAAATCGCTGGAATTAGTGGGATACGTCGCGGACGTAGACCTGTGACAACTCGGCCAGCACCAGTTTTCGATACTCGCCCGGACTTAGTACAGCGGCAGTTCAAGGCTGTGGGTCCGAACCGGTTGTGGGTCGCCGATATCACCTATGTCCGTACCCTGTCCGGGTTCGTCTACACGGCCTTCGTCACCGATGTTTTCAGTCGTAAGATCGTTGTCTGGGCGACCCGGACCTCGATGACAACAGAGACGTTACCGTTGGAGGCGCTCGAGCAGGCAATCATGAACGCCAGACAAGACCTATCCAATCTTGTTCACCATTTTGATCATGGATCTCAGTACACGAGCATCACCTACAGCGAGAAACTCACTGACTACGGAATCAAACCCTCAACCGGCAGCGTTGGCGATTCCTACGACAATGCCCTAGCCGAGACCGTCAACGGGCTTTACAAGGCCGAGCTGATCTACTCCCAAACCTGGAGGTCATGTACCGAAGTCGAATGGGCAACCCTGAACTGGGTCCATTGGTGGAACAACGAGCGCCTACACGAGGCCCTGGACTACACCACCCCTGAGGAGGCCATCACCAGCTACAATCAACACCGGGCAGCCGAGCTGACCCCCATATAAGAAGCGGAACAAAACCCAGGACGCTTCAACGTCAGGTATTTGCGGTGGTAGTAGCTTATAACCGCGCTAAACTGCTTCGCGAATGTCTGGACGCAATCGCTACGCAGACCAGACCAGTTCAGCGGGTAATCGTGGTTGATAACGCCTCAACCGATGACTCTTCACGTCTTGCCCAGCAGCACCCGGTAGTGGACCGTGTAATCGAGCTTTCAGAAAATACCGGTGGCGCGGGCGGATTTTGCGCCGGGATCGCACACGCTCTGGCTTATAAAGAGCTGGAAAATCACGATTTTATTTGGATTATGGATGACGACACCATTCCTACACCAGATGCGTTAGCGCAGCTGCTCGAGGCCGGTCAGCGTTATCCTGGTTCCCCAGCGCTGCTGGCGTCACAGGCACAGTGGATCGACGGTAGCGAGCATCCCATGAATGCCCATCGGGAAAGGCCGCTAATATCACCCGACCGCAAACAAATCGCCCGACGTCTAGGACTGCGTCAAGTGCGCGCTGCCTCCTTCGTATCAATACTGGTAGAGGTGGCACAGGTGCGCAAGATTGGACTGCCGATTGCGGATTACTTTATCTGGAACGACGACCTGGAATATACCGCCCGGTTACTGAAAAACCGGATTGGATTGTACGTACCTGCCTCGGTGGTGGTGCACAAAACCCGCGCGGCCGCCTCCGCTACTGATGATCCTGGGGATCGCTTTTATTACGAGACTCGCAATAAAATTTGGTTCCTATTGCGTTCACGAGGACTGCTCACCATGGATCGGATCCTTTACGGAGGTTCCATGTTGGTGCGCTGGTTTAGAATGTGGCAGGTCAGTGAGCACAAGAAAAAAATGTTGCGCCTGGGAGTAAAAGGGGTGGCCGACGGGGTGCTATCTGGTCCGCGTCCTAATGAAGAGATATTTTCCGCAGACCCGGAAACCGCGAAACTAGTTGCGGCATGTGAAAATGCTGCCCGGGTGAAAGTGGATAAGCGACATGGCTAAAGTGCTTTTTGCGGGTTCATCCGGGGGACATTTAGCCCAGCTATATACTCTTAAACCCTGGTGGGAGCAGCAGCAAACCCTATGGGTCACTTTTAAAACTCCCGATGCCACCTCGCTGCTAGCCGATCAAAAGGTCGTGTGGGCAGAGCATTCGCCTGACCGCAACTTACGTGACGTATTCCGTTCGCTGCATTTAGCTTGGAAGCTTTTACGTTCGGCTCGCCCCGAATTAGTGGTGTCTGCAGGTGCCTCTTTGGGGACGGTTTTCATTGCCCTAGCGCGTCTAATGAAGATTCCCACTATCTATATTGAGGTTTTCGATCGGATAGAGATCCCCTCTCTATCAGGTAGAATCTGTTACCGCCTGGCAGATCGCTTCGCAGTGCAATAGCCTGAACAGCTGAAACTTTATCCGCGTGCCACGGTGATCGGACCGCTACTATGAGTGAAACCACCAGTATGAGCGAAAACAGTAAGCGCGAACTGCAAGCCGACTACCTGTTCATGGTGGGCACCCACCATATGTCTTTTGACCGTTTAATCCAGATGGCGGATCGTTTTGCTCGCGAAAATCCGGACGCTTCGGTTCTGGTGCAATATGGAACTTCTCGACCTCCGAAGGAAGCGACCGGGCGCGAGAATCTCAGCCACCAAGAAATGGCTGCCCTCGCCGGGAAACTTAAAGGTGTGGTTTTACCAGGCGGACCTTCCCTAATGATGGAATGGCTACGGCGCGGTTTCCAGCCGGTGATCGTTCCACGCGACCCAGAACTGGGCGAACACATCGACGTTCATCAAATCCGGTTCTCTAACTTCATGCACGATCGCTCCCTAATCGTCCTTGCCAACGATTATGAGCAGGTCAAAGCAGCTCTTACAGATCCTCAACTGGTATCTGCAGCCCAATTAGACAAGATTGACAGTGCCGGTGCAGTTAGAGCCTTCGCAAAATTGGCTTCGTCGCTGCTGGCAGATTAATTTATAGGGGTTAACACGGTGGAGTTCAAATTTAACGTGTAACGCGGAGCGTTAATGACGTTTCGCGTTATTGGGGGGTAGGTTGAAGAGCGCTGTCTCTATCTCCGGTTTTCGTTCGGCCTCGGTTCATTCCGCTACCTCGAGTGCAGAATCTGCAAGCGGTATCGGGCCGTTGAACTATTAGGTTCACCCACAGTTCCCGTGCCTGCACGCATCGAGAAAGACCAGGTGGTGAACTCGAATGACTCGCCTGGTCCAACGTGTGTGCGCTCGGCGCGTGGTTTAACTCTTATAAGACTTGCCGGTCACAGCCTCAGCGTTTCGCTCGTGCAGCCCGCAGGCCGTTCAAGATCACGATGACTTCGGCGACTTCGTGAACCAACACGACGGCGGCCAGGCCCAGCACACCGCTGATCGCCAGTGGCATCAACACGATAATGATAGCCAGAGACAGCACGATGTTTTGGTTGATGATCCTGCTGCCTCGGCGGGCGTGCTGCAGCGCCTGCGGGATCAGCCGGAGGTCGTGGCCAGTGAAGGCGACGTCAGCGGACTCGATCGCGGCGTCAGAGCCGGTTGCTCCCATCGCAATGCCCACCGTTGCGCCCGCCAGTGCCGGCGCGTCGTTGATGCCGTCGCCGATCATCGCCGTCGGCGTCTTGGAGGAGAGTTCGGCTACGATGCTTGCCTTGTCCTCCGGGCGCAGCTCGGCGCGCACGTCGTCGATTCCGGCGATTTCAGCCAGCGCCCGGGCGGTACGAGTGTTGTCGCCGGTGAGCATGCTCACTTCCACATCGTTGGCGCGCAGGGTCTGCACGGCTTCGGGCACCTCGGGCCGCAGCTCGTCGCGGACGCCGATCGCTCCGGCGAGGGTGTCATCGACGGTGACCAGGACGCAGGTCTGGCCTTCGGATTCCATGCGCTCAACGTCTCCCTTCAGTGGCCCGGCGTCGATCCACCGGGGGCTGCCGACCAGCAGGCGTCGGCCTTCGACGGTGCCGCCGATGCCATGTCCGGCTTCCTCGCTGATGTCCAGGGCGGCGGGTGCTTCGGGCTCCGCTGCCGCGATCGCCGCGGCGAGGGGGTGCGTCGATTGCTGCTCAACTGCCGCAGCGAAAGCAAGCACCTGAGCCCGATCGAATCCCTCTGCCGGGACCACTCCGTTAACCTCGGGCTGGTTGCGGGTAAGGGTTCCGGTCTTGTCCACCGCTAGGTGACGGATGCCGCCGAGTCGCTCGAACGCCGCGCCGGACTTGATGACCACGCCGAACTGGCTGGCCGCGCCGATCGCGGCCACGACCGTCAGCGGCACGGAGATTGCCAGCGCGCACGGCGACGCTGCGACCAGGACCACCAGCGCACGGGTGATCCAAGTCTCTGGGTCACCCAGCAGCGAGCCGATCACGCCGACCAGCACCGCCAGGATCATCACCCCGGGCACTAGGGGTTGGGCAATTCGGTCGGCGATCCGGGCGCGGTCACCCTTCTCCGCCTGCGCCTGCTCGACGAGGTCGACGAGTGTGGTCAGCGAGTTGTCCGTTCCAGCTGCGGTCGTCTCTACTTCCAGCACACCGGCGGAGTTGATCGCACCCGCGGGCGCCTCGTCGCCGGGTGCAACCTCCTCCGGAATGGATTCTCCGGTGATCGCTGAGGTGTCAAGGCTGGAACGTCCAGACCGAATGATGCCGTCCGTGGCGATCCGCTCTCCGGGGCGCACGAGCATCAGTTCGCCAGCCACGAGGTCCTTCGCTGCGACCTTGACCGACGTGCCGTCGCGCAGCACCGTCGCGGTCTGAGGTACCAACTTCAACAGTGCCCGCAGTCCGCCCTGTGCCCGGTCCATTGCCTTGTCTTCCAGCGCCTCGGCGATCGAGTACAGGAACGCTAGCGCCGCGGCCTCTCCGACGTAACCGAGGATTACCGCGCCGACCGCGCTGATCGTCATCAGCAAACCAATGCCGAGCTTGCGCTTCGTGACAAGGTTTCGGATCGCGCCGGGCGCGAACGTATACGCCCCTAGCAGCAGGCCGACCCAGAACAGTACTGTCGCGGGTGTCTCTATCCCGGACCAGTCCAGCGCCAGGCCTATGCCGAGGGCTACGCCGGAGAAGATCGGCAGTAGCAACTCGGGGTCCTTCCACCATGGCCGATCGAGTTCTTCGATCTCTTTGGCGGGTTCGTGTGCGCATCCACACGCCGAGCTCATGCGTCCGCTCCCTTCTCGCCGCAGCCGGGCACCGAGCATTCAGGGTCGATGCACGGGGCGTTTTCGTCGACAGCCAACGTCGCGTTCACCAGCGCGTTGAGCGCTGCCGCGAGGTGCGGATCGGCGATTTCGTAGCGTGTCTTGCGGCCCTCCGGCTCGGCGACGACGATGCCGCAGTCGCGCAGGCAGGTCAGGTGGTTCGAGACGTTCGAGCGGGTCAGGTCCAGGTCGCGCGAAAGCACGGCCGGGTAGCTCGGGCCGTCGAGTAGTGTCATCAGGATTCTGGAGCGCGTCGGATCCGCCATGGCCCGGCCGAGCCGGTTCATGACGTCGAGGCGTGAAGCAATGGTCAGCATGTGCTTAACAATACATCGTGTGCTGAACTATTCAAAATGCGCTGAACTGACAGTTACGCGAAGGTCCTGCGACCTGCAAGAATTAGTCGATGGGATAGCAGATGACTGATCCTTTGTGGTTCGGCTGCCGCCCAACGCGGGAGCGACGTGGGCGGCGAGGTTCTCGAGAAAGTAACTTTGCAACTACATACCGTGGAGTTTATGTTCAACGTGTAGATCCGCCTGGGGCCGTAGCTCCTGCATATAACGACTGGCGTTATTAACGCGGAGCGTTATGCGCTTGGCTTGTGATCATTTCTTTCGCTGACCGGGATACCGAGGCGCTCTACCTGCGACAGCCGGTAAGGTGGCTCGATTTCCGGTTGAACCGGCAAGCGCTGCAAAAACTGCGCTTACTCGATTCGGTGGTGGATCTCAACGAATTGAAGATTCCGCCCGGAAATCGGCTCGAGGCCCTCAAGGGGGACCGGGCTGGCCAGTTCAGCATAAGAATCAACAATCAGTGGCAAATCTGCTTCGTTTGGACTTTCATGGGTCCGAGTGAACTGGAGATCGTCGATTATCACTAGGAGGGGTGAATGATGGGGAAGAAGATTTCGCCGATCTCGCCCGGTGAAGTCCTCTTGGAAGAGTTCATTGGGCCGATGGGGATCACACAGAACAAGCTAGCCGTGGAGATCGGGGTTCCTCCGCGCCGGATCAACGAGATTGTTCACGGCAAGCGGCGCATTACTGCCGATACGGCCTTGCGCCTGGGACGGTATTTCGGAATGAGTGCACAGTTCTGGATCAATCTGCAGTCGCATTACGATTTGGAGATCGAGATGGATGCGCTCGCGGACGAGTTGGATAAGATCACGCCCATCACCCGCGGGACATAACGACCATGTCTGTATGGCTGCCGAGGGACTAACGGGAAAGAACTGGAAAGTACTGGAACAATTACTGCAACAAATGTTCCAGTTGGAGGAGCGCAAGCGCGGGGTGAGTCGCCGCCGTCGTCACGAGCTCCTCTAACGTGGTGTGTCAGCCTCGGTTTGGCGGACGGCCCAGGCTTTACTGCTCCTTTGGCATCCAGAAGCTCGTCACGTTTTTCTTCGTCTCAAGCTGGTACTCGATGAACATGCCGCGCAGCTCGTAGTCGAATGGTTCGGCCCAGGGTTGGCGGGCGAACATCTTGCCGAAGTCCATGGCGCGGGCTTTCACCTCGTCTTCGAAGTGGATCATGGTGTGGCGCTCCGGGGCCATGGCCATGTGCTTGGTGGGCGCGGGCAGGCTCGCAGCCCGTCAAACGTCAGGACTCTGAGCCCAAAAAGGGCCAAAATGCGAACGAAAAGCTACAGGGTCCTGATCTTTGTCGGCGCTTCCCGCGCTAGTTCGGGTCTGACGCCGCCAAACCGCCGCCCGTGGAGTGCCAGAAGAGTCGGTTCTAGCAGGGGCCCACCCATGGGGTGTTAACTGGTGACCATGAGTAGTGTTCCTTGGCTCGCCACGCGTGATCAGCCCCTTCCCGAAGACGTCGCCCGGATTCTCGCCACCGTCCCCGAATGGTTCGGGATAGAGGCGGCCAATGCCGAGTACATCGCGGCGGCTCGCTCGAAGGAGACTTGGTCCGTCCGCGACTTAGCGGGGCGGGTCGTGGGCATCACGCTCGTCGATCGTCATTTCCCCCATGTCGCGGAGATCCACCTCATGGTCGTCGACCGGGAGGTGCATGGTACCGGCGTTGGGACGGCGATGCTGGCGGCCATCGAGGCCGACGCGATTGGCTGTGGCGTCCGCCTCCTCGAGGTCAAAACGCTCGGTGCTTCCCACGCCGATGCCGGCTACGCCCGAACGCGCCACTTCTACGAGAAGTTCGGCTTCCTTGCGCTCGAGGAGACGGATCTGTGGGGCGAGGACTCGCCTTGTCTGATCATGGTCAAGCCGCTCTAGGCCACGCCGCGTGGCTTGTTCCGGGTCCCGACCGACAGAACTGGTGAATATACCGGCTACCGATTGCTGTAGGTGCTAGGCCGTCTTCAGGTTCACGAGTTGTGACGGGCGTAGCCGGTACCGGGCAGAGATTTCGCCGGCGGCGCGAATTATCGGCGCCAGGCGCGGCGAGCCCTAACCGAACGCCCTTAACTGCGAAGAGCTGTATATGTGCAGATGAGGACCGATCCGACCCGCGACTCACGCCCGCGCGTCCGCGTCGCCGGTCCTGTCGCGACCCCGGCAAGGCGACAATGCCGCCGGCGATCAGCGGCAAGCGAAATCCGGGCGGATGCAACCGTGGGGGCGGGTGTGGTTGTATGAGACCACCCGCCGATGGAGGAAAGATGAAGAAGATTGCACTCGCATGCGCCCTGGTGCTCGGCCTGGCCGCGTGCGGAAACAGCGAGCCGGAGACCGTGGAGACCGAATCGGCGAGCCCGAAGGTGGAGCAGAGCACCGAGGCCACGTCGGAGCCGACCGAGGAGGAAACGGAGACCGAGGAGCCCACGGCGGCCGCCACCCCTGAGGTTGATTCGCAGGGCAATCCGAAGGCCTCGAAGGAGGAGTTCGAGCAGCTGCTGCTCGCGGGCGCGACCGCCGCGCTTGAGGAGCAGGGTGGCGCGGATGACCCCGAGGTGCAGGCGCAGATCGAGGAGTCGGTGCAGTGCGTGGCCGACTACGCGTATGACAAGCTGTCGGCCGATGCTCTCAACGCGATCATCAACGACCCGCAGGCAACCCCGGACGAAGCGGACCTCGAGATCTTGCTCGCAGGTGCGGCCAAGTGCCGGCCGGTCGGCTGAGTTTTCGCCGCCAGCTAATGCGCCTACTGGTACCCACCAGCCACTACGTAGACTCGCCAGACGTGTCTACCTTTGGAGTTCGCCATGAAGTTCCTCGATGATCCTGTCTTGGACGCGATCGCCCACCGCCGCTCTGTGTCGAAGGTTGGGCCGAACACGCCGTCGGACGAGGAGATCGCCACGTTGCTCGCGGCGGTCACGCACGTGGCCGACCACAAGGCGTTGCGCCCGTGGCGGCTCATCCTCCTGCGCGGGGAGGACCGACTGACGCTGGCCCGCGCGCTTGACGCGGCGCAGGGGATCGAGCGCGAGTCGGGCGAGGTCAACCCCAAGCCGTTCCGCGCCGAACTGCTCATCGCGCTGGTGGCCAGTCCGGTCGAGCATGAAAAGGTGCCCACCTGGGAGCAGCACGCCACGGCGGCCGGGGTCGGCCACCTGCTTGAGCTCGCACTGTGGCAGGCAGGCTGGGGTGTCATGTGGCGCACGGGCACGTTCGCGAACGCGCAACAGGTGCGCGAGGCGCACGGTCTGGCCGATAGCGAGCTGCTCATGGGCTGGCTGTACGTGGGCGACATCGATTCCGCGCACCGCCAGCGCCTCGGCGAATCCAACCGCCCGCCCCTCGACCCGATCCGGTTCATCGGGCGCATGCCCCGCAAAGGCCGGTTTACCTCATGATTGAATTCGACTCCGTCACCAAAACCTACGGCGATACCCGAGCGGTGAACGACGTCAGCTTCACCGTTCCCGCCCGCTCGACCACGGTGCTGGTCGGCTCCTCGGGATCGGGCAAGACCACGCTGTTGGGCATGGTCAACCGCATGATCGAGCCCACCGCCGGCCGCATCCTCATCGACGGCGAAGACGTGGCCGGCGTCAATCCCGTCAAGCTTCGCCGCTCGATTGGCTACGTCATGCAGTCCGGCGGCCTGCTCCCGCATCGCACGATCCTTGACAACATATGCGTAGTCCCGCTCTTGAACGGCACGACCAAGGCCGACGCGCGGCGTCGTGGGATGGAGCTCATGGAGATTATGGGCCTGGACGCGAGCCTGGCCCGGCGCTACCCGGCCCAGCTCTCGGGCGGGCAGCGCCAGCGCGTGGGCGTGGCCCGCGCCCTCGCTTCTGACCCGAGCGTCCTCCTCATGGACGAGCCCTTCAGCGCGGTCGACCCGATCGTGCGGCGCGAGCTGCAGGGGGAGGTGCGCCGGTTGCAGCGCGAGCTGGGCAAGACGATCCTGTTCGTCACGCACGACATCGACGAGGCGCTCGCGCTTGCCGACGACGTCGTCATCCTTCACGGCGGCTCCATCGCCCAGCGTGGGGCGCCCGCCGAGCTGCTCACTAACCCCGCATCCGACTTCGTGGCCTCCTTCATCGGCATCACCGACGGCTCGCGGCGGCTGTGTCTCGACGACGACGGGCGGCTGGTCCGCGACGGCACCGGGCGCCTGCTAGGGACCCTGGAATGAGCTGGATTTCGGCCAATCTTTCGTGGATCGGGCACCTGACGCTCGTCCACCTGTGGCTGGCGGTGGCCGCGCTCGCGCTCAGCCTGGTGATTTCGGTGCCGGTGGGCTGGGCGGCGAACCGGTGGCGCCTGGGCCGGGAGGCGATCGTCGCCCTCATCGGCATCCTGTATGCGATCCCGTCCCTGCCCATGTTCATCATCATCCCCGTCATCACGGGCGCGCCGATTCGCTCCTCGCTCACGGTGGTGATCGTGCTCAGCGTGTATGCGGTGGCGTTGCTCGTGCGCACGGTGGCGGACGCCTTCGCCGCCGTCCCCGCTGACACGATGCGCGCCTGCACCGCGATGGGCTATTCGACCTGGCAGCGGTTCTGGGCGGTCGAGCTCCCGCTCGCCGGGCCGGTGATCGTGGCAGGGCTGCGCGTCGTTGTCGTGAACACGGTCAGCCTGGTGACGGTGGGCGCGGTGGTGGGCAGCCAGAGTCTGGGCACGCTCTTCACCGACGGTTTCCAGCGCGGGATCATCCCCGAGGTGTTGACGGGCCTGGTGCTGACCGTAGCACTGGCGCTCGCGCTCGACGCGGCGACCGTGCTCGGCGGGCGCGTGATCTTCCCGTGGACCAGGATTCGTGCGAAGGAGGTGGCGCGTGGATCTGCTATTTGATTCGCTGGCCTGGCTCGCCGACCCCGCCTCCTGGGCCGGGCCGTCCGGTATCCTGCACCGCCTCGGCCAGCATGTGGGCCTGGTGGCCGTCGTCGTGCTGATTGCGGCCGCGCTCGCCCTTCCCGCGGGCGTCGCCATTGGGCACACGCGTCGCGGGCAAAACGTCGTGGCCGCGATCGCCGGCTCCGCGCGCGCCATCCCCACCCTCGGCTTGCTCACGTTGCTCGGGCTCATGCTGGGCATCGGGCTGGCCGCGCCCACGATCGTGCTCGTGGTCCTCGCTATCCCGCCGTTGCTCGCTGGCGCGTATTCGGGGGTTGCGAACGTCGACCCGATGACAGTGCGGGCAGCTCACGCGCTCGGTATGTCGGGCTGGCAGGTGGTGTGCGACGTCGAACTTCCGCTCGCCGCACCGATCATCATGGGTGGTGTCCGCTCGGCGATCGTCCAGGTGGTCGCCACCGCCACGCTCGCCGCCTACGTCGCCGACGCCGGCCTCGGCCGCTTCATCTTCTCCGGGCTGGCCACCCGCCGCTACGAGGAGGTGCTGGGCGCCGCGATCGTAGTCATCGTGCTCGCGCTCATCCTCGACCTCGGGGTGGGATTCGCCGTCAAGCGCGCCGAGCGTAGGGTCGGGATCGCCTAGGACCAGGGAGGAATACTGATGTACCATCGCAAGGACGCCGGCCGCGCCGGGAAGGCAGGAAGCCGCGCGTGGGGACGGAGGGGCGCAGGCGTTGTCGCGCTAGCGCTCACCCTCGCCGGGTGTGGGGGAGCCGAGGCACTTGGGGGAGGAGACGGGCCGGGGGACGCGATCGTCATCGGGTCGGCCGACTATTATTCGAACGAGATCATCGCCGAGGTCTACGCCCAGGCGCTCGAAAATGCCGGTTTCACCGTGGCCCGCGAGTTCAAGATCGGGGCGCGGGAGGTGTACCTGGGCGAGGTCGAGAGCGGCAGCATTGACCTGTTCCCCGAGTACTCCGGCCCGTTGCTGCAGTACTGGAACCCCAACAACACGGTGACCGACGCCGAGGGGATCTACGCCGAGCTCACCGAGCGCGTGCCACATGGCCTGCAGATCCTGGACCAGGCTGGCGCCACCGACCAGGATTCCTACGTGGTTTCGCGCACATTTTCCGAGAAGACCGGCATCACTTCGCTCGCCGATCTTGCGAGCTACGATGGGCCGCTCACGGTCGGCTCCAACTCCGAGTTCGAGAACCGGCCCAACGGGCCGAAGGGGCTAAAGAAGCATTACGGGGTCGACGTCGGCTTCACCCCCATAGAAGACAAGGGCGGCCCGCTCACCGTCAAGGCCCTGCTCGACGGGCAGATCGAGCTCGCCAACGTCTTCTCCGCGAGCCCCGCGATCCAGATCAACGACCTTGTGGTACTGAGCGACCCGCAAGGCATGTTCCTCGCCTCGCACGTCGTGCCTCTCGCCTCCACCCGGCTCGACCCCGACGCCGCCCGCGTCATCAACGCCATCCAGGCCCGCCTCACGCCCGAGGCCCTCATCGACATGAATGTCCGCTCCGTGGAAGGCGAAGAGATGGCATCGGTCATCGCACGTGACTGGTTGTCTCAAAACGGTTGGGAATCCACAGATTGATTGCGTCCGATCCGCACCTGAGGTAGAAACGAGGCGCAGGTATCCACGCTAGAACCTGTGAATGGAGTTTGATATGACGCAACAAGACACAGCCTCGCTCGACACGAAGGGCCTCGGGATTGAGGTCGTCGGCATCGAAATTGTGAAGGAATCCGAGCGCACCGCCAAACCGCACAACCTCTTCATGCCGTGGTTCGCCTCCAACGTCTCCGTGTTTGGCATGTCATACGGCGCGTGGATCTTCGACTTCGGGATCTCCTTTTGGCAGGCCACCGCGATCACCACCATTGGAGTCATCCTCTCCTTCATCTTCTGCGGCATCATCGCCATCGGCGGCAAGCGAGGATCCGTGCCCACCATGGTCATGTCCCGCTCCGCGTTCGGGGTGAAGGGCGCGAAGGCCCCCGGCGTCGTGTCATGGCTGACCTCCATCGGCTGGGAGACCATGCTCGCGATCACCGCCGTGCTCGCCACCTCCACCATCTTCACCCGGCTCGGCTGGGCCGAGGAAGGTTCGGTGGGCGTGCGGGTGGGGGCGTCCGTCGTCGTCGCCGTCCTCATTGTGCTTGGCGCCGTGGCCGGATACCACATCATCATGAAGGTCCAGTCCGTGCTCACCTGGCTCACCGGGCTGACCACGATGGTCTACATTTTCCTCGTCATCCCACACATCGACTTTGGCGCCGTCATGCAGATCCCCAGCGGCTCGCCGGCGCAAATGATCGGCGCGATGACCATGGTCATGACCGGCACCGGGCTGGGCTGGATCAACATCGCCGCTGACTGGTCGCGCTACCAGTCGCGCGACGCCAGCGGCGGCAAGATCATCTTCTGGAACACCTTCGGGGCCTCGCTCGGCCCAGTCGTGCTCATCACCTTCGGTCTGCTCTTCGCCGGGTCCAACCCCGAGGCTGCCGTCAACGTCAGCAACGACCCGATCGGCGCGCTCGCCAGCGTGTTGCCCACCTGGTTCCTCATCCCGTTCCTTATCACCGCGATCCTCACCCTGCTCTCCGGCGCGATCAACGGCATCTACTCCTCCGGCCTGACCCTGCTCACGCTCGGCATCCACATCCCCAGGCCGCTCGCCGCCCTCATCGACGGCGTCATCCTCACCCTCGGCACCGTTTTCGTGGTGTTCTTCTCACCCAACTTCATCGGGCCCTTCCAGTCCTTCCTCATTACCCTGGGCGTGCCGCTCGCCGCTTGGGCCGGCATCATGATGGCCGACATCATCCTGCGCAAGCGTGACTACGATGAAGCTGCCCTCTTCGACCCCGCCGGCCGTTACGGCGCCTACAACTGGGCCTCGCTCGGCCTCATGGTGGTGGCGTGCGTGATCGGCTGGGGGCTCGTGGTCAACGGGTTCGCCGAGGATGCAGCTTGGAACAACTGGCAGGGCTACCTGCTCGGCCTGGTCGGCGGCCGGGATTCGGTGTGGGCGTACGGCAACATCGGCGTGATCGCCTCCCTCCTGCTCGGGTTCTTCGGCTACCTCGGCCTTAGCCGGGGCAAGGTCCGCACCCAAGAGGGGTAAGGGCCGGTTCGGCACATGCGAAAGGGGGCGGCTGCCCGATCGGACAGCCGCCCCCCTTGTGCCAGCCGGGATGAGCTCCGGCGTCGACGTCTTAGTTCTGGCGGGCGAGGAGATCGCGGATCTCTTCGAGAAGCACGGCCTCGTCGGTCTTGACCGGGGTCTCCTCGGCCGGTGCCTCGGGTGCCTTCAGCTTGTTGATCGGCACGATGACGAAGAAGTAGATCGCGGCGGCCACGATGAGGAAGTTCACCGTGGCGGTGATGAGGGTGCCGGGGAGGATGGTGGCACCGTTGATTTTGATGGTCCAGATGTGGTCAAAGTTCGGCTTGCCGAAGATCGCGGCGATGAGCGGCATGAGGATCTGCTCGTTGAGAGCGGTGACGATGGCGGAGAAAGCGCCAGCGATGATGACGCCGACTGCGAGGTCGAGCACGTTACCGCGCGAGATGAAATCCTTGAAGCCCTTAAGCATGATGTTCCTTCTAACGTGTGTGAGAAGGGGGCCAGCATATGCAAAGGGTGCACTGCAGGCACCCTTGCTGTCGTAACCATCGTAACTACAACCACCACGGCATTGGAATGTTTTACAGTTCTGTCAGTGAATTCACATGGGAATAATTCCAATAACTGTGGCGGGTCGGTCTGCCGGTGTTGCCGCCTCCGGATGCCCGGCTTTCGCGCCGGAGCCCGTGCGTTGGCGACGCTTCTGTGACATCGGCGACGGCAAGTTGCTCGCGCGTCTGTCAGAAAGGCGTCGCGGATGAGTGGACGCCTGCGGGGATGGCGTAACCTAGTCCCATGATTCATCCCATTCACGTTTATGGTTCCCCCGTGCTCCACAAGGCCTCCGAACCGGTCACCGTGTTCGACGACGACCTCGCCCAGCTCGTGGAGGACATGTACGAAACCACCATCAAGGCCCCGGGGGTGGGGCTCGCTGCCCCGCAGATCGGCCTGGACAAGGCGATGTTCGTGTGGGTCTACGACGAGCACGACGGCCCCGCTCGCGGCGTGGCCATCAATCCCACGCTGCTCATCGAGCCGATCGACACCGTCGAGCCCGACAAGTACGCCGACTCCGAAGGGTGCCTATCCTTCCCCGGCTACTCCTTCCCGATCCGGCGCTCGCCGTACGCGCTCCTTCGGGCGCAGAACGAGAAGGGGGAGTGGTACGAGCTCGAGGCGCGCGCCTGGTTCGCCCGCATCCTCCAGCACGAGTACGACCACCTGCAGGGCCGCATCTACGTAGACCGCCTCCAGGGTAAGCTCGCCAAACGCGTGCAGCAGGTGATGAAGGCGGAGAAGTGGAACGTGCCGGGCGTCGAGTGGATGCCGGGCCCGGGTTCACCCTACGAGCCCGAGGAGTAGTCCCGGACCCGGGCGTTCACGGGACGATTTCGGCCGCATCTTCACATATACGAAGATGCGGCCGAAATCGTCCCGCGTAGGGTCGCGGGTGGCGGGTGCCAAGGGCTACCGGCGACCGAAGCCAAGGTCATGTCCGGACCTACGGCCTCGGCCAGCGGCCTAGTTGAGAATCTTGATCTGGTACGGGTAGTGGTAGGACTGGTTGTTCGACGCCGCGATCGTGGCCCGGATGTGGTGCCACAGGGTGAGCAGGAAGCTGGCGATCACGAGGATGACGCCCACGGGCAGGAGCAGGAGCGTGATGATGAGGATCCAGCCGACGATCGACATCACCCACATGCCGAGGTTGAAGTTGAAGGACTGGGCGGCCGCGCGGCGCACGTACGGCCGGTCGCTCTTGAGGAACCAGATGACAATCGGGCCAATGAAGGAGACCCAACCGGCGGAGACCACCCACGCGATGATGGCCGACAGGTGGGCGATCATCGCCCAGGAGCGGTCGGTGGGATCGACCGGGGATTCGGAGTAGTCCGGGTTGGAGTACTGATAGGGCTCGTATTCTGTCATGCCTCCATTCTCCTACATGTGCGGCCGCGCGCATAGTGCCAGGGCCCGCAATATCGCCGCGGGCCAACTTCCCGGTCATGTGCGCGTCACCCTGGTTTAGGCTGGAACCGTGACTTTTTCGTACGATGAACGACGCCGACTCGCCGACCTCCTCATCAAGCAGGGCCCGAACGCCCCCACGCTGTGCGAGGGGTGGACCACCCGCGATTTGGCGGCTCACCTGTGGGTTCGTGAGAACCGCCCGGATGCGGCGGCAGGCATGTTCGTCTCGGCCGCGCAGGGCCACCTGGATGCGGTCACGGCCCAGGTGCTCGCCCGCCCGTATGAGGAGCTGGTGGAGGCGTGGGCGGAGAGCCCGGGCCGGTTCAGCCCTGTGCGTATCGTGGATCGGTGGATGAATCTGGCGGAGCATTTCGTGCATCACGAGGACGTGCGCCGCGGCCAGTGGATGGTGGACGGCACGCTGGTTCCCGCGCGGAAGATGAGTGAGCACGAGCAGGCGACGCTGACGAAGGCGGCGATGATTGCGGGGCGGATGATGCTCCGCGGCGCCTCTCGTCCGGTGCAGCTGCGGATCCCGGGCCGCCTCACGCTTGACGTCCACCCGAGGTCGGCCTCTGGCGGTGTGGTGACCGTGACGGGCGAACCCGGCGAGGTGCTGCTGTGGGTGTACGGGCGCGACGCCGCCCACGTCACCCTTTCCCCGGAGGGCGTGGAGCCGCGCGCGGCCGCGCTGTAGGGCGCACGATCCGGGAGGAGTAAGGGGGATGGCATGAAGAAGTTGATCGTGGCGCTGGTGGTTTTCGTGCTCGCCGGCCTGGTCACGGTCGCGATCGGGCGCCACGGTGATTCTTCTCCGACGACGCCGACTGCCACCCCTCCAGCGCTCCAGCCGGTGGCGGTGGCCCAGCCGTTCGAGCGCGTGGTCTTGAATCCCGAGTCGCTGGCCGCGTCGATCGAGGCATCCCAGGCCGGGTTTGCCTCGGCACAGGTGGCGATCGTGACGGCGGAGGACTCATGGGCGGCCGCCTCCTATGCCGCGGCGCTCGGCGTCCCCGCCCTGACGCTTGGCGGCGGTGAGCCCACCGAGCCCGTGCTCGGCGAGCTCGACCGCCTGGGCGTCCAGGTGGTGCTCACGGACGGCGTCGTGGACAGCGCAACGTGGGGCGAGCGCACGCAACTGCCGCTTGGGCCCGGCGCGAAGGCGGCGGCGGACGCGCTCGGCATCCGGCTCACGTACGTGGGCGACCTCACGGGCGGCGAGAGCGTGGAGGAGGCACTCACCACCCTCGGCACCGTCATTTATGACGAGGATCCGGGAGCGGCGTCGGACCTGCCGCTCGACGTCGAGGCGGCCACCCGCGCCCCCGGCTCGGTGGTGCTGACCGACGGGGTGAACCTGGCGGCGGTCGGCACGTCGGTGGCGGCGGGAGGCAAGGCGCTCCTGTCGGAGGGCGACCCGCGCGGGACCGCCAAGACTGTCCAGGCGCTGGGCAAGGCCAAGGGCGTGGTGGCCAGCTTCGCCGCCGCAAACCCGGATCTGGACTGGCAGATCGCAGCCGCCTCGACCGGTGCGCAGCTCCCCGGCGGCGGGCAGTTGATCTTCGGCGGCAAGCGCTACGTGGCACTCTACGGTTCCCCGTACACCACCACCCTGGGGGTGCTCGGCGAGCAGAGCGTGGAGGAGACGGTGGCCCGCGCGGAGGAAACCGCGGCACCCTACCGCGCCCTCACCGACGACCAGGTGATCGGCGCGCTCGAAGTCATCGTGACCGTGGCCTCGGACGGCCCGGGCGACGACGGCAACTACTCCAACGAATGGGACCCCGAGGGCTTCAAGCCGCTCATCGAGGCGGCGCAGGCCGCCGGCCAGTACGTGGTGCTCGACTTCCAGCCGGGCCGCGCCGACTTTCTCAGCCAGGTCCAGGCCTACGAGGAGTTACTGACCTACCCGAACGTGGGCGTGGCACTCGACCCGGAGTGGCGCCTTGCGCCCGACGAGCTGCCCCTCACTCGGATCGGGCACGTGGACATGGCCGAGGTCAACGCGGTGGCCACCTACCTGGCGGACTTCGTGCGCGAGAACGCCCTGCCGCAAAAGCTCCTGATCCTGCACCAGTTCCAGGTGCAGATGCTGCGCAATATCGACCAGCTCGACCAGTCCCGCGCCGAGCTGGCCTACCTCATCCACGTGGACGGGCAAGGCGCGCAGGAGGCCAAGGCCGCCACGTGGACAACCCTCCTCGACAACGCACCGAACGTCACCCACTGGGGCTGGAAGAACTTCTACGACGAGGACGCGCCCATGCTCACCCCCGAGCAGACCTACCAGGTCGAGCCGCGGCCAGACTTCGTTTCCTACCAATAACAGCGCGCCCCGTCACAACTCGTGAATGAGAGAGCTGCCAGGTCCCTATGGCAATCGGTAGCCGGTATTTTCACGACTTCTGTCGGGCTGGCGCCGGACAGGTAGCCACACCTGGGCATGCGGCGGGGTCCTACGCCTGCGTAGGGTATGGTGAAGCAGTTTGCCGAACGAAAGGTCACCATGTCCACGCTTTCCCGCACTGCCGACGAAACCGCCGCCTACCTAGCCGAGCAGATGTACCACAAGGCCACAGCCCCGGCGCGGAAGTCGTTCGCGCTCGCGGTCATGGCCGGCTTCCTCATCGGCCTCGGCTTCGTCTTCTACACGACCACCCAGATGGGTGCCGTCCATGCCGAGTGGTACGGGCTGACGAAGCTGGTGGGCGGGGTGTCGTTCTCGGTGGGCCTCATCCTGGTGATCCTCACGGGTGCGGACTTGTTCACCTCCACCACAATGACTCTCATCCCGCTCACCGAGCACCGGATCAGGGCGGGGCAGTGGGCTAAGCACTGGGGGATCGTGTACCTGGGCAACTTCACGGGCGCCCTGGTGCTGGCCGCCCTCATTGTGGCCTCGGGCACCTACATGCAGGGCGAGGGTGCGTGGGGCGCGGTGGCGATGAGTGCCGCAATGGGTAAGCTTTCCCACTCGTGGGGCCAGGCCTTCGTGCTCGGCATCCTGTGCAACATGCTCGTGTGCCTGGCGATCTGGGCCTCGTACACGGGCAAGACCACGGCTGACAAGATCCTGGCCGCCTTCGCTCCGATCGCGCTGTTCGTGGCCACGGGTTTCGAGCACTCGGTGGCGAACATGTTCCTCATCCCGATGGCGATCGCCACCAGCCGCATGGTCGGCCCGGAGTTTTGGACGTCAGAAGGGCCGGTGGCGCTCGGCCTGGACCCGAGCGCCACCGGCACCCTCACCGTTCAGTCATTCCTCCTCGATAACCTCATCCCCGTCACGCTCGGTAACATCGTGGGCGGCGGGCTGATGATTGGAATGTTCTTCTGGTGGACGCACGCGAAGGCGGGGTCTACTTCCGCATCGCGTCGATGATGGCATTCAGCGTGGCCGAGGGCCGCATCGCGGCCTCAACCTGCGCCTTGTCCGGGTGGTAGTAGCCCTCGATCCCGGAGTGCTGACCCTGCGAGGCGAGTAGCTCGGCCTCGATTGTCTCCGCGTTTTCGGCCAGCTGGCGGGCGAAGGGCGCGAAGGTGGCGGCGACGTCGTCGTCGGCCTTGGCGAGCTCGTCAGCCCAGTAGATGGCGAGCCAGGCGTGCGAGGAGCGTGTGTCCGGCGTGCCGGTCTTGTACTGCGGCGAGCGGCCCTCATTGAGCAGGGTTTCGGTGGCGCGGTCGAGCGCGTCGGCGAGCACGGCGGCCCGCGGGTTGTTGGCGAAGCGGGAGAGCTGGCGTAGCGACTCGGCCAGGGCCAGGAACTCGCCGAGCGAATCCCAGCGCAGGTGCATCTCGTTGATGAGCTGCTCCACGTGCTTCGGCGCCGAACCGCCCGCGCCTGTCTCGAACAGGCCACCGCCGGCCATGAGCGGCACCACCGACAGCATCTTGGCCGACGTGCCAAGCTCCATGATGGGGAAGAGGTCGGTGAGGTAGTCGCGTAGCACGTTGCCGGTCACCGAAATCGTGTCCTCGCCCTTGCGGATGCGCTCGAGCGTGAAGCGCGTGGCCTCGATGGGCGACAGGACGCGGATGTCGAGCCCGGTGGTGTCCTCCTCGAGCAGGTAGGCATCCACCTTGGCGCGGATCGTGCGGTCGTGGGCGCGCTCCGGGTCGAGCCAGAACACGGCCGGCATCCCAGACAGGCGGGCACGACGCACGGCGAGCGAGACCCAGTCGCGGATCGGAGCGTCCTTCGTCTGGCACGAGCGGTAGATGTCGCCCGCGCCCACCTCAACGCGCAGGAGCACCTCACCATCCTTGCGCACCTCCACGTGGCCCGCCTCGGCGATCTCGAACGTCTTGTCGTGCGAGCCGTACTCCTCGGCCTTCTGCGCCATGAGGCCCACGTTTGGCACGGTGCCCATGGTGGCCGGGTCGAAAGCGCCGTTGGCCTTGCAGTCCTCGATCACAGCCTCGTAGGCCCCGGCGTAGCTGGAATCAGGGATGACGGCCAGGGTGTCGGCCGTGTTGCCATCCTTGTCCCACGCCTTGCCGCCGTTGCGGATCATGGCCGGCATCGAGGCGTCTACGATCACGTCGGAGGGGACGTGGAGGTTGGTAATGCCACGGTCGGAGTTAACCATGGACAGGCCCGGGCCCTCGGCCATCTCGCGTTCGAAGGAGGCGCGGATCTCGGAGCCGTTCTTCAGCGCGTCGAGCCCGGCAAGCACCGAACCGAGGCCGTCGTTCGGTGACAGGCCGGCGTCGGCAAGCGCCTTTCCGTAGGCGGCGAAGGTCTGGGGGAAGAAGGCGGCGACGGCGTGGCCGAAGATGATTGGGTCGGAGACCTTCATCATGGTGGCCTTCATGTGCAAGGAGTACAGCACGCCGGTGTCCTTCGCCTCGGCCACGGTCCCGGCCAAGAACTCCTGGAGCGCCGCGGCGTCCATCTTCGTGGCGTCAAAAACCTCGCCGTCCGTCACGGGCACCTCGCGCAGCACGCGCTCCCCGCCCGCGCCCACGAACACGATCTGCACGGCGCCGTCGCCGGAAATGACCGTGCTGACCTCGTTGGCGCGGAAGTCGCCGGCGTCCATCGTGGCCACCCGCGTGCGGGAGTCGGCCGACCATGGCTTCATCGAGTGCGGGTGGGCCTTGGCGAAGTTCTTCACGGCCTGGGGTGCGCGGCGGTCGGAGTTGCCCTCGCGCAACACGGGGTTGACGGCCGAGCCCTTGACGGCGTCGTAACGGGCGCGGATCTCGCGCTCCTCATCGGTGGCGGGGGGCTCGGGGTAGTCGGGCAGCGCGTAGCCCTCGGCCTGCAGCTCGGCGATCGCGGCCTTGAGCTGGGGGATCGAGGCGGAGATGTTGGGCAGTTTGATGATGTTGGCCTCGGGGGTCTTGGCCAGCTCACCGAGCTCGGCGAGCGCGTCGGACTGGCGCTGGCCCGCGGGCAGGAAGTCGGACAGGGCGGCGATGATGCGGCCGGCCAGGGAGATATCGCGCAGCTCGACGTCGATGCCGGCCTGCGCCGTGAAGCCTTCGATGATGGGCAGCAGGGAGGCGGTGGCGAGCATGGGAGCTTCGTCGGTGTGAGTGTAAATGATCCGTGCCATGAGGTCTCCTTTGCGGGCAAGAATTTCTCTCGATCTCAAGATTATCCGATTTTTGCGCTCCGTGTGAGGCACTACGCAATCTCGTGCCGTCCTCCTGCAACCGAGTGTGATCTTGGGCTAGATGTGCCCTTTTCGCGAGGAAAGCTTTTCGGAATCTACGCCTCGGTTGGTACGGTGAAATCATCAATCAACCGAGGGAGCACGATGATACAAGGGAGCGCAGTCAAGCACTGGGCGATGTCCCACGGCGTCGTGGAATTCCCGTCCGGACGCCGGGTTCGCGGCCGCTCGTGGCGCAAGGCCACCGAGGAGCCGGCTGACCTGTGCGTCATTCTCACCACCGGCGTCGGCTCGCGCTTCGGCCACCCCGGCGTGGTGACGTCGGCAACCGAAACCATTCTCATCGACTGGCCGGACCTCCGCCTGCCGCGCCGCCCCGCCCAGGCGCACGAGGTGCTGCGTGAGGCGTGGGAGCGCGCGGAAAACGAGAAGGTGGAGATCGTGTGCGCTGGAGGTGTGGGCCGCACGGGCACCGCGCTCGCCATCATGGGCGTGCTCGATGGCATGGACCCGCACGCCGCGATCGATTTCGTCAAGACTAACTACGATCCCCACGCGGTGGAGACGCCCACCCAGCGCGCCTTCGTCAACGACATGGGTGCCGAAAGCAACTAGTCGATGGATGTTCAACCACCCGGGCTCTCCCTCGGGGAAGAGCGGGCCGTGCAATGGCTTCGAACCTTGCCGATCCGACCTGACCGTGTGGAGTCCTACGGGGAGGCGCCGAACCAGGTCATCGAGTGGTATGGCGATCCGGCAGGCCGGCCCGTCTGCCTCGTCCACGGCGCCCTGTTCCACCACGCCCTTGCCGCCACCCGCCCGGCCGCCCGCGCGCTCGCCCGCGCCGGCTACTGTGTGGGCCTGGTCGACTATCGCCGCGTGGACGCCCGCCCCGAACTCGCCGCGGCCGACTACACCACGCTCGGCATGCATCCGGTGCTCGGCCAGGCGATCTGGGTGGGTCACGACGTCGGTGGCACCTTTGCGATGAACGTGGCACTCGCGCCGGAAACGGCCGTGTGCTCCGCCATCCTCCTCGCCCCGATCCTCGACCTGGCGCGCGATGTGCACGAAGCCGATGACGGCGGCACCACGGCTCGCTGGATCGGCGGACTGCCAGAGGAGGTCCCGGATCGCTACGCCGTCTACGACCCGCTCTTTACCTATTACCAGGTGGGCCCGGCGCGCTTCCGCGCCCGCGAACTCTCGGTGGACATCATTCACGGGGTCGACGACGCGCTGGTGCCGGTGGACCGCTCGCGCGAGTTGCGCGCCGAGCCATTCAACCTGGCCGTGGTGGAGGGAGCCGACCACCTGGACCTCATCCGCCCCGACCGCGACGCCTGGGTCTTCCTCCTCGGCGCGCTCGCCGCCCAGGAGCGCTAGGTAGCCCGCGTTCTTCATTCCGTGGCGGAAAAACTCGGGGCGGTGGCCTGCCACCACGTACAATGGCGGCATGTCTACGTTGATCCAGGATTATGCAGCTTTCATTAGTGCGTCCCCGAGCTCGTTCCACGCCGCGGCTGAGATCGCCCGGCGCCTGGGGGAGGCCGGGTATGCCCGCCAGGATGAACAGGCGGCGTGGGTGGGGGAGCGCAAGGGCTTCCTCGTGCGCGGCGGGGCCGTCATCGCGTGGTGCGTGGGAAAGGTCGGCCCGGATTCGGGCTTCCGGATCGTCGGTTCCCACACCGACTCCCCGAGTTTCAAGGTCAAGCCTGCCCCCTCCAGCCAGGCCCACGGGTTTGGGCAGGTCAACGTGGAGGTCTACGGCGGCGGGCTGCTCAACTCCTGGCTGAATCGGGACCTGGGCCTGGCCGGCGTTGTGACCGAACTGGACGGCACCGTGCACCTGGTGCGCACGCCCGCCATCATGACCATCCCGCAGCTGGCCCCGCACCTGGACCGCTCGGTCAACGATAACCTCAAGCTCTCCCGCCAGGTCGATTACAAGCCAATCTGGGCAATCGGGGAGGCGGAGCTGCTGCCCTACATCTGCGAGCTGGCCGGGGTGGACCCAGAGCGCGCCGCGGCCTTTGACCTCTTCGCCTACGACGTGCAGGAGCCCGCGGTCTACGGCGGGCCGAGCGGGGATGCCTTCTTCTCCGCTGGCCGCCAGGACAACCTTTCCTCGGTCTTCACCTCGCTCTCGGCCTTCCTCGATCCCGGCGTGCAGGCCGCGGTGGCGGAGGGCGAGGACGTGGCGATCTTCGTGGCCTTCGACCACGAGGAGGTCGGCTCGTCCACCTACACCGGCGCGGCCGGGCCCTTCCTCGAAAATACGCTCCGCCGCATTGCCGCCAGCCTCGAGCTCGACGCCGTGGGGGACGAGCGTTTTGCCCGGATGATCGCCAACTCCACGTGCATCTCCGCCGACGCCGGCCACTCCATCAGCCCGAACAAGGCGGGCCTGCACGACCCGGACCACCACCCCGTGCTCGGGGGCGGCCCGCTGCTCAAGGTCAACGCCAACCAACGCTACGCAACCGAGGCCGAGGGCACCGCGCTGTGGCTACGCGCGGCCGCCGCCGAAGGGGTGGCCACCCAGCAGTTCGTCTCCAACAACGACGTGCCCTGCGGCTCCACGATCGGCCCGCTCACCGCCACCCGGTTGGGAGTGCTCACGGTGGACGTGGGCGTGCCGCTGCTGTCGATGCATTCGGCGCGCGAGATCTCCTCGCCGGCCGACATCGAGGCCATGACCGCGATTTTGCGAGGATACTTCGCCGGTGCTTAAGAAACCGAACTACAACGCCGCCCACGCCCTCGACCGCGCGGCCCGCGCCCACCCCCAGCGCACCTCCATCGTTTACGGGAGTGCGGAGATAACGGTGGTCGAGGCTGCCGTCCGCACCCGCCAGCTCGCGCAAATGCTCGCCGCCGCCGGTGTCTCCGAGGGTGACCGGGTCATGCTCATCTCCCGCAACTCGCCCTACCACCTGCTCCTGCATGTGGCGTGCGCGCGGCTGGGCGCCATCTTCGTGCCCGTCTCCGCGCGCCTCACCCGCGCCGACCACCAGGCAATCGTGGACTTTTGCGGCCCGCGTGTGGTGGTGCTCGAAGCGGCGCTCGCGGACCTGGGCATCTTCACGTCCACCGGCACGCTGCTCCACCTGGTGGTCGACGATGACGCCGCCTCCGTCTCCACCGCCATCTCCAACGGCTTCATCGGGATCGGCGCGGCGATGGAGGCCCAGAACGGCAAGTTCATCACCACTATCAAGGACGGCTCCACGGCGCTGAACTCCCGCCAGTACCCGGAGGGGCCGGCCGCGATGCTCTTTACCTCGGCCTCGGCGGGCATGCCCAAGGCGGTGGAACTCACCCATGAACAGCTGTGGTGGGCCAGTCGCAACTTCCGCGAGGGCTTCGAGTACTCCAACCTGGACTCGGTGCTGACTGTCGCGCCGATGACCCACATCGGCGGCTTCAATGGCACCACCCTCGATCTGTTCTCGCACGGCGGGAAGGTGGTGCTGGTGCGCGACTTCAACCCCGGCGTCGTGCTCGACCTGCTCGAAGAACACCAGGTGACGATGATGTTCGGCGTGCCGACCATCTACGCCGCCCTCCTCGACCACCCGAGCTTCCCCGTGCGCGACCTCAGCCACTGGCGCCTGCCACTCATCGGCGGGGGCATGGTGCCGCCGGCGTTACTGGCCCGCCTCATGGACGCCGGCCTCAAACCGCTTAACGTGTGGGGGATGACCGAGATGGGAGCCTCCGGCGCGTACCTGCCGGCCGAACACCTGGCCGAACGGCCCGGCTCTATCGGGCGGCCCTTCGCGCACGTGGAGGCCCGCATTGTCGACGCCGACGGCAACGACACGACCGAGGGCGAGCTGGTGGTCCGGGGCCCGAGCGTCGTGAACGGCTACTGGCACGACCCGCTTCAAACCGCGCAGTCCTTCCGGTCCGGCTGGCTCCACACAGGAGACCTGGTGCGCCTCGACGAGGACGGCTTCATGTCGGTGACCGGGCGCCTGCACAACGTCATCAACTCCGGCGGAGTCAACATTCAGGCCGAGGAGATCCAGGCGGTGCTGGCCCAGATGGAGGGCATCTCCGACTGTGCGGTCGTGGGCACGCCGGACGAGAAGTGGGGAGAGACGGTGTCGGCCGCGGTGGTCATGCAGGCCGGGCATGCGGCCCCCACCCTCGAGGACGTCCAGCGCCATGTGGGCTCGCGCCTGGCACGCTTCAAGGTGCCGCGCAAGCTCATCGTGGTGGACGCGCTACCGATCAACGGCAACGGCAAGGCCGACCGCAACGCCCTCGTGGCGATGTTCTGACCCGGCGGTTGCGCGGCCGCGCGGTCAGCCGTGGCGGGCGACGACGGCGGCCGCCTCCTGGCGGGCAAACAGCGGCTTGTCGTCCGCGCCGGCGATCGCGCGCAGGTTCTCGGGGATCTCCCAACCCTTGTGCTTCATCGCCCGCGACCACAACGAGCCCGAACGGTAAGAGGAGCGCACGAGCGGACCGGCCATGATCCCGGCAAAGCCCATCTCGTAGCCGATCTTCGACAGCTCCACGAACTCCGCGGGCTTAACCCAGCGGTCGATCGGGTGGTGCAACTTGGAGGGGCGCAGGTATTGGGTGATGGTGAGGATGTCGCAGCCGGCCTCGCGCAGGTCGGCCATGGTCGCCAGCACCTCGTCGTGGGTCTCGCCCATGCCGAGGATGAGGTTCGACTTCGTGATCAGCTCGTTCTCCGAGGCGAACGTGATCAGGTCGAGCGAGCGCTCGTAGCGGAAAGCCGGGCGGATCTTCTTAAAGATGCGCGGCACGGTCTCCAGGTTGTGGGCTAGCACCTCGGGGCGCGAATCGAAGACCCGCTGGAGGGCCGGGGCGCCGCCGCGCATGTCGTCGATCAGGAGCTCCACGCCCGTGTTCGGGCACAGCTCGTGGATCTTGCGGCACGTCTCCGCGTACAGCCAGGAGGCGCCGTCCTCCAGGTCATCGCGGGTGACGCCCGTGATCGTGGCGTAGTTGAGCTGCATCTCGCGCACGCTCTCCGCCACGCGGCGCGGCTCGTCGACGTCGTACTCGGTGGGCCTGCCCGTCTTAATAAAGCAGAAGTCGCAGCGGCGGGTGCAGATGTCACCGCCGATGAGGAAGGAGGCCTCGCGGTCCTCCCAACACTCGTAGATGTTGGGGCAGTTGGCCTCCTTGCACACCGTGTGTAGGCCGGCGCCGTCCACGCGGTTGCGCATGTCGGTGTATTCCTTGCCCACGGTGGCGGTGGTCTTGATCCACTCCGGTTTCGATTCGATCGGTGTCTCGGCGTTGCGCTCTTCGATGCGCAGCAACTTGCGCCCCTCGGGATTTCGCTGGTCGATGCTGAGGCTCACGTGTTCTCCTTTAAACGTACGTCGTCATTGTAAGCCGGGCCGCCTAGTGGCGGGGATGCCAGGCCGAGCCGGTATCCGCGTGCGGGGTGGGGTGGAAGTCGCCCATCTGGGTGATGATCGCCTCCGTGTCCGCGACCTCCAGCTCCTCCGACGGGCGCAGCGCAAACTGCTGGTAGGCCCGCGCGAGGTGAGGCAAGAGGGTGACTGCGGCGTCGTCGAGCGTGGTGGGATGTCCCAGCTCGGCAAGCGAGGTGACCCCGGCGTCGGCAAGGCCGCAGGGGATGACCCGCGTGAAGTCCTCCAGGTTGGTGGTGACGTTGAGGGCGAGGCCGTGCATCGTGGCGTCGTCAGCGAACTTGATGCCGATCGCGCACACCTTCCGATCGATCGCGCCGGGCGCGCAGATCCACACCCCGGACCGGCCCTCCACCTGGACCGAGTCGATGCCGTACTCGGCAAGCGCCCCCATGATCGCCCGCTCCGTGTTGCGCACGAACGCGACTACGTCCTTCGGCGGGCGGACCTTGACGATGGGGTAGACCACAAGCTGGCCCGGGCCGTGATAGGTGACCGATCCGCCCCGATCCATCCGGATCACCGGCACGGACGTGTCCGGGATGTCCTTGTCCTCCGTGCGCCGGCCGGCCGTGTAGGTGGGCTGGGCCTCCCACACAATAAAGGTATCCGGCATCCGCAAAGCCGCCACCTCGCCGTGAATATAGCGCTGGAGACGGTCAACGGTCATGTAATCGACTGGGCCGCGATGAAGTACGTTGACGATCTGCACGGATTCAGCCTAGTTTGGAAGTGGTCAGTTATCGACTCGAGGTCGGCTTTGCCACTCCGAGGGCATTCCCTAGCGTGATTTTGAACTGAATTTGAGGGGCGGGACACCTCTAAACGTGATTAGATCAATGCTTGGGTATAGACTCCCTGACCATAAGTGAAGAATTGACGCCCATCGTCCAAGCGAGGCGGAGGGCGTCACTTACGAGAAGGCCTCGCATGACTAAGTATCTGATCCGACGGTTGCTGAACTACGTAGTTCTACTGTTCGTAGCCGTCACTATCGCCTACTTCTTGGCGGGCACACAGTTGGATCCGCGCTCGATGCTCATCGAGAACGAACTGACCAAGATGGCCAACAGTTCGTACGCGGAGGTCGTGGCGGCAGTTGACACCCGCCTTAACGCGTGGAACATCAACCCGCTCGAGCCGATCTGGAGCCGCTACGTCGACTGGCTCGGAATGGTCTTCGGGCACTGGGACTGGGGCTTCTCCCCGCTGGGCGAATCGGTCAACGACCAGGTCGCCAACCGCATCCTGCTCTCCTTGCAACTGGTCTTCCTCGGCTTCTTCATTGGCATCGTCGGCGGCGTGGCGATCGGCGCATGGGCGGCCGTGCACCAGTACTCGGTGGGTGACCGCATCGTCACCATCATCGCCATGATCATCATCTCCACCCCCGCCATGGTTATCGCCATCGGCCTGCAGATGAGTGCCGTGTGGTTCAACAACACCTTCGATTCAACCTTCTTCCAATTCCTCGGGCCACAGTCAGCCGTGCCACCCGCGGAATTCTGGCCCAACCTGCAAGATCGCCTCACGCATCTGCTGCTGCCCACGATCGCGATCTCGCTGGGCGGCCTCGCCACTTATTCGCGCTACCAGCGCAACCTCATGCTTGACACCCTCGGTGCCGACTACGTGCGCACCGCCCGCGCCAAGGGCCTGCGCTTCGGCACCGCCGTGCGCCGCCACGCCCTGCGCACCTCCCTCATCCCGATTGCTACCTACTTCGCCTTTGGCATCACCGGCCTCGTGCTGGGCGCCGCCATCACCGAGCAGGTCTTCGGCTGGGAGGGCATGGGCATCTACGGTGTGAAGACCATCCAGGCGCAGGACATCAACGGAACCGCGGCCGTGGTCGCCTTCTCCGGTGTTGCCACACTCACCGGCGCTTTCCTGTCCGACGTCCTGATCGCAGCAGTCGATCCACGAGTGAGGGTGAACTAATGGAGCATCTCGATCACACCACTGAAGTAGTGTTGCCCGAACAGATTTCCCCGATGGCGGATGCCGCACAGCTCGGCGCCGTGCGCACCAAGCTCGCCCAGCAGAATGCCGAGCGCCTGGCTTCCACCAAGCGCTACTCGCGCCGGCAGATCGTCCTGCGCCGCTTCTGGCGTAACAAGACGGCCGTCGTCGGCATCATCGGCCTCGTCATCGTCTTGCTCGTGGCCATCATTGGCCCGCACCTGACGGAGTGGAGCTACCTCGAACGCGACCGCGGGCACTACCTCGAGGGCCCGAGCGCGGAGCACCTCTTCGGTACCGACCGCCGCGGGCGCGACATGTTCGCGATGACGCTCGAGGGCCTGCGCAAGTCGATCATCATCGGCTTCGCCGTGGCGCTCATCCAGACCGGATGGGCGGCCCTCTTCGGATCGGCCGCCGCTTACTTCGGCGGCTGGGTGGACAAGGCCGCCACCTGGTTCATTGACCTCATGCTGGTCATCCCGTCCTTCCTCATGATCGCCATCATCTCCAACCGCTTCGGCGCGGAGAACAAGGGCGTGTTCATCTTCATCCTGTTGCTGGCAGGATTCGGCTGGATGCTGACGGCGCGCGTGGTGCGGTCGCTGACGATGTCGGTGAAGAACCTTGACTACGTCCACGCCGCGAAGTTCATGTCCGTGCCCTCCGGCACGATCATCGTGCGCCACATCCTGCCTAACATCTCCTCGCTACTCATCATCGACTTCACGCTCGGCGTGGCCACCGCAGTGCTGTCCGAGACCTCCCTGTCCTACTTCGGCTTCGGCATCAAGGACCCGCAGGTCTCCCTCGGCTCGCTCATCGGCGCCGGCCAGGCGTCGGCGATCACACACCCGTGGCTGTTCCTGCCGCCGGCCGTGGCGCTCGTCGTGATGCTGGCATCGGTGAACTTCATCGGTGACGGTCTGCGCGACGCGCTCGACCCGTCGTCGAAGTCCGGGGGTGGTAAGGCGTGACATCTACGAAAGAGACCAACGTGAGTGAAACTACCGACGATCGTTCGTTGCCCACCCCCACGCCCGGCGTGCCGGTGGTGGAGGTGTCGGGCCTCAACGTCCGCTTCCCTTCCGAGGATGGCGTGGTGCACGCCGTGCGCGGAGTCAACCTCACCGTGAACTCGGGCGAGGTGCTCGGCATCGTGGGCGAATCTGGATCGGGTAAGTCCGTGACCTCCATGTCGATCATGGGTCTGCTCGATCCGGCGGCGGACGTGGAGGGATCGGTCAAGATCCACGGCACCGAGATCCTGGGCAAGTCCGATTCCTACCTGTCGAAGATCCGCGGCAAGAACATCGCCATGGTCTTCCAGGACCCGCTTTCGGCCCTGACCCCGGTCTACACGATCGGCGATCAGATCATCGAGGCACTCCAGTCGCATGACAAGAAGATCTCGGAGAAGGACGCCCAGGCCCGCGCGGTAGAGCTGCTGAGCATCGTGGGCATCCCGAACCCCGAGATCCGGGTCAAGTCCTTCCCGCATGAGTTCTCCGGCGGAATGCGCCAGCGTGCCATGATCGCCATGGCGATCGCCAACAAACCGGACCTCATCATCGCCGACGAACCGACCACGGCACTCGACGTGACCATCCAGGCCCAGATCCTCGACGTTCTGCGCCGCGCCCAGAAGGAGACGGGCGCCGCGGTCATCATGATCACCCACGACCTGGGCGTGGTAGCCGGCATCGCCGACAAGGTGGCGGTCATGTACGCCGGGCGCATCGTGGAGCGTGGCGCGGTGGACGAGATCTTCTACCACTCCGCCATGCCCTACACGATCGGCCTGCTCGGCTCCCTGCCGCGGCTCGATTCGAAGAAGGACAGCCAGCTCGCCGTCGTCGAAGGCAACCCGCCGTCGATGCTGTACGAACAGACCGGCTGCCCTTTTGCCGCCCGCTGCCCGGTGGCCGTGGAAGCCTGCCTGGACGGGGAACCCACGCTCGAGCCGGTCAAGTCTGACACCCCGGACATCCCGCACGACGTGGCCTGCATCCGCCGCGAGGAGATCCGCGACGAATCGAAGCGCTACTCGGATATTTACCCCAAGCCCGCCCCCGTCATTCCGCCGTTCGATGGAACGCCGCGCAACGAGCGCGAAGAGGTGCTGCGCCTGGAGGACATGAAGAAGCACTTCCCGCTCATGAAGGGCTCGGTGTTCCGCCGGCGCGTGGGCACGGTCCACGCGGTGGACGGCATTTCCCTCGACATCCGTGCGGGGGAGACCCTGGGCCTCGTGGGCGAGTCCGGCTCGGGTAAGACGACCACCCTCATGGAGGTCCTCAACCTGGTCAAGCCGATCGAGGGCAAGATCGTGGTGCTCGGGGAGAACACGGCGGACATGACGCGCGCGGACCGCAAGCGCGTGCGCAATGACCTCCAAGTGGTCTTCCAGGACCCGATGGCCTCCCTTGACCCGCGCATGCCGGTCTTCGACATCATTGCTGAACCGCTGAAGTATGCCGGCTGGAATAAGGCCGACATCGAGCCGCGGGTGAAGGAACTGATGGACATGGTGGGCCTCGAGCCCGCGCACGTCAACCGCTACCCGCGCAACTTCTCCGGCGGCCAGCGCCAGCGCATCGGCATCGCCCGCGCGCTTGCGGTCCAGCCCAAGCTGCTGGTGCTGGATGAGCCCGTCTCGGCACTCGACGTGTCGATCCAGGCCGGCGTCATCAACCTGCTGGACGAACTGCGCGCCAAGCTCAACCTGTCCTACCTGTTCGTGGCTCACGACCTGTCGGTCATCCGCCATATCGCCGACCGCGTGGCCGTCATGTATTTGGGCAAGCTCGTGGAGGTTGGCGATGTCGACGCCGTCTTCGAGGCGCCGCGTCATCCCTACACCCAGGCCCTGCTCTCCGCGATCCCGATTCCGGATCCGGCAAAGGAGCGCAGTCGCCACCGCATCCTGCTCAAGGGCGACCTGCCGTCGCCGGCGAACCCGCCCAAGGGGTGCCGCTTCGTCACCCGTTGTCCAGTCTTTGAGACGCTGATGGAGGGGGAGAAGCAGGTCTGCCAGGGGGCTCACCCCGAGTTCTCCACCATGGGTGCAGATCACGACGTGGCGTGCTACTACCCGCGCCAGCTCAATGTTTTCTAACCGTTCCAGGTAGGGGTGGGCCCGCGATCGTCGATCGCGGGCCCACCCTTTTGACCGGCGGCAATAGACATTTCTTGACCGAAAAGTAGATAACGCTTCGGTAACGGATGGGGAGAGGTTTTCACGATGTCGAGATTATGGACTAATCTGGCTCCATGAACTTTCGCACGTCCGGCGAAAGGCGAGTCCTGAAGGAGGACATTTTATGCGAATGAAGAAGGCAGGCATTGCACTGGTTGCCGCTGGCGCGCTCACGCTGAGCGCCTGCTCGTCTGGTGGTTCGAACGGCGGCTCGGGTGGCGACCCGGGCAAGGGTAGCGACGAGAAGGTGCTGCCGGCGTCGGACTACAACAAGGTTGATCCGGCCGAGCTCGCCGACGGCGGTACGCTCCGCCTCGCGATCTCTGACGCCTACCCGGAGCAGTTCAACCCAAGCCACGTTGACGGCAATACCGTTGACGTCTCCTCCACCATCTCCTCGTTCATCGCCCCGGTGAACTGGATTTTCGACGAGAACGGTGGCTTCGACGTCAACCCGGCCTACCTCGAGTCCTATGACGCGAACCTTAAGGGCGACGGCGAGAACGCCATGGTCATCACCCTGAACCTCAACCCGGATTCCAAGTGGAATGACGGCACGCCCATCACCGCCGCCGACTACGAGGCGCTGTGGAAGGCCTGCTCGGGCCAGGTCGAGGGCATCAGCTGCCCGTCCTCTGATGGCTGGACCCAGATCAAGTCGATCGAGGCTGGCGACTCCCCGCAGCAAGTCATCGCCAAGTACTCGGAGGAGTACCCGGACTGGTCGGCGAACTTCTCCACGGTTCAGCCCGCGGCTGGTATCTCCGATCCGGAGACCTTCAACACTGGCTGGGTTGACCCGGTCGAGGCGAACAAGTTCTTCGCCGGCCCGTTCCGCGTGGCGAACTCGAACGCCGCCCAGAAGGTCCTTACCCTTGAGCGCAACCCTGAGTGGTGGGGCTCGACTCCGAAGCTTGAGACTGTGACCTTCTCCTCGCTGAACCAGCAGGCCACGGCCTCCGGCTTCGCGAACGGTGAGATCGACGCGATCAACTTCATTGTTGACGCCGCCTCCTACGAGACGGCACAGAACCGCCCCGACGCTCAGATCACGATGTCGTCCTCGGTTCAGTGGCGTCACTTCACCTTCAACTCCCGCGCGGGTGCGCTCCAGGACAAGGCGGTTCGCCAGGCGATCCAGCTCGGCATTGACACCAAGGACATTGCCGCTTCCGACCTGTCTGGCCTGCCCTCGCAGGATTACGATCTGAACCTGGGCAACCACTTCTTCATGCCGAACCAGGCTGGCTACCAGGACAACTCGGTCGGCTTCGACCCGGAGGCGGCCACCGCCCTCCTCGAGGACGCCGGTTACACCATGAATGAAACCTCGGGCTACTACGAGAAGGACGGCCAGGAGCTTGGCTTCCGTTACCTGCGCATTCCGGGTAACGCCGCGAATGAGAACGAGGGCGCCATGCTCATGGAGATGATGAAGGACATCGGCATCAAGGTGACCTACCAGGATGTTGAGGGGCAGAACTTCTTCAAGCACGTCATTGGTGGCGAGTACGATGCGACCTCCTTCGCGTGGAACGGCACCCCGTACCCGATGGCGAACGTCGGCCAGATCTACGGCAACCCGTTCGATGATGAGGGCAACCTCGTGAACTCGAACTTCGCCGGCCTCAAGGTTGACAAGGTTGACGAGCTGATCCCGCAGATCGCTGCTGAGACCGACGTCGACAAGCGCCGCGAGCTCACCAACGAAGCCGATAAGGTGATCTGGGACGAAGTCATGGTTCTCCCGCTGTACTACCGCGCGAACATCACGGCAATCCCCTCGAACCTGGCGAACTACGGTTCGACCACGTTCGAGACCCTGCTGACCGAGAACATCGGCTACACCAAGTAATCTCTCGGCTATAGCACACGAACACGGAGGGCCGTCCCGGAAGGGGCGGCCCTCCCGCATATTGTCACGTGAGACTGCGTTTGACACTTGACCGATGACGGTGTGGAATTGCGAAAGCTATGGCAAAACACGTTTCTTCTCAGCGCGCCTCCCGCGCAATTAATCAGCGCCGGTTCGAGGTTGGGCCGCAGCCGAAGCGCTGGCCGGCCTCCTTCGAGATGTCCGCGGTTCCGGAGATGGACCCGGGCCGCCTGCTTCGTTCTACCCTTCGCGCGAACTGGCAGGTGTTGGCGCTTGCCACGCTCCTGTCGATGGCGGCGTACGGCGGCGGGGTGTTCATCTCCTGGGCGCTGGGGCGGGCGTTGGACTCCGGCATCGAGCGCGGCCTGACCACGTCCCTACTCCCAGGGGTCGCCCTCATTTTTGCCGCGATGGCGGTACGGATGATCGGCGCGGCTGCCGAGCCCGTGCTCATGGTGACAGAGTTGCGCGCGCATGTGGGCTGGTCGTTGAAGATGGTGGAGCGGATCGCGGGCGTGCGCGGAGGAGGGCGCGCAGCGATCCCGTCGGGGGAGATGGTCACGGCCGTCACCACCGACGCCCAGAAGCTTGGCGCTTTTTCCTACATGGTTGCCGACGTGACGGCTGCAATCTTCTCCTTTGTGCTGACCGCCGCCCTCATGCTCCGCATTAGCGTGCCACTAGGGCTTGTGGTGGTGATCGGGGTGCCGGTGGCGATCGGGATCATGCTGGTGTTCATCAACCCGCTCCAGCGCCGCCTTGACGCCCAGCGCGAGGAGAGGGGCAAGCTCACCACCCTGGCCTCGGATGCCGTGGTCGGCCTGCGTGTGCTGCGCGGCGTGGGCGGGGAGGATATTTACATCGGGCGTTACACGCGCCAGTCGGAGAAGGTGCGCGAGACGGGGATTCGTGCCGCCGCCCTGCAGTCCTTCCTCAACGCGTTGTCGGCCGCGGTGCCGTACGGCTTCACCGTCCTCATCGTGGGCGGCGGCCTGTGGGAGGTCTATTCGGGCGCGATGACGCACGGCCAGCTCGTATCCTTCTACGGGTATTCGATGTTCATGGGCGCTCCGATCTGGATGGTGCTCGGCTTCCTGCAAACGTACACCGACGCCCGCGTCTGCGCCGGGCGGGTGGCGAAGGTGATGGCGATTGAGCCCCTCACGTCCGACGCCGCCGCCCAGCCGGCCCGCGCCGGCGCAGACTGGTCGTGCGCCCACCTGCGGGACGAGGCGACGGGTGTGGAGATCAAGCCCGGCCTCAACACGGCGCTCGTGTGCTCCGCGCCCGAGGTCTCGGCCGAGCTCCTCGAGCGTCTGGCCCGCACCGACGACGCCGCCCCCGTCACCGCCCGCTGGGAGGGCGAGGATTCCATCCCGCTGACGGCCTTCCCGCTGGCCGAGGTCCGTAGCGCGATCGTGCTCTCGGACGCGATCGCCCAACTCTTTCAGGGCCGGCTGCGCTCGAACCTGGAGGCGAACAACGCTGCCTGGCCGCTCCCACGCGAGGTGGGCCGCCAGATGGCCGACACGGGCGACGGCTCGGGGGTTGCCCACCGCGACCACAAGGACAACCCGGTGGCGATCGGGGTGCGCGAGCTCATGCTCGCCATGATCACCGCCGACGCCGCCGACATCGTTGACAGCCTGGAGGAGGGGCTGGACGGCTACGTGGCCGAGCGCGGCCGCTCGCTCTCGGGAGGCCAACGCCAGCGCGTGGCACTGGCTCGGGCGGTGCTCACCGAGGCGCCCATCCTCCTGCTCGTGGAGCCGACTTCCGCTGTCGACTCCCACACCGAGTCCCGCATCGCCCAGCGCTTGCGCGCCGCGCGGGAGGGCCGCACCACCGCCGTCGTCACCACCTCGCCCATCGTGCTCGGTGAGGCGGACGAGGTCATCTTCCTTGGTGCCGACGGCGCCGAGCTCGCCCGCGGCACGCACGCCGAGCTGCTGGACGATCCGCGCTACTTCGACGTCGTGCACCGGGAGGCCCGATGAAACTACCCATTGCAACAAACCGGACGGTCGGGGCGAAGATGCTCGAACTCTTCGCCGCCTACAAGGACGAATTTCTGCTGGTCATCGCCACGCAGATCGTGGTGGCCGTGGCCGCCGTCATCACTCCATGGATCATCGGGCGCTCCTTCGACGCGCTCGCGGGCGGGGCACAGGCAGCGGTGATCCGCACGTATGTGGTAGCGATCGCGATCTCAATGCTGGCCAACGTGGTCGCCACATGGTTCGCCGACTTCCGTAGTCGCGTGCTGGGGCAGAAGGTGTTCCACGAGTTGCGCGTGCGGCTGGTGGAGGCCGTCATGCACTTGCCGCTGTCCACGGTCGAGGCGGCCGGCACGGGCGACCTGCTGGGGCGCACCACCGCCGACGTCAACCGGGTGGAGTTCATCATTCGCCAAGGGGTATCGCGCATCATGGTGCTGTCCTTCCAGGTGGTCGTCACGGTGGTGGCGGCGTTCCTGGTGGAGTGGCGGGTCGGCTTTGTGGTGCTCCTGAGTTTTGTTCCGATGTACTTCGTGGTACGCAAGTATTTGCGCCGTACGATCGCCGTGTACCTGGCGGCCTCCGCGCTCAACGCCGAGGTCTCGGGTGACATCACGGAAACCGTGGAGCAGTCCGCCACGGTCGATTCGCTGGCGATGAGTGAGGTGCGCATCCGCCGCACCTCCGTGCTCCTGCGCGAGTACTGGGACAACGAGCGCTACTCGGGGCTCATGCGCTCCTACCTGGTCATCTCCTTGCTTGCGGTGCTTTACGCCCCGATGGTCATCTCGATCCTGTGGGGGGCCTGGCTGGTGGGCCTGGGGTATGTGACGGTGGGTGCGGTCATCGCCGTCACACTGTATGCCCAGCAGCTGCGTGTGCCGCTGGATGAGCTCGCCTGGTGGTTCGACGAGCTACAGTTCGCCGCCGTCGCGCTCGCCCGTATCTTCGGCGTGGCCGAGGTTGAGGCGGACAGGGTTGCCGGCGACGCCGTCCCGGCCAGTTCCGCGGTCAGTGTGGAGGGCGTCTCGTTCAGCTATCGCGACGGCCGGCCCGTGTTGCGCGACGTCAGCCTCGAGGTTGCCCCGGGTGAACGGCTGGCGATCGTCGGCCCGTCGGGCGCGGGCAAGTCGACCCTCGGCCGCCTCATCGCCGCGGTCAACCCGCCGGGGTGTGGCTCGATCCGCGTGGGCGGGGTGGAGGTCACGGCGCTGCCCGAGGCGCTCTTGCATCAGACCATCGCGCTCGTCACCCAGGAAAATCACGTGTTCGTGGGCACGATCGCCGACAACCTGCGCTTTGCCAAGGAGGATGCCACCGACGCCGAGCTGCTCGCGGCGCTCGCCACCGTTGACGCCACGTGGGTGGAGCGCTTGGAGAAGGGCCTTCAGACCCGCGTGGGTTCGGGGGAGAAGGAGCTGGCGCCGTCGCAGGCCCAGCAGCTGGCCCTGGCGCGCATTGTGCTACTCGACCCTGACGTGCTCATCCTCGACGAGGCGACCTCGCTGCTCGACCCTACGGTGGCGCGCTCGGCCGAACAGTCGCTGCTGCGCCTGCTCGAGGGCCGCACGGTGATCTCGATCGCCCACCGCCTTTACACGGCCTACGACGCCGACCGCGTGGCTGTCATGATCGACGGCGAGGTAGCCGAGCTCGGCTCGCACGACGAGCTGGTGGCTAGGGGCGGGGAGTACGCCTCACTGTGGGAAGCCTGGCAACAGGACTAGCGGGTGCCCGCGATTGCCAGACCCGCTCCGGCGAGCGCCACGCCGAGCACGATGACCGGCAGGGGCTGGAACTTCGTCACCGTCTGATCGGGCCAGTATTGCGCGGGCTTGAGGCTGGCGCGTAGCTGGGCGTTGCGGGTGATGTTGCCGTGGCGGACCATGATGAGGTCCGCGGCGAAGCCGGTGGAGACGGTGCGGGAGAGCGTGCCGGAGTCCTCCCACACAATGTCCGGATCCTCGTAGGCCTTCTTGCGGTCGCGCCAGGAGTTGTTGAACAGGCCCACGTTCGAGGGCACGCCCCACACGCTGATCTTGCGGTCAGCCCGGTTGTAGAGGTAGAGGCCCCAGCGGTTTTCGGCGAGCGCCAGGTCGGACCAGGGGATCAGGTGTTCGCGGATAATGTTGACCACGCGCAGGCCGCCGGGCCCCACCTCGAGGCGTGGGTTGTGGAAGACCACCCAGCCGAAGGCGGCGAGGACGGCGGCGATCGGCACGGCCCACAGCAGCTCGGCCACCCCGCCGTGGACCGCCGAGCCCACCAGGGAGATGGCGGCGAGGGCGTAGAGGAGGTAGGCGTAGGTGCGGGTTTTACCGCGCAGGATCACAGTCATGCCGGTATTCTCTCACGCTCCGCTGGGCGCTGCCGGGCGGGCCCGTGTACTTTCGCTCGCATTTGGCCGGCCGCTCTACGCCGGTGCGGCGGGCCGGGTTTAGGATGAGACGTTGGCTTTCTACCTGAAGGATTCCTATGACCCTCACCGTTCGCAACGATCTGCGCAACGTCGCGATCGTGGCCCATGTCGACCACGGCAAGACCACCCTGGTGGACGCCATGCTCTGGCAGGGTGGCGTCTTTGACCCGCATGCCACGGTGGAGTCCACCGGCGAACGCGTGATGGACTCGGGCGACATCGAGCGCGAGAAGGGCATCACGATCCTGGCTAAGAACACGGCCATCTCCTACGTGGGCCCGTCCGCGGCCGAGTTCGGCGCGCCCGAGGGGCTGACCATCAACGTCATCGACACCCCCGGGCACGCGGACTTCTCCGGCGAGGTCGAGCGCGGGCTGTCGATGGTGGACGGCGTGGTGCTCCTCGTCGATTCGTCCGAGGGCCCGCTGCCGCAGACCCGCTTCGTGCTGCGCAAGGCGCTCGAGGCCGGCCTGCCCGTCATCCCGGTCATCAACAAGGTCGACCGCCCCGACGCCCGCATATCCGAGGTGGTCCAGGAAACCCAGGAGCTGCTGCTCAACCTCGCCGCCGACGTCGAAAGTGAGGGCACTGCACTCGACCTCGAGGCGATCCTGGAGATCCCCGTGGTTTACGCCGCCGCGAAGGCCGGCCGCGCGTCGCTGACCCAGCCCGACGACGGCGCCCTGCCGGACTCGCCCAACCTCGAGCCGCTCTTCCGCGCCATTTTGCAGCACGTGCCCGCGCCCACGTATGACCCGGCGGCCCCGCTCGTTGCGCAGGTGACCAACCTGGACGCCTCGCCGTTCCTCGGCCGTTTGGCGCTCGTGCGCGTGTTTTCCGGCGAGCTGAAGAAGGGCGCCTGGGTGGGCTTGGCCGACGGCCCGGATTCGCCGATCGAGCGCGTCCACATCACTGAGCTCCTGCGTACGAAGGGCCTCGAGCGCCAGCCGGCCCCGAGCGCCGGCCCGGGTGACATCGTGGCCATCGCGGGGATTGCCAACATCACGATCGGTGAGACGCTGGTGGACATGGAGGACCCGCGCCCGCGCCCGCCGATCCACATTGATGATCCGGCGATTTCCATGACGATCGGCACGAACACCTCCCCGCTGGCCGGCCGCGTGGCTGGCCACAAGCTGACGGCCCGCCAGATCCGCGACCGGCTCACCCAGGAGCTCGTGGGCAACGTGTCGATCCGCGTGCTGCCCACCGACCGCCCTGACACGTGGGAGGTCCAGGACCGCGGCGAGCTGGCGTTGGCCGTGCTCGTGGAGACGATGCGCCGCGAGGGCTTCGAACTGACCGTGGGCAAGCCGCAGGTGGTGCGCAAGGTGATCGACGGCGTCGTGAACGAGCCGTGGGAGCGCGCGCAGGTGGACGTGCCCGAGGAGTACCTGGGCGCGGTCACCCAGCTCATGGCGCTGCGCAAGGGCCACCTGGAGACGATGGCGAACCGCGGCTCGGGGTGGGTGCGCATGGAGTTCATCGTGCCGGCACGCGGGCTTATCGGCTTCCGCACGCAGTTTCTCACGCTCACGCGCGGCACGGGTATCTACACCTCGATCTCGGAGGGCTACAAGCCGTGGGCGGGGGAGATCGTCTCGCGCCAGACCGGCTCGCTCGTGTCGGACCGTCAGGGCCAGGTGACAGCGTTCTCCCTGCAGCGCCTCGAGGACCGCGGCACGTTCTTCGTGGACCCGGGCGACGAGGTCTACGAGGGCCAGGTAGTGGGCGAGAACCCGCGTAACGAGGACATGGATGTGAACGTGGTGCGCGCAAAGGAGATGACGAACATGCGCTCCTCCACCGCCGACGTCTTCGAAACGCTCCAGGCCCGGCGCTACCTCACGCTCGAGGAGGCGATCGAGTTCGCCGCCGCCGACGAGTGCATCGAGGTCACGCCCGAGACGGCGCGCATCCGCAAGGTCGAGCTGTCCGCGACGCTGCGCGGGCGGGAGGCCGGGCGGAAGAAGGCCGCGGCGAAGGCGGGCAAGTGAAGAGCGTCGTCGGCGCGGTGGTCGGCTTCGTCACGGGGATGCTGACCGTGGTGGTGTCGGCCGGACCCTTGGATATGCCGTGGGTGGGCGTTGGGCTGGCCGCGGGGATCGTGGCCGCCGGCGCGTGGTTCATGTGGGAGTGGGGCTCGTTTGGGGCCTGGGTGGCCTACGTCATCGGCACATTCGCCGCGACGGGGTGGCTGGTCTACTTCCCGCCCGCCGATGACACGCTCGCCGTGGTCGGCGCCGGCGTTTCGTCCACCTGGGTCCTCGTCGCGGCCGTATCGGCGGTCTTTCCTGTGCCGCTCGTGATCCGTTACGGGGCGCGCCGTGGCCTGGGGGACGAGGGCGCCGACGACGTCGACGACGCCGAGGCGGGCCTGTAGCGGCCGCGCGGGTGACGTTGGCGGCCTTTTCAGCAACACCCGGAGGTGTCTTAGTAAGATCGGTGTGAACAAGGGAGAAAACGTGGCTGATAACCAGGACGACAACCTCGTCGACGCGTGGCGCAGGCGCCTCGGCGATGAGTCCACCGACGAGGCGAACGGCGCCGACTCGGCGGGCGCGACCGCGGCAGAGACCCCGGCCGGTGAGCCGGCAGGCGAGCAGGCGGGCGCCGAGCAGGAGACCCAGGCGATGGAGGCCGCGCAGCGGCCAACCGAGGCGATGGGCGCGGCAGATCCGGCCCAGACTCAGGCGATGGGCGCTACAGAGGCCGGGCAGTTTGCGGCCACTGAGCAGTTTGCGCAGACCGAGCACTTCGCCGGCCCCGCGGACGCGGAAGAAACCGCTCGCTTTGACACCAACCCGGCTCCGGCCTTCGTGCCGGCGGGTGAACCGGCGAGCGAGCCTGCGGAAAGTGAGGGGGAGGCCGTGAAGAAGAAGCGGCGCAAGTGGCCCTGGGTGGCGGCGACCGTGGTGTTGCTTGGTGGCGCCTATACGGGCGCGGCCTACGCCTATCAAGACAAGATCCCGTCCAACACGTCGATCTCGGGCGTGCAGGTGGGCGGCATGAATGAGGCCCAGGCACGCGAAACCCTCGCCTCCGGCCTCCAGGACGTCCTCGCCACGCCACGCCAGGTGGGCGTGGCGGGCGATGACAAGTCCGACGCGGTCAATCCCGGCAACATCGCCCTCGAGATCGACTATGACAAGACGTTCCATGGGCTCACCGTCTTCTCGCTCGACCCGCGCCGGCTCTGGGCTCACATCTCCGGCGCCGCGAACGTCGACGCCGTCCTCACGGCCGACCAGGCCTCCCTCGATTCCGAGGTGGCACGCCTGGGCGAGGTATTCAAGCAGGACCCGGCCAACGCCGAGCTGGCGATCGTGGACGCGGCCACCCAGGTGACCGACGCGAAGGAGGGCCGCTCGCTGGACACCAGCGCGGCGGGGGAGACGATCCTGGGCAACTGGCTGGCGGGTGACGCCCCGATCGAGCTGCCCACCACCACGGTGGACCCCGAGGTCTCCACGCAGGACATGCAGGACTTCGCCACCTCCTCGGTGGACCCGTTGCTGAGCGACAAGATTTCGATCACGGTCAAGGATTCGCTGGTCGAACTTCAGCCGGCCCAGACAGCCGACCTGATGAGTGTCACGACGGCGGAGGGTAAGGCGTCGCTCGTCGTCGATAAGGACAAGCTCAACGCCGTGATCCAAGAGGCCGTGGGCGACGTGCTCGGGACGCCGAAGGACGCCACGATCGCGATCATGGATGGCGCGCCGAAGATCACCCCGTCGGAGAGCGGGGAGTCGGTGGATGCGGAGCAGATCGCCACGGCGCTGCTCGCGCTGCCACAGGGAACGGACCGGACGGTCGTCGCCGAGGTCACGGTCCAGGAGCCGAAGTTCACCACCGAGGCGGCTGAGAAGATGGGGATCAAGGAAGTCGTCTCCGAAATCTCCACGCCGCTCACCAACGACTCGGTGCGCACCACCAACCTGGTGGTCGGCACGCGCATGGTCAACAACACGCTCGTCAAGCCCGGCGAGGAGTTCAATCTTGAGGAAGCGCTCGGCCCGATCGACGAGGCCCACGGCTTCGTCTCCTCCGGCGTGGTCTCCAACGGCTTTAACTCCACGGCGCTGGGCGGCGGCCTGTCCCAGCTGTCCACCAACACCTTCAACATCGGCTACCGGGCCGGCATGGTGGACGTGGCCCACAAGCCGCACTCGAAGTACTTCAGCCGCTACCCGATGGGCCTGGAGTCCACCCTGTGGAGCGGGCAGATCGAGATGATCTGGAAGAACAACACCCCCTACGGCGCACTGGTGGAGGCCTGGGTGGCGGACGGCCGGGTCTACACGCGCCTGTGGTCCACCCACTACTGGGACGTGGAGGTGTGGCAGGGCCAGCCGTACAACTACGTTCAGCCTGAGACGAAGACGAACCCGGCCAGGGACTGCGAGGCCTCGCCGGCGGGCGGTCCCGGATTTACGGTGACGGTGGGCCGCGTGGTCAAGCTCAACGGCGAGGTCCACGAGGATTCCCAGTACACGTGGACCTACCAGCCGGTACACGCAGTCAAGTGCGGGTGAGTCCGTCTTTCGTACTAGGATTGAGAGCAGTAAGAGGAAGAGAAAGAGGATAGCGTGACGTACATTATCGCTTTGCCCTGCGTGGACGTGAAGGATCGCGCCTGCGTCGACGAATGCCCTGTGGACTGCATCTACGAGGGCGAGCGCATGCTCTACATTCACCCTGACGAGTGCGTGGATTGTGGCGCCTGCGAGCCGGTGTGCCCGGTGGAGGCCATCTACTATGAGGACGACACCCCGGAGGAGTGGTCCGATTATTACAAGGCGAACGTCGAGTTCTTTGATGATCTCGGCTCGCCGGGCGGCGCCTCGAAGATGGGCCCGATCAAGAAGGACCACCCGCTGATCGCCAACCTGCCGCAGGGCATCAACGATTAGCTGTGGTTTTTTTCGCTGATAGCCTGCCCGATTTCCCGTGGGACACGCTTGTCCCCACGCGGAATCGGGCAGCGCAGTATCCGGGGCCGGTGTGTGACCTGACGATCGGCACCCCGGTGGATGACACGCCTGCGCTGGTACAGGCGGCGCTCGCTGAAGCGAGCAACGCCCACGGCTACCCCACGGTGCTCGGAACCGCCGAGCTGCGGGAGGCGATCGGGGCGTGGATGGCCCGGCGTGGCATCACCTCCGACGTGGGGGTCCTGCCCACGATCGGCTCGAAGGAGATGGTGGGCCTGTTGCCCTCCCTCCTGGGCCTGGGGGCGGGCGCGCGCGTGGGCTTCCCGGACGTCGCTTACCCCACCTACGACGTCGGGGCGCGGCTTGCGGGGGCAGCCACCGTTCTCATTGACACCGATGCCGACCCGTCCACGTGGCCGGCCGTGGATCTGCTGTGGCTGAACTCGCCGGGAAATCCCAATGGGCACGTGCTCTCCCGGGAACAGTTGCGGGCGATCGTGGCCTGGGCGCGCGAGCGCGGCGCTATCGTGGCCAGTGACGAGTGCTACGCCGAGCTGTGCTGGGACGTGGCCGAGGCGCCCTCCATACTCGACGACTCCGTGTGCGGCGGCGACCCGCGCGGCCTTCTCATGGTTTACTCCCTGTCGAAGCAGTCGAACATGGCCGGCTACCGCGCCGCCTGGATGGCGGGAGATCCGGCCATCATCGCCCCGATCGTGGAGCTGCGTAAGCACCTGGGCTTCATGATGCCCGCCCCCGTCCAGCATGCGATGGCCGTGGCCCTCGGGGACGGCGAACACGTGAGTGCCCAGCGCGAGGTGTACGGGCGGCGTCGTGAAACGCTGCTCGCGGCGCTCGACGCGGCGGGCCTGGTCAACGACCCGGCGTCGGTGGCGGGACTGTACCTGTGGGCGCGAGCCGAGGGGGCGACGTCGTGGGACATCGTGGACGCCTGCGCCCAGCTGGGGATCGTGGTGGCGCCCGGAACGTTCTACGGCGAGGCCGGGGACGGGTGGGTGCGCATGTCGCTCACCGCCACCGATTTCGCAATTAACGAAGCCGCCAAGCGCTTGGAAAGGATTTCTGACCTGCTGAAACGGTCCTAGTGTATTTATCTTGACTTTAAGGGATCACTTTTTCTCCGCAATCGGGTAGTGTGATGAATGTTAACTGCCCGGCAACGTGGTCGGGAAGGATCGCGAAGGAGACTCGATGTCTAACAATGCGCAATTGACGATCGATGGAACGACTCTTGAACTCGAACGCGTCACCGCCACCGAAGGCAATGACGGCTTTAGGATCGGCCAGATGCTCAGCCAGAGCGGCACCACCACCCTCGACCCAGGATTCACCAACACCGCCTCGTGCGAATCGGAGATCACGTACATTGACGGCGGGCAGGGCATCCTGCGCTACCGCGGCTACCCCATCGAGCAGCTGGCCGAGCGTGCCTCCTTCCTCGAGACTGCCTACCTGCTCATCTATGGCGAGCTGCCGGACGCGGCGTCGCTGGCGGCCTTCACGCGCCGCATCAAGAAGCACACCCTCCTGCACGAGGACTTCCGTAGCTTCTTCACGGCGTTCCCGTCGTCAGGCCACCCGATGTCGATCCTGCAGGCCGGCATTGCGGGCCTGGGCACCTACTATGAGAACACGCTCGATCCGAACGACGCCGAACAGCGCGACCTGGCCTCCATCCTCCTGCTGGCGAAGGTGCCCACGATGATCGCGTTTATCTCCAAGCGTGCCACCGGCCTGCCGCTCATCTACCCGGACGCCTCGAAGTCCTACACGGAGGACTTCCTGCGCATGACCTTCGGGCTGCCCTACCAGACGCACGACGTGGATCCCACGATCGTCAACGCGCTGGACAAACTGTTTATCCTGCACGCGGACCACGAGCAGAACTGCTCGACGTCCACCGTGCGGCTGGTCGGCTCTTCGCGCGCCTCGATCTACGCCTCGGTGGCGGCGGGCGTGGGCGCCCTGTCCGGCCCGCTCCACGGCGGCGCGAACGAAGCGGTGCTGCGCATGCTGGACGACATCCGCGAGGCCGGTATCCCGATCAAGGAATTCGTGCAGCAGGTCAAGGACAAGACGAACGACGTCAAGCTCATGGGTTTTGGCCACCGCGTCTACAAGAGCTACGACCCGCGCGCCAAGATTGTCAAGGGCCTGGCCGACGACATCCTCGGCCGCCTCAAGGGCGACACGGAGCTGTTCGACATGGCGATGGAGCTCGAGCAGGCCGCGCTTGAGGACGACTACTTCGTGGAGCGCAACCTCTACCCGAACGTCGACTTCTACACGGGCCTGCTGTACAAGGCGATGGGCTTCCCCACGAAGATGTTTACCCCGCTGTTCGCCCTCGGCCGCCTGCCCGGCTGGATCGCGCAGTACCGCGAGCTCGTGCTCGACCCGGCCCAGAAGATCGGCCGCCCGCGCCAGGTGTACGTGGGTGAGGCCGAGCGGGATTGGGTGAAGATGTCCGATCGCACCAAGCAGGACCGGGCCTTCGACGAGAACCTGGACTACGTGGTCTAGCTTGCCGGCGGCCGGGCCAGGCCTCCTGCGGGCGGGGCACCGGCCAGCGGCGGTCGCGCCACCTGAGGCGTCCCTGCCGCCAGCCGGCCAGGCCGCCCGCGCAAATGCTGCACTAATCCGCAAGATGCTGCACTAAATAACCGTAAAGTAGTGCAGCATCTTGCGGTTTTGTATAGCACCTGTGGGCGGCGCGCGGGTGCCGGCGGCGGGCGACAGCGGCCGGCGGCTAGGCGGGGATGTGGGCCAGCAGCTCGGGCAGGGCGCGCCGGAAGGGCGGCAGGAGGTCTAGAGCCTCGAGTTCGCTCGCCTTCACCCAACGTAGGTCTGCGGATTCGGGGTTGATAACGACGTCCGCGCCCGGGTCTGCCATCTTGGCCACGAACGTGGTGTAGCTCCAGTCGGGGTGGGCCAGCACGTGGCTGCCGGTGGGCGGCTCGAGCTCGCCGATCCCGGTCTCCTCGAAGAACTCCCGTAGAGCGCCTTCCCATGGGCTTTCACCGACGTCGATCGCGCCGCCCGGTACGCCCCACGTGCCGCCGTGGTGTGACCAGCCCGCGCGCAGCTGCACGAGCACTTCCACCGCGCCGGCATGCTCGCTGGTTTCCGGGTGGGCGCGGGCATCGCGGCGTGGGTCGGGGCGGGCGGGGGTGTCAAGCCGGGCGTCGGCGTCGGGGCATGCCACGGCGTCGTCGGCAAAAACAGCACCGGCAGAAACGGCCCCGGCGGAACCGTTAGCGGAAGCAACGGCATTGGCACTGGGCGTGGGCCGCCACGCCAGGATCCCGGCGGCGCCGAGTAGCCCCCAGTGGCGCTGCCCGCAGCGGCACTCGATGAAGCCGTCCCCGCCGCGGGTCATGGCCAGAAGTCCGTGATCGCGTGCCCCAGCTCGGCGAGCAGTTCGCGCAGGAGCGGCAGGGAGATGCCGACCACCCCGTGGTGGTCGCCCTCGATGCGTTCGATGAAGGGGCCGCCGTAGCCGTCGATGGTGAAGGAACCGGCCACCACGAGCGGCTCGCCGGTGGCGACGTAGGCCTCGATCTCGGCGTCGGTGAGGTGGGCGATGTGGACGGTGGCGGTGGATGTCCCCACGGCTACGCGCCCGGTGGCCACGTCGATGACGCAGTGGCCGGTGTGGAGGTCGCCGGCGTTGCCCCGCATGGCGCGCAGTCGCTGGAGGGCCACCTCGGGCGTGTGCGGCTTGCCCACCACCTGCCCGCCCATCTCGAGCATCGAGTCGCAACCGACGATCACCGTGGGTGGCTCGCCGTCCAGGAAGTCCAGCTCGGCGGCGATCTTCTTCGCCTTGGCCTCGGCCAGCAGCTGGACCTGCTCGGCCGCGCTGATCGGCCCGCGGGCCTTCGCTGTGGTGAGCAGCCCGTCCTCGTCCACGTCCGCCACGGCGATGCGCGGCGGGATGTGGGCGGCGAGCAGTGTGGCCTTGCGGGCGGGGGAAGCGGAGGCGAGGAGGAGGGTCTTCATCATTCCGCCAGGCCGTCGCGCAGGATGTCCAGGCCCACTGAGCCCATGGAGAGCGCCCGCATGTGCCAGTCCTTGACCGAGAAAGCCTCGCCGCGGGCGGCGGCCCGGGCCTCGGCGTCGGCGCGCAGCTGCTTCCAGATGCGGTGGCCCACCTTGTACGACGGCGCCTGTCCGGCCCAGCCCAAGTAGCGGTCGAGCTCGAACGCGAGGAAGGCGCGGTCCATTGCCACGTTGTCCTGGAGGAACTGCCAGGCTACCTCGCGCGTCCAGACAGGCGAGATGTGCCCGTATCCCTTCGGGGAGGGCTTGCCCAGGTGGAAGCCGATGTCGAGCGCCACGCGGGTGGCACGCAGTCGCTCCGAATCGAGCACGCCCATGTAGTCGGCCGGGTCGTCATGGTAGCCGAGCTCCGCCATGAGGCCCTCGGCATACAGCGCCCAGCCCTCGCCGTGCCCGGAGTTCCAGCACAGGTGGCGGCGCCAGTCGTTGAGCGAGTCCTTGACGTAGGTGGCCATGCCAATCTGGAGATGGTGGCCCGGCACGCCCTCGTGGTAGACCGTGGTCTTCTCCTGCCACGTGTGGAACACCTCGGTGCCCGCCGGCACCGACCACCACATGCGCCCGCCGCGCGCGAAGTCGTCCGAGGGGCCGGTGTAGTAGATGGCGCCCGTGCCCGAGGGGGCGATCATGCATTCGAGCTTGCGCAGCGGGTCAGGGATGTCGAAGTGGGTGCCGTGCAGGTCGTCCAGCGCGCGGTCGGAGGTCTCCTGCATCCACGCCTTGAGCGCGGCGGTGCCGTGGACCTGGCGGGCCGGGTCGGCGTTCAGTCGCTCGAGCGCCTCGGGGATCGTGACGCCCTTGCCGTACAGGTCTGCCACGATCGCCTCCTGCTCGGCGACGATGCGGGCCAGCTCCTCAAGGCCCCACTCATAGGTCTCGTCCAGATCCAGGGTGGCGCCGGTCGAGCTGCGCAGGCGCGGGGCGTAGCGCTCGCGGCCGAAGGCCTCGCTGGCCGCTCCGTGGGGCAGGATCTCCTCGCGCAGGAAAGTGGCCAGTTCGCCATACGCGCGGCGCGCCGAGTCGGCGGCGTCTTTCACGACGCCGGCCAGGTCTGGGTGCGCCGCACCGCCGCGGGCCGCGAGCTCCGCCAGCGGGGAGGAAGCGCCGGCCTTGTGCTCTGCCTGGGAGATCGCCAGCTCGATCTGCTTGGCGGCAGTGGGCGGGCCGGACTGGGCGCGGCGCAGCAGGGTCTCCTGCCAGCCACGCAGGGCCGAGGAGGTGTTCGCCAGGCGCTGGGCGATCAGCTCCCAGTCCGCGGCGCTCGCCTGAGGCATGTTGTCGTAGATCTCCTGGACCGACTGCAAGGGGGAAGCGATCACGTTGATGTCGCCCACCTCCCCGCGCTCGAAGAAGTCGATCTCCTGCTCCAGCTCGGCGGTGAGGGCAGCCTTGGTGACGCGGTCGACGGAGTCGGCAGGCTCAAGCGCCGACAGCTGGCGGAGGGTGGCAACGTTGAGCTCGTTGAGGTCGGCCAGGCCCTCGGGGGAGTAGTCGGAAAAGGCGCCGTCGTCGTCGCGCCCAAGGCCGAGCGCGGTGACGAGCTCGGGGGTGCGGTCGAGGACCTCGGAGACGTAGCGGTTGCACAGGATGTCGATATCTGAGGTGGGTCGAGAAGTCATGCCTCTACAGTAGTCGGTTGACGTGAGACAGGGCACGTTAAAGAGGGTACGATTGTGCAGGTTGAGGAAGCTGCCAAAGTTGTTGGCAAAGGAGTCGAAGATTGCTAGGCTGGTTCGTGTGACCCATAACACAGAGTTTGCGGGGTCCTCTGACGAGCATCCAACCACAGTCGAGACGCACGTGCGTCGGCTCCTTGACGGGCCCGCAAAGTATCAGCTGCGCGAGGCGGCGGAATTGGCCAACATGGACACCGATTCTGCACGCCGCTTCTGGCGCGCCATGGGTTTCCCCTACATTCAAGACCCAGAATCGCGGCTGTTTACCGAGTACGACGTCGACGTCATGCGCGCCCACCAGGACATGGTGGACCTCGGCCGCACCGATGAGGACACGCAAAACTCCCTGGTCCGCGCCCAAAGCCACCTGGCCGACCGCCTGGTGCTGTGGCAGTATGAGGCGCTCGTGGAGGAGGCCGAGGCCCGCCACGGGCTCGACGAACTCTCGGCCCGCTACTGGGTGCTCGACCACATAGGCGACTACGAAGAATTCCTCATTTACCAAATGAAGTACGCCTGGCGGCGCCACCTGGCCTCCTTCCTGCGCCGCACCGAGGTGGAGCTGGAAAACTTGCGCGCCGGCAATGACGTGATCTTGCTGCCGCGCGCGCTCGGCTTCGTGGACCTCGTGGCCTTCACCGACCGCTCCGGCCAGCTCTCCCCGCACCAGCTGGTGGACTTCATCCAAACCTTCGAGTTCACCTGCCGCGACGTCATCTCCGGCCTCGGCGCCCGCGTAGTGAAGATGGTGGGAGACGCCGTCCTCTATATTGCGGACGACCTGGCCACCGGCGCCGAGGCGGTGGCCGGCATCCGCGAGGCGCTGCGTGCCACCCCATCGATGCCAGAGGTGCGGGCCTCGCTCGTGTGGGGCCGGGTGGTCTCGCGCTTCGGTGACGTGTTCGGGCCGAGCGTCAACCTCGCCTCGCGGCTGTGCGCGATCGCGCCGGAGGGGTCGATCGTCGTGGACCGGGACACGGCCGAGGCCCTGCGCGCCCTCGACGCCCACAAGTACGTGCTCGAGGAGAACATCGGATCGGAGCTGCGCGGGATCGGATACATCGAATCGGCGCGGCTCACTGTGATGCCTGATGAGGAGTAGAACTTGCATCGTTCCACTTTTGCCTTGGCGATTTCTTTACTAGGCTAAATCCCAACGGCGTTCCTTTCACGATTGGACGGAAAATTGACAAAGATTTTGCTAGTCGAAGATGACGCAGCGATTTCGGCGCCTCTGGTGCGTGCTTTTTCTCGCGAGGGATATGACATCGAGGCGGTAGAGACGGGGCGGGACGCCCTGGAGAAGATGGACGGCCACATTGACTTAGTGGTCCTCGATCTTGGTCTGCCGGACATGGACGGCCTCGATGTGGCGCGCACGGCGCGCGCTCGGTCCAAGACCTTCCCGATTCTTATCCTTACCGCCCGTTCTGAAGAGGTGGACATGGTGGTCGGCCTTGACGCGGGCGCGGACGATTACGTGACGAAGCCCTTCCGCCTGGCCGAACTGCTGGCGCGCGTGCGCGCCCTGCTGCGCCGCTCAGTCACAGGCGAGGAGGGCAGTGATCTGCTCAAGGCCCAGGACGTGTCGATGGACGTGGACGCCCACCGTGCCTACGTCGGCTCGCGCGAACTGCAGCTGACGGGCAAGGAGTTCGAGCTGCTGCGCGTGCTGTTGCGCGACGCGGGCAATGTGGTCGAACGCGACAAGCTCATGCTGGACGTGTGGGGATCGGAGCCGGATTCGTCCACGAAGAAGCTTGACATGCATATCTCGTGGCTGCGCCGCAAGCTGGGCGACGACGTGAACGACACGAAGTACATCAGCACCGTGCGCGGGATGGGTTTCCGTTTCGAGGTCTAGGCGATGCGGCGGCGCGCAATTGCGATGACGACGGCGGCCGTGGCGGTCGCCGTCCTCATCTTGGGCCTGCCGGGGATAATGTTCGCGGTCTCGCTCGTGTGGCAGCAGGTGCACACCGAGCTGTCCGACCGGGCCACTTCCGTGTCCACGGTGGTGGAGCGCGTGGCGGCGGATGACCTGTACATTTCGGAGGCGCTGCTGACCCGGCTCGCCACGAACGGCAACCCCGATAACGCCCACATCGTGGTGAACTACCCCGACGGTACGAGGGTGGAGTCCGATACGAAGGAGCCGCCGTACTCACTCGAGCAGTCGGTGGTCAACGCCGCCGGCGTGCTCGTGACCGTGGAGGTGCCGCGCGCGGACATCCTGCAAAAGATCGGGCTCATGGTGGCCGGCGCGGTCGGGCTCATTTTCGTGGCTTTTATGGCCGGGGTGACGCTGGCGATGAAGCAGTCGCGCAAGATATCAGCGCCGCTCATCTACCTGGCGGCCGCCGCCGAGCAACTGGGCGCGGGGCGGGTACGCCCGCAGATCCGCCAGTCGGGGATCGAGGAGATCGACCTGATCAGCGACGAGATCGCCCGCAGCGCCGACCGCATGGCAGGCCGCCTCGCCAAGGAACGCCAGTTCGCCGCCGACGCCGCCCACCAGCTTCGCACCCCGCTCGCGGCCCTGTCGATGCGGATCGAGGAGATCGAATTCCTCACGGACGACGAGGAGATCATCGAAGAGGTCCACAAATCCCTCGAGCAGATCGACCGCCTCACCGGCGTGGTCAGCGAGCTCATGGCCACCTCCCAGTCCGAATCGGGCGGCACCACGGAGGCGATCGCGGTCTCGCGCGCGTTCAACCGGATCCGTGACGAGTGGACAAAGCCGTACCAGCGCGAGGGCCGCCAGCTTGTCTTGGACCAGGACTTCGACGGCGCCGTGCTCGCCACCCCCGGCTCGCTGTCCCAAATCCTTGCGACCCTCGTGGAGAACTCCCTCAAGTACGGCGCGGGCACGACGTCGGTCTCCGCGGCTTCTGCCGGAAAGTCGGTGATCTTCAAGGTGCGCGACGAGGGGCCGGGCGTGTCCGCCGAGGACGCCGAGGATGTCTTCGAGAAGGGCTATTCCACCGGCGGATCCACCGGCATCGGCCTGGCCGTGGCCAAAGAGCTCGCCGAGATCGACGGCGGCCGGCTCGAACTGACAAACAAGGCGCATGCCGAGTTCACCCTTACCCTGTCGGCCCTGCCCAAGTCGCTCGACCCGAACAAGGTGCTGCCCCACGGGGCGATTATGACCGTGGGCGCGCGCCGCGGCCGGCGTTAGGCCGCCAGTCGGCGTTAAGCCGGCGTTCGACGTCGTGAACCCGCGTCCCGAGCCCGGCCCGTGCCCGGGCCCGTACCCGAGCGGCCGTTTGCTTTCTCGGCACCAAAAGTGTTCTCGCGTCACTCAAATCCGCGATTTGAGTGTGCAGAAATAATTTTGCGTGACGAGAAACGGGTGGGGCCTGCGTCAGGCCGGCTCAGCGGGACTCGTCGGCCGCGGGGGCCTTGGTGAAGACGAGGTAGCGGTAGCACACGTAGCGGAAGGCCGTACCGAGCACCAGGCCTACCCCGTTGGCGGAGATGTTGTCGGCCAGCTGGGAGTCCAGGCCCAGGATGTAGCGCGAGAAGCCGAGGCACCCGAGCGCGATGAGCAGGCCGCCGATATTGATCGCGAGGAAGAGCACGAACTCCTGGCCCCGGCTCTTGTCGGACTTGTTGCGGAACGTCCACAACCTGTTGACCACCCAGGAGAAGATGATGGAGACGAAGACGGACAGGGTTTTGGCCACCATGGGCGCGTCGCCGGGCAGGTGGACTACGCCGGAGTAGGCCAGGAAGTTGAATAGGCCGACGTCCACGACATACGATCCCAAGCCCACCGTGCAGAACTGGATAAACTCTACCAACCACCGCTTGAACGATTGCCCGCGCAGCAACTTGGTGGCGAGGTCGTGCATTTAGAAGCTCGCGAACGAATCGGGGGTGAGGGCGCCGTCGCGCAGGTCGGCCCAGAATTGCTCGGCCTCGTCGGCCAGCAACACGGTGGAGGATCCGCCCGGGCCGGGGTAGTTGAGCGAGGCGATCGGCGGGGCGCCCCTGAGGCCGTCGGGGCCGATCGTGTCGCGCAAGGCCAGGCCGGCGTAGGCGACGTCCATGAGAGAGGAATCGTCGTTGACCGTGAGCGTCTCGGCGACGGAGCCAACCAGGTGCCGCTGGCTCAGCGGGTTGAACAGGGTGGCAGGCGAGGTGGCCTTGTCGATAATCTTGGCCACCACCTGGCGCTGACGTTCGGTGCGGCCGATGTCGCCCAGCGGGTCGGAGTAGCGCATGCGGGAGAAGGCAAGGGCGGTGGTGCCGTCGGTTTCGTGGCAGCCCGCAGTCCACTCGAGGCCGGAGAACTCGTCGGAGACGTCGTAGTCGAGGCAGAGTTCCACGCCGCCAACCGCGTCGGTCAGGTCCTTGACGCTGTCCATGCCGATCTGGATGTAGTGGTCGATCGTCAGGCCGGTCAGCTCCTCCACGGTCTGCACCAGGTATTCGGCCCCGCCGTAGGAGAAGGCGCCGTTGAGCTTGCCGTAGGCGTCGGAGTCAGGGAAGTGAATATAGGTGTCGCGCGGGATGGACACGAGCGCCGCCGGGCCCGATTCGGGCTTGTGCAGCAGCATGATCGTATCCGCGCGGTGGCCTTCCGTGGGGTCGTTGACCGCCTCGCCGCGCTCGTCGGAGCCGACGATGAGGTATGTGGTGCCCGGCGTGTCCGGCGCGCCGGAGAGCGCGGCCGTGTGGGCGAGCTTGTCGTTGCCATAGGAGTACAGGTAATAGACCCAGGCAAACACCGCGATGATGAGGATGAGCACGATCGCCAGGATGCGCTTGCCCCACGAACGCTCCTTGCGCGGACGGGCGGGCCGCTCGGCAGGACCGGCGGCGTCCGGGCGCGTGTCGGGTCGCCCGGCGTCCGGACGGGGGTCGACGACGCGCGAGCGCTCGACCCGCGCTCGCTGCTGGCCCTGGGGCGGGAACGCCGGGGGTGGAGCCTGATCGGACGCCGAGTCGGACGCGCCGGAAACGGGCGCGAACGAGGCCGGGCGGGCGTCGTCGGCAAACGCGGAACGACGCACGGGCCGCCGGGGTGCACCCGCAGCGCGACTGGGGCTACTGGAGGGCCTGTCACCACGCGGCTGGCCCTGGCGCCCCCGGCTTTCGCGACCCTGGCCCTCGAGATCTTGGCCGACCGGGCGGGCACCCTCAACGGAGGGGCGCTGACGGCGATTGCGGGGTTCGAACGACGGTGGCTGGCTCATCAGTCCTCCAAGCGCAGGCCCCCGCCGATGGCCTGCTGGAACGCGTTGATCTCGTCCTCGGTGCCTTTGAGGATCGGGCTATCCGTGTTGGCGTCGTTGGTCACTTCGGGCAGCGGCTGGTCGTTGCGGAGGGCCTCCCACACGGCGGCGGCGGCGGCGGCCGGGCGCACGCGGTTGCCCTCCGGGTAGAACGGCATCGTCACGAAGTTGACGTTGTCGAGTGAGAGCCCGCGCAGGGAGTAGGCGAGTCCGCCCAGGTAGGTGATGGAACCGAGGCTGGGGGAGACGTCGATGTTTTCGGTGACGTCACTCAGCACACCGTAGAGCGTGGGCAGGTCGGAGACGATGTTGAGAGATAGGGCCTTGGAGATGATCGCCTCGACCATCTGCTGCTGGCGGCCGATGCGGCTGATGTCGGAGCCGTCGCCCAACGACTTACGGGCGCGGGCCAGGGCGAGCGCCTGCTCGCCGTCGAGCACCTGGCACCCGGCCTCGAGGTGCAGGCCCGCCGCCTGGTCCTCCGCGGGCTCGGACAAGCAGACGTTCACGCCGCCCAGGGTGTTGACGATGTCCTGGAAGGAAGCGAAGTCGATGACCACGAAGCCGTCGATGTATACGTCCGACATTTCCTCGAGCGTGCGGATCGTGCAGGCCGCGGCGCCTGCCACGTCGCCCGACTGCCCGCCGATCGAAAACGCCGAATTGAACATCGCATCGTACTGCTCGTAGCTGCGTGAGCCGTCCTTGAGGATGCAGGAGGGGATGGTGACCAGGGTGTCGCGCGGGATGGAGACCACGTCCACCCGCTGGCGGTCCGCCGAAATGTGCATGAGCATCGCCGTGTCCGAACGCATACCGGTGATGTAGCCGGCGGCGCCCGCCCCGTCCACGTCGCTCGCACCCTCGCGCACATCCGAACCCAGGATGAGAATGTTGAGCGGCCGGCCTGCCGATTCGTCCGCGGGCTCCTGGGGGGTGGGGCGCTCGTTCGGTTCGAAGTAGTGGCCGACCTCCTGGACCTTCAGGTTGCCCTGGAGGTTCTGGTAAAGAAAAGCGGCCGCCGAGCCCACGGTGAGCAGGAAGGCGAGGAGGACGACGAGCACCCAGCGGAGTACGGGGACAGCGCTCCCGGCCAGGGAGCGATGTGACGGGCCGCGCTTAGCGGGTGCAGATATCATGTGTCGATCATAGCGGCCGGCGCGCGAGGTATTCATCAGCCCGGGGAATGTGCGTCGTGTTTAACGCCCGCGCGCGCGTTGGCTAAGGTGGGGGGTATGGCAGGTAACGAGCACGATTCGGTCCTCATCCGCGTGGTGAGTGTGGCGTTCAACCCCGGCGATGAGCTGACCCAACTGCTCGACTCGCTCCCTGCCGCCGTGGGGGATACGGCCTTCGAGGCCGTCGTGGTGAATAACGGCTCGGCCACCCCCGCGCTCGACGCCGCCCGCTCGCGTGCCACCGTGATCGACGCGCCCGCAAACCTCGGCTATGGCAAGGCCAACAACCTGGGCGCTCGCGGGTTTACCGGGCCTTGGCTCCTTATCGTCAATCCTGACGTCCGGCTCGAGCCCGGGAGCGTTGCACGCATGATCGGCGCGGCGGCGAACTACCCGCGCGGCGGTGCGTTCGCTCCCAAGATCATGACGCCCGAGGGCGAGGTCTATCCCTCGGTGCGGCAGTTCCCCCGGCTGGTTGCCGGCACCGGGCATGCGCTCTTCGGGCGAGTGTGGCCGGGCAACCCGTGGACCGCGCGCTACCACGCGAACGGTGCCACCGGCTCCACTCACCCCGTGGACTGGCTCTCTGGCGCCTGTCTGCTCATCCGCCGCGAGGCCTTCGAGGATGTGGGCGGGTTCGACGCGGACTTCTTCATGTTTTTCGAGGACACGATGCTGGGGGAGGACCTTGCGCGCGCCGGCTGGCAGCGGGTTTTCGTTCACGACGCCGTGGCCGTCCACGACCAGGGCAAATCCTGGCGGGAGCGGCCTGAACCCATGATGCGCGAACATCACCGGTCGGCCTACCGGTACCTGGCGAAGGTATACGACAGGCCGTGGCAGGCACCCCTGCGCGCCGCGATCAAGGCGGGGCTGAAGGTGCGGCTGGCGCGGGAGTTGCGGGCGCAGCGGCAGACCTCGGCGCATGTGTCACACTAATTACGTATGTGCAACGGCAAAAAGCGGTTTATTGGTGTTGCATATTGCGGATTAACGTTGCATCTGTGGGAGGCCGGCGGCTGGTTGCCACGGAGGTCCGGCAACGAGCCGGCTAGCGGGGGCCGCCCCGGCCAAGGAGCCCGTCGCGCAGGCCGGCGGCCAACTGGGTGATGCGTTCAGCCCGGCGGTCGGCGACTAGGGAGTGGAAGGCGGCGAACTTCGCCAGCCACACCACGTAGCCTGTCCGCCAGTGCCAGGGCAGGAGCCCTGAGCGCAGCAGGAAGATCGTGTTGCGAGCCAGGTAGTAGCAGCGGATGGGACCGTGGACGTGCACGGGCTGGGTGCGCCCGGGCAGCTGGACGGTTGCGTCCCCCAGCGAGTGCTCGAGCTTGGCGCCCGTGTCCACCACCATCCGGTAGCCGCGCTTGCGAGCGCGCAGGCACCACTCGAGGTCGACGTGGTCGATGAAGTAGGCCTCGTTCATCGGGCCCACCTCCTCCAGAACCCGCATGGGAATGAGGCACCCGGAGGCCAGGAGAAAGGCGGCCTCCACGGCGGGCTGGGCCAGCTCCTCGGCGCTCGCGCGCCGCGGCCCCCAGCGCCGGTCCACGTAGACCAGCTCGTCCCCTCCGGGCTTGTTCTCCGCGATGTATGGGCCCACCGCCCCGATCGGCGCGCCCGTGCCGCCCGTTGCCTCAGCCCCCGTCCCGCGCTCCAGGCGGTCGACGAGCGTGGCGACCATTCGTGCGTCGGGAAGGGAATCCTGGTCGGAGAGCAGCACGTAGTCGACGCCGAGCTTGCGGGCCCGCAGGATCCCGACGTTTTGGGCGTGGGCGATGCCGGTGTTGGTGCCCAGCTCGATGAGCTGCGCCCCCGCGCGTCGTACAGCGTCGGCGATCTCGGCGAGGGCCGCGGGCGCCGAGCCGTTGTCCACCACGACCACCGCGCACTGCCGCGCCAACGCCTCAATGAGGGCGGCAGTGCGCGCATCCGGGCCGTACGTGACGACGACGGCCGCGGCGGACCCCACTACTGGCCGGCCTTGCGGTACTTGGCTTCGACCTCGGCCTTCTGGTGGCGCCACCAGTCCTCGTGGTTCTTGTACCAGGAGATGGTGTCGCGCAGGCCGTCGCGGAAGTCGGTGAAGGTGGGCTGCCAGCCGAGCTCGGACACCAGCTGGGTGTTGTCGATGGCGTAGCGCTGGTCGTGGCCGGGGCGGTCGGCCACGTGGTCGAAGTCGTCTCGGTCGTAGCCGAACTCCTCGAGGATGAGCTGGGTGACCTCCAGGTTCGTCTTCTCCCCGTTCGCGCCGATTAGGTACGTCTCCCCGATGCGGCCCTTGTTGATGATGTCCCACACGGCGGTGTTGTGGTCGTGGACGTGGATCCAGTCGCGGATCTGCTCGCCCGTGCCGTACACGCGGGGCTTGACCCCGTCGATCAGGTTGGTGATCGTGCGGGGGATGAACTTCTCGATGTGTTGGTAGGGCCCGTAGTTGTTCGAGCAGTTCGACAGGGTGGCCTCGATGCCGAAAGAGCGCACCCAGGCGCGCACCAGGTGGTCCGAGGATGCCTTGGAGGCGGAGTAGGGGGAGGAGGGCACGTACGGGTCGCCCGCCTTGAACTTGCGATCTTCGCCGATCTCCAGGTCGCCGTAGACCTCGTCGGTGGAAATGTGGTGAAGGCGCCCACCGTGACGGCGTAGCGCCTCGAGGATCTGGTAGGTGCCGATGATGTTGGACTGGATGAAGGGCCACGGGTCGCGTAGCGAGTTGTCGTTGTGTGATTCGGCGGCGAAGTGCACGACGACGTCGGCCTCGGCCACGAGCGGGTCGATGACGTCGGGGTCGGAGATGTCGCCCTTAACCAGCTTCACGCCCGCCCCGAGCATCTCAATTGAGTCCTTATTTCCCGCGTAGGTGAGCTTGTCGATGACCGTGACGTCGGCGTTGCGAAGCTCGGATGCGGTGTAGTTGACGAAGTTGGCGCCGATGAAGCCTGCGCCGCCGGTGACCAGTACCTTCATTTTTCTTCCTCCTCCTCGAGGGTTTCGCCGTGGAGGATGGCCTCCGCGGGATCGGTGGCGGGCGTGAATTCGCCAGCCCGGGTGATCGTTTCAGGGTGTGTGCGGGCCACCGCCAACTCGCGGGCCAGGTCTACCAGTCGGTTTTCCAGGATGACCATGCGCCGGTAGGAGACCACGGAGTAGGACAGGAAGGCGATGATCGTCAGGTACAGCAGCAGGTCCACCCCGCGCCCGACTCCCACGAAGTGCGCCACTTTCGTGGTGATCTGCGGGAAAACAATGGTGGCGACGGCGAGGGCGACGAACACGAGCAGGAGTAGGCGGCGCAGTGCCACGTTCTTCGTGTCCTGCGTGCCGCGCACGAGGTACACGGCCGCCACGAGGACAACCGCGAGGAGGATGAGCTTGATCAGCATGTTTATCGGCTCTCTGTCGGTGCGAAGATCATGTCGGTCAGGATGTTGACGCCGTTGAGCAGGCTCTGACCCTTAGAACGAGAATAGTCGGTGTAGTCGATTGTCACGGGCTCTTCAGCCCACGGCAAGCCCATGGAGGCGAGCTGGTTGATGATCTGGGAGGCGTGGGCCATGCGGTGCATGGTGAGGTCGAGCCGGGTGGCGGCGTCGCGGCGCAGTACTCGTAGGCCGTTGTGGGAGTCAGTGAGGTTCATGCCGGTGCGCGCCCGCGTGACCTTCGCGGCGGTTGAAAGCACGGCCTTCTTCAGCCACCCGGCCTGGTGTTCGCCGGTCAAGAAGCGAGAGCCGAGCACGAAGGCAAGGTCCTCGCGTTCGGCGCGCTCGATCATGCGAGCGGCGTCGGACGTGCGGTGCTGCCCGTCGGCGTCGAAGGTGACGATGTATTTGGCGTCGGTGTAGGTGAGCACCCACGTGATCCCGGTTTGGAGGGCGGCGCCTTGCCCGAGGTTGATGGGGTGGTCGACGACGACCGCGCCCGCGGCGCGCGCCAGCCGTGCCGAGTCGTCTTTCGAACCGTCGTTGACGCAGACGATGTTGGGGAAGGTCTGGCGTGCTTGGCGAACGACGTCGTAGATGACGGTCGCCTCGTTATACAGGGGGACCACGAGCCAACTCACCCGTGCTAAGTCCCGAAAGCCGGCGTCTTGCATGGGATATATTATTGCATAAGGTTCTACGAACCGATTTTTGTGCCTGCCAATACAAGGAGAAATGGATGGCAAAAGCGCGGATCGTTGATTCGGCTGACGTGTCGGATGAGGCGAAGATTGGCGATGGATCCAGTGTCTGGCATCTTGCTCAGGTTCGTGAGCACGCTGTCATTGGCGAAAACTGTGTGATTGGCCGCGGGGCCTACATCGGCGAGGGCGTCGAGATGGGCAACAACTGCAAGGTGCAGAACTACGCGCTCGTCTACGAGCCGGCCAAGCTGGCCGACGGCGTGTTCATTGGCCCGGCCGTGGTGCTCACCAACGATCACTACCCGCGTGCGGTGAACCCCGATGGCTCGTTGAAGTCTGCCTCCGACTGGGAGCAGGTGGGTGTGACGTTGGAGACCGGCGCGTCGGTGGGCGCCCGGTCCGTGTGCGTGGCTCCCGTGACGATCGGGGCGTGGTCGCTGGTGGCGGCTGGCTCGGTGGTCACTCGCGATGTGCCCCCGCACGCCATCGTGGCGGGTGTGCCGGCCAAGCAGATCGGCTGGGTCGGGCATGCCGGCGTCAAGCTGGAGGATGACGGGAACGGGATGTGGACGTGCCCCGCCACCGGAGATACTTACCAAGAATGTGACAACACAATCCGAAAGGTTGCTAAGTAAAAATGGAACGACAGATGATCCCGGCCGCCAAGCCGATCGTGGGCGAAGAGGAGCGCGCCGCGGTTGATGCGGTTCTCGCGTCCGGCATGCTGGCACAGGGCGCGGAGGTTGCCTCCTTCGAGCAGGAGTTTTCCGAGCAGCTCACCCCGGGCGCTGAGGTTGTGGCGGTCAATTCCGGCACCTCGGCCCTTCACATTGGCCTGCTGGCCTCCGGCATCGGCGAGGGCGACGAGGTCATCGTCCCGTCCTTCACTTTCGCGGCAACCGGCAACTCGGTGGCGTTGACCGGCGCGAGCCCCGTGTTCGCCGACATCGAGCCGGACTACTTCTGCCTCGATCCCGATTCGATCCGCGCCTCCATCACCGAGCGCACCAAGGGCATCATGCCCGTCCACCTGTACGGCCACCCGGCGAACATGGTAGAGATCCGCAAGATTGCCGAGGAGTTTGGCCTGCAGATCTTCGAGGACGCCGCCCAGGCTCACGGCGCGTCGCTGAACGGGGAGATGGTGGGCACCTTCGGTTCCTTCGCCGGCTTCTCGCTCTACCCCACGAAGAACATGACCTCCGGTGAGGGTGGCATGATCTCCACCAAGGATCCACAGATCGCCCGCCGCGCTCGCCTGCTGCGCAACCAGGGCATGGAGGTGCAGTACCAGAACGAGCTGGTGGGCCTCAACAACCGCATGACGAACATTCACGCCGCCATTGGCCGCGTGCAGCTGCGCAAACTTGAGGGCTGGACGAAGATCCGCCAGGAGAACGCCGCGTTCCTGAACGCTAACCTGGAGGGCGTCGTCGTGCCGCCGGTGGCCGAGGGTGCCGTGCACGTCTACCACCAGTACACCATTCGCGTGGCAGACGATCGCGATGGCTTCGCGAACGCCCTGCGCGAGGAGTACAAGGTGGGCTGCGGCGTGTACTACCCGATTCCGAACCACCGCCTGCCTTCGCTGGCGCACTTCGCACCGGGCCTGGAGCTACCGAACACGGAGGCGGCCGCCAAGGAGGTTATCTCCCTGCCGGTGCACCCGTCGCTCAGCCAGGAGGACCTTGACCGGATCGTCGAGGCCGTCAACGCCGTGGCGAAGGCTGGTGCCTAATGACTTTGCGTTACGGACTGATCGGCCTGGGCTCGATGGGTCGCCACCACGCGCGCAACATTCGCGCGCTGGAGGGCGCCGAGCTGGTGGCCGTTGCTGACCCGTATGGGGACAAGTTTGGCGTGGCGGGGGACCTGGAGGTCCTTCCCGACGTCGACGCGCTGATTGACGCTGGCATCGACGCCGCCATGGTGGCCGTGCCCACCGGGCAGCACGCCGAGGTGGCCCTCAAGCTGGCGGAGGCCGGCGTTCACACGATGGTGGAAAAGCCGCTGGGTTCCACGATCGAGGAGGGCAAGGCGATGGTGCAGGCCTTTGAGTCCAAGGGGCTCGTGGGCGCGGTGGGCTACGTGGAACGCTGCAACCCGGCGCTGCTCGAGATGCGCCGCCGGATCGCCGAGGGCCAGCTGGGCAAGGTCTACCAGATCACCACCCGCCGCCAGTCGCCGTTCCCGGCGCGCATCGCGGACGTGGGCGTGGTCAAGGACCTGGCAACCCACGACGTCGACCTCACGGCTTGGGTTGCCGGCTCAAAGTACGCTTCCATCTCGGCTCAGACGGCGCACCGCGCCGAGCGCGAGTACGAGGATCTGGTGACGGCGTCCGGCAAGCTGGAGAACGGCGTGCTGGTTAACCACCTGGTCAACTGGCTCACCCCGTACAAGGAGCGCCAGACCGTGGTGCTGGGCGAGCACGGCGCGCTCGTGGCCGATACCACGATGGGCGACCTGACGTTTTACGAGAACGGCTCGCTGCCGCTCGGCTGGGATCAGATCTCCGCCTTCCGCGGCGTTTCCGAGGGCCAGGTGATCCGCTACGCGTTCGAAAAGCGCGAACCGCTGGCAGTGGAGCACGAGCATTTCCGGGACGCGATTCTGGGCAAGGGGTCGGAGCACGTGACGATGAAGGAGGCGCTGACCACCATGGAAGTGGTGCAGGCGATCCTGGATTCGGCCGCGGCGGACGGGGAGGTCCGGCACTTCTAGGCCACGAAGCAGATAGCTAGGAAGCAAAGGTGGGCGGGAGCTGGAGCTCCCGCCCACCTTTTGCTATGTGAGTGCGTTGAGTGCGGTTCCGCGCACGCTCTTAGAGCTCTTAGAGGTAGTGAGCGTAGCCTTCGAGGACGATGTCGAGTGCAGCGCTCGGGGAATGGTGGCGCTGCACCCATGCGTGGGTGTCGGCCGGGGTGGGGTTCTCAAGCGCGTCGCGCGTCAGGCGGGCTAGTGTCGCGACGTCGGCCGGGTCCACCGCCGTTCCGCCGAGTACGGGAGGGGAGAGGAGCGACGGGGCCGAGCCATCGTACCAGTCGGGATTGAGCGCCATGACGAGCGGGACGTTGAGGTCGAGGGAGTCGAGCTCGGAGGCGCCCATGATCCCGCTCTGTTGGCCGATCGCCAGCCTCGCCCCCGCAATCGTGGCGAGGTAGTCCGGGTAGGCCTGCTTCGGGATGAGCTCCACGCCCGCCGCGCGCGCTTGGCCAGAGTTTGGACCCCAGTCAATGCCCACGATCGCCGTTGAGTCGCCGAGTTCGCGGCGCAGCTCGCGGGCGAAGTCGATCTGATTCTGTCCGCCCTTAACGTCCTCCCAACGGGAGGCGAAGAACACGTAGTCGCGCCCGGCTAAGCCTGGTGCGGGCGTGCCCAGTGGCGTGGTGCTCGCCGCGACAGGAACGGGGACGAGGATCGCGTCCGCGCGGTGAGGCACCACATGCGCGCGGAGGTCGGGGGTCGAGTAGTAGACCACCGCCGCGCCGTCGATCGCGGCGAGGATGCGCGCGCGGTAGGCGGGCTTGTACTGCTGGGTACGGATGTCGGTGCCGTGCAGGTGGAGCGCGTAGGTGCGCAGCGCCCACTTCACGTGCGGCAGCGCGAGGGCGGAGTGCAGATGGATCAGCGGGTAGCGGGCCCGGGTGGCCGCGAAGCGGACCTCCCAGGCCAGGCCGCGTGCGGCCCGGTGAGCCTTCGTCGCAAGCGGGCTGGAGTGGACGGGTGTGCGCGCCCACTGGATCACCTTCCAGTCGTATCCGCGGTCGCGGGCCTTGCGGGCGAGGACGGTCGCGGTGAAGGCCGGGTCACCAAGGTGAAGCATTTTCTGCCACGTTGTAGTCATGGCTGTAGCCTAACCTGTCCGGCTGGCATGCCGGGCGAAGGCGGTGAGGAAATCAGATCCGGCCACACGTGTCTTTCGTGTTTGCGCCATCGTCTCAGCTGGTGCGATAAGATCGCCATCAACGGTGGACTGAGAGGACCGGTTGATCATATGGCGCGAGCTTTGGTTATGCTGACGGACAGTTTCCCCTTTAACGTAGGGGAGGAGTTCCTTGAGCAGGAAATTGATATCGTGTGCGAACAGTTCGACAAGGTGCTCATCATCCCCATGCGCACGCGTTCCGCCGACGCCAAGCAGACCCGGACCTTACCGCCCAACGCGGTGGCGGTGGCGCCAGATCCATCCGTTTCGCTACCGTGGTGGGTCACAACTGTGCTGAGGGTTCCGCAGGTGCTCATGCGGGCGCCGTCGTTATACGAGAACTGCCCGCTTACGGATCGCACCCGAGCGCTGATCGACGCCCGATTCTCGGCTAACGCCGTCGACCTGTTTAATCAGGTGCGCAAGATCATTTCCAAGGAGGTTCTCTCCCAGTTCGATTCCGTCGTCTTCTACGCCTACTGGCTGCACACCCCCGCGGCGGTGGGTGCGCTCATGCGCAAGTACCTCATGGCAGAGAGCCGCAGGGGCGTCGTCGTGAGCCGGGCACACGCCTACGACGTCGACGAGAAGGACTCGCGCTACGGCTACATTCCGGCGCGGCGCTTCCTCCTCGACGAACTGGATCACATTTATCCCATCAGCGACTACGCGGCGAGGTTCCTCACGAACCACGGGGAACGCAGGCCCGGACAGATCCAAGTCCGCCGACTCGGCGTGCCCGAGGTTCCGCTCGTCCACCGGACGCGCTCTCAGACCGTCTCCATTCTCTCCTGCTCGCACATGGCGCCCTACAAGCGGATCGACCTGATGACGGAGACGATCGGTGAACTCGAAAGGCGAGGATGGAACGTGCGCTGGCAACATATCGGGGAGTCCAATCCCGATCGCCTCGCCCATGCCAGGGAGCTCGCGGATCGGCTCTGTCCCCATTCGACGGTCGAGTTCCTCGGGCACCGGCCCAACGCGGAAGCGCGCCAGCGTTACGCCGACCCGTCCATTACGTTGTTTCTCAATACGTCGGACGGTGAGGGCGTGCCCGTCACGGTGATGGATGCGCTGGCCGCCGGCTTGCCCGTGGTGGCGACGTCGGCCGGCGGGACGGCCGAGGTCGTTCACGACGGCGTCAACGGCGTTATCGTTCCCGTCGAGACGAACGCCGCCGAGATCGCCGACGCGATCGAGAAGGTGGCGCGCGCTGACGACGCGGCCTATCAGCGAATGTGCGAGGCGGCGCGTCAGACCTGGTCGGAGATGTCGAACGCGCGTAAGCAATACGAGGACTTCGCCCGGCACCTGGCGGAGCTGTCACACGAGGCGGCACGCCGCGGCACATCGGCGTGAGGCCGCCGTGTCGGCGTCGCCACAGAAATAAGCGAAACGTGCCGGTGCCGGTAGGATCAAACCCATGTGTGCTGTAATCATCGCCGACGCCGAGAATTGGCTGCCCCTCGAGGGCCCCGCAGGCACCCTGTACTGGCGCGCCTCGCTTCGCGGCCAGGAACCCATCGGTATCCCGGACGGCGGCGAGCGCCTGGAAGAGTGGATCCGCCGTCAGGTAGGCAACTGGGCAGCGGCCTTCGTGACGGAGGATACGGCCTACCTCATGACGGATCAGGCGCGTTCCTTCCCCATTCACATCGCCTTGGGGTCGCCGACCGTGGTGTCATCCTCCATCGAAGCCATGCGCGCTCACATCCCATTCGTCCGTAACGAGCACGCGGCACAGGAGTTCCTCCACAGCGGGTACGTCCTCGGTGCCGACATGTTGGTCGACGGGGTGACGTCGCTACCGACGAGCACGCTGGCCGTGGTTCGTGGTGGGACGATCAGCCAGAAACACTACGTCAACTTTTACCCCGAGCATTCGGCCGATTCTTCCTCCTTTTGGCGGGCGGTGAAAGAGGAACTTCTGCGCACGTATGCGGGTCTGCTTGCTCGCGCCGATGGCAGGCAGCTCCTCATCCCGCTTTCTGGCGGGATTGACTCGCGCCTGCAGCTGGCGATTCTTCGTGAACTCGACGCCCCGAACGTCCTCAACTTCACGTATGGGAAGGCCGGCTCCGCCGAGGCCGGCATTTCGCGGCGATCGGCGGACCTCGCGGGCTTCGACTGGATCTTTGTGGAGCAGGACGGCGAGCGTGTCGCCCAGGCCTGGAACAGTCCCGCCAACAACGGGTTTCTCCGCCGCGCCTGGGAAGGCAACGCCCTTCCGCACATCCAGGACTGGTATGCGCTCCGCAAGCTTCGCCAGCTGGACCAGGTTGAGGCAGACGCGATCGTGCTACCTGGGCACACGGTGGTGGGCAATCAACACCACGCTGAGCTCCTCCAGCCGGGTACCTCCGTCACGAAGGCCCAGCTTGCCCGCGCCGTCGCGGAGACCCATCTCTCCCTGAGACGCCGCCCGGATCGAGCCGTGGCGCGGGCCTACACCGCGGAGAAGATCTCGAGCTTCATCGATGCGCACTGGGGCGATGGGGATGCGCAGCGCCGCTCTGATCTGATGCACCATTTCAATCTGGATAACCGGCAGGCCAAGTACATCTCGAATTCCGTGCGAGCGTACGAGCATTTCGGCTTCGACTGGGCTATGCCCATGTACGAGCGGTCTTTCCATGAGCTGTGGCTATCCGGGCCCTTTGGTGTTTATAGCCCGGATCGCGCCGAGTATCGTGAGTTTACCAACGCCTGGTTCGCAAAGACCACGGGCGAGGAGCTCGAGTATTTTCATGTTGCCACGGCACCCAGAGTGTCGCGAGGGCGGGCCGAGCTCCTGGCGATCGCCAAGAAACTGAAGCTGGTTGAGAAGGTGAATCGTCTGAAATCCGTCAAAACCCAGCTCAATCACCCGATGGGCTTTGAGGGATTTGCTCGAGGCACCTCCACGGGGATGCTCGCTTGGAAACTCTTGCGAGGCGAGACCCTCATGGGCGTTTTCGCCGAGGAGTTCCTGACCAATACATGGGTGCCGGAACAGGATGTGGTTCCCGACTCGCGGGGAGGGACGCAGTGAGGGCATGGCGGTGGGCGACCAATCAGCTAGAGCACCGGCCCGTGTTCAAAAACGTTCTCGTCCTGTTGACGGGGTCCACTCTCGCTCAACTCATCGCGATCCTCATCTCGCTGTTGACGGCCCGCATCTTCTCCCCGGAAGACTTTGGCGCCTTCGCGATCTACGGCTCGATCACCGGCGTCGTGACCGCTATAGCCAGCCTGCGCTACGACATGACGATCGTGCTTCCGGACTCGGATGAGGAAGCGCGGGTAGTTGGCAAGCTCGCGACTCGGATCAACGTCATCATCTCGGTCGCGTTCGCGCTGGCAGCTGTATTCCTGCGCAACTGGGTGTTCGACCTCTGGGGAAACCGGGTCGTGGCCGACTGGTTGCCCGTTGGCGGGCTCAGCATCTTCCTCGTCGCTCAGGTTACCATCCTGCAGTATTGGCACAACCGGACGCGTAACTACAAGGCCATCTCCATCAACCGGGTCGAGCAGACCGTGGGCTCCGCGGGCGGACAGCTCGGCTTCGGGGTAGCGGGGATGGTATCGATGCAGGGCCTCCTGTTTGGAACGCTCGTGGGGCAGGCCTGGGCCTTCTTCCGGCTGAACGCGAAAGCGAAGGATTTCCGCCAGCCCGTGGGGGAGGACGCCCCCTCGCTGGCGTACGTGGCGAAGAAGTATAAAAAGATGCCACTGCTGAACCTGCCTAACGCGCTTGTTGACGCGGTGCGGGTCAACGGCATTCAGATGCTCGTGGGGCTCGTGGCCGTGAGCGGGTTGGGCCAGTTCAACCTTGCGTGGCGGACTCTGCAGGTTCCCATCGGGCTCATCAACGGAGCCATCTCCCAGGTCTTCTACCGGGAACTTGCCGCGATCAAACCGGGAGGAATGAGGCTTCTGGTGGGGAGGACCACATTGCGCTCGGCCGTGTTCGGAATCCCTCCCTTCATCGCGCTGTACATCGTCTCGCCGTGGCTGTTCACCTTTGTCTTCGGTCCGCAGTGGGACCAAGCGGGCGATTTCGCGCGGGCTCTCACCCCTTGGCTGGCGCTTCAGCTCATTACCTCGCCGATCTCGACCGTATTCGTGGTCACCTCGAAGCAACAATGGCTTCTCGCCTTCTCCGTGGTCTTCGCCGCCGCGCCCCTGGCACTCCTGGCGATCAACCCGTTTGGGCTCCTCGGAACGATCGCCGCGATGAGCTGGATGATGGCGGGATTGCTGGGATTCATGATTGTGATGGCGCTATGGGCGGCACGCGATTTTGACCGGACTGCGGACAGCTCCGAGGCGTGAGGGCAACCCAGCGCTTCCCTTCCCCGGGCGGCCAGCTAGGCAGCTTCGCGCGCACGGGTCAGCCACGCGGGAGGCTAGCTAATCTCACACCGCGTACAGCGGCGACATGATTGAGGACGGCTACCTCGTGGAGCAGACTAAAACAAGCAAAGCACGAACAGAGATGGAGAAACTGTGGGGTATCTGGGCACCTGGGCTGGCTACGCTGGCCTTTTTCTGGCGCTGATGGCGGTTGTTTTTCTACCCGGTTACATCGCTCTCCGCTTCCTCCGCTTCCCGCGCTTCGGCTCGTTTGCCCTGGCGCCGGCCTGGACGATGGCGATCGTCGGCATTGGCGCAATTGTCCTCAACGACGGTGACGTGGGCTGGAATCGCGCAAGTTTCGCGCTCCTGTCTGTGCTGGTGATCTTGATATGTGCGATCGTGCGACGTCACGTATCCGCGGTGTTTGGTGCGGATAGAGCTCCCTATGGCGCATATCCGCGAAAGACCATGGCGGTGGCCATCGGCCTCCCGGTGGCGGTGTTGCTGGTCATGCTGGCCCCGATCCTGATCCTCATGGATCCCACGGTTCCCAGCTGGAGCCCGGATCCGATGTTCCACTACAACGGTGTGAACGCCGTGTTGCTCAGAGAGAACGCCTCCATGTTCGGTGCGATGGACACGAACCACGGCATCCGGGTTGCGGGTACCGTCTACCCCTCCGTGTGGCACGGGATCGTCTCCCTTGTGGCCGCGACTGGAACAATTGTGCCTGCCTCGCACGTCCTGGCCTTCGTGGTGATTCCGATCATCTGGGTGGTCGGCATGAGTTATCTCGCAACCAAGGCACTTCCGTACCACCCAATCGCCGCGATGCTCGTGCCAGTCATGTTGCTCGCTTTCCCCATATTTCCGGGATACCTTACCGTGGTTAACGGCTTGTGGCCGAATTCCCTGGCGCTTGCCGCCACCCCGGCCGTGATGGGTGCGGTGGTCGCGGCGTATCACCGTTACCGTTGGGGAGGAAGGCAGAATGCCAAGGAGATCCTCCTCCTCTCGGTAGCTGTGGTGGCCGTCGGAGTTGTCGGCGTGGCGGCGGCGCACCCCTCGACCGCCTTCACCCTCGGCTGGATAGCGATCCCGGCAGTCATCATGGTTGTCGTGCATGCCATGCGTGATCGGCTAAACGCTATGCAGGGCCGCAAGGGAATCTTGCTCACCGTCCTGGTGGTCCTGGCGATGGTAGCCGCTCTCGCCCTCGCGCTCAGTTCGTCAATCGTGCGTGACTATCTCGGCCGGAGTATGCCGCGTGGCTGGGACGATGTTTCGGCGCGGCTCGTGTCAGCGCTCGCCGTCTGGCCCGTCGGCAGGAATCCCATCGTGCTAGCCGGTGCGAGCATCGTCATGGTATCCGCAATTGTGATAGGGCTGCGTGTAGTGATCCGCCGACGCCACCTCTATTGGATCGCCCTAGCATGGGTGATGCAAACGCTCCTGATCCTCGGCGCGTTCTTCCCCCTCGGCCCGCTCACTTCGGTGGCCGGCCTGTGGTATCACAATGCCTACCGGCTCTTCGCCGTCCAGGTGATCTTCCTGGCACTCATCCTTGCGCTTGCCGCCTCCGAGGTGATCGGCTGGCTTTCCAGGTTCGCAACCAAGGGTGCCCCGGCGCGCTCGATGAGCGCTCAGACGGACGTGATCGCTCGGCGTCCCGCGTTTGTCGGTGGCATGGCGGCCGCTCTGATCGTCGTTCTGTTCTGCGCGTCGTTTGTGTACAACAAGCCCACGGTGTACGCGCAAGCCAAACCGAAATTCGGTGCGGATCAGATTCTCAAATCACGTGCCGAGCTGGACTTCATCGCTCACTTGGATGACTACATTCCGAAGCGCTCCATCGTGGTGGGCGATCCGACCTCGGGCATCGCCTATGCGCCGGCGTTCGGGCCGATCGATTCAGTCTTCTCCTCGATCGTCGTTCGCAACGTTGACGTCGAGGGCAAGATCCTAGCCAATGGTTTGAGGAGTATCGAGTACGACCCCCGGGTCTGCCAGGTGCTGAACGCCTACGGCATCAACTACTACTATGAGGACGCTCCCATTACATACCAGGGCATCAACGGTGCTGAATCAGTGCCCGGCCTGCACTCGGTGGACACGTCCAACGGCTATTTCCACCTGGTGGCGGAGGTCGACGGAGCTCGATTGTGGCAGATCACCGGCTGCCCTGGGCGAGCCGAGGCTCCGAACTGGTGGAATGTCCGAGACCGGAGGCTATCCGTGATTCAGCCTCCGTTGGATTCCGTGCGCTAGAGCGCATAAGAATGGGTCCGCGTTGCCACGGCAACGCGGACCCAGCCGATGTGCGGCCTGCCTAGCGGACCCGATCCTGGAGCAACCCGACGACGCGGTCTGCTGCATGCCCGTCGCCGTACGGCGTGGCGTCCGTGTCTGCCGGTCGAGGGCGCGAGGCCGCCTCGATGAGGGCATCGCCCGGCTCGACCAGCACGTTCCAGCCGAGCTGAACCGTCTCTACCCATTCGGTCTCGGTGCGAACCGTGGTACACGGGGTACGCAGGAGGAATGCCTCCTTCTGCAGACCGCCCGAATCGGTGATCACGCCGCGGGCGTGGCGCACCGTGGCGAGCAACTGGCTGTAGGGCACCGGCGGGTGGGTCACGAGATTGCCGCCGCCAAGGGTAAGGCCGTGCTCGGCGCACTTGGCGACAAGGCGCGGGTGGGCGAGGATCACGACGGTGTGATCGACCTGCTCGAGCGAGGAGAGCACGGCGGCGAGGCGCTCGCCGCCGTCGGTGTTCTCCGCCCGGTGGATGGTCGCAATGGAGAAGGTTCCGTTCTCCAGCCCCAGCTCTGCGGCGATCGGGGAGTAGGTCTCGTCGAGTTGGGCCACCTCGGTGAGAAGGACGTCGGTCATGACGTCGCCGACCACCACGGTGCGCTCGGCGAGGCCCTCGTGGGCGAGGTGCTCGGCGGCCACCTGGGTGGGAGCGAGCAGGAGGTCCGCGGCGTGGTCGGTGAGCACCCGGTTGTGCTCCTCGGGCATGAGCCTATTGAAGGAGCGCAGGCCGGCCTCTAGGTGGGCGATGGGAAAGTGAAGCTTGACAGCGGAGACGGCGGCGGCAAGCGTCGAGTTCGTGTCACCGTAGACGAGAACCCAGTCGGGCTTGTAATCCAACAACACACCGTCGAGCTTTTCGAGCATTTTGCCGGTCTGCTCGCCGTGGCTGCCCGAGCCGACGCCGAGGTGGACGTCGGGGGCCGGGATGCCGAGCTCGTCGAAGAACACATCCGAGAGCATCGGGTCGTAGTGCTGGCCGGTGTGGACGATGATATGCTCGACGCCTGCGCGCTCACACGCGTGCGCGATGGGGGCAAGCTTGACAAACTGCGGGCGTGCGCCCACGACGCTAAGGATCTTCATGTGAGTCATTTTAGAGGATGGAATGAGGGGACATAGATTCTTTGAGGTGGGTGTCAATCATAGTCCTTGCCTCCCCCACGCCCCGGCAATCGATATTAGGATGTGGTGCTATGACAAGGTGTGTCATTGTTTCCCGTATCTACGTGCCCGAGCCGGCCGCTGCGAGCTTCCGCCTGCGCGCCCTCGCCCGGGCGATAGCCGAGGACGGCGGTAAGACGCTGGTTATCACCAGCGACATCCCCAACGCTCTGACCGAGACGGGCAACGAGCCGGGGATCCGGGTCAGCCGGCGCCGCGTGCTCCGTGACTCGGAGGGGTATGTGCGCGGCTACCTGCCCTACATGAGCTTTGACCTGCCGGCCTTCGTGCGCCTGCTCGCCGTGCCGCGCCCCGACGTCGTGATCTGCGAGCCGCCGCCCACCACCGGTTTCTTCACGCGGATCGCCTGCACGATCCGTCGCGTCCCCTATGTCTACTACGTGCCGGACATCTGGGCGGACGCGGCACAGACCTCCGCGCCCGCGCCGGTGGTCAAGGTGTTGCGCTGGGTGGAGAACTGGGCTATCGGGGGAGCGGCGCATGTCGTCACCGTCTCCGACGCGGTGGCCGCCCGCCTCGGCGAGCTCGGCCACACGCACGTGACTGTGGCCACCAACGGGATTGACACCGACGTGTTCACGATGGAAGGCCCCACGCCTGCCGACGCCGAGGGGCCGTACTTCGTGTACGCGGGGACGGCCTCTGAGTGGCAGGGGGCGGAAATCTTCGCCCAGGCCATGCGCAAGGTTCACGCCCAGCGCCCGGATGCGAAGCTCGTGTACCTCGGCCAAGGCAGTTCGGCCGAGGCGATCGACGCGATCGCGCGCGAGCTACCCACGGGTGTCATCACCCAGCTGGGCCGGGTGGATGCGCAGGAGGCGGCCGCCTGGCAGCGCGGTGCGGTCAGCGCGCTGGTGTCGATCAAGCCGGGACTCGGCTACGACTTCGCAATGCCGACCAAGGTCTACTCGGCCCTGGCGGTGGGCACCCCCGTTGTCTACTGTGGCCCTGGCCCGTTGCGCGAGCCGATCGTCAGCGAGCGCCTGGGGGCGGTGGTTGCCTACGACGTCGATGAGGTCGCCTCGGCCATGCTGGCCGCGCTTGAGAAGCCTCGGGGCGATGAGGATCGCCGGCGCCGAAGGGCGTGGGTGGTCGAGTCCCACTCGCTGCGGCAGACGGGCCGCACGGCCCTGGAGGGCGTCAAGCGGGCTCTGAGCCCCCGAGCAACTCGCCAATAATCGAGTCGATCGTACGCGACTCGTTCTCGAAGGAGAGCTCGCGCGCGCAGGCTGTCGAGGCCCGCTTCCACTGCTCCACCTGCTCTCGCGTCAGGCTCTGGATGGCATTCACGATCGTGTCGTGCTCGAAGTCCTCGGTCACCAGGCCGAGCCCGTAGCGTTCCACGAGCCGCGCCATCTCCACGGTGGGTCCGACGGCCACGGCGAGCCGAGCCTGGATGAAGTCGAAGATCTTGTTGGGCAACGTCAGGCGGGCGTTTGTGTTGAACGGTGGGATCCAGAAGATGCCCACGTCGTAGGCGTTGAGCGTGGCGGGCAGCTCGTCCGGCTTGACCGGGCCGTGGAAGGTGATGCGCGGGTTATCGCCGGCGATCTCCTTAAGCTTGCGCAGGTAGGCGCCGCCGTCGTTCGCCGGGATGAGGTAGAGATCAAGCGTGACCTTATCGCCCGCGTCCACGGCCCCGGCGATCATCGCCTCGATGTTGCGCCCGAACACGGCGCCGCCGGAGTGGACCAGCCGGATGACCCCGTCCTCGCGCATGGGGCTGGGCTCGAGGTCAGCGAACGGTGCCATGTTGCGCACGAGCCTGGGAGTAACCCCGTAGCGCTCGCGGTAGAGCGAGGCGATCTCCTCACCCACCGTGGACTGGGCGGCGGTCTGCGGAAGATATGTCTTGCAAGCGTAGTCCATGAACGGCGCCACGAGCAGGCGCCAGGAGGTGACGTGCGTACGCTCCTCGGGCGCCCACTCGTGCAGGTCGGCCCATACGGGTGCCTGCCCGCGCACGGCGAACGCGAGCGGCAGGGCCCGGGCGTCGTTGGCGATCACCAGGTCAAAGGTGCGATCCCCGATGAGCGCGAGGGCCGCACGGGTGCCGGGTGCATCCAACTCCACGGACTTGTGCATGCGCAGTGCGAGCTTGAGCACGCCGAGCGGGGTCTGCGGCAGAGAGACGGCCTTGTCCGGCAGCTGAAGATGCTCATCCGAACCCGCGGGCTTGGGGCCGTAACCCACAGTGGTCACGTGGCCGTGCTTAGCCACCACAGAAATTTCCCGGAGCACGCGTGCGTCCGAGGCGATCTTGGAAAAAGAGATGACGAGGATCCGTGGAGTCATGGGTTAAGCATAGCGCGGGGCTCCGCTAGTCTTGACCCGAAGGAGGAACCGCGTGGGCATGATCATCGACTATCTGGGCCTGATGGCGTACGCCGCCGGCATCGCCGCCGCCTGCTATCTTCCCGGCTTCGTTACCGCACGCGCCGGGGGCGCCTCGCGCGCCGTCGCGCTCGTCCTTGCCCCCGCGCTCAGCTTCGCTGCCGTGGGGCTCGGAGGAATCGCGGCGCATGCTGCCGGCATCCGCTGGGGGTGGCCCGTCTTCCTGGGCGCCGCCGCGTTCCTCGCCGGTGTCTGCGCGCTCGGCCGGCGCGGCATGGCGCCCGTCAACGCCGCGTGGGAGTCCCTGAGGGACCGGGCCGTGGATCGCCCGCGCCGCCTGTCCCTCGTCCTCGCTGCCCTTTTCCTCATCGCCCCCATCCTGGCGCTCATCGACCCGAACGTCCCCAGCTCACAGGCCGACCCCATGTTCCACTACAACGGGGTGAACGCGATCGTCCACACGGGCGACGCCTCCGCCCTGTCCGCGATGGGCTGGAACTACGGCGTGAGTGCCGCGCCCGCCACCTACCCCGTGGTCTGGCACGCGCTCCTCGCCCTCTTCGGCAACTCCCACATCCTGCTTGCCTCGCATGCCTTCGCCTACGTCGTGATTCCGATCGTCTGGCTTGTGGGCATGGATGCCTTCGTGCGCGCCGCACTCCCCGGCCGCCCGCGCGCTGGGGTGGCCGCGCCGATCGTCGGGGCGATCCTGCCCTACTTCCCGAACTTCATGACAGTCGCGCGCGGCTTTTGGCCCAACGCCATCGCCGTGGCCGTCATCCCCGCCATCTACGCCGTGGGGATCCTTGCCGTGCGTTCCCTGCCGATGCGGGCCCGCGACGCCGTTGCCCCGGTCACGCTGATTGTCGTTGCCGGCGTCGGGATGGGGCTCGCCCACCCGGGCGCCGTGTTCGCCGCCCTGTGGCCGCTCGTCCCCATCGCGGGCGCGCTCATCGTGGTGGGTACAGTACGCGGGATGCGGGAGCGCTCGCGGATCTGGGCGGTGCTCGCGGTGCTCAGCGCCGCCGTTCTCCTGGTGGGCGGACTGCTCACCCTCCACCCGCGCGTGCAACTCTTCCTCGCCCGCCCGCATCCGCGCTCCTGGAACACAGCCGAACGCCTTAATACCTTGCGTGAGCAGCTCGCGGACGTGCCCGTGGCGCTGGTCGTGGCCGGCGTGATCGGCGTCGTTATTGCGGTAGCGGCCGTGGTGTTCGTGGCGCGATCGGCGTGGCGGGTGAGCGAGGGGCGCTGGCTCTTGGTGGCGTGGCTGGCGCAGTGGCTCATCGTGTTCGGCGCCTACGTGGACGGTAATGTGTTCTCGGACATCGCCGGCATCTGGTACCACGACCCGAAGCGGGCCATGGCCATCCAGACGATCTTCACGGCCCCGCTCATTGCCCTCGCACTCGAGCAGTGGGTGCGAGGCTGGAGGTTTGGCGTCGTCGTGCTCGCCTCCTTCCTGATTGGTGGCGGTCTGAGGGCTAGCCTCTATGCCGATGCCCGTCCGCCGATCGGTCACGATAAGATCATCGACTCGCGCACCGAGATCGAGCTACTGTCCTCGCTCGACAAGCTCGTGCCCCCGGACTCGGTCATCCTGGGCGACCCAACTACCGGCATCGGTTACGGACCGGCGTACTCGCGGATCGGCGTCGTCTTCCCGCAGGTCAACTACCGCGCGAAAGATCCCGACGCCGACTACCTGCGCCAGAACTTTGCCAGCCTCGACCCGAAGGTGTGCGAGATCCTGCACACCTACGGAATCGGGTACTACTACTCCGATGCCCCGCTCCTCTTCCAGAAGAAGGACCGGGCGCAGACCTGGCCAGGACTCTACGGCGCCACAAACGGACTGGAAGAAATCGCCAGCACAGGCGGGGGAACCCTGTGGAAGATTACCGGGTGTGGACCGATCCAGCCCACGAACTGGTGGGCGAATCCTCATCGCCTGGCGGCTGCGCATCCGGCGACCACCGATTAGCGCCGAATCCCCCGGAAGGCGACGGCTTTAATGCTAGTGTTGATCGGGCAATGTGGCGGCACATGCCCGCGGAAATGACGTGAGGAATCGTGTGATGAAAGAACTGATGGTCTACCACGCTCCCTACCCGATGGACTGGAACGCCTCAAGCGCTTCGCGCGTCCGGCCCGCCCGCATGCTTCAGGCGTTCCGCGAGAACTACGACGTCCATGAGATTGTCGGCAACCCCAACGAGCGCCGGCGCGCTTTTTCCGAGCTGAAGAAACGGGTGAGGGCGGGCCAGAAGGTGGCCTTCGCATACTCCGAGTCCTCCACGTCCCCCAACTGCCTGGCCACGTCGGTCAAGAAGGGAGTCGATCCCCTGATCGAGCCGCGCATCTTCGCCTACTTCAAGCGCCACGGTATCCCCTTCGGCCAGTTCTACCGTGACGTGTACTGGATGTTCCCCGACCAGCTCACCACGGTGGCGCCGCTACGAAAGTTCATCATGCGGATCCTGTACCGTTTCGACCTGGCGCTCATGGACAAGACGGGCGCCCACCTGTTTGTCCCGACCGCGAAGATGGGGACGCTGTTGCCTGCGTTTTCCGGGCGGTGTACGCCGCTTCCCCCCGGGACGACGCCGGTCGACTCCGCCTATCCCGACCAGCTGTCTCTGTTCTACGTGGGGGGAATCGGCCCGCATTACCGGATGGAGGAGCTGTTCAAGGCGGTCAAACGGGTGCCCGAGGTGCGGCTGACGGCGTGCTTCCCGAAGGCCGGATGGGACTCGGTCAAGGCAGACTACTGGCAATACATGGGCGACAACATCCGGATCGTTCATGCCTCCAACAAAGAGATGCCAGCCTTCTACGATGAGACCTCGGCGGCGCTACTGTTCGTTGAGCCGAGCGAATACCGGGAGTTCGCTGCGCCGATGAAGTTCTATGAGGCGCTGTCCTTCGGCAAGCCCGTTATCACCACGAAGCACACGCACGCGGGCCGCGAGTGCGAACGTCTGGGTGTGGGCGTGGCTCTTGACTACGACGCCGATGCGCTAGAGGCGCTGCTACGCTCTTGGCTCGCCCACCCCGACCAGCTTGCCGCTCTGCAGGCCCGCGCCCGCGAGGTGCGCAATACCGAGCGGTGGCTGGATCGCACGTCCGAGGTCGCCAGGGTCCTGCGCTGAGCGCCGGCGTTCGCGCTGGCCAATTAGCGCATCTCACTTGCCAGCGATGCGCAGATAGCGGCGCCACCTGGCCAGGTGCAGTAGTCTTATATCAGCCAAATAAGGAGTGAATTATGCGTATTGCTGTTATCGCGATGGGCAAGATCGGCCTGCCGCTCGCCGTCCAGTTCGCCGACATGGGCCACGAGGTCATTGGTGTGGACGTGAACGAGGAGACCGTGCGCCTCATCAACGAGGCCACCGAGCCGTTCCCGGGCGAGGCCCACCTGCAGGAGAAGCTCTCCGAGCTGGTTCCGGCCGGCAAGCTCCGCGCAACCACCAACTACGCCGAGGCGATCCCGGATGCTGAGGCAATCGTGCTGGTGGTGCCACTCTTCGTCAACGATGCCACGTGGGAGCCGGACTTCGGCTGGATGGACGCGGCCACGAAGTCCCTGGCTGAGCACCTCACCCCGAACACCCTTATTTCGTACGAGACCACCCTGCCGGTCGGTACCACGCGTGGCCGCTGGAAGCCCATGATCGAAGAGATCTCGGGCCTGACCGAGGGCAAGGATTTCCACCTCGTCTTCTCCCCGGAGCGCGTGCTCACCGGCCGCGTGTTCGAAGACCTGCGCCGCTACCCGAAGCTGGTGGGTGGCCTGAGCGAGGCCGGCACCAAGGCGGCGATCGAGTTCTACGAGTCCGTGCTCACCTTCGACGACCGCCCGGACCTGCCGCGCGAGAACGGCGTGTGGGACATGGGCTCGGCCGAGGCCGCCGAGATGGCCAAGCTGGCCGAGACCACCTACCGCGACGTCAACATCGGCCTGGCTAACCAGTTCGCCGTCTACGCCGACTCGGTGGGCATCGACGTCCAGCGGGTGATCGACGCCTGTAACTCCCAGCCCTACTCTCACATCCACCGCCCGGGCATCGCGGTGGGCGGGCACTGCATCCCGGTCTACCCGCGCCTGTACCTGTCCACGGACCCGGACGCGTCGATCGTGCGCACGGCTCGCCAGTACAACGCTGGCATGCCCGAATACGTGGTGGGCCGAGTCGAGTCCCTGCTCGGCGACCTCAAGGGCCAGAAGGTGGCCGTACTCGGCGCCTCCTACCGAGGTGGCGTGAAGGAGACGGCGTTCTCCGGCATCTTCGCCACCGTCGACGCGCTGCGCGAGCGCGGCGCCGAGGTCACGGTCCACGACCCGATGTTCACCGACGAGGAGCTTGCCACGTTCGGCTGGGACGCCTACCACCTGGGCGAGGAGGTGGCCGCCGTCGTCGTGCAGGCCGACCACGCCCAGTACAAGAGCGTGACTCCTGCCGACTTCCCGGGCATCAAGGTGCTCTTCGATGGCCGCCGCGTGACCGACCCGGCCCTGTGGGTGGGAACCCCGCGCCTGGTGATCGGCGACGCGAACTAGACCGCATAAGCCCGAGGGGCGCCACGCGCGCCCCTCGGGCTTCCCTATAGAGATCCAAGGAACATAACCACGTGACGATTCTTGAGGAAGTGCGAAGCTCAAAGGAGCTGCTTCGCAATCTCACGCTGCGCGAGATCAAGGGCAAGTACAAGCGCACGGCCCTGGGGCAACTGTGGTCGCTCGCCAACCCGATCGCCCTGATGATCGTCTACAGCTTCGTCTTCGCAATCGTCATCCGAGTCAACGTGCCGCCAGGGTCGCCCTCGGGGCTGGACCTGTTCGTCATCTGGCTCCTGTGCGGGCTGCTTCCCTGGACGTTCTTCTCCAACGTGGTTAACGGCGCGATGGACGCCGTGACGGGGAACGAAAACCTCATCAAGAAGGTCTACTTCCCCCGCTGGGTGCTGGTGGTGTCCAACACCTCCGCGGCCCTCTACCAGCATGCCCTCGAGCTGGCGATCTTGGCGATCGCGATCCTCATCCTCGGCTCGAACATCCTCATCTACATCCCGATCGTGGCAGTGACCACGCTCATGTTGGCTTTCTTCGCCACCGGCCTTGGCTTCTTCGCGGCGATAGCGAACGTGTACTTCCGCGACGTGCAACACTTCATGGGGATCCTCTTCCAGCTCGGCTTCTACGCCAGCCCGATCGTCTACCCGGTCACGTACGTGCGCGACGTTTCGGATTCGGTGGGCCCGATCATCGGCCCGATCTCGATCATCGATATCTACAACCTTAACCCGTTCGTGCACTTCGCTGCGATCTTCCGCAACCTGCTCTACGACGGGCGCTGGCCCGACTGGCCGGTGTTCGGCATCATGGCGCTGGCCAGCGCGGTGGTGTTCGTCTGGGGTTGGCACGCGTTTACCAAGCGCCAGGATTACCTTGCGGAGGTGCTGTGAACGCTGTCGAGGTCCGGGACGTCACGAAGTCCTTCAAGATTTACTCCGAGCGCAACAACACGCTCAAGTCCGCCATCATGCGCGGGCGTCGCTCCGTCCACCAGGACTTCCAGGCACTCAAGGGTGTCTCGCTTGACGTGCCGCAGGGTTCCACGTTCGCGCTGGTGGGCGACAACGGTTCGGGCAAGTCCACCTTGCTCAAGTGCATCGCGAAGATCCTCGTGCCCAACTCGGGCACCATCACCCGCAACGGCAAGATCGCGGCCATGCTCGAGGTCGGTTCCGGCTTCCACCCCGAGCTGTCGGGCCGCGACAACATCTACCTCAACGGCTCTATCCTGGGCATGTCCCGCGCCGACATCGACGCCCGCCTGGATGAGATCATCGCCTTCTCCGGCGTGGAGGCCTTCATTGACCAGCCGGTCAAAAACTACTCCTCTGGTATGTACGTGCGCCTGGGCTTCTCCGTGGCAATCCACACCGAGCCGGACATCCTGCTAGTGGACGAGATCCTCGCCGTCGGGGATGCGGCCTTCCAGGAGAAATGCACCAAGAAGTTCGTGGACTTGAAGAATGAGGGCCGCACGGTCGTCGTCGTCTCCCACTCCGTTCCGCAGCTGAAGCAAATGGCGGATCACGCCGCGTGGCTCAAGGAGGGCGTGCTGCAAAAGGTGGGCCCGGCCGAGGACGTGCTGGACGACTACGCCGACTCCACCCGCTTCTTCACCGGCATTGACGATGCGGGGCGCGTGCGTTGGGGAAGCGGCGAGGCGCGCGTGGACCAGGTGGAGGTGCTGCGCGGGGACGGCAGCCCGGTGATGGGTTCGGTGCGCACGGGCGAAGAGCTCATCTTCCGCCTGCACTACACCGCCCACGAGCGCATCGAGCGGCCCGTCTTCGGCTTTTCCCTGTCCTCCAACGACGGCACCTACCTGTGGGGCAACAACACCCGCGACCAGCACTTTGGCATCGACTTCATCGAGGGTCCGGGCACGATCGACCTGCGAGTGCCGAACCTGGTGCTCCAGCCGGGCCTGTACACGATCGACGGTTCGGTGGTGAACACGACTACCGAGCATGTCTACGACTACGTACGCGAGGCGAACGGGATCGCGGTGCGCAACGGCGTGCCCTTCGAGTCGGGTGGGTATGTGATTTTGGATGGGCGCTGGTCGATGCCCGGCCGCGACGAGCAGGACCACTGGGGACGCCCCGGCAAGCCACACTTGGAGGCATGATGCGGATCGCGATCGTCACCCTTGACACCTTCGGCCAGAAGATGGCCGGCCCCGCCATCCGCGTGTGGGAAATGGCGGGTTTGCTGAGCTCCGAGCATGAGGTGGAGGTCTTCACCTTCGGTGCTGTCGAGCGCGAGGGGGAGGGCTTTCGGCTGCGCCGCACGCGCGTGGAGGACTTCCGCGGTGAGCTTGGGCAACCGGACGTGGTCATCATCCAGGGATACCTGGTGCGCACCTTCCCGTGGCTGGCTACCTCCGCCTTCAAGCTGGTGGTGGACCTGTACGATCCGTTCCACATCGAGTCCCTTCAGGTGGAGCGCTTCCACCCGATGGATGAGCGCCAGCGCGCCATCGACCACGCGCTCGGCGAGCTGAACGCACAGGTGCGCGGCGGGGACTTCTTCCTGTGCGCCTCGAACAAGCAACGCGACTTGTGGCTGGGCCACCTCGCCGCGCTGGGCCGCATCAACCCCCTTACCTACGATGATGATCCGCAGCTGCGCCACCTCATCGACGTCGTTTCCTTCGGAATCTCCTCCACACCGCCGGTGCGGACACGGGCGGCGGTACGCGGGGTGATCGACGGGATCGGCGCGGATGACCGGGTGATCGTGTGGGGCGGCGGGGTCTACAACTGGTTCGACCCGCTAACCGTGATCCGCGCGGTGGACGCCGTGCGCGCCGACGTGCCGAACGTCCGCCTGTTGTTCATGGGCGCCAAGCATCCCAACCCCGATGTGCCCGAGATGCAAATGCTGCGCAACGCCCGCGAGCTCGCCGACCGGTTGGGCCTGACCGACACTCACGTCTTCTTCAACGAGGAGTGGGTGGAGTACGCCGACCGGCACAACTACCTTCTCGACGCCGACCTGGCCGTCTCCGCCCACCTTCCGGGCCTGGAAACCGACTTCTCCTTCCGCACTCGCATGCTCGACTACCTGTGGGCCGGGCTGCCGATCGTGACCAGCGAGGGCGACTTCTTCGCCGAGCTCGTGGCCGAGCGCGGGCTCGGACGCGCGGTGCCCACGCAGGACGCGGACGCGATGGCCCGGGCCTTCCGGGAGTTCCTCACCGACGACGCCGAACGCGCGGCCTGCGCCCGAAACGTCGCGGAGGTGGCGGCGGACTTCACATGGGAGAGGACCCTGGCGGCACTCGCGGCCTACTGCCGCGACCCGTGGGAGGCTGCCGACCGGCCGCTCGGCCGGCGCGGGCAGGGGGAGCAGGGCCCGGGCCCTGGGCGCGGGTACCGGGTGTTGGCGCGCAAGGCGGTGCGCTCGGTGCGCGAGCGCGGCCTGCGTGCCACGGCCGCGCAGGTGCGGCGATACCTCACGCGCAACTAAGTATGCGGTCCAGCGCGGTTAGCCCCAGACGTTGACGTAGGGGTCCTGCCCGATCCACGGCTCCCACTGGGCCATCCAGCCAGCCTCCCTGTCTGTCAGCACGTGCGTGCGCGTGGTGGATTCGCGGTGGATGAGCGAGACCGCGTTGTCCTGGAGGTTGGTCAGGCCGCAGGCGTGGAGCTTGAGGCAGAAGTCGACGTCGTTGTAGTTGAGCGGCAGCTCCTCGGTAAGCCCTCCCACGGCGTGAAAATTCTCCCGCGAGACGAGCAGGCAGGCGCCCGTGACGGCGAGGAAGTGGGCGAGGCCGCTGGCCACGGGGTCGGCGATGTCTTCCGGGCGCAGGCCCATATAGAGGTGGTTGGGCTCGAGGTTGCGCGGGCTGACCACGATCCCGGCGTGCTGGATTGTACCGCCCGGGAACATGAGGCGGGCGCCCACGGCCCCCACATCGCCAAGGGTGGCCAGGCCGAGCAGGGAGTCGAGCCAGCCGGGGGAGGTCGCCTCCACGTCGTCGTTGAGGAGCAGGAGGTGGGTGCCGCTCGCAGCGGCGGCGCCGGCGTTGATGGAAGCGGAGAAGTTGAACTGGCCCGCCACGCGTACCACCTGCACGCCGAAGTCGGCGGCCTGATCGAGCACCGTCTCGGGCATGCGCGGGCCGGCCACCACGATGATCTCTTTGACCTCAGTTGTCTCGCTTAGCGAGCGCAGGCAGCGCAGGAGCGCGGGCTCGATTCCCTCGGGCGTGGTGATCGGGGTGCCGATCGAGGGGATGATGACCGAGACGGAAGCCTGGTCGGTGGGCCCACCCAGGGCGAGGCGGGCGCCGGCGGGGGTGGCACGCTCGGAGGCGCGCACGTAGGCCAGGGCCTCGAGCACGGCGGCGCGGGCGGCCCAGCTGAAAGGCGCGGGCCCCACGCCGGGCGCAAAGACGGCGTCGGTGGCGCTGGTGGCGGGGGCGTCCCAGGAGTCGAGGAAGACGGGGATGTGCTCCAGACCGTCGTCGATGGCGGCGAGTCGCAGCTGGTACCACCACTCGGCGGGATCCACCAGGGCGGCGAGCGTGGCGCGAAGGAGGCCGGCGCGGACCACGATCGAGTCGCCAGCGGAGGCCGCCGCCCACAGCGCGTACCTCTCGGCGCGCGGGCGGGTGAGCGGGTGACCGGCGGCTAGAGTGTCGCCGTAGAACGCGCTCGCCGGGCGCCCGGGGGAGCGAGCCAGCCACACGCTGAGCGCCTCGATGGCGCCCGTGGCGGGGGAGACGCCGGCGGGCAGGAGCCAGACCAGCTCATCCTCGGGGAAGGTCACGTCCTTGGGGCGCGGGGCGCCGTGCTCGCCCGCCTCCGCGCGCACCAGCTCCCACCCGGCCGGCAGCGAGGCAGCCCAGGCGGGGATATCGGTGCTGGCTGGCCCGGCGTGGAGCGCGAGCACCTTCATCGGCGCGCCAGCTTCTTCAGGCCGTGGTAGGCGGCGTAGGGTACTTTCGCCATCGGCTCGGGTAGCTTATCCACGATCGGCTTGACCACCTCGACCGCGGACTTCGGGATGTGCAGCTTCTTCATCTCCAGCTCGGCCACGCGCTGCGTGAGGGCCGCGATCGTGGCGTCGCGCTCGCGGATGTCGGCGTAGGCGCGGGCGAGCTTGGCCTCAAGCTCGGCGTCGATGAGCGCGGAGCTGGCCGCGCGCACCTCGTCTGCCTCCTCGGCCAGGGCCTGGCGCAGCAGGGAATCGTTGTCATCACTCATGGGCACCATCCTACGGTCCGCGCGGGCTGTTAGCATCGGAGCATGAAGATCCTACAGGTCACCGCCCACTACCCGCCCGACTTCGTCTCGGGCGGCGCTCTTGTCCCGCATCGCTTCGCCACTGAGCTGACGAGGCGCGGGCATGAGCTGAGCGTCTTCGCTGGGCGCCTGGGAGCCGAGCCAGGCGAGGTGATCGACGAACGGCAGGGCGAGGTGGCCGTGCGGTGGGTGGGTAACTCCAACGCGCTGGCCTGGTTCGACGCGAAGAACGTGGACAACCGGGCGATGTACGCTCCCTTCGAGGAGTTCCTCGAGCGCCAGCGCCCGGACGTGGTCCACTTCCACTCGATCCAAACGATCGGTGCGGGCGCGCTGAAGATCGCCCACGATCACGGGTGCGCCGTGGTGGTGACCATGCACGATTTTTGGTGGACGTGCGCGCGGCAGTTCCTCGTGGACCGTTCGGGGGAGCCGTGTATCCCGGTGGTGTCGGCGGGGGATTGCCAGTGCGCGGCCGGCCGCACGCACCTAGAGGAGCGTAACGCCTGGCTCGCCCAGCAGCTACGCTTCGCCGACCTCGTCCTCTTCCCCTCGCGCTCGGCGCGCGACCTCATGGTAGCCAACGGAGTGCCGATCGAACGTACGGGCGTCAACGAGAACGGGGTGGAAGCCGTCGCGGGAGAGGCCCGGGAGCCGTTCGCGCGGCCCGTGCGGTTCATGTACACCGGCGGGGACGCCGCCATGAAGGGGTACGAGGTGTTGAGGGAGGCCTGCGCGGGGGCCCGCGTGCCGGAGGGCACCGTGCTCGACCTCTACAACACGCCCGCCGACGGCTTCCCTGAGTGGGCGACCAGCCGGCCCGCCTACGGGCGCGAGGACCTGCCGCGTGTCTTCGCCGAACACGACGTGCTCATCCTGCCCTCGGTCATGCGCGAGTCGCACTCGATCGTCACGCGCGAGGCGCTGAAGGCCGGCATGGCCGTGATCGCCACCGACTCCTTCGGCCCCGAGGAGGCGATCGCGGACGAGGAGAACGGCCGCCTGGTCGCCTCCGGATCGGCTGCCGACCTGCGCGCCGCGCTCGAGGAGCTGGCCGACCCGGCTGTGGCCAGCGCGCTCGCGGGCCGCGGTTCGGCATCCCCGATCCGCACGGTTGACGAGCAGATCGACGAGGTGGAGGGCTACTACGCCCGCCTCCTCGCCCGCCCCACGCCCGATCTCCTGGCCGAGCCGGACGATGCCATCCTGCGCGCCGGCGTGGCGGCCGCAATCCGTGACGTGGTATTCGTGATCGGTATCCAGGGCGCGATGGCCCGCTACCGGGCCCACCTACCCGCCGAGGCCCTCGCCCTACGTGGCATCCGCGCCCGGGTGATGCACTACCGCGACCCGGCGCTCGAAGCGGGCGCGCTTGCCGCCGACGCGGTGGTCCTCTACCGGGTGCCCGCCACCTCGCAGATCCTCGAGCTGATCGAGCACATTCGAGCCGCAGAGCGGCCGATCCCCATCCTGGGAGATGTGGACGACCTCATCTTCGATCCCGGCATCGTGGCCGGCCTCGACAACCTTGCCAGCCTGGATGACGCGGAGCGCGAACTGTGGATCCGCGGCATCCACCGTTACCGCACCACGCTCGACCACTGCGACTACTTCGTCGGCTCCACCCACACCGTCTCGGCCGAGGGGGAGCGCCTGCTCAGCGTGCCCGCCCATCGATTCTCCAACGGCATCGGCCACCTGCTCGGCGTCGTCTCGGAAGAAGCATGCCGTCGCGAGCGCACCCCCGGCCGCCTGCGCATCGGCTTCTTCTCCGGCACGAAGACGCACGACGCCGACTGGGCCTCCGTCGAGGGGGCCGTGGCGCGCGTGCTGGGCGCGCATGATGTGGAGCTGTGGCTCGGCGGGCTGGTCGAGCCAAGCGCGGCGCTCGAGCCGTACGCGGACCGGATCGTGCGTCTGCCGTTCGTTCCCTGGTACGAGCTGCCGGGCTACCTGCGCGACGTCGACATCAACCTCGCCCCGCTCACCGCCGGCTCGATCTTCAACGAGGCCAAGTCCGCCATCAAGTGGCTGGAGGCCGCGCTCGTAGAGACCCCTACGGTCGCCTCGCCCTCCCAGCCCTTCCGGGAGGCGATCGACGACGGCGCCACCGGGCTCCTCGCGTCTGGCGAGGACGAGTGGGTTGCCGCGATCGAGGCCCTACTGGACGAGACCGCGCGGCGGCGGATGGGTCGCAAGGCCAAGCGGGCGGCGTTGCTCAGCCTCTCGCCGGACCTGCAGGGCCGAGCCTACGAGGCGATCCTCGTTGACGCCTGGCGCCACGTGGTCCGCCGCGGCCACAAGGCCGCCTTCCTCTTCCCGCCCGTCTACGACGACGAGCCGCCCGCGGCCGCCGCGGCCGTACTCGAGCGCTACGAGCTTCCAAAAGTCCGTCACCAGCTCATCGACACCGTGCGGATGACCGGGCTCAAGACCGTCCACTCCCTGCGGGTGAACGGGGTGGTCGGCACGGCGGCGAAGGCTGCGAACGTGATGCGGGGGCGACGATGATTGACCACCTGATGGGAGCGGGAATCTTCGCCCTCTTCGTCTTTCTCTTTTATGGCTTCGGCTCTGCCTTGCGTAAGGACGCCTCGACCTTCGCCCAAAACCTTGTGGTCGGATACATCGCGCACAGCTTCCTCATCGCGTTCGCGGTGATCCCCATCCAGATCTTCGAGCTGTCCTTCACCCCGGCGCTCGTGGCGGTGTCGGCGGTAGGTGTGGCGACGGCGTCGTACACGGCGGTGGCGTGGGTGCGCCACGGGCTGGTGGCCACGGCGCTGCCGCTAAGGCGGTGGCTGGCCGAGAACTACTTCCTGTTCGTGCTGGCGGCGGCGCTGTTCGCGATCTACCTGCTGCAGACCGACCTCATCCTCAATAACAACAACACCGACGACGGTTACTACCTGCTTAAAGTTGCGGGGATCGCGCAGGCCGAGGACCCGTTCAACATGATCTACGGGACGGGCTTCGTCAACCTCGCCCCGGGATTCAACCCCTACCACCTGTCCTCGGTGCAGACCGAGATGGGCGTGTACGCCTACCTCACCGGCATCGACCCGGTGGTTTTCATGCGCGCCACGCTCAATACGTTCCACTACCTGTTGGCCGCGGCCTCGATCGCGTGGTTCGCCCGTGAGCTCGGCCGCTCGCTCGGAAAGCCGCCGCGCGAGGGCCTCTACCAGTACGCCGCCTCGATCCTTCTCCTCTTTGCCTTTGAATACCGCACGATCGAGGACTGGCACATCCTCGCCGCTCAGGACCTGTGGCAGTTCAACTCGGCCATGTGGTTCGGCGGGTCGATCGTGCGGGTGATGGGCATCCTGTGGATCATCACGCCGTTCCTATCCGCGCGCCGGATCGGCTGGAGGCAGATCGCACAGGTGGCGGTCATTTGCGTGGCGCTCGTCAGTAAGGCGGCCGCTGCACTGCCCGTCATCCTCGTGGCGGGCGTGGGATACCTCGTGGCATACGCCTTCACTAGCACCCGCCGTGCGGCCTTCGGCGGGGTGGTGCTCATCGGCTTTTTCGCGGGCGCGGGCGTGACCCTGGCCGGGGCGCCTGCGACCAACGGCTACGTCAGTGAGGTTTTCATCGCGAACCTCACGAATCCGCTCGTGTGGCTGGCCGCGGCGGCGGTGATCGCCGGCGTAGTGCTTTTCCGTACCCGGGAGTGGTTGCGCGTCGGGATCGTTCTGGTCGTCGTGTTCGTGATGATGGCGGTGCCCGAGGTCAACGACGTGTTCGAGGTCGTGGCGATGAGCGACTTCGTGGCGCTGCGCGCCCAGACCACGGCCTACTACACGCTCCTTATCGCCGGCTTTGTGGCTCTCGTTTTGGCGCTCGCGCGCGTGCGTCGGCAGGCCGTCCTTCAACTGGGGGTCGCAGCGGTGCTCGGGCTTGGTGCCGTGGCCTCCACTGTTCCCGTGTATGGCAATCCGATCGGGACCTACCGCTTTATGGCCGCCAACCCGCACCTCATCCCCAAAGAGACGGCCCAGCTTTCCGAGCGCCTAGAGGACATGGCGGCCGGTGAGCCGCTCGACGTCCTTGCGCCCGAATGGGTGGAGCTCAAGCATCGGCGCCACTATCTGGCCTCGATCCTTCGCGTCTACGCCCCGCATGTCCACTCGCTCTCGGTACTCACACGCTTCGGTACCACGTGGCACTCGGACTACTACCACTGGGACCTTGTTGATCAAAGCGCCTACGACTACTTCATCAGCTCTCCGGGCGACGAGGCCTACGCCAACCTCCAAGCCGTGCTCGACACCTACCCGGTGCAGGTGATCGTCATCCCGGGCGACTCGTTCGAACCCTATGCCGAAAACGCCGGCTTCGAGCTTGTGGACCAGGTGGGGGAGTACCTCATCTACCGACGCTAGCGGGGATTACTCTCGTAGCCGTAGGTGTAGAGCAACCCACCCTTCGTGATCGCGTAGAAGCGGTGCAGGTTGCCTTCGGAGTAGCCGAGCTCGAGCTGGGCCATCGCGTTCCACCGGCTACCTATGCGGGCGCGCTTGCCGTAGCCGCCCTCGGTGATGTCAGCGTAGTAGTAGAGGTTGTTGTCCGCGCCGATGGCGATCGCGTCCGAGTAGCCCGAGCCGCTCCAGTCGCCCACGAACGTGGCGCCCTTGAGGTGAGCGTAGTTGCCCGCCGGGTGGGAGGTCTTGGTGAACGAGCCCGCGCCGTTTGTGGCGTAAATGTAAAGGTCGCCACCCACCTTAAGCCCCACCAGCGCCGGCTTGCCACCCGGGCCCTGCGCGACCCCGAACACGTGGGTGAAGGCCCAGCCGTGGCCGATCTGGCGGCCGGGGTTGACGCCGCCCGTGCCGTTGCCGGGGTAGAAGTACAGCCTCTTGTCGGCGTGGATGCCGAGGATGTCGTTGATCCCATCCCCGTCGAAGTCGATGCCGGTCACCAGGCTCGCCATGTTCTGCCAGCCGTGCCCAATCTGGTGGCCGGGCATGAACTGGTCCTCGCCGCGCCCGGCGTAGAAAAGGAGCCGACCGTCGGCCGTGCGCAAGAGGAGATCGGCCAGAGCGTCGTCGTTGGCGTCTCCCAGCCCCCACACGTCAGTGGCGGGCCAGCCGTGCCCAGACTGGGCAGAGTAGCTGTATGCCGCCGTCGCCGGCACGTCCACGTAGCTCGGAGTATTCGGAGTGCCTGGGGCGGCCTGCTTGTCGGAGATGAGCTTGGCAACCGCGGCGCGGATCTGGCCGAGCTTGGGATAAATGCGGGCTGGGCAGGCGGTGGCAGCGACATCAAGGTGACCGCTGATCGCGTTGATGGAGCGCTTGACGCCCGAGTGGTCGGTGTAGATGAAGGTGCCGAACGGGTCTAAACCGGCGCGGCCGAACTGCCAGGCGAGCACGGTGGCCACCGAATCGAGGGAGACCTGCGTGGGGTCAATCGAGGTGTAGTTGCCCATGACCGAGATGCCCACCGAGCCTGTGTTGGCGGGCGCGGCATGGGCGCCGATCACCATCTGGCCCGCGGCCGAGGCGAGCGAGCCCGTGCGGCCCTCGTAAATGTTGCCGTACTTGTCAATGAGGAAGTTGTAGCCGATGTCGCCCCACTCGCGGCCGAATGCGTGGTAGTTCCAAATCGCCTTGACGATCGCGGGCCCCTGGGCCTCGGTGTACACGTTATTTCCGGCCGTGTGGTGGATGATCGCGCCGGTCAGCTTAACCGTCTCCGGCGGCCACGACGTCTTCTTCGCACCCCACTCCTCACGCGATATCACCTTCGGCGCGGCGATGCCCACCTTCTGCGGCGCCCGCGCCGGGTTGCCGAACGCGGTGGCGGCGGCATTGGTGAACGTGGAGTCCGTGCGCAGGAGCGCCGGCATGAACGCGGCCCCGGTATGGGAGTCGACGTTCGTGGCCGGCTCGAGGTCCGTCTCGGGCTCGGGGGTGACCTCCGGCTCGCTGACGTCGGCCGGCTCCTCCGTGCCGCCCGTGCCCTCGCCGGTATTGAGCGAAAGGCTGAGCGACGTGGTCCGGTTCGCCCCCGCCACACGCACCTGGATACCGCTCGAGCCGGCCGCCATGTAAGGTTCGGTGCCCGGCGTTCCCTCGCCCTCATCCTCGATGTCGAGCGCGTACCACTCGCCCCACTCGCCGTTGGTCAGGGTCCGGATCTCCACCGCCTCGGGTGACGCGCCCTCCCACGTCACACCGGCCACGAGGAAGTCGTTCGTCTCCATCGGCTCCGTCACCAGGTCAAATTCGAGCTCGCCGGGGGCCAGGGCAGCTGGCGCCGCCGTCGCGTCGTCCTGCTCGGGCGCGTCGAGCTCGGGTGCGTCCGTCTTCGGGGCCTCGGCCGGCTTCCCGACGGCGTCCTCGCCCGCCCCGTCATCAGGCGCGGCCTCCTCGCTGGTCGCGGGAGCCGTGGTCTCATCCGTAAGGTCCGGGGCCGAGTCCGGCTCCGGCGTCGTGGGCTCCTCGAGCGCCGGGGCGGCAAGGAGGTCGACGACGTAGGCGGACGGCTCCCCATCCGCGGGGGCCGCGGGAAGCGTGGCCGCGAGAGGGGCAACGAGGAGAGCGCTGAGGGCGAGCGAGAGCGTGGTTTTCATGAGAATCCTTCTGTGCTTGAAAGTCACACGAGTCACAATCTAAACAATATTCACACCCGTCGCAAGGATAAGACGCCCGCGTCACAGGCCGCGATAGACTGGGTGAAAAACCAAGGAGAACTATGCACTGGACAGTCATTGGCGCCGCCGGCATGCTCGGCACCGACCTCACCGAAATCCTCCGCGATCGCGGCTACGAGGTCACAGCCCTCGACCAGCCACAGATCGACATCACCGACCCGGCCTCGGTGGCCGAACTCGGCGCCACCGACGTGATCGTCAACTGCGCCGCCTTCACCGCCGTGGACCCGGCCGAAGAGCACGAGGCCCAGGCCTTCGCCGTCAACGCGGTCGGCCCCCAGCTGCTCGCCCGGCGCGCTCGTGAACTCGGCGCCCGCATCATCCAGATCTCCACCGACTACGTCTTTGCCGGCGACGCCGAGGCCCCCTACGGCGAGTACGCCCCGATCGCACCCAAGTCCGCCTACGGGCGCACCAAGGCCGCCGGCGAATGGGCCGTCCGCGCCGAAACCGGCGACTACCTCCTCGTCCGCACCGCCTGGCTCTACGGTGCCCACGGCGCCTGCTTCCCCAAGACCATGGCGCGCCTGTCCGACACCCACCCGCAGCTGTCCGTGGTCACCGATGAGATCGGCCAACCCACCTGGACCCGCGATCTCGCCGACCTCCTCGTCCGCCTCGTCCAAGCCGGCGCGCCCTCCGGCATCTACCACGGCACCTCCTCTGGCCAGACCAACTGGCACGGCTTCACCAAGGAAATCGTGGCCGCCTACGGCAAGGACCCGGCGATCGTGGGGGAAACCACCGCCGCGGCCTTCAACCGGCCCGCGCCTCGGCCGTCGTATTCCGTACTCGCCCACGACTCACTCGGCGCCATCGGCGTGGCCCCCATCGGGGATTGGAAGGAGCGCTGGGCGCTCGCGGCGCCGGCCGTGCTCGCCGACATCGACTAAGCCCGACGCCGCCCGGCCCCTCCCGGTGCTCCTCGGGGTCCTGGCCCAGTACGTCATCATGCCGCTCATCGCGCTCGCGCTCGTCAAGATCCTCAACCTGCCCGAGGCGGTGGCCGTGGGCATCATCCTCGTGGGCTCGGCGCCGGGTGGCACGTCGTCGAACGTCATCTCCTACCTGGCCAAGGCCGACGTCGCCCTGTCCGTCACCATGACGGCCGTCTCCACGCTACTGGCCCCCATCATGACCCCGTTGCTCGTGCAGTGGATGGCAGGCACGATCATGGACATCGACGGCGGGGCGATGGCGATCTCCATCGTCAAGACCGTGGTGGTTCCCGTGCTCGGCGGCCTGCTCCTGCGCCTCATCCTCCCGCGCGTGATCGACAAGATCCTGCCCGTGCTGCCCTGGGTCTCCACCTTCGGCATCTGCGCCGTGGTGATCGGCGTGGTGCCCGGCTCGTCGCAGGCCTTCGCCACGGCAGGAGCGGTCATCTTCGCCGCCGTCATCTTCTCGGTGTGGCACAACCTCTCCGGCGCGTTCCTGTCCATGTTCTACCGCCGCACGGCAGAGCACACGGCTACCGAACCGGCGGGCGAGCCTGCAGGTGCCTAGCCCGCCCACAGTGGCTTAGCCCGCCCACAAATGCTGCACTACTTCGCAAGATGCGGCACAAAATAACGGTAATTTAGTGCCGCATCTTGCCGGTTAGTGTCGCGTTTGCCAGGCGCGACCTCACGAGGCTCCTAGCGCTGCTCGATGAGGTCCAGCAGGTATTGCCCGTAGCCCGACTTCACGAGGGGCTCGGCGCGGCGGCGCAGACCGTCGTCGTCGATGAAACCCATCCGCCAGGCGACCTCCTCCGGTGAACCCACCTTGAGCCCCTGGCGGGCCTCGACGGTGCGGACGTAGGCGGTGGCGTCGGCGAGCGAGTCGAACGTGCCGGTGTCCAGCCAGGCCGTGCCGCGCGGCAACACCTCCACCGAGAGTTTGCCTGCCTCGAGGTAGACCTTGTTGATGTCCGTGATCTCGTACTCCCCGCGTGCTGAGGGCTGCAGGTTTTTGGCGATCTCCACCACGTCATTGTCGTAGAAGTACAGGCCCGGCACGGCGTAGTTTGACTTCGGCTTGGCCGGCTTCTCCTCAATCGACAGGGCTCGGAAGTCCTCATCGAACTCGACCACGCCGTAGCGCTCCGGATCCGTCACGTGATAGGCGAACACGGCCCCGCCGTCGGGATCCACATTGCGGCGCAGGCGCGTGCCCATGCCCGGGCCGTAGAAAATGTTGTCGCCGAGGATGAGGCTGGCCGCCTCGTTCCCGATGAAGTCCGCGCCCAGCACGAACGCCTGGGCCAGCCCGTTGGGCACCTCCTGCACGGTGAAGGACAGGTTGACGCCGAACTGCGATCCGTCCCCGAGCAGGCGATGGAATTGGGGGGCGTCCTCGGGGGTGGTGATGATGAGGATGTCCGAAATGCCGGCCAACATGAGGGTGCTCATGGGATAGTAGATCATCGGCTTGTCGTACACGGGCACGAGCTGCTTGGACGTGCCCAGGGTGATCGGATGAAGACGAGTGCCGGATCCGCCGGCCAAGATGATTCCACGCATGGGTCTATTGTGGCCTACATTGGATGTCTAATGGGTGATAATTGCCGGTAAATGGAAAGAGAACACATGTCGAAGCGCTCTGAGGATCGTTCCGCACTCATCGCGGTCAGCGTTTTCCCGGCCGTCATCGTGGCGGGGGCAGTGTGGGCCTACCTTTTCCCGGCCACCGCCTCCCACCTCACGCCCTACATCTCGCCCGGTCTGGGCTTCATCATGTTCACCATGGGCCTCACCCTCACGCTCGCCGACTTCAAGCGCGTGGCCGAGCGCCCCCTCGCCGTGCTCATCGGGGTGGCGGCCCAGTACGTCATCATGCCGCTCGTGGCGATCGCGTTGGTGAAAATCCTCGGCCTGCCGCAGGGCCTGGCGATCGGTTTCATCCTGCTCGGGTGTGCGCCGGGCGGCACGGCGTCGAACGTGGTGGCGTACCTGGCCAAGGCCGATGTGGCGCTGTCGGTCACGCTCACCACCGTCTCCACGCTGCTCGCCCCAATCTTTACCCCGCTGCTCGTGCAGTGGCTGGCGGGCACGTTCACTGACATCGACGGCGGTGCCATGGCGCTCTCCATCCTCAAGACCGTGGTGATCCCGGTGGTGGGCGGCGTGGTACTACGCCTGCTTATCCCGAAGGCCGTGGACCGCGTGCTGCCCGTGCTGCCGTGGATCTCCACGCTCGGCATCTCGGCCGTGGTCGCCGCTCTCATCCCCGGCTCTGCCGACGCCATCGCGAGCGCCGTGGGCGTGGTGCTCGTGGCCGTCATCTTGCACAACCTGGCCGGCCTGCTCATAGGCTACTGGGCCGCTCGCGCCACCGGGTGCAGCCCTCGCGTGGCACGCACGGTCTGCATCGAGGTGGGGATGCAAAACTCCGGCCTCGCCGCCACCCTGGGTAAGACCCACTTCGCCGCCACCCCCGAATCCGCCCTGCCCGGCGTCATCTTCTCCGTGTGGCACAACGTTTCTGGTTCCCTGCTCTCGCTCTATTTCCGCCGCCGCGTCCAGTCCGGGGCCGTAGCTAAGTAACGGGTTAGGGAAGGATCTGCGCGCGCTCTGCCGCCACGATCCTTGCGGGGTCGCCTTCGCCAACGACGACGATCGCCGCACCTCCCGCACTCGCCGCCAGGAGCGCCCGGGTCGCCTCGGCGACGGTGGGCTTCACGAGCACGCTGGCGCGCTCGATCACCTTGCCCCCGCGCGCCCGCTCGGCGTTGTCGGTTTCTTCGGCGAGCACGAGGGCATCGGGTTGGCCCATGACGTCGGCCAAACCGTCCGCCACACCGGCGGGCAGATCGCCATTCCAGGCGAAGGCGAAGGAGTCGAGGTTGAGGGCCACCACTTCGGCGGCGCTCTCTGCCCAGCGCTCGGGGTGGTTCGTTACCACCAGGTCGCTGGCCAGGTCGCTAGCCGGACCTGCCGGGCCGGCCTCTCCAGCCGCGCCGGCATGATTGCCAGTCGCGCCTGCGGCCGGAACCTGCGCCACGGCGTCGTGAACCTCCAACCCGGCCACGAGCGCGCCGAGTGCCCAGGCGAGGGTCTTCCAGTGCAGGGGCAGGTCAAGGGCTACGTGCTCGCCGGGTTCGAGGCCGAACTCGTCGCGCAGGTAGTTGGCGATTTTGGCCACGTGGTTGGCGAGCACCTTGCCGGAGAGTTCGAGGCGGCCGTCGGAGTCGTACCAGGTCAGCGCGGGGGAGGTGCCGCGGGTGGCGAGGGAGGCGTACAGGCTCACGCGTCACCTCCGAAGTAGTGGGTTTGCAGGTCTTGGGGCGCCACGCAGCCGATGGCGTCGAGGCAGAGCTGGAGGGAGTCAGGGTGGCCGGCCGCGGCGTAGGTGGGGCTGTCATAGACGGAGGTGTTCGTGGAGCGGTCGTCACGCACGCCGAGGATCTGCCCGCCGGCGGCCTTGACCAGGGCGATGCCCGCGCCGATGTCCCACGGCTGGGTGCCCATTCCCAGACACGCCCCGAGCGTGCCCTCGGCTACGCCGGCCAGGTGCAGGGCGGTCGAACCCAGGCGCCGCATCGACTTCGACCCCTCGAGCAGGAGCCGGTAGCCACGCGCCGCGCTGTCCTGATCCTCGATGCGCTCGGAGGGGAAATCCGCGGCGAACAGGCTGCGGTGCGGGGGCTGGTCGCTCACGCGCATCGGCTCGCCGTTGCGGTAGGCGCCCGTGTCGTCGGCCAGGTAGAGCACGTCGAGGCTGGGCTGGTAGATGACGCCCGCCACCACCTCCCCGCCCACCACGGCCGCGATCGAGACGCACCAAAACAGCAGGCCAGAGGTGAAGTTCGACGTGCCGTCGATGGGGTCGACCAGCCACACGACGTCGTTCGGCCCAGGAACCGTGCGCGAGCCGGAGGAGTCGATGACGTGGCCCTCCTCCTCGCCAAGCAGCAGCGAGGACGGCAGGGCCTCGAAGAGGATCGCGCGGATGGCGGCCTCGGCACGGCGGTCGTGAACCGTGACGGGGTCGTGGAAATTGCGCTTGTACTCGACTGGGCCGGGGTTCTTGAAGGCCTCGAGGAGGTCCGGTGCCACGGCGCGTGCGGAGCGTTCGGCAAGCAGGGCAAGCTCAGAAGGGCGAGGTGTCATGCCACCATCGTCGCACGAAAGTGGGGGCGCGTGCTCGCCCGCTCGCACAGGAAAACCGCAATATCTCACACTAAGGGGCCCAAAACGCGGACAACACGCCGATGGGCGTCTCGAAGTGTGTAAAGCGTCTTGACTTTAGGTGGTTACACCGATGTAATTTAACCACAGAGATTTTGAACGGAGGACCACATGAGGCAGTCGAAAGCGACGCCGCTCCACACCGCCCATGTCGCGGAGGATCCTCAACTGGCTCAACGGCTGATGCAGGGAATTTTTGACCTCGGCTACGGCTTTGCCCAGGACGCGGACCTGTCATGGATGGAAGAGGCGCTGTGTGCGCAGACCGATCCTGACATTTTTTACCCCGAAAAGGGCGGATCTACCGCGCCGGCCACGTCCATTTGCAAGAACTGCTCCGTGCGGGCCGAGTGCCTCGAATACGCCGTGACGAACGACATCCGCCACGGCATCTGGGGCGGCACTTCGGACAATGACCGCAAGCGTATGGCTCGCGAGCGTAAGGCAGCGCGCGGAGCTCGCTAGTGGAGAGCGTTACTCGTGAGAAAGTCACGGCGATCGTGGTGTGCCACCGCCGTGACCTTTCTTTTTTGGCCGACACGCTGGCAGGGCTGAGGGAGCAGATCCACGGCCCTGACCACATCGTGGTGGCCGTGCCCAGCCTCGATTCCCCGTTCGTCCAGCCGGTTCACGCCCAGCTCGATCCCGACGGCGAGCACATCCAGCTCGTCCACGGCGCCGGCAAGAACCTCGGCCAGGTGATCGCGGGCCTCGAGCTTCCCGAGTCGGACTGGCTGTGGATCCTACACGCCGACTCCCGCCCCGAACCAGCGGCCCTCGACACCCTGTTGCGTACCGGCGAGGGATCGAACCGCATCGGTGTGGTCGGCCCCAAGCAGATCGCGTGGGAGGATGCGGACTCACCGGTGCTGCTGGAGGTGGGCATCCGCGCCACCCGCAGCGCGCGGCGCGTGCCCGAGGTAGAGGCGGGGGAGCGCGACCAGGGTCAGTACGATTCGCGCATCGATGTGCTCGCGGTGGGGACGGCCGGGGCTTTAGTGCGTCGCTCCATGTGGGACGAGCTCGGCGGGCTTGACCCGTTCCTTGGGCCCTTTGGCGAGGGGCTCGAATTCTCCCGCCGCGCCCGCCGTGCCGGCTACCGCGTGGTGGTCGACCCGGCCGCCGTGGTCCGCCACGCCCGCGCCGGCCTGGGCGAGAACCCCGACCGTAGCTACGCCCAGCGCCGCTCGGCCCAGATCTACAACTCGTTACTCGCCGCGCCCGGCGCCCTCGTGCCGCTCTACGTGCTCGGCTATCTGCTGCTCGCACTGCCGCGATCCCTGGCCCGGCTCGTCACGAAGGACACGGCCCTTGCCTGGGCCGAGCTGGGAGCCGGGGCGCGCGTGCTGACCATGCTCGACGACGTCGTGCGCGGGCGCCGCCGGATCGCAAAGGTCGCGTCCGTGGGGGCCGACGCCCTGACCGCGCTCGAGGCCCGGCCGGCCGACATCCGATCGGCGCGCCGCGAATCGAAGAGGTCGGCCAAGGAGGCCAAGATTCTGGCCGAGCAGCCCGACCCGCTCACCATCAAGGCCCGCGCAGACCTCGCCCGCCACTCCCGCAGGGGTGGGCTCGTGTCGGTGGCGATCGCCGCGCTGGTCGCGGTCGTGTTCTTCCTGCCCGTGTTCTCCGCGGGCGTGCTTTCGGGCGGCGGGCTCGCGGCCGACACCACGGGCGCGCCGGACCTGGCCCGCCTCATTTGGTCAGGTTGGCTCGACTCGGGATCCGGCCACGCCTATGCGGTGGATCCCCTGTGGGTGGCGATGTTGCCCTTCCTTGTCCTTGGTCACCCGTTCGGGCTGACACTCGGCGCGCTCGCCACCGGCATGCTGTACCTGGCGATCCCGGCCGCCGCGTTCTTCGCTTACCTTGCTGCCGGGCGGATGTCCGCCTCCTGGGTGGTGCGGACCGTCGCAGCGCTTGCCTGGGTGGTGGCGCCCCCGTTCATGGCGGCGCTGGCCGATGGGCAGATCGGGGCCGTCGTCGTGCACGTGACCCTGCCCGTGGCACTGTTCGCGATCGCCGGGGCCTGGCGTGGCTCGGCGCGTAGCCTGGGGTTACTTGCGCTGGCGTTCGGCGTGCTGGCGGCGGCCACGCCCCTGTTTGCTGCCGTAGCGATCGTGGTCGCTGTGATCGGCGTGGCGGGCAGGCCCGGGCAGCGCAAGCGCTGGCTGTGGGTGCCCGTGCCGGCCCTGCTCCTGCTTGCGCCCTCGCTCGGCGCGTTTTCCCCCGGCTTGCTGTTTGCCCAGCCGGGCGTACCGACGGGCGCCACCCCGGCCCTCGTCATGGTGGACCAGGTGCGCACCGACCCCGTCCTCCTCGTGGCGGTCGCGTCCGTGTTCGGCGCCGCCGCGCTCGCGTTGTTGCGCCTGCACCGGCGTTGGTGGATCCGCCTCGGCTGGCTGATTCTCGCCGCCGGCCTCGGTGTCGCCGCGCTCGCCCCCACGTTCACGGTGGGATACCGGCTGGTGACCGGCGGGTATGAGTCCGTGGAGGGCTCGCCGATAGTGGGCTATTCGTTGGCGTGGTTGGGCGCGTGGATCGCGATCATCTGTGGTTCGCACGGGCTTCGCACCGCCATGCGCCGCCGCAGTTTTGGGGCCACCCAGATCGTGGGCGGGCTCGTCATGCTCGCCCTGCCGCTCGCCGTTGTGGCCGCGGGTGGGCGCGGCCTGCAGACCGTGTGGGAAGAGGAGCCCGTGCTCGGCGCGAACGCTCCTGCCCTCCCCGCGCTCGGCGTGGAGGCCGAGGCCCGCCACGAGCGCGTCCTCGCCCTTACCCCCACCTCCGAGGGCGTCAGCGCCGAACTCTGGCGCGGCCAGGGCATCGAGCTCCACGAATACACCATGGCGCGCGGGCAGGCGATGGATCCCGACTCCGCCGACTCCGCCCTCGCCGACGCCGTGGCCGGGCTCACCCGCGGCTCCGGGGACGGCGCCGAGCTGGCCGACCACGCCATCGCGATCGTGCTCGTCCCACCGGCGGGGGAGGGCGAATCGCCGGAGTTCCGCAGCCAGCTAGTCGGCCGCCTCCACACCATCCCCGGCCTCCAGTACGTCACCACGGGCGAGGCCGGGACCTTCTGGCGCGTCACCGAGCCGGCAGACCGCGCGCGGGCGGACGCTGGCCTCGCCTCGGGCGTCGTGAACGCGGAAGGGGAAGTAACGGGACCCGGCACGCTCTCGCTTGCCGAGCGGGCCGACGCGCGGTGGGTGGCCACGCTCGACGGCCAGAGGCTCGAGACGATCGAGGACAGCTGGGCGCAGGCCTGGCAGCTGCCGGACGCCGGGGACGTGCATATCGACTACGTAGACCGGGTGCACCGTGTCACAGTTGTGGCGCAGTTCGTGGCGCTCCTGGCCAGCCTGGTCACCGCGCTGCCTCTGCGCCGGCGGGTGGGAGGCATCGAATGAAGAAAGAACTTGCGGCGCTCGTGAGCGGGGTGGGCGTGTTGGCGCTCGCCGCCGGCGCGGGCCTGGCCACCGCGATGCCGGCCGCGCAGCCCGCCGCGCCCACCACCGTGGCCGCGCCGCAGGGCCAGGCCGGACCAAGCCAGGCCAGCCTCGTATGCTACGCTCACGCCCAAGACGCCAACACCGGCGGCATCAACGTGTCCGAAGTCGTCGAGGGCAAGAGCTCTTGGGCCGGCGTCTTGTCCGACGGGGCCGCCACCTTCGACAGCACGCCCTTCACCGGCGTTCTCACACAGATCGCGGGCGGGCAGGCCGTGGGGGTGGTACGCGGCAAGGGCGTGATGGCCGGCGCCTCCATCCAGACCGCCCAAGCCGGCGACTCACGCGGCCTCATCGCCGCCCCGTGCGAGTGGCCGGCGAACACCGTGTGGCTGGTCGGCGGGTCGAGCGAGGTGGGCACGTGGTTGTCGCTCATGGTCCGCAACGCCTCGGCCACCGCCACCACGATCGACATCGCGGTCTACTCCTCGGCCGGCCAGCTCGACATCCAGGGCCTGTCCACCCTGTCGCTCGAGGCCGGCGGCGAAGCCACGCGCGACCTCACCGGCCTCATCCCGCCCGACTCCCGCATCGCCATCCGGCTCTCCTCCGACACGGGCGCCTTCGTAGCCGCCATGCAGGTCCTCCAGCTCGACGGCGTCACCCCCGCCGGCATCGACATGCTCACCGACTCCGCCGCGGGCACGGACGTGGTCATCCCGGGCGTCGTCGTCGACGCCGACACCACCGCCGCCCTGCGCATCGTCAACCCCCACGACGAGCCGACCACCGTCAACGTTGCCACGCTCGGGGAGGAGGAGCGCCCGCTCGACGGCGCGCAGGGCGTGGAGGTGGCGCCCCAGTCCGTGCTCGACCTCTCCCTCGCCGGCCTCGCACCCGGCTCCTACGGTGTGCGGGTCAGCGCCAGGGCCGACGTCGCGGTGGGGGTTTCGCTTACTCGTTCCGGCGACGACGGCGTGGACGTCGCCTGGCTCGCCGGCCGCGAACCCGTGACAGCCGGGGGCATCGCCGCCGGCCCCCACGCGGGCACGCTAGTGCTGAACGGCAGCGGGCAGGCACGCTGGACGAGTTATGACGTCGACGGCGCGCAACTCGATAGCCAAGTGCTGAACGTTGACGAGATCGCGAGCGTGGAGATTCCGGCCGAGGCCCACTACGTCACGCTCGAGGCCGACCAGCCAATGTACGGCGCCGCGCTCCTACACACGGACACGGGGATCGCCTGGATGGCACTCACCCAGGACTCCACCACCAGCCAGGCCGTGCGGCTCACCATCGCCAACTAGGCGCGGCCGGCGCTAGCGGGCGTCGTCGCTGGGGCGGTCGGCGTCGGTGGCGCGGTCGTCGTTATCCCCGCCGTCGATCAGCGTGAGGCGCGGGCGCGGGTGGGGCCGAGTGGAGACGTCGGCGGCGGGCCGGCGGATCTCACGCTGGGCCGGCTTGGGCGGCGGCACGTCGCGGCGAGAGGCCTCGCGGATGGCGTCAGCGAGGGCGAGCAGGTCGTCAGTGGAGGGCGGCGCCTCCTCAAACTCCGTCTGGAGGCGAACCATCTGCCAGCCCACTGGCGCGGTCACGTGATTGGCATGATCCTTGCACAGGTCAAAAGCGCCCTGCAACGGCACCGGCGACAGCGGGCCGATCACGGCCGTGGCCTCGCGATAGCCGTACGTCATGGTGGCAACTGCCGGCTGCTGGCAACCAACGCGGGAACACTTTCGAAGACTCACGGCTCCTACCTTAGTCGCATCCCCGTGCCCCGCGGCAGAGGCGTTAGGGTAGGTTCATGGTCTTCCCCGCATCCGCCCGACGCCGCGACCGCCACGGCCGCGGCCCCCGCTGCCCCATCCTGCCCGCCTCCATCCCCGCCTGGCGTACCCGCGCCGACGAATTCGACGATCTCCTCGCCTGGGAACTCGGCTCCTACCGCCGCACACTCGGGGCTAAAATGGACCGCTTCGACTTCGCGGTCATGGACGTGCCCGGCCAGGACCCGGCTCCCTGGGAAGACGGCGTGCCGCTCGCACGCTTCCTGCCCTTCGAGCGGCCCGCGAAGATCCACGGGCGCCTCATCTTCTATCGGATGCCGATCCTCGAGCAAATGCGCCGCGAGCCCGATCCGCGGCTCTTCATCCACGACGTTGTCACCAGCCAGCTCGCCAGCGCCCTCGACTGCTACCCGGAGGACATCGACTACTACTACGGCTAGGCTGATTCGCCCAGGCCGTAAGGGATTTCCGCCACGCGGGTGCCCAACCGTTGGCGGCGCTCGGTGACCTCGGTGTAGCGGCGGCGTTCAACGTCATAACGGATGACAGTGACGGCCTCAATGAAGGCCTCGGCCGGCGTGCCCCACGGGGGCGGGGGAGAGACGTACTTCTCGCACGCGGCCGCCAGCGCACGCGCCTGGGCTTGGCGGGCCTGCGGGGTGAGGCGCTCGCGGCCCTTGAGGAAATCGGCGATATTGAGGGACAGGCCCGTGGGCAGCGCGCGCGTTTGGGCGACCCCGGCCCAGGCGGCCAGGCCCTGCGGCATGGAGACCTTCGGCTCCCAGTCGCTGCGCGACGGCCAGCGCACCACGTACGTGCCTGCCAGCATGTCGCCCAGCCGTTGGCTGTTCTTCGTGATAAAACTGGTGATCGTGGCGATCGCGCCGAACGCGACGAACACTTCGAGGATCCCGGCCGTGGCCCGAATGAAGGCCTGGTTGGCGGTGATCGTGCCACCGTCGAGCCGTACCACGCGCGTGCGGGTGACGAGCTTGCCGAGCGAGCGCCCGTTGGAGGTAGTCGTGACAAGCGCGGGCAGAAGCCAGAACAAGACGGCGGTCACGGACACCACGATCGTGGCCACCTGCGCCCCGTTGAAAGTGGGGAATGTGTTGGCCAGGCTGAAGATGAGGACGACGTAGGCGATGACAATGAGGCCGTAGTCGATGAGCCCGCTGACGATGCGCGAAAGCACGGTCGCGGCGGGGAGCTCGAGCTCGACTCCCTCGCCCGTGATGATGCTGTGTTCTGCCACGCCTCCAAGCCTACCTGCAACCCGCGCCCCATTTGTGGCACCCTTGGAGTGTGGAGAGTCTAGCTTTTGCCAAAGCGCACCAGGCCCAGTGGGAGCGCCTCGACGAACTGACGGCCCGGCCGCGTCTGACCGGCCCGGAAGCCGACGAGTTCGTGCGCCTCTACCAGGCCTCCGCCGCCCACCTGGCCACCATCCGCACGCAGGCCCCCGACGCCGACCTCATTCTCACGCTCTCTGCCACCGTTGGCGCCGCCCGGGCCCGCCTGACCGAGATCCGGGGCGCAAACCTGCGCTCGCTCGGTCACGCCCTGACCTCCACCCTCCCGCACGCCTTCTACCGGATCCGCTGGTGGGCACACGCCGTGACGATCGCGGCAGTGGCGATCGCCGCGATCGTCATCGTCTATTTCCGTATGTACCCCAACGAGATCTTCCAGCTCGGACCCTACGAGCTGTTGCGCTCGTACGCTGACGAGTCCTTCGCCGCCTACTACCGCGAGTATTCCGGCACTCAGTTCGGGGCGATGGTGTGGACTAACAATGCGTGGATTGCGCTGCAGGCCGTGGGCGGGGGCATCACGGGCGTTTTCCCTGTTTACGTGCTCGCCACCAACGCCGTGTCAGTGGGGCAGGCGGGCGCGATCCTCGACTACTTCGGGCTCCTGCCGATCTTCTTCCAGCTCATCTTGCCCCACGGTCTGCTCGAGCTGACTGCGATCTTCGTGGCCGGTGGCGCCGGGCTCAAGCTCTTCTGGACGATGCTGGTGCCAGGCGGCCGGCCCCGCCTGCAGGCGCTTGCCGTCGAGGGTAAACAGGCCATGTTCGTCGGCTTCGGGCTGGTGGGCGTGCTCTTCATCTCGGCCCTGCTAGAAGGCTTCGTGACCCCGTCCTACCTGCATTGGGGTGTGAAGGTCGCGATCGGCGCGGGCGTGCTCGCGGCCTTCTGGATCTGGGTCTACGCCTTCGGTCGCGGCGAACCTAAGGAGAAGGACCTGGTCCGCTACGCTGCCTAGCCGAGGGTGGCCTGAGGCCCGGCTGGTGGTGAGAAGAAGTTGTCGACTGGAACAGACCGGACTAGAGCAGACCCCGGGCCTTGAGGCTCATGTAGGTATCCACCACCGCCACGGGCAGGCCCTCCGCGTCCGAGCGCACCACCTTCGCACCCGCGCGCTCGAGGGACCGGGCCAGGTTGTTCTCCTCGATCTGGGAGCGCTCGTGAGCCGCGAGCTCGTAGATGGCACCCACCTCCTCTTCCCGCTCCGGATCGCCCGTGTGAACCGAGGCGACGAGCACGGTGTGGGTGCGCTTGAGGGTGGGCAGGACGTCGACCAGCCCGGAGGAGAGCGTGCCACCGCCGATCGTGGTAGCGATGACCACGAACGCGGGCCGCTTCGAGATCTGCGAAATGTAGGCCGGCAGCGAGGCCCAGTCGGTGGCGTGCAAGCTCGGCTCGATGTCGGCCAGGGTCTGGGCCACCTTGTGCGTGATCGTCTTCGTGTGCTCTAAGGCCAGCCGCGCCCTCAGCTGATCGTCCATGGCGATGACCGACACACGGTCGCCCGCTCGCTGCGCGATCGCCGACTGCAAGAGCGCCGCCTCGATGAACGTGTCGAAGGCAGGACCTTCCGCCACGCGCAGGGCGCCGCCACGGCCGGCGTCGAGAACAATGACCACGTGCCTGTCACGTTCGGGGCGCCATGTGCGCACCACGGTCTCACCGAGGCGGGCCGTGGAGCGCCAGTCGATGGCTCGGACGTCGTCGCCGGCCACGTATTCGCGCAGGGAGTCAAACTCGGTGCCCTCGCCGCGAGTGAGGAGGAGGGAGCGCCCATCGAGTTCGCGCAACTGCCGCACCCGCGAGGGGATGTGGCGCCGCGAGACGAACGGCGGTAGCACGTGGATTTGCCAGGACGTGGGGGCGGACTTCTGCCGACCGGCCAGGCCCAGCGGGCCGAACGTGCGCACCGTGACCGTGGAGGAGTGGATCGTGCCGCGCCGTTCGGGGCGCAGCGAGGAATCGAAGATAGCCTCGCTGCGCGGCCTCAGACGGAAACCGTGGCGCGAGGGGGAAACGTTCGCCGACGGCGGCCACGCATCCCGGAACATGCCCGAGATCTTGCGCCCGGACGGGTTCGTGAGGGTGAGCGTGGCGGCCGCCTCGTCGCCCACACGCACCGAATCATCCCCGTTCCGGTCGGCCACGAGGACCGACGGGTTGGGCGCGAGCGCGGCGTCGAGCAACACGAGGAACACCAACACGATGGTGATCAGCACCGCGATGCCGGCGTCGCGGGTCGCCACCCCGAACACGATGCCGAGCACGGAGCAGACCACGGCGGGAAGGCGAATGAACATCAGCGCGGCACCGGCACCGAAGCGAGGATCGACTCAATAACCGAGCGCGGGCTGACCCCGTCAAGCTCGGCCTCAGCGTGAAGCTGGATGCGATGGGTGAGGGCGGGAACGGCGAGGGCCTTGACGTCGTCGGGTGTCACGTAGCTCCGCCCGGATAGCCACGCCCACGCGCGCGAGCCATGCAGGAGCGCGGTGGCGCCACGTGGGGAGACACCAAGCGAGACCGCCGGCGACACGCGGGTAGCCCGCACCAGGTCCACGATGTAATCCAGCACCCGGGTGCCGACCTCCACGCTTGCCACTTCCTCGCGCGCCCGGCGCACGTCGTCAGCGCCGGCCACCGCCTCAATCTTGGCGGTGCTGAGGTCCGTGGGATCGAAGTCGCCCGCGTGGCGGCGCAGAATCTCCACTTCCACCTCGCGCGGGGGCAACGGCAGGATGGTTTTGAGCATGAAGCGGTCCAGCTGGGCCTCCGGCAGCGGGTACGTGCCCTCGTACTCCACCGGGTTCTGGGTGGCGACCACCATGAACGGATCGTCGAGCTCGCGCGGCTGGCCGTCCACCGACACCTGGTGCTCAGCCATCGCCTCGAGCAGGGCCGCCTGGGTCTTGGGCGGGGTGCGGTTGATCTCGTCCGCAATGAGTAGGTTGGTGAAAACCGGTCCGGGGCGGAACGAGAATTCGCCTGTGGATGCGCTGTAAATGAGCGAGCCCGTGAGGTCACCCGGCATCAGGTCCGGGGTGAACTGCACGCGCTTCGCGTCCAGTTCGAGTGCCGCGGCCAGCGAGCGGACCAGCAGGGTCTTCGCGGTGCCCGGCACACCCTCAAGGAGGACGTGCCCGTCGCACAACAAGCCGATGAGCACCGAAGTGACGGCGTGATCCTGGCCCACGATCGCCTTGGCGATCTCGGCGCGGATGCGGCGGAACTTCTCCGCCGTGGCCGACTGGGCCGGCTCCTCCTGCGCCGGCTGAGTCACCTCCGGACGGAAGCCCTGCGCGCGCGGCACTCCCTGGGGCGCCCCCTGCGGGGTGGACTGAGAGATGGCCGGAGACTGCGGCTGGTAGCCGCCTGGCTGCGGGTCGCCTTGCGCGTGCGCAGTGACCGGGGGCTGGTAGCTGCCCTGGGCCGGATCTTGGCCCTGGCGCCCGTATGGCTGGTTGGAATCAGCGGTCATTGATTTCCCTTTCGAATTCATCGAGCTGGTCAGCCAGCCTCGACAGGTCGGCGTCGGACGTGATGGGGAGAGAGTAGAACAGGGCGTCAATCGCGGACGGATCGCGCCCGCTGACCCGGGCGAGCACGTCCACGACCACCTCGCGCGGCGAGGTCGGACTCAGGCGCCCGCGCGCCACGCGCGAGATCGTTCCGGCGCGCAGGGCACGGGCTGCGTGCTCGGTGGCCCGCCCGCGGTGGTAGAGCTGGCCGCGGCCGGCGTCGGCCTCGGAGGCAGGCACGACGACGGGCATGGGCTCAGCTACGAGCTTTCCGAAGCGGCGCCCGCGGTAGAACGCCCACCACAGGGCCGTGAGTACCAGGCCAACGAGGAGGGGGTAGAACCAGGTGGGCAGGCCCGCCCACTGCGGCGTGGTCCGCATCTCGGATTCCCAGTAATCGCCACTCACCCACAAGACCTTCGGCTGGGTGCCGAGCTTGCGCATGGCGAAGGCGGCGTTGCCGTGGTCGGCCAGGTATTCGTTCGTGAGGAAGGTCGGATCGAGAATTAGGGAGATCTTCGGGTTGGAGGTGAACTGCACCCAGCCGTAACCGCCGAGCTGGGGGAAGCAACCCGTCACGTCCCTCTCCCGGTCTGGTCTGAAAGCGAGGGAGAGGGGGCTGATCCCGCGCGCCTCCTGCGCATCCGGGTCTTGACACTTCGCGGCCACCGGGATCGGCGGGAAACTCTCCGTGTAACCCTCGAAGCCGAAATCGTACATGCTGGAGGAGTCCCCGAGGACCACGATGGTGGCCCGGGAATTCACCAGGTCCTCGGTCACCTCGGTGGGGGCGTAGAAACTGGGGTCGATCACCAGCGTGGTGTCGGTGTCCGCTGAGTCCATCGCCTCTAGCGGGCTCACCTCGGACACGTCCACCCCATGATTCTTGAGGATCTGGGCCAGGGCGCGCGTGCCCGTGGAGGCAGTGGACGTGGGGGAGTAGGGCTCGCCCTGCTGCGGGATGTCGACCAAGGCTATGACCGCGAGCGCGAGCACCGCGATGAGCGACAGAAGGATACCCGTGCGAGATCGCTTTGGTGCCGACACGCTCATACGACCACCTCGCGCGCGGCTACGCGGTGCAGGCGGTGGACCGACTCCACGTCCGCCGCCGTAGCCTGGTGGTGCCAGTAGTAGACGTCATTGAAAAGCTGGGCGCCCGCCGAGAACTCATCGATGTGCCCGAGCTTGCGTGAGCCGGCCTCAGCCGCCTCCTGGGCAGTCATTCCCGGCACCACGTGGATGAGCTCGCGCTCGTCAAGCAGACGCATGATTGCGCGGAAACGTTCGACGACGGCGAGGTTGAGATCCCCCGCCTGCTCGGCCCGGTCGGCCGCCTTGAACAATTCGGCAGACGTGCGGTCATCATCAAAGAGCTGCTCGCGCTCGCGAGAAGCCGGTGCGCTACTGGCCCGCGAGCGGCGGTAAGCAAAGACGATGACAGCCACCACGAACAGGGCCAGTCCGATGATGACCACGAGGTTCCCCGCCCCGCCCTCACCCGGGTTGAGCTCGTTCACCACGATGTTGAGCCGCTCAAACAACCATTGCAAGAAGCGCGAGAGGAGGCTGGGCGAGTGGTCATACATCGCCTTCGACAGCTCGGCCTCCGCTAGTTGCTGAGCGGTGTCCGCATCCGGGGTGAAGGGAACGAAGGTCACTTCTCAAAATCTCCATACCAGCTCGGGCGCTCGCCGGGGGTGTCCTTGCCGGACTCGGTATCCTGTCCCTGCTGACCGTACTGGCTCTGCTGACCGTATTGACCCGGCTGGCCGTACTGACCCGCCTGGCCATAGCCGTAAGTCTGGCCATTGTAGCCGTAAGACTGGCCGTACTGCGTGCCGTCACCCTGACCGTAGCTCTGGCCGTTGTGGCCGTAAGACTGGCCGTAACCCTGGCCACTCTGGCCGTCACCGGCCTGACCGGAGTCGTTACCGTACACGGGCGGGGTGTATCCAGCCTGAGGCCCGTACTGGTCGTATCGGTTGTGCTGGCTGTACTGGTTCGGCTGGCTGAAGGCGCCGGGGCCGGCTGCCTGACCGGCGCCGTACAAGAACTCCTGATGGAAGTTCTCCCGCTTCATCCGCATGTTGACGTAAATGAGGTTGATCAGTGCCATGGAGATCGGCACCAGCAGGGCTGAGATGAGGAGCGTGAAGAGGATGCTCACCGCGCTGCCGGCCGTGGCGGCCACGATATCTCCGGAGTTGCTGAAAACACCGCCGACGACCAGGCCGAAAACGATGCCGAGCACCCCGGAAAGGACCGACATAATGATGCTGAGGGTGATGTACAGGCCAGCGAAGTAGCCAAGCGAGCCCTGGGTGAGACGCCAGGAGCGCCCGATTGCCTCGGCCGGCCCGATGTCCTCAGCAACCAAGGCAGGAACCGCCACCGAGAAGCGGTAGACCAGCAGGAAGACCGCGACGACGTAGACGAGGAATGACAGGATCATGAACGTGATCGTTGTGCCCGACGAGTCCGCGAAGCTGAAGGCGCTGAGGGCGAGCCCGCTGATGACCGCGGCAAAGATGAGGACTACCACGACGCCGGCGGCGATGGCGAAAAGCGCCAGGACGATCATGCGCAGAGCGATCTTGCCCAGGCCGGCTCGTGCGAGGGCCAAGGTTTCGGACAGCGACAGTTTTTGGCCGCGCACCGACGCCAAGGTGACCCGCGTGCCCGCGACCAGCACGAGCATGTTGGCGAAGAAGTAGATGATTGCGACGGTCAGGGCATAGAGCGTCAGGTTGGTGGCCCCCACCACCTCACGTGAGACCAACTGACCGAAGGCCAGCGAGAGCAGCACCTCGAGCGCGGCGACCACGAGGTTGACCACGATCGGGAATACGATGAAGGGCACGGGGTTGAAGCGCAGGAGGCGCATGGTGGCATCGAGCGTTTCGCCCACTCCCAGCGGGTGCATCGGGATGACCGTGCGCCACGGTTCGACGCGCTGGTGGATCTGCGGCTGGTCATCGCCGTACTGCCCGTACCGGGGACCCTGGGAATCGAATGCGGACATCGGATAACCTTTCGTGTCGATACGTGAACCAATTTACCCGATCCCTCCGACAGTTTTTAAGGGGCCCACAATACCGGGAGTTGTCGGAGGCAACTGATATCATGTCGTCAAAAGCGCCAACAGAGGGTAGAGGCTATGGCAACGCGCATTCTAGTGGTTGATGACGATCCCGCGATCTCGGAGATGGTGGCAATTCTGCTGGAAACCGAGGGCTATGTCGTCTCCGCGTGCGCCCACGGCGATTCGGTCCTGCCCCTTTTCCGCGCGGAGCATCCGGACCTCATTCTTCTGGACGTCATGTTGCCGGGAATGGATGGCGTGTCGGTGGCCCGCGCGCTGCGTGATGAGTCGGACGTGCCGATCATCATGATGAGCGCGAAGACGGACTCGGTGGACGTCATCGCGGGCCTGGAGGCCGGCGCGGATGACTACGTGACCAAGCCCTTCGAAAACTCCGTGCTGCTTGCCCGCGTCAAGGCCTGCCTGCGCCGCCAGGAGCCCGAAACCGAGACCCTGAAGATCGCCGATCTGGCAATTGACCTCAAGGCTCACGAGGTCCGCCGCGACGGCAAGCCGCTCCACCTCACGCCCCTGGAGTTCGACCTGCTGTCGGTGCTGGCCCGCAAGCCATTCCAGGTCTTCACCCGCGAAGAGCTGCTTGAACAGGTGTGGGGCTACCGCCATCCCTCCGATACGCGCCTGGTCAACGTCCATATCCAGCGCCTGCGCTCGAAGGTCGAAAAGGACCCGGAAAACCCTGAGGTTGTGCTCACCGTTCGTGGCGTGGGCTACCGCGCCGGGAACGCGAGCCGGTGAGCGCGCTAGCTCGCGAGCGCATTTCCGCCACCGTTCGGCGCCTCGATTCCATCCGCGAGCGCTGGTATTCCTCGCTCAGTTTGCGTGTGGTGGCGCTCATCGTGCTGGCTGGAATCGCCGGCATCGTCATCATGGGCCTGGCGATTTCCAGCCAGGTGCGCTCCTCTGTTTTTGATAATGCGGTCACGACGAACGTGGAGCAGTTTTCCACCGACGTGCAGTTGGCCCAGGATCGCTTTACGGCGTCGGCACCGACTGCGGGCCGTTCGCAGGAGGTGGCGAACCAGCTGGTGTCGTCGATGTATGACCCGTCCCGGGGCCTGCTGGGGGCGGTGCTCATCCGCACGCCGGATCAGGAGCCGTTACCCACTCAGATTTTTGAGCCGGCCACGGCCTCGGCCACACAGGTGCGCTCGCTCGTGTCGGCGGACCTGCGCCAGCTCGTCACGGAGGGCGGACAGATCGGCTGGCAGTCGGTGAACCTGCAGTCGGATGGTGAGACGATCCCGGGCATCGTGGTGGGGACGACGCTCGACATCCGCGGCTCGGGTAGCTACGAACTGTATGCCGCCTATTCGCTGGGCAACCAGCAGTCGTTGATTAGCACCACGATCCGGGTGATGTGGCTGTCGATCGCGATCCTGCTCGCGATCCTCGGCGTGGTGAGCTGGGCGGTGACGCGCTGGGTGCTGACCCCGGTGCGGGCGGCGTCGCGCGGGGCACAGCTGTTGGCCGACGGCGAGTTCGACACGCGGATGGAGGTGCGCGGCTCGGACGAGATCGCGCAGCTGGCCGAGTCCTTTAACCAGATGGCTGAGTCGCTCGAGACCCAGTTCACCCAGATGGAGCGCATCTCCAAGGTGCAAACGGAGTTCGTCTCGGCTGTCTCCCACGAACTGCGATCACCGGTGACCACCGTGCGCATGGCGGGCCAGCTCATCTACGACCACCGCGAGGACCTGCCGGCCGGCCTCAAGCGCGCGGCCGAGCTGCAGTACAACCAGCTACTCAACCTCGACGCCACGCTCGCCGACCTTCTGGAGATCTCCCGGTACGACGCCGGCGGCATGACCCTCGCCACCGAGCCGGCCGACGTCGGCTCCCTCGTGGCCGACGAGATTGAGGCGGCCGACCCGCTCGCCGTATCGAACGGGGTCACGGTCACGTACGAGGCCATGGGCGACACGATAGCCGAGATCGAACCCAGGCGCGTGCGGCGTGTGGCCCGCAACCTGTTGGTCAACGCGCTCGAGCATGCGGAGGGCAACCCTGTCGACGTCGTCGTCGCAGCGAACGACACGGCGGTGGCGGTGCGCGTGCAGGACCACGGGGTGGGGGTGTCGCCGGAGCAGATCAGCCACGTCTTTGACCGGTTTTGGCGGGCGGATTCCTCGCGCGTGCGCAAGTCGGGTGGCACGGGCCTGGGGCTGACAATCGCGCGCGAGGACGCGCAGATCCACGGCGGTACGATCGAGGTGGCCGGCGAATTGGGCGTGGGCTCCACCTTCCTCTTTACTTTGCCCAAGGTACCCCACCAGGACTTCGTGCCGCCGCTCCCGCTCGAGGTGCCTGAGCCCCTGCCCGCCGAAGCCCCGGAGGTAGCCGAGCCGACGGCGAGTGGCCCGTTCAACGTCGTCGTCGAAGAGGACCCGGACGCGGCGGTCGAACTGCGCCTGGACGTGAAGAGTCAGGAGGAATCGTGAAGAAGCTGCTCATTCTCCTCGTGACCCTCGTCCTCGCCGGATGTGCCAGCCTGCCCACCTCGGGCGCCCCGCAGGAGGTGGAGCGTCCGGCGAACACCGGTGGCGGCGTGGTCCTCGATCCGCAGGGCCCCACCCCGGGTTCCACACCGGAGGCCCTGGTGACGGACTTCCTTCGCGCGTCGGCGGCGGGACTGTCCGGCGATTTCACGGTGGCCCGCCAGTTCCTCACGCCCGAGGCCTCCGCCCGCTGGGACCCGACTACCGAAGTGCGGGTCTACCAAGACGCCCAGAACCCCTCGATTTCCTCCACCCGTACGGGCGCGATCCGGGTGAGTGCGGCGGCGTCGGCTACCCTGGACGAGGCCGGGCGCTACACCGTGGCCACGCCGGACGCGATCCTCAATTCCGAGTTTTCCCTCACCCGGGATGCGAACGGCGAGTGGCGCATAGCCGTGCTCGACCAGGGCATGGTGGTGCCCAGCTCGATTTTCACCTCGCTCTACAGCGAGACCACCATTTACTTCCTCAACTCCGACCGCAGCTCGCTCGTGCCGGAGGTGCGCTGGTATTTGACGACGTCGCAGGCCACGAGCGCGGTCCAGGCGGTGTTGGCCGGGCCGTCGTCGTGGCTGTCGCCCGCCGCGCACTCGGCCATCCCGTCCGAGGCACGCCTGACGCAAAGGGGCGTGCGCGTGACCGACGGCGTGGCGCAGGTGGACCTCAGCTCCGAGGTGGCCTCGATGACGGCGTCTGACATGATGGCGATGGAAGCCCAAATCTCCAAGACGTTGCTCAACCTGCCTGGCATCCAGGAGGTCAAGCTCAGTTCCGAGGGTGCCGAACTCGAGTTCCCCTCGAAGATCGACCTCAGCGCCTATCAGTACGCGAGCTACACGCTCGCCGCCCTCGCGGATGGGGCGCCGGCCACCATCAGCGGTGGTGAGGTCAGCGTGCTTGGCGACGGCGGGGGACTGGGCCTGACCCACCTCGCCACGTCCTACACCGAACCTGTCAGCAGGGGAGCCGCCCTCGGCAACGACGGCACGGGTCTATACGAAGTCCGCTTCGACGGCAGTGCGCCCACCCTGCTTGCGCGCGGCACGAAGCTGGTGGCCCCCTCGATCGATGCGCGCGGCTGGGTGTGGTCGGCCGAGGCGGCCTCGAACGGGGAGCTGATCGCGGTCAACCTCGCCTCGGGCGAGACGAAGCGGCTCCCGCTTCCCTACCTGCAGGGGTTGAACGTGCGTAGCCTCGCGGTTTCGCGCGAAGGATCGCGGATGGCGATCGTCACCGACCAAAAGGGCGAGGTCCAGATGAACGCCGTGTCGATCCTGCGTGATTCGGGTGGTGCGCCCACGGAGATTGGCGCGCCGCTGCGCTTCGGGCAGTCGCTCGCGGACGTCACAGACGTGGCCTGGGTGAGTGACGTGCGGCTCGCGGTGGTGGGCCGGCAGTCGACGTCGTCCACCAGCTCGATCCATGTGGTTGGCATCGGCACGCCGACGACGTCGCTTGCGGCGGTCGACGGGGTTGTGGACCTTACAGCCGGGCGCGGCCTCGACACGATCATTATCCAGGACAATTCCAACCGGCTTTTCTCCTACGACGGTGCGGGCTGGCGCCTCATCGCCGACGGCGTGACCGCGCCGGCGTTGCCGGGCTGACGCGCGAGGCTTTCCACAGGTAGGTTCGCGGGGCGGCTGTCCACATTTGCTCGTTATCGGCCTTTGCGGGCGGGGGCGCTGAGACACCATGAGGGCATGTGGATGAACGACCAATGGAACGCCCTCCTCGACCTGTTTTACCCGCGCTGGTGCGCCGGGTGCGGGGCATGGGACGAAGACCTGTGCGCGAGCTGCGGTGCGGAGTTTTCCGGGTGGGAGGACGTGAGCGAGCACCTGCCCTACGTCGGCGTGGCGGGCGAGGAGCGCGCCGAGTTTCCGGTGTTCGCGCTCGCGAGCTACACGGGCCCGGCGGCAAGCGCCGTGGTGGCCTGGAAGAACATGGCTGACCGCCGGATGGACCGCGCCTTCGCCGAGGTCATCGGCGCCCACCCGCCTCCCGAGCTCGCGGCCACGCTCGTGGTGCCCGCGCCCTCCGCGCCGAAGCGCGCCCGGCAGGGCCGGTTCGTGGCCGGTGTGATCGCGCAGGCGGTGGCTGAGATGTACGGTGCCGAGGTGGGCATCGTGCTGCGGCGCCAGCGGGCGGGAGGGCTTCCCGGTGGGCTGGGCCGGGCCGGCAGCCGGCTGGAGCGGCTCGGCGGTACGGTGGCGGACGCCGTCGGGCGAATGGGCAGGCAACGCGCCAACCTGCAGGCACGCGGAAAGAAGGCCCGGGGAATCACGGCCCTGCCGGTGGGCCTGGAGGGCGCGGACGTGATCGTGGTGGACGACGTCGTGACAACCGGGGCGACCCTGGCGGAGGCTTCGCGCGCGGTGAAATCGCGCGGAGGCACGGTACGTGGCGCTTTCGTGCTCGCGGCGGCGAAAGATCCCCGGGAGTTTCGTGTAAGAGGTCACACTGAGCCCTTCCGGGCCGTATAATAACAACATCCAAAATCTTTACGTGAACAGGCGAAATACCACGGAAGGAGGCGAGGCAGTCGCTTGCAGAGGCAGGCATAGTTTTTGGGTCATTCCCACTTTCGAAAACGGCCAAGGAGGTCATCATGGAAATCGTCGTCACCGGTAGGAACACCGAGGTTCAGGGTAGGTTCCGGTCGCACGTGGAGGACAAGCTCGCCAAGATCGAGCAGTACGCTCCGTATGCGCAGCGCGTTGAAGTGGAAGTCACGCACGAATCAAATCCGTCCCAGGTGGAGACATCCGAGCGGATTGAAATCACCGTTCGGGATAAGGGACCGGTGGTCCGCGCGGAAGCCTCAGCATCCGACCGTTTCGGAGCACTTGACTTGGCCGCGCAGAAGCTCTTCGAGCGCCTGCGCCGCCGCCACGAAAAGAAGAAGAACCGCCGCAAGGGCGAGCGTCGGGACGAAGTGGTCCAGGATCTGCCGGTCGATGAGCTACTGGCCAAGCCCGCGCCGGATGAGGCGGCAGAGCCCACGCTCCCCAGCTCGGTGGGCGAAGCGGTGGAGAGCCAGCTTGGCGATTCGCCGGCGATCGTGCGCCAGAAGCTGTACGAGGCCAAGCCGATGTCGGTGGAGCAGGCCATCGATGAGATGGAGCTGGTGGGCCACCCCTTCTACCTCTTCATTGACGAAGAGACGAAGCAGCCCTGCGCGGCCTACCGCCGCCGCGGGTGGACGTACGGCGTGATCAGGCTGAACGCCACCACGGGCGAGTACGGCCCGGCGGCCGACGAGTAAGGCGGGCCTGGCGCCCAGGAAACCCGGGGGCGGGTGACGATTACGTCACCCGCCCCTTTCTTAATCTAGGAAGTTGCGCGGGCGAACAATTAGGATGGAGGGCGTTTAGGCCGGGATGCCCGGCGCCAGAGTCGATAAAGGGGAAAGTGTGGCCGATCGTCCACTTCACGTAGCAGTCATTGGGGCCGGCCCGGCCGGAATTTACGCCTCGGACATCCTGTCCAAGTCTGGCGTGGAGGTCAAGATCGACCTGTATGAGAAGCTCCCGGCGCCGTACGGGTTGGTGCGCTACGGAGTGGCCCCCGATCACCCGCGCATCAAGGCGATCATCAACGCCCTGTACAACGTGCTCCAGCGTGGCGACATTCGCCTGGTGGGCAACGTAGAGATCGGCCGGGATATCACGTTCCACGAGCTGCACGAGCACTATGACGCGGTCATCATCGCCACGGGTGCTGACCAGGATCGCCCGTTCAACATCCCCGGCTCGAACCTGCCGGAGGTCTACGGCGCGGCGAACTTCGTCTACTGGTACGACGGTCACCCAGACTACCCGCGCACGTGGCCGCTCGAGGCCAAGGAGATCGCCGTGCTGGGCGTAGGTAACGTGGCGCTCGACGTGGCCCGCATCCTCGCCAAGCACCCCGACGACCTCATGGTCACTGAAATCCCCGGCAACGTGGAAGAAGGCCTGCGCCGCTCGCCCGTCACGGACATCCACATCTTCGGCCGCCGCGGCCCCGCCCAGGTGAAGTTTACCCCGATGGAGCTGCGCGAGCTGGGCCAGGTTCCCGACGTCGACATCATCGTCTACCCTGAGGACTTCGACTACGACGCCGGCTCGGAGAAGGCGATGGAAGAGTCGAAGATGACCCGCCAGGTGGTCGAGCAGCTCACCGAGTGGGTCTTCCAGGAGCCGGAGGACCTGACGGCGTCGCGTCGCATCCACATTCATATGCTCCAGCAGCCGGCCGAGATCCTTGGCGACGAGCACGTGGAGGGCATCCGCATGGAGCGCACCGCCCTCCAGGGCGACGCCTCGGTTAAGGGTACCGGCGAATTCATCGACTACCCCGTCCAGGCCGTCTACCGCGCGGTGGGTTACTTCTCTTCCGAGATCCCGGGGGCGCCCTACGACGCCGGCCGGGGGATTGTCCCCAACGTCCAGGGCCGCGTCATCACTACCGACGGCGAGGTAGTCCCCGGCATGTACGCCACCGGCTGGATCAAGCGCGGGCCCGTCGGTCTCATCGGCTCCACCAAGTCGGACGCCCAGGAGACCATCGGGCACCTCGTGGAGGACTACGAGGCCGGCAAGCTTCACGCCACCACCGATGCGCTCGGCTGGGAGGAAACCAGCAAGGTGCTCGACGAGCGGGGCGTTCGCTACACCACGTGGCGCGGCTGGGAGCTGCTCAACGAGTACGAGATGGCGCTCGGCGCGGAGCGGGGGCGTGCGCGGCTGAAGGTGGTCGAGCGCGAGACCATGACCGCCGTCTCCCGCGGCGAGGAGCACGACGGCAAGCTGTACTAGCCCTGTTAGACGACCCTGAGCCGCTGCCCGCGCCTAGCGGAAGTTGACGAACTGGAGGGCGACGTCGAACGAGGCTCCCTTGAGCAGAGCGATCGTGGCCTGCAGGTCGTCGCGCGACTTGGAGGTGCAGCGCACCTCGTCACCCTGAATCTGGGCCTTGACGGACTTGGGGCCCTCGTCGCGGATCAGCTTCGTGATCTTCTTCGCGTTCTCCTGGCTGATGCCCTCCTTGAGCGAGCCCGACAGGTGGAAGAGCTTGCCGGAAAGCCGGGGCTCGCCGTCGCCGAAGTCCACTTGCTTGAGCAACAGTCCGCGGCGGATGAGCTTGGTCTGGAGCACGTCGAGGATGGCGAGTACGCGCTCGGCGGTGTTGGCGGTCAGGGTAATGGTCTCGCCCTTGAGCGTGATGTCGGCGTCGACGTTGCGAAAATCGTAACGCTGGCTGATCTCCTTGGCGGTCTGGTTGACGGCGTTGTCGACCTCCTGGGTGTCGTAGCGGCTGACGACGTCGAACGAAGAGTTGGCCACGGTTCCTCCTGAACTTGAACGGTGTGAACTACCCACTCACTCTAGCTTAGGCAAGTGTGACCATGACGGCAGTCCGCGCGGGGGTTCTGGTTTGACAGTACGCGGGGGAGAACTGCTAATGTCTTTGCCGTGCACTTCTTCGGGAGTACGCGACGGCGGGTTGACCGAGCGGCCAATGGTATCTGACTGTAAATCAGACGCGAAAGCTACGGGGGTTCGAATCCCTCACCCGCCACAGTTCGAAAGAACAGCGGTTATGGCAAGCGCCACGTCCGCGAAGTTGGAATGCATTCCATTCGATTGGTAGGCTTTCCAAGGTTGCCCCGATAGCTCAGTCGGCAGAGCGTCTCCATGGTAAGGAGAAGGTCAAGGGTTCGATTCCCTTTCGGGGCTCCATTCATTCCCGTTCGCGGGGATGGACGAGGCGAGGTAGCTCAGTTGGTCAGAGCGCACGACTCATAATCGTGAGGTCGCGGGTTCAAACCCCGCCCTCGCTACGACCGGTATGGCGACCGCCGTATCGTAGAACGACGAAGCACCCGCTTCACAAGCCGAACGTGAGGAAAAATAGTGGCTAGTAAGTCTGCAGACGTTCGCCCCAAGATCACCCTCGCATGCGAGGTTTGCAAGGAGCGTAACTACATTACGAAGAAGAACCGTCGTAACACGCCGGATCGCCTGGAGATGAAGAAGTACTGCCCCAGGTGCAATGCGTCGACCACACACCGCGAAACCCGCTAGGGTAGTCATCTTCTACGGCCTCCGCCTCAAGCGGGGGTCTTTTTTTGCCCGTCCGGCCGGTGATCGCCGCGATGGTTAAAGAGAACTGGACGATTTCGCGGCGATCTTCTTATATGAGGAGATCGGCCCAGAAACGTCCAAGTTATTTCAATCCGGGCGTAACGTGGACCGTATTGGGCGGAGCGCACCGAGAGCCCGGGGTAGGATGGAAGCTGAACGAGGAGGACACGTGCAATTCATCGAGGTTCCGCGCGAGGAATACGACGCCTTTGTGGCGAGCCACCCGCTGTGTAACGTGCTGCAGTCCTCGGCATGGGCTGAGGTGAAGGGCTGGGGCCATTCGCTGACGGGCTTGCGCGACGATACGGGTACCCTGGTTGCGGCGGGCCTGGTACTCAAGCGCCACCTTCCGTTGGGGATGAGCTTTTGGTACATGCCGCACGGCCCGATCCTCGACTTCGAGGGCCCCTACCTGGAGGTCTACCTGCGCGAGCTGCGCGCGTTCGCGAAGAAGAACCGGGCGGTGGCCGTGCGGATCGACCCGTTCGTGCCCGTCCGCAAGGCCCCGCTGGCCGAGCTACCCGAGCACTACGACCCGCGCGCCCGCCACATCGGCCGCCGCATCGAGTCCGCGGGCTTCAAGCATCTCGGCTTTGTCATGAGCCTGCACGAGTCGCTCCAGCCGCGCTTTATGCCGGTCACGTTCCGCCCGGCTGAGCTCGCCGACGCCGTCCCCGCGCCTGCAGGCGCCGCTCCTGCCGCCCAGCCCGGCATTCCCGCCGACGCCGTCGCCGCCTACCAGGCCACCTTGCCGAAGAAGTCGCGCACGCTGGCCAACAACGCGCGTAACCGATTCGTGGAGGTCACCTCGGGCGGGGCCGACGTGCTGGATGAGTTCCTCTCCGTCATTGAGCAGACCGAGGAGGAGAAGGGGATCCGCCTGCGCTCGCGGGAGTATTACGAGAAGATCCTTGCCGCCTACGAGGATGATGCCAAGATTTATCTGGCCACCCTCGACGTCGACTCCGCGATCGCCACCTACACCGCCCGCCGCGACGCCGATTCCGCCGAGCTTGCCGCTACCCCGGCCAGCGCGAAGAAGAAGCGCAACCGCCTGCAGGATTCGATCGCCTCGGCTGCCAAGAACATCGCGGAGCTCGAGGAGTCGGGCCAGCGCGGCCGCGTGACCCTGGCCGGCGTTCTCATGGTCCGCTTCGGCACTTCGGCGGAGATGCTGTACGCGGGCACGAACCGCCACTTCGGTAATATCCCGGCCCAGCACCTCATGTGGGTGGTGGCGCTCGGCGAGGGCTTCGCCTCTGGGCTGGAGTCCGTCTCGCTCGGCGGCGTGGACGGCTCGCTTACCGATTCCCTCATGCAATTCAAGTCCCGTTTCAACCCCGAAATCGTGGAGAAGATCGGGGAGTTCCAGGCGAACATCAGCCCGCTTGGCCGCCTGGTCAGCTACTACCTTTCGCGCCGATAGGAGATCCCATGTCGTGCCAGATCCCAGAACCGTCTGAGCCCACCACCACGATCCCGCCGGTGGCCACCACCCGCTATCGCGGCAACACGCTGGCGGAGATGACCACGATCGGCGTGGGTGGGCCGGTCGCGGAGATCGTCAACGCGCACGCGGAGGCCGAGATCGTCGACGCCGTCTCCACGGCCGACGCCGAGGGCCGGCCTGTGCTTGTGGTCGGCGGGGGATCGAACATCCTCGCGTCCGATCAGCCGTTTGACGGCGTGGTCGTCCACGACACCCGCTCCCAGATTGAGACCCTCATGGAGGACGGTTGCGGGGGCGCGGAGATGCGCGTCACCGCGGGCACGCCGTGGGACGAGGCCGTGGTCTACGCGATCGAGCACGGCTGGATGGGCCTCGAGGCGCTGTCGGGCATCCCGGGTTCGGTGGGCGCCGCGCCCGTGCAGAACATCGGCGCCTACGGCCAGGAGGTGGCCGAAACCCTTGCCCAGGTGCGCACGTGGGACCGCCAGACTGGCGAGTTCAAGACCCTGTTCCTCTCAGACATGAAGTTCGGCTACCGCGATTCGATCCTCAAGCGCTCGATTTGCGGTGGCAGCCCGCGCTGGGTGGTGCTGTCGGTGACGTTCCACATGCGCCGCGCCACGCTGTCCCGCCCGGTCGGTTACGGCCAGCTCGCGCGCACGCTCGGGGTGGAGATCGGGGAGCGGGCGCCGTCGTCGGACGTGCGGGCCGCCGTGCTCGAGCTGCGCGCCTCAAAGGGTATGGTCCTCGACGACGCCGACCGCGACACGTACTCCCTCGGCTCCTTCTTCACCAACCCGGTCCTCAGTGAGGAGCAGTCCGCCCTGCTGCCGCCCGAGGCGCCGCGCTTTGGGGTGGCGCGTCACGACGCCGTCAACCAGATTGGCGCCGCCGCTCCGGTAATCGAGGGGCAGGTCAAGACGTCGGCCGCTTGGCTTATCGACCACGCGGGCTTTACGCCTGGCTATGGCATGCCCGGGCCGGCGGCCCTGTCCACCAAGCACTGCCTGGCGCTCAGCAACCGTGGCGGGGCGAGCGGGGAGGACATCGCGGCGCTGGCGTGCGAAATCCGTGACGGGGTTGCCGAGAAGTTCGGCGTCACCCTCGTGCCCGAACCGGTGCTGGTTGGCCTGGAAATCTAGCCGGTCAGGAGATCTAGCCGGAGGGGCCGAGACGGCCCGGCCTAACCAGCCGGGTCAGGATCGGGCGCGGCCAGCCACTCCTCGACTTCGGCCAGCCACTTTTGCTTGGAGTCGATGCGGGCCATGGAGGCGGTGATGGAGTCGCGGGCGAAGCGGGCGAGGTCGGCGTCGGAAAAGCCCTGGTCGCGGGCGATCTGGTACTGGTCGGTCAGGCGGGAGAGGAAGAGTAGCGGGTCGTCGGCGGAGAGGGCGATCTGCGCGCCGGAGTTGTACAGCACGCGCAGGGGCACGTTTTCGGGGTCGGAGTACACGCCGAGCGAGATGTTGGACGCCGGGCAGACCTCGAGCGCGATGCCGGCCCCCACGATCCGGGCTAGCAGGTCGGTGTCTTCGGCCGTGCGCACGCCGTGCCCGAGGCGGGTGGGGCGCAGGTAGTCGAGCACCTGGCGGATGTGGTCCGGGCCGAGTAGCTCGCCGGCGTGCGGCACGCTGGCCAGCCCCGCGTTGCGGGCGATGTTGAAGGCCGTGGCCCACTGGGAGGTGTCCCCGCGCCGCTCGTCGTTGGATAGACCGAAGCCGATCACCTGGCCCGGCCCGTCGCCGGCGTGCTTGGCGGCCAGGCGCGCGAGCGTGCGGGCATCGAGCGGGTGCTTGATTCGCGAAGCAGCCACGATGATCGCCACCTCCACGCCCGTCTCGCGCGAGGCCACCTGCGCCTCGTCGAGCACGATCTCCAGCGCGGGCGTGATGCCCCCAACGAAGGGCGCATACGAGGTGGGGTCGATCTGAAGTTCCAGGCGGCGCGATCCCTCGGCGGCGTCGTCGGCGGCGGCCTCCCGCACGATCCGGCGCATCGCGCCCTCCGAGCGCACGACCTTGCGAGCGGCGTCGTAGGCACGCTGGAAACGGAACCAGCCGCGCTCGTTCGCGGGCACCTGCATGGCCTGGGTGTCGGTGAGGTTGGCGGGCAGGCGCACGCCCTGCTCACGGGCGAGATCGATCAGCGTGGAGACCCTCATGGAGCCGGTGAAATGCAGATGAAGGTGTGCTTTGGGCAAAGTCTTCAGATCTCGCATGCGCCCATCCTAGTCGGTGCGGCATCCCAATACACGCCGCGCATTTGAGACCTTCCCCAATCACTCCTATAAATGAACCATGACCACCCACACCGAGCGCCGCGCTGTCGCGCTCCTCACCGGCCCGTCCGCGGGGGAGATGCTCTCCCTGGCGCTCGGCGAAGGGATCCTGCGCTCGTGGCGGCTGCGCGCGGTCAACCACAGGCCAGGCGCCGGGATCTCGGTGGGCTACTCGGTCACATGGGACGAGGTGCGCCACAAGTCGAGCGCGCGAGAGGTGCGCGAACGCCAGGACGGCTACGTCGTCGCCTCCACCGCCCGCATCCCCCAAAGTAGGCTCGACGCCGCCGGCGCCGTCACGCTCTACGCCGGCGACCTCCCCGTCCACCTGTGGGAGTTCCCCGGCGACCCGGAACTGCCCGCGCTCGCGGACGCCTGCAACCCGGAGGCCATGGCCGGCCTGGTGGGAGAGTGCGATGTCGAACTGCTCGGCTACCGGCCCACTCGCCGGGCCGTGCTACGCGTGCAGACGGACGCCGGCCTCAGCTACGCGAAGGTGGTGCGCCCCGACGCGCTCGACGCACTCATCACCCGCCACCGCGTCGTCGCCGACGCCGAGCTGCCCACTCCGCGCGTCGTGGTCTGCCGGCCCGACGGGCTGGTGGTGACCTCGGCGGTGGAGGGCGAGTCGCTCGCGCTCAGCTTCCAAAGCGGGCGCGACCTGCCCTCGATCTTTCGGTCGCTCACGCGCACGCTCAACGCCCTGCCTGCCTCCGCGCTCGACCTGAAATACCGGCCGGCGTGGGCCGAGAGGTGCGAGCACTACGCGCGGGCCGCCGGCGCCGCGAGCCCCGAGCTCACCGGCCGGGTCTTAGACCTTGCGGCGGGGATCATGGCCGTGCGGCGCAGCGCGGACTACGGGCCGCTCGTGCCCACCCACGGCGATTTCTACGAGACCAACCTGCTGGTCAGCGGCGGGCGGCTCAGCGGCCTGCTCGACCTCGACTCCCTCGGCCCCGGCTACCGCGCCGACGACTGGGGCTGCTTGCTCGGCCACCTCTCCGTGCTCCCCGGGTTGAGTGACAAGTACGCCGGCGCGCGCCAGATCCAGGAGGACTGGTATAGGCGCGCTTCCCACGACGCCGACCCCGCGGCCATCGCCGCCTCCGCCGCTGGCGTGGTGCTCTCGCTCGTGGCCTCGGCTCGCCAGCGCGGGCGCGCCGACTGGAAGGACCAGGCCCACTCTCGTCTTGTGGTGGCAGAAGAATGGCTCGCCCGGGCAAACCGCCCGGGCGAGCCAGCCAGATAGGGGCTTATGCGAACAGGCGCTGAATGCGCTCCACACCCTCCACCAGGTCCTCATCGCCTAGCGCGTAGCCGAGGCGGATGTAGCCCGGCGCGCCGAAGGCCTCGCCCGGCACGACAGCCACCTGGGCCTCCTCGAGGATGATCTCGGCCAGCTCGGAGGTGGTGGTGGCCACCCGGCCGTTGATCTCCTTGCCGAGCACGGCCTGGACGTTGGGGAACACATAGAAGGCGCCGGTGGGCTCCGGTACCTCAAAGCCCTCGATCTCCCGCAGCATCGTCACGAGGGTCTTCCGGCGGCGGTCGAAGGCCTCCTTCATCTCCTCCACCACGCCCTGGTCGCCAGTGAGGGCCGCGATCGCGGCGCGCTGGGCCACGTTGTTGACGTTGGAGGTGATGTGGGACTGGAAGTTCGCCACCTTCTTCATCACGTCAGCCGGGCCGTGCATCCAGCCCACGCGCCAGCCCGTCATCGCGTACGTCTTGGCCACGCCGTTGACGATGATCGTTTGGTTCTGCAGCTGCGGCACCTCGCGCAGGATGTAGGCCATCTCGCCCGCGTAGATGAGGTGCTCGTAGATCTCATCTGAGATCACCCAGATGCCGTTGTCTAGCGCCCACTCGCCGATCGCGCGTAGCTCATCGGGGGTGTAGACCGAGCCGGTGGGGTTGGACGGGGAGCACAGCAGGAGTACCTTGGTGCGGTCCGTGCGCGCGGCCTCCAGCTGATCCACCGTCACCTTGTAGTCCTGGTCCGAGCCGGCGAAGACCTCCACGGGCACGCCGCCACACAGGGTGATCGCCTCGGGGTAGGTGGTCCAGTACGGGGCGGGAAGGATGACCTCGTCGCCGTCGTCGAGCAGCGAGACGAACGCCTGGAAGACGGCCTGTTTGCCGCCGTTGGTCACGATGATGTTGTCCGGATCGACGACGACGCCCGAGTCGGCCTTCGTCTTCTCCGCAATCGCCGCGCGTAGCTCGGGCAGACCCTTGGCGATCGTGTACTTGTGGTTCTTCGGATCGGAGGCTGCATCAATCGCGGCGGCGACGATGTGGGCCGGGGTGGGGAAGTTCGGTTCGCCGGCGCCGAAGCCGATGACAGGCTGGCCGGCGGCCTTGAGGGCCTTAGCCTTCGCGTCAACGGCCAGGGTGGCCGAGGGCTGGAGCGCCGCGAGGCGCTGGGAGACTCTATTGCGTGGTTCTGTTGCCATGGTCACTATGGTCGCACGAAGTGCGCCGATCAGGAAGAATCATTCCGAAAAGCGGGCCAAGTGGTCCAAATTACAGCAGGGTAACCCCCAGCCGCCTAGACCTGCGGCGCGTTTGTCACTAGACTGTTGCGAGTTGCTCATTGGCAACACCACAGCGACATCAGGCATAATAGTTCTGACGTCTTTAGGGTAGTGGCGCAATTGGTAGCGCACCGGTCTCCAAAACCGGCGGTTGTGGGTTCGAGTCCCTCCTGCCCTGCAATGAAGGCGGCCCTAGATTAGGGTCGTTTTCCACATTACCGAGAGGACACCCTAGTGAGCCAAGCAGCATCTCGACGCGAGTCCGAGTCCAAGGGCCTGTGGCAGCGCATTATTACCTTCTTCAAGGAGGTTGTCGCCGAGCTCAAGAAGGTCCAGCGCCCCACCCGCAAGGAGCTGTGGCAGCTCTTCCTCACAGTCGTGTTCTTCGTGGCCGTGGTCATGGTGTTCGTGGGCGTGATTGACGTGGTCTTCAACCAGGCCATGTTCTGGATCTTTGGCTAGGAATAGGGAATCAATGTCTCAATCGAACGACGATATTTTCTCCGACAAGCCCGAGCAGGCACTGCCGGTCGACGCCGAAGCTACGGCTGGCGTCGAGGATCTCGAGGAGCTTTCCGTGGACGACGCCGCGGCGCCGGTTGCCGCCGTGTCGGAGGTGGAAGCTGAGCTGGACGCTCCCGAGTCCGAGGCCGCGCCTGAGGACGACGGCGTCGTGACGGAGGAGACCGTGCGGGCGCGCCTGCGCGGGCTGCCGGGCGACTGGTACGTGCTACACACGTACGCCGGCTACGAAAAGCGCGTCAAGCAGGACATCGAATCGCGTGCTCACACCATGAACATGGAAGATTACATCTTCGAAGTTCAGGTGCCGATGGAAGAGGTGTTCGAGGTCAAGAAGGGCCAGCGTAAGCTGGTGACGCGCGTGCGCATGCCAGGATATGCCCTCATCCGGATGGAGATGACGGACGATTCGTGGCGGACCGTTCAGGACACGAACGGTGTGACCGGCTTCGTGGGCAACGGCCGTGATCCGGTGGCGCTCACGCAATCCGAGGTCGTGCAAATGCTCACCCCCGTGGTCGAGCAGGAGGCCGCCGAGGCGGCCAAGGCCGCTGGAAAGCCCGTTACCTCGGGCGCCCCGGCCATCGTTGCCGACTACGAGGTTGGCGAGACCGTGACACTTACCACGGAGCCGTGGGTCGGAATGCCCGCTACAATTTCTCAGGTTGACGCGGCGAACCAGAGGCTCACCGTGCTCATGACTCTTGTCGGCCAGGAAACCCCGGTCGACCTGTCCTTCGGCCAAGTGGAGAAGATGGACTAACCCGGTTTCTCCGAACCGGGCGTGGAAACACACCGCTTCTTTGCCGCCGTTGGGCGCCCGCCATCGTTGCCATGATGGCGGTTTGTAGATAAACAAGAAGGATCAAATATGCCACCCAAGAAGAAGGTTGCAGGTCTGATTAAGCTCCAGATCGAAGCTGGAGCCGCTACCCCTGCACCGCCGATTGGCCCCGCGCTGGGTCAGCATGGCGTGAACATCATGGACTTCGTCAAGGCCTACAACGCCGCGACCGAGTCCCAGCGTGGAAACGTCATCCCGGTCGAGATCACCGTCTACGAAGATCGCTCGTTCGACTTCGTGACCAAGACCCCGCCGGCTGCTGAGCTCATTAAGAAGGCAGCGGGAATCGCGAAGGGTTCCGGTGTCCCGCACACCAACAAGGTCGGCCACCTCACCGCAGATCAGCTGCGCGAGATCGCCAAGACCAAGGAGCCGGACCTGAACGCTAACGACATCGACAACGCCGCTCGCATCATCGCTGGCACCGCGCGTTCGATGGGCGTCACCACCGACGAGATTTAATTAGCGATCATCGATCGCCGTGGTAGAGCCCGGAGCGGGTTCGTTTCCCACGACTGCCAACTAGGAGAAATGCAGACATGGCAAAGCGCTCTAAGAATTACCGCAAGGCCGCTGAACTGATTCAGCCGGGTGAGCTTTACACCCCGCTGGAGGCGATGGACCTTGCCAAGAAGACCTCCGTGACCAAGTTCGACTCCACTGTCGAAGTGATGTTCCGCCTGGGCGTTGATCCGCGCAAGGCTGACCAGCTGGTTCGCGGAACGGCTATCCTTCCGCACGGCACGGGCAAGACTGCCCGCGTCATCGTCTTCGCCCAGGGCCCGAACGCCCAGGCCGCGATCGACGCCGGTGCGGACGAGGTCGGCGACGACGAGCTGATCGAGAAGGTCGCCGGCGGCTGGACCGACTTCGACGCCGCCGTGGCCACCCCGGACATGATGGGCAAGGTCGGCCGCCTGGGCCGCGTGCTCGGCCCCCGCGGCCTCATGCCGAACCCCAAGACCGGCACCGTGACCATGGACGTGGCCAAGGCTGTCTCGGACATCAAGGGCGGCCGCATCGAGTTCCGCGTGGACAAGCACGGCAACCTCGCCTTCATCGTGGGCAACACCTCGTTCACCACCGAGCAGCTCTACCAGAACTACGTGGCTGTTCGCGAAGAGGTCCTGCGCCTCAAGCCGTCCTCGGCTAAGGGCCGCTACGTGAAGAAGGCAACCGTGTCGACCACGATGGGCCCGGGCATCCGCCTGGACGTGTCGAAGCTGGCCGACAACGACGCCTAAGTGTTATCGGCAAAGGCCCGCACCAACGTGCGGGCCTTTGCCCTATATTCACCACGGCAGACTTGAGTGGGAGCGGGAAGAGGAGCGCGTATGGCTAAGCCGATGGTGATCGGGATCGCGGGCGGTACCGGTAGTGGGAAGACCACCTTGACCCGGGCGATCGAGGCGAAGTTCGCTCCGCGCACCGCGGTCGTTTTCCACGACAACTACTACCGCCCTCACGACGACCTGCGGCTCGAGGAACGCGCCAAGCTCAACTACGATCACCCGGACGCCTTCGACAACGACCTGATGATCGACCAGCTCCACCAACTCATCAGCGGCCAGGCGATCGACTGCCCCACGTACGACTACGCCCAGCACACGCGGGCGAAGGAGACGATCCGGATCGAGCCGGCGCCCGTCATCCTCGTGGAGGGGATCGTGCTCTTCGTCGAGGAGCGCCTGTGCGACATGTTCGACGTCAAGCTGTTCGTGGAGACCGACGCCGACGTGCGGATCCTGCGCCGCGTCAAGCGCGACGTGATCGAGCGCGGGCGTACGATCGAATCGGTGGAGCAGCAATATCTGACCACCGTCAAGCCGATGCACGAACTGTACGTGGCGCCCTCCAAGCGCCGGGCCGACATCATTATTCCCGAGGGCGGGCGCAACCTCGTGGCCCTCGACATGCTCGTCCATCGCATCTCCCACGAGCTACGCGAACACGGGCAGTGAGGGTGCGAGGCGAGCAACGGCGTCGTGAAGTGACGCACGTTCGCCCGCGCGGCCTTGCCCGGCTGGGGCGAAGGCGTTAGTCTGATTCATGCCCAAGACCGCAGGTCTCTTCGGAGTTAATTTCATTCAATGAAAACCCGCGTAGGTATGACAAGAGAATTATTCTTCGTGAATCTCCTCGTGCCTGCGTGCGCGAGGTTTTTTATTGCGTGAAAACTGTGGCAAACCATCGGAAGGAGGTCCCATGAAGCGGACCGAAAAGTCTGCAGAGATCGCGCAGCTGACGGAAGAATTCCGTAACTCTGACGCCGTTCTTCTGACGGAGTACCGCGGACTGACCGTGGAGCAGATGAAGACTCTGCGCCGCGTGCTCGGCTCTGATGTGCGTTACCACGTCGCTAAGAACACGCTCGTGCGCATCGCTGCGAAGGACGCTGGTGTTGAGGGTCTGGATGCAGACCTGACCGGCCCCACCGCCCTCGCTTTCGTCACCGGTGACATCGCTTCCGCAGCCAAGGCACTGAAGAACTTCGCGAAGGACAACGACAAGCTCGTGCTCAAGTCCGGCGTGATGGAAGGCCAGATCCTCGACGTCGACGGCGTCAAGGCCCTTGCTGATCTTGAGTCGCGTGAGGTTCTCCTCGCGAAGGCCGCCGGAGCCCTCAAGGCTTCGATGGTCAAGGCTGCATTCGTCTTCAAGGCATCCGCCACGAAGACGGTCCGTACCGTTGACGCCCTGCGTGCGAAGCAGGAAGCCGCTGCCTAGCAGCACCCACCAATTGTTAAATCCTCACCTGAGGGAACTGCCTCGCAAGTAGGCAAAGGAAGGAAGGTCTACCATGGCCAAGCTCACTGTTGACGAGCTCATCGATGCTTTCAAGGAGCTCACCCTGATCGAGCTCTCCGACTTCGTGAAGAAGTTCGAGGAGGAGTTCGACGTCGAGGCCGCCGCTCCGGTCGCCGTCGCCGCTGCTGCCGCCCCGGCTGCTGGCGAAGCCGCCGCTGCTGAGGAGGAGAAGTCGGAGTTCGACGTCATCCTCGCTGATGCCGGCGCCACCAAGATCGCGGTCATCAAGGAGGTCCGCGCTCTGACCTCGCTCGGCCTGAAGGAGGCCAAGGACCTCGTTGACGGCGCTCCGAAGCCCGTCCTCGAGGGCGTTGCCAAGGAGGCCGCTGAGGAGGCCAAGGCTAAGCTCGAGGCCGCCGGCGCCAAGGTGGAGCTCAAGTAATTTTTGCGGCCTAGCCGCATGGGCCCCCGCGCTTGATCCTTCCGGATCAGCGCGGGGGCTTTTCCACACGCCGGGCCGGTACTTGCATTGGCGGGCGTGGCGTGCGATAGTCTTGGGAGCCGGCATTGCCGGAATCACATGGCCCCGTGCATCGAGGAACCCTCTTCTGCAGCGACCGCAGCGAGGTGATTCGAGGATCGCGGGTGCTACATAGGTGTCGTGACCCCTTCCACAGGGCGGGGGATAGACTTCCCTACGCCAAAGCGGTAAATTTGAAACTTGCGCGGACTTTCATTTGCCATGCCCAGGTTAGCTAGGAGCTCTCGCAAGGATGCCTCCCTAGCTCGAGGTTTGTGCTGGTGACGGCCTCGCGCACGGCCTAACCGACATAGAGGGAAGGATCACCCTTTGGCTGCTTCGCGCACCTTTAATACCACCTTTGTTGACGGCAAGCTCGCCTCGGATCGCGTGTCTTTCGCTAAGCTCCACGAGCCGCTGCCGGTCCCGGACCTTCTCGGACTTCAGACCTCCTCCTACGGGTGGCTGATCGGCTCGGAGGAGTGGCGCAAGAACGCTGCCCCGGATGAGAAGTCTGGTCTTGAGGAGATCTTTGATGAGGTCTCCCCGATCCAGAACACCGCTGAGACCATGGGTCTGGTGCTGTCCAACCCGCACCTCGAAGGCGAGAAGGCGTCGATCGCCGAGTGCAAGGAGAAGGACCTGACCTACTCCGCCGCGCTCTACGTGACGGCCGAGTTCCAGAACTATGAGACGGGCGAGATCAAGTCTCAGACCACCTTCATTGGTGACTTCCCGCTCATGACCCCGCAGGGTACGTTCATCATCAACGGCACCGAGCGCGTGGTCGTGTCCCAGATGGTGCGTTCCCCGGGCGTGTACTTCGAGCGCAGCGCGGACAAAACCTCGGACAAGCTGATCTACAACACGAAGATCATCCCCTCGCGCGGTGCGTGGCTGGAGTTCGAGATCGACAAGCGCGATTCTGTGGGCGTTCGCGTGGACCGCAAGCGTAAGCAGTCGGTGACCGTGTTCCTCAAGGCTCTTGGCATGACCGAGGCGGAGATCCGCGAGGAGTTCGCGCAGTACCCGATCCTTATTGACACCCTGGAGAAGGACACGGTTCACACCCAGGAGGAGGCCCTCCAGGATCTGTACCGTAAGCTTCGCCCGGGCGAGCCGCCCACGGCCGAGGCCGGCCGCACGCTGCTCAACAACTTCTATCTCAACCCCAAGCGCTATGACCTGGCGAACGTGGGCCGCTACAAGCTCAACAAGAAGCTGGGCCTTGACCCGGAGGGCAAGGACCGTCAGCTCCAGTTGTCGGACATCACCGCCACCCTGCGCTACCTCCTCGCGCTGCACGCGGGGGAGAAGACCACCGTGACCGTCGACGCCGGCCGTGAGGTCGTGGTGGAGGACGACGACATCGACCACTTTGGCAACCGCCGCATCCGCGCCGTTGGTGAACTGATCCAAAACCAGGTGCGCACCGGTCTGGCCCGCCTCGACCGCATGGTCCGCGAGCGTATGACCACCCAGGATGCTGAGGCTATCACGCCGTCGTCGCTCATTAACATCCGTCCGATCGTTGCCGCGATTAAGGAGTTCTTCGGAACCTCCCAGCTGTCGCAGTTCATGGACCAGAACAACCCGCTGGCGGGCCTGACCCACAAGCGCCGCCTGTCGGCTCTCGGCCCGGGCGGCCTGTCGCGTGACCGCGCGTCGATGGAAGTGCGAGACGTCCACCCGTCCCACTACGGGCGCATGTGTCCGATTGAGACCCCGGAAGGTCCGAACATTGGCCTGATCGGCTCGCTGGCCACCTACGGCCGTGTCAACGCGTTCGGCTTCATTGAGACCCCGTATCGCAAGGTCGAAAACGGGGTTGTCACCAACCAGATCGACTACCTCGATGCTGCGGATGAGGACCGCTACACTGTCGCTCAGGCCGCCGCGCCGATGGATGAGAACGGGAAGTTCCTCGAGGCGGAAGTCCTCGTTCGCCTCCCCGGCGGTGAGCCGGCGCTGATCCCAGCCGACGAGGTCGACTACATGGACGTCTCGGCGCGTCAGATGGTGTCGGTGGGTACCGCCGCCATCCCGTTCCTCGAGCACGACGACGCGAATCGAGCCCTCATGGGTGCGAACATGCAGCGCCAGGCCGTGCCGCTCATCAAGCCGGTCGCCCCGCTCGTGGGCACGGGCATTGAGATGCGCGCAGCGGTCGATGCGGGAGATGTTCTCGTGGCCCGCGCGGGCGGCGTCGTGACCGAGGTCTCGGCCGACCACGTGACCGTGGAAGAGGACGAGGGCACGTATTTCACGTACCGACTGACGAAGTTCGAGCGCTCCAACCCGGGCAACTGCACCAACATGAAGGTCGTGGTGAGCGAGGGCGATCGCCTGGAGAAGGGCTCGCTCATCGCGGACGGCCCGGCCACCGAGGGCGGCGAGCTCGCGCTCGGCCAGAACCTGCTCGTGGCCTTCATGGCGTGGAACGGTTACAACTACGAGGACGCGATCATCGTCTCTCAGCGTTGCCAGTCAGAGGACCTTCTGACCTCAATCCACATCGAGGAGCACGAGGTCGACGCGCGTGACACGAAGCTGGGCCCGGAGGAGATCACCCGGGACATCCCGAACGTGTCGGAGGAGATGCTCTCCCACCTCGACGAGCGCGGTATCATCCGCGTGGGCGCCGAGGTCGTGGCCGGCGACATCCTGGTTGGCAAGATCACCCCGAAGGGCGAGACCGAGCTGACGTCGGAGGAGCGCCTGCTGCGCGCGATCTTCGGCGAGAAGGCGAAGGAAGTGCGCGACACCTCGCTGCGCGTCCCGCACGGCCAGTCCGGTATCGTCATCGGCGTCAAGGAGTTCTCAGCCGAGAACCACGACGAGCTGCCCTCGGACATCCGTCAGTCAGTCCGCGTGCACATCGCTCAGCGCCGCAAGATCTCGATTGGCGACAAGATGGCCGGCCGCCACGGTAACAAGGGCGTCATCTCGCGAATCCTGCCGGTGGAGGACATGCCGTTCATGGAGGACGGCACCCCGGTCGACATCGTGCTCAACCCGCTGGGCGTGCCCTCGCGTATGAACCTGGGCCAGGTCTTCGAGCTCCACCTCGGGTGGGTGGCGAAGCAGGGCTGGGACGCCACCGCGGCGCGCGAAGCCGGCGAAGAGTGGGCCGTGCGTCTGCCCGAGCGGGCCGTCAAGGCCGGCCCGGATCGTACCGTGGCCACCCCGGTGTTCGACGGCGTCCTGTCCGACGAGCTCAACGGCCTGCTCGCGAACACGAACCCGAACCGAGACGGCGATCGTATGGTTGACGCCGCGGGCAAGGCTCGCTTGTTCGACGGCCGCACCGGCGAGCCGTTCCCGGATCCGGTGTCGGTGGGCTACATGTACATGCTCAAGCTTCACCACCTGGTGGACGACAAGATCCACGCCCGTTCCACGGGCCCGTACTCGATGGTCACCCAGCAGCCGCTGGGCGGTAAGGCCCAGTTCGGCGGCCAGCGCTTCGGTGAGATGGAGGTGTGGGCGCTGGAGGCTTACGGCGCCGCGCACACCCTGCAGGAGATGCTGACCATCAAGTCGGACGACACGGTTGGCCGTGTGAAGGTCTACGAGGCGATCGTGAAGGGCGACAACGTCCCCGAGCCGGGCCTGCCCGAATCGTTCAAGGTCCTCGTTCAGGAAATGCGTTCGCTGTGCCTGAACGTGGAGGCCCTCGACGCGGGCGGAAACGCGATCTCGCTGCAGGATGCGGACGAGGACGCCTTCCGTTCGCCGCAGTCAGCAGGTATCACCACCGGCCTCGAGGGGCTCGAGTCCGGCTCTGACTTCTGACTCTTGTGGGTGGGGCGGCGAACGCCCGCCGCTCCACCTGCCAATGGCCACAATTGAGGCGTGAAGAACTGAGGATGTAGGAATCTTGCTCGACGTCAATCTTTTCGATCAACTCTCGATCTCCCTTGCCACGTCGGAGGATGTGCGCAAGTGGTCGCACGGCACCGTCACTAAGCCGGAAACCATTAACTACCGTACGCTCAAGCCGGAAAAGGACGGTCTTTTCGGCGAGCAGATCTTCGGCCCCACCCGCGACTGGGAGTGCGCGTGCGGCAAGTACAAGCGCCCCCGGTACAAGGGGATCGTGTGCGAGCGCTGTGGCGTTGAGGTCACGCGTTCGAAGGTGCGCCGTGAGCGCATGGGCCACATTGAGCTGGCCGCGCCGGTCACCCACATTTGGTACTTCAAGGGCGTGCCCTCGCGCCTGGGCTACCTGCTGGACATCGCGCCGAAGGACCTGGAGAAGGTCATCTACTTCGCGGCCTACATGGTCACCGATGTGGACGAGCAGCGCCGTCACGATGACATGCCCTCGCTCACGGCCGAGTACGAGCTCGAGCGGGAGAACCTGCTCAAGGAGCGCGACGCCGCCGTCGAGCAGGCGCTGAAGGCCGAGGAGCAGACCCTGGCCGAGGCGGAGGCTGCCGGTGAGGACGCCGCGTCGCGCGGCAAGATCAAGCGCTCCACGCAGGCCGACACGCGCCGCGTGCGTGCCCGCTACGAGGCCGAGATCGCCAACCTCGAGGAAATTTGGGACAAGTTCACCAAGCTCAAGGTGGGCGACCTGGAGGGCGACGAGGTCGCCTACCGCGAGATGGAGACCCGCTGGGGCGACTACTTCCAGGCTTCGCGCGGCGCGGAGGCCATTCAGCGTCGCCTCAAGAGCTTCGACCTGGAGGCCGAGCACGAGTTGCTCGTGGACCAAATCGAGAACGGCACCGCCCAGCGCAAGACCCGCGCGCTCAAGCGCATCAAGGTGGTCAACGCCTTCCTGCACTCGAACACCCCGCCGGAGGCGATGGTGCTCGACGCGATCCCGGTGATCCCGCCGGATCTTCGCCCGATGGTGCAGCTCGACGGCGGCCGCTTCGCCACGTCCGACCTCAACGATCTCTACCGCCGCGTCATCAACCGCAACAACCGCCTGCAGCGCATGCTGGAGCTGAAGGCACCGGAGATCATGGTCAACAATGAGAAGCGCATGCTTCAGGAGGCCGTGGACGCCCTGTTCGACAACGGCCGCCGTGGCCGCCCGGTCCAGGGCGCGGGCAACCGTCCGCTCAAGTCGATCTCCGACATGCTCAAGGGCAAGCAGGGCCGCTTCCGTCAGAACCTGCTGGGTAAGCGCGTGGACTACTCGGGCCGTTCGGTTATCGTGGTTGGCCCCACCCTCAAGCTTCACCAGTGTGGTCTGCCGAAGACCATGGCGCTCGAGCTGTTCAAGCCGTTCGTGCAGAAGCGCCTGGTGGACCTGGAGCTGGCCAAGAACATCAAGGCCGCCAAGCGACTCATCGAGCGTCAGCGTGACGAGGTCTTCGACGTGCTCGAAGAGGTTATCCAGGAGCACCCGGTGTTGCTCAACCGCGCACCTACCCTCCACCGCCTGGGTATCCAGGCCTTCGAGCCGCAGCTGATCGAGGGTAAGGCGATCCGCCTGCACCCGCTCGTGTGTTCCGCCTTCAACGCGGACTTCGACGGCGACCAGATGGCTGTTCACCTTCCGCTGTCGGTGGAGGCGCAGGCCGAGGCCCGCGTACTCATGCTGTCGGCCAACAATATCCTCAAGCCGTCCGACGGGCGCCCGGTCACCGTGCCGGCGCAGGACATGATTATCGGCCTGTACCACCTCACCACCGTGCGTGAGAACGAGGTGGGCGCCGGGCGCTACTTCACGTCTGTTGCGGAGGCGGAGATGGCCCACGACCTGGGCGAGCTCCACCTTAACGCCCCGGTTCACATCCGCTGGAAGGCTGACGAGATCATCCCGCCGCGCGATTGGGCTGCGCCCGAGGGGTACGAGGAGGGCGACGACGTCATCCTCACCACCACGCTCGGCACCGCCCTGTTCAACGACGCCCTTCCCACCACGTTCCCGTTCGTCAACGAGCCCGTGGGCAAGAAGGTGCTGGGCGGCATCGTCAACGAGCTTGCCGAGCGTTACCCGAAGGTCGACGCGGCGGCGTCGTTGGACGCGCTGAAGGAGACGGGCTTCTACTGGGGTGGCCGCTCCGGCGTGACCATCGCGGTGTCTGACGTGATCGCGCCTGCGAACAAGACGAAGATCCTGGAGGAGGCCGAGGAGCGCGCTGCGAAGATCGAGCAGGACTTCCAGGAAGGCAACATCCGCGACGAGGACCGCCGCCGTGACCTGGTGGCCCTGTGGACTGAGGTGACCGACATGGTTGCCGACGAGATGCGCAAGAACTTCGACGACCTGAACAACATCAACCAGATGGTTCAGTCCGGGGCGCGAGGCAACTGGATGCAGATTCGTCAGGTTGCCGGTATGCGTGGCCTCGTGGCCGACCCGAAGGGCGAGATCATTCCGCGTCCGATCAAGTCGAACTACCGCGAGGGCCTGTCGGCGCTCGAGTACTTCACCGCAACGCACGGTGCGCGTAAGGGTCTGGCCGATACCGCTCTGCGTACGGCTGACTCGGGCTACCTGACCCGTCGTCTGGTGGACGTGGCGCAGGACGTCATCGTTCGCGAGGCCGACTGCGGCACCAGCCGCGGCCTGCCCAAGCCGATCGTGGCACTCGATTCCGACGGCAACGAGCTGCGCCTGGCCACGGTGGACGGCGTTCCGACCGAGGTCACCGAGAAGGAGGTCTCGGCCGCCGAGTGGGCATCCGCCGAGCTCATCCGTTCCGAAGACATCGACACGTCGGTCTACGCACGCACGCTCGCCAAGGATGCGCTGGACGCCGACGGGAATGTCGTCGTCGCGGCCGGCACCGACATCGGCGACGTCGCACTCGAGAACCTGCTCGCCGCGGGGATCAAGCAGATCCACGTGCGCTCGGTCCTCACCTGTGACTCGCGCGTGGGCACGTGCGCCAAGTGCTACGGCCGATCGCTCGCCACCGGCAAGCTGGTGGACATCGGCGAGGCCGTGGGCATCGTGGCCGCCCAGTCGATTGGCGAGCCCGGCACCCAGCTGACGATGCGTACCTTCCACACGGGTGGTGCGGCGTCGGCCGAGGACATCACCCAGGGTCTGCCGCGTGTCCAGGAGCTCTTCGAGGCGCGCACCCCGAAGGGTGAGGCGCCGATCGCTGAGGCCGCCGGCCGCCTTGAGATCGAGGACCTTGAGCGTTCCCGCCGCCTCATCATCAAGCGCGACGACGGCGACGAGGACCTCACCTACCTGGTGGCCAAGCGCGCCAAGCTCCTCGTGCCCGAGGGCGCTCACGTACCGGTGGGCCAGCAGCTGGTTGAGGGTTCGGTTGACCCGAAGAAGGTGCTGCGTATCTCCGGCCGCCGCGTGGCCCAGCTCCACCTCGTGTCCGAGGTGCAGAACGTGTACCGCTCGCAGGGCGTGGAGATCCACGACAAGCACATCGAGGTCATCGTGCGCCAGATGTTGCGCCGCGTCACCGTTCTCGAGGCCGGCACCACCACGTTGCTCCCGGGTGAGCTGGTGGACGTGGCCCAGTTCGAGCAGGCCAACCGCGCCGCGATGGCGGAAGGCGGGAAGCCGGCGTCGGGCCGTCCGGAGCTGATGGGTATCACGAAGGCGTCGCTGGCCACCGACTCGTGGCTGTCCGCGGCGTCCTTCCAGGAGACCACGAAGGTGTTGACGGAGGCGGCGCTCAACGCGAAGTCCGATCCGCTTGATGGTCTGAAGGAGAACGTCATCCTCGGTAAGCTCATCCCGGCCGGTACCGGCCTGGAGCAGCTGCGCCACGTCAAGGTGGAGCCGACGTCGGAGGCTCGTTCGGAGTACGAGCAGCTCAACACGTTCGGCGGCCTGGATTCGTTCGACGACATCTACGGTTACAGCTCGCTTGACGACTACGACACGTCGATGGGCTACGGATACGGTCTGAACTTCTAGGGCTGCGAAGAATGTGAGGCTGGGCCGGATTCTTTCCGGCCCAGCCTCGTTTTGTGCGGACCTGCGCTGGCGGGGGCGTGACGTGCGCGACTTGGTGCTTTCACGGCGGCGCTTTCCATCCGCCTTGCCTTTCCCGTTGCTCTCGCCTATGGGGAGACCACTCATTTAGCGACCGTTTCTACTGCGGCTGTCGATGCCCAGCCCGGACCGAGCCTCGCCTTGGCCGAGGGTAACCCGGCGGAGGAGATCGCGCAGGTCCAGCAGTCCTCCCAGCTGTCGCACTTCCCGTGGGGGCGTCATCTTCACGGTGGTCGCCGTCGTGGCCGTGTACCTGTGGCGTAGCGGCTACGCCCGACACAAGTCGTGAACCTGGGGCCAACCAGGCTCCTATAGGATTCGGCAGCCGACATATTCACGAGCTTTGCGCACCACGCGCTGAACTGGGAAGAGCCGCTAATCCAGGTCGACGAGGTTGACACCGGGGAAGATGACGTGTTCTGCCTGCGGGTAGAGCTTGCCACCGCATTCGAATCCATCTGGGATCTCATGCGTGACGCTGGTCTCGAAAGACTCGCCGACCTTGATGGTGACGTCTCCGACCGTGATCGACTTGGCGGCGCTCGCAGATACCGGCTCGGAAAAGACGATGAGCGTATCGTCCCCGACAATGGGGCAGGCGTACCCCTCCGCAACGTCGATGCGGGTGAGAGTGTTCAGTTTAGCGGCTAGGGGGCCTTCCGTCTCGCGCGGGAGGGTGGGCACAGTAAGCGCCTCGGAATTCGTGCATGCGGCGAGGGCTGCTAGATACAGCGCCGCGGTTATCAAAACCTTGTGCTTCATCATGGTCCTTCCTTACTAGAGCATCAGCCGCGCGGCATATGTGGCGGCGATCTTGCGCCAATCCACTACGTATGTAGTCGACTTTCCGATGAGCGGGTTCTTGATTCCAGAGACGATTCCGGTGACCTTCACGCTGGATCCGAAGTCTGCATATGCCATTCCGCCGGAATCCCGCGTTGCGAGTGACATCGAGGTCTCGATGAACACTTGAACCCTGGGTGATTCGGGCGCGCGGCTTGCCGTTGTCGAGGAATCGAGCAGGTAGTCCGCGGGAAGAGCCAGGACTTGCTGGTCTCTTTAGGGCTATAGAAGTAGTAGCGGCTCAAATACGGATCTATGTCCGTGATGCTATCGAACGTGGTCAATGGCGTGAGGGCTCAGGAAGCCCGCAGGGGCGCGCAGTTAGTCGGCGTCCGAACGCCGGGTCAGATCCGCCTCCAGCGGCTTGACCGCCGGCGCGCGCGTGATGAGCTTGTGCCCAGCCCACAGCGCCAGGAACAGCGGCAGGCCGATGTAGCTGGACAGCAGCGACATGAACTCCGTGTCGCCCAGGAGTGCCTCGGTGTTCTGGCCGACGATCACCACCAGCGTCATCGCGAGCGCCAGGAGCGGTCCGAGGGGGAAGAACGACGCGCGGAAAGGCAGCTCGGCGGGGTCGTGGCCCTGAGCCACGTACGCCTTGCGGAACTTGTAGTGGCTCCACGCGATGCCCACCCAGGTGATGAACCCGGCCAGCCCGGAGGCGTTGACGAGCCAGGTGTAGGCTTCGCCGTCGCCGATGAGGGAGGTGAGGAAGGAGGCCGCGCCCACCGCCGTGGTGGCGAGCAGGGCGGCCATGGGGATGCCGCGCCGGGTCGTCGTCGCGAAAATCGCGGGAGCCTGGCCGGACTTGGCAAGGCCGTAAAGCATGCGGGTGGAGGCGTACAGCCCCGAGGTGCCGGCCGACAGCACCGAGGTGAGGATGACTGCGTTCATGATCGCGGCCGCCGCGGCGATGCCGGCACGCTCGAAGACGAGGGTGAAGGGGGACAGAGCGATGTCGCCGCCAGGGTTGAGGAGCGCGGGATCGGTGTAGGGCAGGAGGAAGCCGATGACGGCGATGGCGCCGATGTAGAAGATGAGGATGCGCCAGAAGACGGCATGGATGGCGCGGGGGATGGTGCGGTCGGGGTCCTGGGCCTCGCCGGCCGCGATGCCGACCATCTCGGTGCCCTGGAAGGAGAAGCCGGCGATCATGAACACGGACAGGATGCCGAGCCCGCCGCCCACGAACGGGGCGTCGCCCGTGGTCCAGTTCGCGGTGCCGGGGGAGGTGCCGCCCATGATGCCCGCGATCATGAGCACGCCGAGGCCGAGGAAGACGAGGACCGTGACCACCTTGATTGCGGCGAACCAGAATTCGCCCTCGCCAAACGTGCGCGCGGAGATCGCATTAATAAGGAAAAGGATGACGAGGAAGAGTGCCGACCACACGATCGACGGCGTATCCGGGAACCAGTAGGCCATGACGAGCGCGGCGGCCACGAGCTCGGCGGCCACGGTGATCGCCCAGTTGAACCAGTAATTCCACCCCATCGCGAAACCGAACGATGGGCTGACGTAGCGCGTGCCGTACTCGCCGAAGGAACCGGCAACGGGGGAGTAGGTGGCCATCTCACCCAGCGACTGCATGAGGAAGAAGACCATGATGCCGATCAGCGCGTAGGCGAGCAGGGCGCCGCCGGGGCCGGCCTGGGAGATTGTGGCGCCGGAAGCGACGAACAGCCCCGTGCCGATCGCGCCGCCGATGGCGATCATGTTGAGGTGGCGGGCGCGAAGGCCGCGGTGAAGGCGGCCGGCGGAGGCGGGCGCGCTATGTTGGGTGGGGTCGGTGGTCATGGCAGGCTCCATCATGGGCGAACGTCAATCGTTGTGCATCCTACACCCGGCCGCAGGCAGACCTTCGGAGGCGTCTACGACTCGGGCGTGCCGGCGTGGTGAGTTCCCTCATGTTCGCCCCTGCCGGACGGCCCTGGGAACGACGCCGTGTGGGTAGCGCCACGCACGCGTTTCGGTCACAATCTTTGACCGGATTGGCGCGCTAACGCTATTCTGGAACGCGGTGCCCGTCCCACGGGGTGGCGTTGCGGCGCCGGATTGGTGATAGTTGCTCATGCCGCCGGCGATAAAGACAGCCCGTGGGCGCGTGGAAGGTACGGTGTCCTTTCACCCGCACGTTCGACCGAGCAGGCGGGCAGTTCGACGATCTGAACTCATATACAGGAGAAGTAGTGCCTACTATTCAGCAGCTGGTCCGCAAGGGCCGCTCCAGCAAGGCGTCCAGCTCCGCGACCCCGGGCCTGAAGAGGAGCCCGCAGCGTCGCGGCGTTTGCACGCGTGTGTACACCACCACCCCGAAGAAGCCGAACTCGGCTCTTCGTAAGGTTGCTCGTGTTCGCCTTTCCTCCGGCGTTGAGGTCACGGCTTACATCCCCGGCGAGGGTCACAACCTCCAGGAGCACTCGATCGTGCTCGTCCGCGGTGGCCGTGTGAAGGACCTTCCCGGCGTTCGCTACCACATCGTCCGTGGCGCGCTTGACACGCAGGGCGTGAAGAGCCGCGGCCAGGGCCGCTCCAAGTACGGTGCGAAGAAGGAGAAGAAGTAATGCCTCGTAAGGGTCCCATCCGCAAGCGCCCGCTCGTTAACGATCCGGTCCACGGCTCGCCCGTGGTCACCCAGGTGATCAACCGCGTGCTTCGTGACGGCAAGAAGTCCACCGCCGAGCGCATTGTTTACGGCGCGCTGGCCGGCGTCGCCGAGAAGACCGGCCAGGAGCCGCTTGAGGTGCTCAAGCGCGCCCTGGACAACATCCGCCCGCAGCTCGAGGTCCGCTCCCGCCGCGTCGGCGGTGCCACCTACCAGGTGCCCACCGAGGTCAAGCCGAACCGCGCGAACGCCCTCGCGATCCGCTGGCTTGTGGACTACTCGCGCGACCGCCGCGAGAACACGATGCTCGAGCGCCTCCAGAACGAGATCATGGACGCCTCCAACGGCCTCGGTGCCGCCGTCAAGCGCCGCGAGGATGTCCACCGTATGGCTGAGGCCAACCGCGCCTTCGCTCACTACCGCTGGTAAAAACGGCCGCCCGGCCTGAATTTTAGGAGAGCCAAAACGTGGCACATACACCACAGAAGGATCTGAACAAGGTCCGCAACATCGGCATTATGGCGCACATCGACGCTGGTAAGACCACCACGACCGAGCGCATTCTGTTCTACACCGGCCTGAACTACAAGATGGGCGAGACGCACGACGGTGCGTCCACCACCGACTGGATGGAGCAGGAGAAGGAGCGCGGCATCACGATTACGTCGGCTGCCGTCACCACCTTCTGGCACAACAACCAGATCAACATCATCGACACCCCCGGCCACGTGGACTTCACGGTTGAGGTGGAGCGCTCGCTGCGCGTCCTCGACGGCGCCGTTGCGGTGTTCGACGGCAAGGAAGGCGTGGAGCCGCAGTCTGAGACCGTGTGGCGTCAGGCTGACAAGTACAACGTCCCGCGCATCTGCTTCATCAACAAGATGGACAAGATGGGCGCCGACTTCGATCACGCCGTGCAGACCATCCGCGATCGCCTCAAGGCGACCCCGCTGGTCATGGCCTTCCCGATCGGTGCTGAGTCAGACCTGTCCGGTGTCGTTGACGTCCTGAACAAGAAGGCGCTGCGCTTCCCGGCCAAGGACGACAAGGGCAACGACACGATGGGCTCCATCGTTGTCGAAGAGGAAATCCCAGCCGAGCTCGCGGACAAGGCGGAGGAACTCTACAACGAGCTGGTTGAGACCGTGGCCGAGACCGACGAGGCCCTTCTGGAGAAGTACCTCGGCGGCGAGGAGATCACGGTTGACGAGCTCAAGGCCGGCATCCGTAAGCTCACGATCGCTGGCGAGCTCTACCCGATCTTCGCCGGTTCGGCCTACAAGAACATTGGCGTGCAGCCGGTGCTCGACGCCGTCGTTGACTTCCTGCCCTCGCCGCTCGACATCGGCCTCATCAAGGGCATGGATGTCAAGGACGAGGAGGTTGTGATCGAGCGCAAGCCCGCGACGTCCGAGCCGTTCGCGGCTCTGGCGTTCAAGATCGCCGCGCACCCGTTCTTCGGCCGTCTGACCTACGTCCGCGTCTACGCGGGCAAGATCGAGCCGGGCGACCAGATCCTCAACGCCTCCAAGGGCAAGAAGGAGCGCGTGTCGAAGATCTTCCAGATGCACTCCAACAAGGAGCAGCCGGTGGATTCGGCGTCGGCAGGTAACATCTACGCCGTCATCGGCCTGAAGGACACGACGACGGGCGACTCCCTTTCCGCGATCGACGCCCCGATGCTGCTCGAGTCGATGACCTTCCCGGACCCGGTGATCCACGTGGCCGTTGAGCCCAAGTCGAAGGCCGACCAGGAGAAGCTCGGCATCGCTATCCAGAAGCTCGCCGAAGAAGATCCGACCTTCACCGTCCGCCTGGACGAGGAGTCCGGCCAGACCGTCATCGGCGGCATGGGCGAGCTCCACCTTGACGTGCTCGTGGACCGCATGAAGCGCGAATTCAAGGTCGAGGCGAACGTCGGTGCGCCGATGGTTGCTTACCGCGAGACCATTCGCGGCAAGGCCGAGCACATCGAGTACACCCACAAGAAGCAGACGGGTGGTTCCGGCCAGTTCGCGAAGGTCATCGTCACCTTCGAGCCGCTGGAGGAGAACGAAGAGGGCGTCACCTACGAGTTCGTGGACGAGGTCACGGGTGGCCGCGTCCCGCGCGAGTACATCCCGTCGGTCGACCAGGGTATCCAGGCGGCCATGGAGAACGGTGTGCTTGCCGGCTTCCCGATGGTGAACGTGAAGGCCACGCTTGAGGACGGCGCCTACCACGACGTCGACTCCTCGGAGATGGCGTTCAAGATCGCCGGCCAGATGGTGTTCCGCGAGGGCATCAAGCGAGCCAAGCCGATCATTCTCGAGCCGATCATGGATGTCGAAGTCCGTACCCCGGAGGAGTACATGGGTGACGTCATCGGTGATCTCAACTCCCGTCGTGGCCAGATCGCCTCGATGGAGGATGCCACTGGCGTCAAGATCGTCCGCGCTCTGGTTCCGCTTTCCGAAATGTTCGGTTACGTCGGCGACCTGCGTTCCAAGACGCAGGGCCGCGCCGTGTACACCATGCAGTTCGCGAAGTATCAGGAAGTTCCGAAGAACGTTTCGGACGAGATCATCCAGAAGGCTCACGGCGAGTAAGCCGCTGGAATTTACAAGTAAGTAGCAGAAAAGTAAGATTCATTTAGCGGTGCGCGCCCAGGCGTGCGATCAAGCTAAAGAGTCAATCTAGTCCCAGGAGGGCGCAAGTGGCCAAGGCCAAGTACGACAAGTCCAAGCCGCACATGAACGTCGGCACCATCGGTCACGTCGATCACGGTAAGACGACGACGACCGCCGCTATCACCAAGGTGCTGGCGGACAAGTACCCGGAACTGAACGAGTTCACCCCGTTCGACAAGGTCGACAACGCTCCGGAAGAGCGTCAGCGTGGTATTACCATCAACGTCTCCCACGTTGAGTACCAGACGCCGAAGCGTCACTACGCGCACGTTGACGCCCCGGGCCACGCCGACTACATCAAGAACATGATTACCGGTGCTGCTCAGATGGACGGCGCCATCCTCGTTGTGGCCGCAACCGACGGCCCGATGGCGCAGACCCGCGAGCACGTCCTGCTCGCCCGCCAGGTTGGCGTGCCGGACATCATCGTTGCGCTGAACAAGTGCGACATGGTTGACGATCCGGAGCTCATCGAGCTCGTCGAGATGGAGGTCCGTGACCTCCTGTCCTCGCAGGATTACGACGGCGACAACGCCCCCGTGGTCCAGATCTCCTCTCTGAAGGCTCTTGAGGGCGAGGAGAAGTGGGTTAGCTCCGTCCTCGAGCTCATGGACGCCGTGGATTCCTACTTCCCGGATCCGGTCCGCGACCTCGACAAGCCGTTCCTCATGCCGATTGAGGACGTCTTCACCATCACCGGCCGTGGCACCGTGGTGACCGGCCGTGTCGAGCGTGGTCTGCTCAACATCAACGAGGAAGTCGAGATCCTCGGCATCCGCGCCCCGCAGAAGACCACCGTCACCGGTATCGAGATGTTCCACAAGCAGATGGATCACGCCGACGCCGGCGAGAACTGTGGTCTGCTCCTGCGCGGCACCCGCCGTGAGGACGTGGAGCGTGGCCAGGTTGTTGCCAAGCCGGGTACCATTACCCCGCACACCAACTTCGAGGCTCAGGTCTACATCCTGAAGAAGGAGGAGGGCGGTCGTCACAACCCGTTCTTCACCAACTACCGTCCGCAGTTCTACTTCCGTACCACGGACGTCACCGGCGTCATCACGCTGCCCGAGGGCACCGAGATGGTCATGCCTGGCGACAACACCGAGATGACGGTCGAACTCATCCAGCCGATCGCCATGGAGGAGGGCCTCGGCTTCGCTATCCGTGAGGGTGGCCGCACCGTTGGCTCAGGTCGAGTCACCAAGATCATCAAGTAATCTTCTGATTGCTTGAGTGGGCCCCAGCTTCGGCTGGGGCCCACTGCTATTCCCGCGGGTGTCGGCCGGGATGTTGGCCCGGCGTGTTGGCCCGGTGTATTCCACGCGGGGGCCAGCACGTTGCCGGCCCGTGTGCGGCCGACCCGCACATGAGCGGTCCGCACGTGAGTGGCTGCCGGGCCCGGATCGCTCCTGTCGGCGGGCCACGATAGGATGGCGGCATGAATCTGGACTTCCTTGGAAAGCTGCCCGCCGCCGTCTTGTGGGACATGGACGGCACGATTGTTGACACGGAGTGGGCGTGGGGTGAGCTGTCCGAGGACGTGGTGAAGGCAGCCGGCGGGGTGTGGGGGAGTGAGGACACCGAGTTCATCCTCGGCGCCTCCACCTTGGATCACGCGAACCGGCTTGCCGACGCCGTCGAGCGTGGCGGTAAGCCGCGGCCAGAGCCGATGGAGATTTTCGGCGAGCTCACTGAGCTTATGGCCGAGCGGGCCTACCCGTTCGTGGAGTTGTTGCCGGGAGTGCGTGAGCTGCTCGTTGCCTTCCGCGAGGCGGGGATTGCCCAAGCGCTAGTGACGGCCACGCCGAAGGATCTGGTGGACATCGCACTTGAGAGCTTGGGGGAGACGTACTTCAATACCGTCGTGACGGGTAGTGACGACGTGCCCGGCAAACCCGATCCGGGGCCCTACCTCCTGGGAGCCAGGAGACTCGGGGTCGAGGCGGCCGACTGCCTTGTCTTCGAAGACTCCCGGGCGGGCCTGGCGGCGGCGCGGGCGAGCGGGGCCGACGTTGTCGATGTCAATGACACCCCACCGGCAGAGTTCGCGCGGCGGGCCGGGCTGCTTTAGGGTCGGGCAACTCTAGAGCCAGGCAGTTCTAGCCCCGACCCTGTCAGCCGCTTCACAGGGGGCTACCCTAGTCGGGGTCGGCGTGCGGTGTTAAGATAGATCCCCGGACAGAACTCCACACCGCGCCCCGCGCGTGTGATTGGCCACCATCGCCGGCTGAAGTTGGCGAAGGCCGGGGAAGATACGTCATACTAGTAAAGTTGCTCGGGACGACCGGGCGAGTGAACTTGGCCGAAGGCAGAAAGCATTCGGTACATAAAATGGGTTCGCAAAACCACATAGGGCTTCGTTTGTTACCTCCATCAGGTGCGACACGCCCGACTGCGGGGGACGTGAACACCGAAGGTAGAGAGAGGGAGACGACGCCATGGCGGGACAGAAGATCCGCATCCGTCTGAAGTCATATGACCACGAGGTCATCGACAACGCAGCGAAAAAGCTCGTCGACGAAGTTACCCGTACTGGAGCGTCGGTTGTGGGACCGGTGCCGCTGCCCACGAAGCGCAGCGTTTTTACCGTGATTCGTTCGCCCCACAAGTACAAGGACAGTCGCGAACAGTTCGAAATGCGTACGCATAAGCGACTGATCGATATTGTCGATCCGACCCTGAAGACAATTGACACCCTGCGTCGCCTGGATCTCCCGGCAGATGTCAGCGTCGAGATCAAGCTCTGAGGTAACGCATCATGACAAAGAACAAGACCGCCGCAGCGCCCGTGAAGGCGCTCCTCGGCGTTAAGCTAGGAATGACCCAGGTGTGGGACGAGAACGCTAATCTCGTTCCGGTTACCGTGGTCAAGGTTGGCAAGAACGTTGTCACCCAGATTCGCACCATGGACACCGACGGCTACGAGGCCCTGCAGATCGCCTCGGGCGAGCTGAAGAACAAGAACGTCACCAAGCCGCTCGCGGGCCACTTCGAGAAGGCCGGCGTCGAGCCTCGCCGTTTCGTTGCTGAGATCCGCACCTCCGACGCCGGCGAGTACACGCTCGGCCAGGAGCTCGGCGTGGAGCTGTTCGAGGCCGGCCAGAGCGTCGACGTCGTCGGCAAGTCGAAGGGCAAGGGATTCGCTGGCACGATGAAGCGTCACGGCTTCGCCGGCGTCTCCGCCTCGCACGGTGCGCACCGCAACCACCGCAAGCCCGGTTCGATCGGCGCTTCGGCAACCCCCGGTCGCGTCTTCCGCGGCCAGAAGATGTCTGGACGCATGGGCAACGCCCGCGTCACCGTCCAGAACCTGACCATTCACGCCGTTGACACCGAGAACGATCTTCTCCTTGTCTCGGGCGCTATCCCCGGCAACAAGGGTGGCGTCGTCGTGATCCGTACTGCCGCGAAGGGAGCCTAACGATGGCGGACCTCAAGGTTGACGTTATTGATCTGACCGGCAAGAAGGCCGGCAACGTGGAACTCGACTCGGCCGTCTTCGGTCTCGAGCCGAACATTCCGCTGCTTCACCAGGTGGTTAACGCCCAGCTCGCCGCTCGTCGCGCGGGTACCGCGAAGACCAAGACCCGCGGTGAGGTTTCCGGCGGCGGCATCAAGCCGTGGCGCCAGAAGGGCACCGGCCGCGCCCGCCAGGGCTCGATCCGTGCGCCGCACTGGACCGGCGGCGGCGTCGTTCACGGCCCTGTCCCGCGCGACTACTCGCAGCGCACCCCCAAGAAGATGATCGCTGCCGCTCTGCGTCAGTCGCTCTCGGATCGTGCCAAGCATGACCGCGTGCACATCGTCAAGGGCTTCGTGGAGGGCGACAAGCCGTCCACCAAGGTCGCACTCAAGTTCCTGCTCGAGGTGACCGAGGGTCGCAAGGCGCTGGTCGTCGTCGATCGCACGGACGAGCTGACGATCCTGTCGCTGCGTAACGCCCAGGAAGCACACTTGCTCTACTTTGACCAGCTCAACGCGTACGACGTCCTCGTCGCCGACGACGTCGTGTTCACCGAAGCTGCTTACGAGGCATGGACGAACAAGGAGGAGACGAAGTGACTCACGCTGCGTTCCAGAACAAGGATCCTCGCGACGTCATCATCGAGCCGGTAGCCTCCGAAAAGGCCGCCCGCCTCGAGGACGAGGGCAAGTACACGTTCATCGTTGACCCGCGCGCCAACAAGACCGAGATCAAGATCGCGATCGAGAAGATCTTCGGTGTCAAGGTTGCTTCGGTTAACACCCAGAACCGTCAGGGCAAGGCCCGCCGCACTCGCGATGGCATTGGCCGCCGCAAGGCCACCAAGCGCGCCATCGTCACCCTGCGCGAGGGCACCATCGACATCTACGGCGATATCGTCGGCTAAGCCGACGGGAAGTATTGAGGAACACTCATGGGAATTCGCAAGTACAAGCCGACGACCCCGGGTCGTCGCGGTTCGAGCGTTGCCGACTTCGTCGAGATCACCCGATCTACGCCGGAGAAGTCGCTGCTGCGCCCGCTGCCGAAGACCGGTGGTCGTAACAACCACGGTCGTATCACCACGCGTCACATCGGTGGTGGCCACAAGCGCCAGTACCGCGTGATCGATTTCCGTCGTCACGACAAGGACGGCGTGCCCGCCAAGGTCGCTCACATCGAGTACGATCCGAACCGCACCGCGCGCATCGCGCTGCTGCACTACGTCGACGGCGAGAAGCGCTACATCCTCGCCCCCGAAGGCGTCAAGCAGGGCACGATGGTGGAGAACGGTCCGAACGCGGACATCAAGCCCGGCAACAACCTCCCGATCCGTAACATCCCGATCGGTACGATTATCCACGCCGTGGAGCTCCGCCCGGGTGGCGGCGCCAAGATCGCCCGCTCGGCCGGCTCGTCCGTCCAGCTGGTCGCGAAGGAAGGTAAGTACGCCCACCTGCGCCTGCCGTCGGGCGAAATCCGCCTGGTCGACACCCGCTGCCGCGCCACCGTTGGTGAGGTCGGCAACGCCGAGCAGTCGAACATCAACTGGGGCAAGGCTGGCCGCATGCGCTGGAAGGGCGTCCGCCCGACCGTCCGCGGTGTCGTCATGAACCCGTTCGACCACCCGCACGGTGGTGGCGAGGGCAAGACGTCCGGTGGACGTCACCCGGTCTCCCCGTGGGGCCAGAAGGAATCTCGCACCCGTCATCCGAACAAGCCCAGCGACAAGCTCATCGTGCGCCGTCGCAAGACCGGCAAGAAGTCTCGATAGGAGTAGTCAGCTATGCCGCGTAGTTTGAAGAAGGGCCCCTTCGTCGACGATCACCTTCAGAAGAAGGTTGATGAGCAGAACGAGAAGGGCACCCACAACGTCATCAAGACCTGGTCGCGCCGTTCGGTCATCACCCCGGACTTCCTTGGTCACACGTTCGCAGTCCACGACGGCCGCAAGCATGTGCCGGTGTTCATCACCGAGTCCATGGTCGGCCACAAGCTCGGCGAATTCGCTCCGACTCGCACCTTCAAGGGTCACGAGAAGGACGATCGCAAGGGCCGTCGCCGATAAGGCAGGAGAGGCAGAATAATGGAAGCAAAGGCACAGGCGCGCTACGTCCGCGTCACGCCGCAGAAGGCTCGCCGAGTGATCAACGAGATCCGCGGTTTGAATGCAACCAACGCCTTGGACGTGCTCGAGTTTGCACCCCAGGCTGTTGCCCGCGACGTTCGCAAGATCGTCCAGTCGGCAATCGCGAACGCCCGTTACGCAGCCGGCCAGGCCGGCGAGCGCTTCGATGAGTCCGCTCTCGAGATCCTCGAGACCTACGTGGATGAGGGCCCGACCATGAAGCGCATCCAGCCGCGCGCCCAGGGGCGTGCGAATCGGATCATGAAGCGTACGAGTCACATCACCGTCATCGTCGGAACCAAGGAGGCCTAAGAATGGGACAGAAAGTTAATCCGGTAGGTTTCCGTCTTGGTATCACCACGGACCACCGCTCGAAGTGGTTCACGGACTCCAACGAGGCCGGCAAGACCTACGCCGACTTCCTCGGTGAGGACATCAAGATCCGCAAGATGATCGAGAAGAACCTCGAGCGCGCGGGCGTGTCCCGCGTCAACATCGAGCGTCGCAACGAGCGCGTGGTCATCGACATCCACACCGCTCGCCCCGGCATCGTCATCGGCCGCCGTGGCGCCGAGGCTGACCGCCTCCGCCAGGACCTGGAGAAGCTGACCGGCAAATCCGTCCAGCTCAATATCCTCGAGGTTAAGAACCCGGAAGCCGACGCCCAGCTCGTGGCTCAGGGCATCGCCGAGCAGCTCGCATCCCGCGTTTCCTTCCGGCGCGCCATGCGCAAGGGCATCCAGTCCGCGCAGCGCGCCGGTGCCAAGGGCATCCGCGTGCAGTGCTCCGGCCGTCTCGGCGGCGCCGAGATGTCCCGCTCGGAGTTCTACCGTGAGGGCCGTGTGCCGCTGCACACCCTGCGCGCCAACATCGACTACGGCTTCTACGAGGCCCGCACCACCTTCGGCCGCATCGGCGTGAAGGTGTGGATCTACCGCGGTGACGTCACCGACGTCGAGTACTACCGCTCCCTGACCGAGGCCCCGCGTGGTCGCGGCGGCCGTGGCCGTGGCGAGCGCCGTGGTGAGCGTCGTGGCGGTAACCGTGGTCGTCAGAATCAGGCCGAGCAGGCCACCACCGAGGCGCCCGCCGCTCCGGCAGCTGAGGCGCCCGCTACCCAGGAAACGGAGGCCTGAGTTACATGCTCATTCCCCGCCGAACCAAGCATCGCAAGCAGCACCGCCCGAACCGTCATGGCATGGCCAAGGGTGGCACCACCCTGGCTTTCGGTGAGTACGGCATCCAGGCTCTCGAGCCGGCCTACGTGACCAACCGCCAGATCGAGGCTGCCCGTATCGCGATGACCCGTCACGTCAAGCGAGGCGGCAAGGTCTGGATCAACATCTTCCCGGATCGCCCGCTTACGAAGAAGCCGGCCGAAACCCGTATGGGTTCTGGTAAGGGCTCAGTCGAATGGTGGGTTGCCAACGTCAAGCCCGGCCGCGTTCTGTTCGAGCTGGCCGGTGTTGACGAGCAGCTGGCTCGTGAGGCCATGTCCCGCGCCCAGCACAAGCTCCCCATGAAGACTCGTTTTATTACCCGTGAGGATGGTGAATAATGGCTAAGGGCATTACCACTGAAGAGCTCGATCAGCTCACCGATGTTGAGCTCGCCGAGCGCCTCCAGGAGGCGAAGGCTGAACTGTTCAACCTTCGTTTCTCGGCCGTGACCCATCGCCTGGAAGACTCCGGCCGTCTGAAGGAGGTGCGTCGCTCCATTGCGCGCATCTACACGGTCGCCCGCGAGCGCGAGCTCGGAATCCGCACCGCCCCGACGGCTAAGAAGAAGTAGAGGAAGCGCGATGAGCGAGCAGGAAAAGAACGTACAGACGCAGCGCAACTACCGCAAGGTTCGCACCGGCTACGTCGTGTCCGACAAGATGGACAAGACCGTCGTGGTCGAGGTCGAAGATCGCCGCAAGCACGCGCTTTACGGCAAGGTCATGACCCGGTCCAAGCGCATCAAGGCTCATGATGAGACGAACGAGGTTCGCGAGGGCGATCTCGTGCGCATCATGGAGACCCGACCGCTGTCCGCGACCAAGCACTTCCGTGTGGTCGAGGTCATCGAGAAGGCCAAGTAATCTCAGGTATCTTTACCTGAGAAAACATCCGTTCGGCAAGGCTCAATATTGAGAACCGGCACGACGACAGGAGATAAGTAAATGATCCAGCAGGAGACGCGACTGAAGATCGCTGATAACACGGGTGCGAAGGAAATTCTTTGCATGCGTGTGCTCGGCGGTTCTGGTCGGCGCTACGCCGGAATTGGCGACGTGATCGTCGCCGCTGTCAAGGATGCAATCCCTGGCGGCAATGTCAAGAAGGGCGACGTGGTCAAGGCCGTCGTCGTCCGCACGAAGAAGCACACGCGCCGTGCAGACGGCTCGTACATTAAGTTCGATGAGAACGCTGCTGTCATTTTGAAGAATGACACCGAGCCGCGCGGCACCCGTATCTTCGGCCCCGTCGCACGCGAGCTTCGCGACAAGCAGTTCATGCGCATCGTTTCGCTCGCGCCGGAGGTGATCTAACATGGCGAAGATCAAGAAGGGTGACCTCGTCCAGGTCATCGCAGGCCGTGACAAGGGCATGCAGGGCCGAGTCCTGCAGGTCCGTGACGATCGCGTCGTGGTTGAGGGCGTCCAGCGCGTCAAGAAGCACACCCGGGTTGGCCGTACCGACCGTGGTGGCACGACCGGTGGCATTGAGACCGTCGAGGCGCCGATTCACATCTCGAACGTGATGCTTGTTGGCCCGGACAAGAAGCCTATCCGCGTGGGATTCCGCGAGGTTGAGGTGGAGCGTAACGGCCGCAAGAAGATCATGCGCGAGCGCATCGGCCGCCGTGGCGGAGAGGAGATCGAGCTGTGACCCCTCGTCTGAAGACCAAGTACCGCGAGGAGATCCTCCCGGCGCTGCAGAAGGAGTTCAACCACACCAACGTGAACAACGTGGGTGGTCTGGACAAGATCGTCGTCAACATGGGCGTGGGCGAAGCCGCTCGCGATTCCAAGATTCTCGACGGCGCGATTGCGGACATCACCGCGATCACCGGCCAGAAGCCCCAGGTGACGAAGGCCCGCAAGTCCATCGCGCAGTTCAAGCTGCGTGAGGGTCAGGCCATCGGTTGCCACGTCACCCTCCGCGGTGACCGCATGTGGGAGTTCCTGGACCGTCTTCTGTCCACCGCGCTGCCGCGCATCCGCGACTTCCGCGGCCTGTCGCCCAAGCAGTTCGACGGCAACGGGAACTACACGTTCGGCCTGACCGAGCAGACCGTGTTCCACGAGATCGACATGGACAAGATTGATCGCGTCCGCGGCATGGATATCACCTTTGTCACCACCGCGACGACCGACGACGAGGGCCGCGCGCTCCTGCGCCACCTCGGCTTCCCGTTCAAGGAGGACTAATGGCAAAGACTGCTCTCAAGCAAAAGGCGGCCCGGAAGCCGAAGTACGCTGTTCGCGCCTACACGCGCTGTCAGCGTTGCGGTCGTCCGCACTCCGTCTACCGTAAGTTCGGCCTGTGCCGAGTCTGTGTTCGTGAGATGGCCCTCGCGGGCGAGCTCCCGGGCGTAAAGAAGGCAAGCTGGTAAGAAACTACGTCGCAGGTCCGGTAAGGAAACCACGACGAGGAAGGGCTGTGGCCCGATGTCTATGACAGACCCCATTGCAGATATGCTCACGCGTCTGCGCAACGCCAACTCGGCGTTCCACGAGTCGGTTGAAATGCCGTACTCGAAGATGAAGGCGTCGATCGCCGACATCCTCAAGCGTGAGGGTTACATCGACGGTTTCACCGTCGAAGACGCCAAGGTGGGCAAGACGCTCACCCTGACCCTGAAGTACGGCCCGAACCGCGAGCGCTCGCTCGCCGGCCTGCGCCGCATTTCGAAGCCGGGACTTCGCGTGTACGCCAAGTCGACCAATCTCCCTCAAGTCCTGGGCGGCCTGGGCGTGGCAATCTTGTCCACGTCCTCCGGCCTCCTCACCGACCGCGAGGCCAAGGACAAGGGCGTAGGTGGGGAAGTCCTCGCCTACATCTGGTAGAAGGAAGGGCTGCAATGTCACGTATTGGTAAGCTCCCAATTTCTATCCCGTCCGGCGTCGACGTCGCCATTGATGGCAACAACGTCAAGGTCAAGGGACCGAAGGGCGAGCTTGAGCTCACCGTCGCGTCCCCGATCGAGGTCAAGGTGGAGGACGGCCAGATCGTCGTCACCCGTCCGAATGACGAGCGCGAGTCGCGTTCGCTTCACGGCCTGACCCGTACCCTCGTGGCTAATAACATCATTGGCGTGACCGAGGGTTACAAGAAGGACCTTGAGATTCACGGTACCGGTTACCGCGTGCTGGCTAAGGGCTCGGACCTCGAGTTCTCCCTCGGCTACTCGCACACGATCCTGGTCAAGGCCACCGAGGGCATCTCCTTCGTGGTTGAAGGGCCGACCAAGTTCTCGGTCGTCGGTATCGACAAGCAGAAGGTTGGCGAGATGGCCGCCTCTATTCGCAAGCTGCGCAAGCCCGAACCATACAAGGGCAAGGGTATTCGTTACGCTGGCGAGCAGGTGCGTCGCAAGGCTGGAAAGGCTGGTAAGTAATGTCTAGTCACAAGTTTGCTGCGCGTAAGCGCCGCCACCAGCGCCTTCGCAAGCGCGTCGTTGGAACCGCTGAGCGTCCCCGTCTGGCCGTCTCCCGTTCGAACCGTCACATGATCGCCCAGGTCATCGACGATTCGGAGGGCAAGACCCTGGCCTACGCCTCCACGCTCGAGGCCGACTTCCCGTCGGACACCGAGGGCAAGGTGGGCGCCGCCCGCATCGTGGGTGAGCGCATTGGTAAGCGCGCGATCGAGGCCGGCGTTTCCGCCGTCGTTCTCGACCGCGGTGGAAACAAGTATCACGGTCGCGTGGCCGCGGTTGCCGATGGCGCCCGCGAAGCCGGCCTGAACCTGTGATCTGAAACGAGAGGATATAGACATGGCTGCAGAGCAGCGTGGACGCCGCTCCGAGGGTGACCGCGAGGAGCGCGGCAACCGCGAGCGTCGCAACGAGCGTCGTACCGATCGTCGCGCAGATGACAGGAATGCCTACATCGAGCGCGTCGTGACCATTAACCGTGTTGCCAAGACCGTCAAGGGCGGCCGTCGCATGGCCTTCACCGCGCTCGTCGTGGTGGGCGATGGCAACGGCACCGTTGGCGTCGGCTACGGCAAGGCCAAGGAAGTGCCGGCCGCTATTGCGAAGGGCACCGAGAAGGCGAAGAAGAACTTCTTCAAGGTTCCGCGCATCGGCACCACCATCCCGCACCTGGTGCAGGGCGAGGACGCCGCCGGCGTCGTCCTCCTGCGTCCGGCGTCCGCCGGTACCGGCGTTATCGCGGGTGGCCCGGTTCGCGCCGTCATGGAGGCCGCTGGCATCCATGACATCCTGTCGAAGTCGCTTGGCTCGTCCAACGCGATCAATATCGTGCACGCCACCGTCGCGGCGCTCAAGCAGCTTGAGCAGCCCGAGGCGGTTGCGGCTCGCCGTGGCCTGCCTGTTGACCAGGTTGCCCCGGCTGCGATGCTCCGGGTCCGTGCCGAGCACGAGGCCAAGGAGCGCGAGGACGCCGAGCTCGAAGCTAAGCGCGAAGAGAACGAGGCTGCCGCCGCAGGAGTTGGTGCATGATGCTGAAGATTACGCAGAAGAAGGGCCTCGTTGGGGCCACGCAGTCCCAGAAGGCGACCATCGCCTCCCTTGGCCTGCACAAGATTCACCAGAGCGTGACCCACCAGGACAACGCCGCGATCCGCGGCCAGGTCCGTAAGGTGACACACCTGGTCGATGTGGAGGAGGTCGAGTAATGACTGATTCGACGACCAAGTCGGAGCCGCTGAAGATTCACGACCTGCGTCCGGCCCCGGGCTCGAACAAAGCCAAGATCCGCGCTGGTCGCGGTGAGGGCGGCAAGCGCGGTAAGACCGCGGGCCGTGGCACCAAGGGTACGCACGCCCGCAACACGGTTCGTCCGGGCTTTGAGGGTGGCCAGATGCCGCTCCACATGCGTCTGCCGAAGCTGCGCGGCTTCAAGAACCCGGCCAAGGTCTACTACCAGGTTGTCAACCTTGACGCCCTGAACGAGTTGTTCCCCGAGGGTGGCGACGTCACCGTCGAGCAGCTCGTGGCCAAGGGCGCGGTTCGCAAGAACCGCCCGGTCAAGATTCTTGGCACCGGTGAGATCACGGTCAAGATCAACGCCGTGGTCGACGCCTGGTCGGCGTCGGCCCAGGCCAAGATCGAGGCCGCTGGCGGAACGCTGGCGAAGCGAGATGCCTAACACTTAGTCAATTGGCCCCCACAACCTGTGGGGGCCAATTGCGTTTCACCGCGATTTGTCGCACATCCGTCCATTTTGGTTATTTGTATCAGGGTGGGAGTAGGTATAGTGAAACGGTGTCTGCCTAGACACCGGCAAGATCTGCATGCGCAGATCTCACGAGCTCGATTGATCGGGCACCACGCGACGGCCCACGGGCTGGCATTTGGAGGATTGTTTTGTTCAAAGCACTGGTATCGGCATTCCGTACACCGGATCTGAGGCGCAAGCTTCTTTTTACGATGTTTATCATGGCGATCTATCGCCTCGGTACCTACATGCCTGCACCGTTTGTGTCGTACGCCAACGTCAAGCAGTGTCTGGACGAGCAGGGTAGCGCTGATCTGTTGACGATGTTGAATATGTTCTCGGGCGGTGGCTTCCTGCAGCTGTCGATCTTCGCCCTGGGCATCATGCCCTACATTACGGCGTCGATTATCGTCCAGCTCATGCGAGTGGTCATCCCGCGCTTCGAGGAGCTACACAAGGAAGGGCAGACCGGTCAGGCGAAGCTGACCGAGTACACCCGTTACCTCACGATCTTTTTGGCTGTCCTCCAGGCCTCGGTGATCGTGTCGGTGGCTAATTCTTCGATCTTCCAGCTGTGCACGGTTGACCCGATCCCGAACGCGAACCCGGGCAAATACCTGCTGACCATCCTCGCGGTGACCGCCGGTACGGGCCTCATCATGTGGCTGGGCGAGCTGATCACCGAGCGCGGAGTTGGCAACGGCATGTCGCTGCTCATCTTCACGGGTATCGCGGCGTCGTTCCCCACGATGCTCACGAACGTCTACCGTTCCGACGGCGGCGTCTCCCGCCTCCTCATCGTGCTCGCGATGTTCCTGGCGATCACGCTCGTGGTCGTGTTCGTGGAGCAGTCCCAGCGTCGCATCCCGGTCCAGTACGCCAAGCGCGTGGTCGGTCGTCGTACTTACGGCGGCACCTCCACCTACATTCCGCTGAAGATCAACATGGCGAACGTGATCCCCGTGATCTTCGCGTCCTCCATCCTTGGCCTGCCGCAAATGATCGCCCAGTTCGGTGACCAGAACTCCGGCTGGACACGCTGGGTGGCGGAGAACTTCTCGCACGGCTCGGGCTGGTACCTGGTCATGTATGCGCTCCTCATCATCTTCTTCGCGTTCTTCTACACCTCCATCACGTTTAACCCGGAGGAGATCGCGGACAACATGAAGCGTTACGGCGGCTTCGTGCCGGGCATACGCGCCGGGCAGCCGACCGCCGACTACCTGCGCTACGTCATTAACCGCATCAACTGGGTGGGTGCGATGTACCTCGCGATTATCGCGCTCATTCCGCAGATCGTCTTCAACTCCATGGGTATTAATTCCCTATCCTTCGGTGGAACGTCGATTATTATTCTCGTGGGCGTCGGCCTCCAGACCGTGAAGGACATCGACGCTCAGCTCCAACAGCGTCACTATGAAGGATTCCTCCGATGAATTACCGTCTCGTCATTGTTGGCCCTCCCGGGGCTGGCAAGGGCACGCAGGCAGCCGGCGTCTCTGAACGCCTGGGCATTCCGTGGCTTTCTACCGGCCAGGCGTTTCGCGACGTCATTACGTCCGGTTCCGAGCTCGGCGATCTGATCGCCTCCTACATCAATGAGGGCAACCTCGTGCCTGACGAGCTGACGGATCGCCTTGTGGCCTCTCGCCTGGATGAAACGGGCGCGGAGAATGGCTTCCTCCTTGATGGGTATCCGCGAACGCTCGCGCAGGTCGAGGCGTTGGACAAGATGCTCGAGGAGCGGGATGCTCCGCTCGACGCCGTGATTGAGCTCGACTTCCCGGAAGAGGCGATCGTGGATCGTCTTCTCAAGCGAGCCGAGGTTGAGGGGCGCGAGGATGACACGGAAGAGGTCATCCGCCACCGTATTGAGGTCTACCACGAGAAGACCCAGCCGCTTTTGGACGTCTACCGCAAGCGCGGGATCCTCGTGCCGATCGACGGCCGCGGCACGATCGAAGAAGTGCGCGACCGCCTGATTGCCGGCTGCCGGGCTTTCCTGGGCTCAAAGTGATCGAGTACAAGTCTGACGCCCAGATCGTCGCCATGCGCAAGGCTGGCCTTGTGGTGGCGGCGATTCACACGGCGTTGCGCGATCAGATTCGTGCGGGCATGACCACGGCGGACCTCGACGCGATTGCCCTCGACGTCCTGCAAGCCCACGGCGCGGTCTCCAATTTTTACGGGTACTACGACTACCCGGGCCAGATTTGCGCGTCGGTCAACGACGTCGTCGTCCACGGTATCCCCGGCCCGCTCGAGTTGCAGCCGGGGGACCTGGTGTCGATGGACTGCGGCGCCGTCGTCGATGGGTGGCACGGGGATGCCGCGATTTCGGTGGTCCTGCCCGGGGGAGACCCGCAGGTGCGGGAGGCGCGCGAGCGGCTGAATGACATCACACGTGAATCGATGTGGGTAGGGATTGCGGCGATGGCCACCGGGAAGCGTGTGGCGGACATCGGCAACGCGATCGACGACTACGTCACCGGCCTCGACGACGCCGACCAGCCCGACATCCTGCTCGACTACGTCGGCCACGGGATTGGCACGTCGATGCATCAGGACCCGGAGGTCCTCAATTATCGCACGTCGGGGCGTAGCCCGAAGCTCAAGCGCGGAATGGTGCTGTGCATCGAGCCGATGCTGGCGGCGGGCAACCAGGCCACGAGCGTCGACGACGACGAGTGGACGGTGCGCACGCAGGACGGCTCGGACGCCTGCCACTGGGAGCACATGGTGGCCAAGCACAAGGGTGGCATCTGGGTGCTGACCGCGCCGGACGGGGGAGTCGGAGGGCTGGCGCCGTACGGCATTGTTCCCGTCCCGCTCGAGGCGTGACGAGATACACCGCGAACGCCCTTTCGAACGGTTGGGCCGATCCCGTAGTATTGAACGTTGGTGCCACGTCGGTACCCGTCGGATCCGTCCGGCGATAGCAATTTCAGTTAAGCGGGGAACATGGCGAAAAAAGAAGGCGTCATCGAGGTAGAGGGCACGGTCACTGAGGCCTTGCCTAACGCGATGTTTCGTGTCGAGTTGGAAAACGGGCATATGGTGCTCGCACACATCTCTGGCAAGATGCGTCAGCACTACATCAGGATCCTTCCGGAAGACCGGGTGGTTGTAGAGCTCACGCCCTACGATCTCAGCCGCGGCCGGATCGTTTATCGCTACAAGTAAACCGCACTCTACCGCCACTTTGGCAACAGGAAGCACCCGAATGAAGGTCAAGCCTAGTGTTAAGAAGATCTGCGACAACTGCAAGGTGATTCGTCGCCACGGTCGCGTCATGGTTATCTGCGATAACCCGCGCCACAAGCAGCGCCAAGGCTAAGTCACAGATCGCGGGGTAACCCGCAGCAATTGCATTACTAGTGCGAAAGCACAACCCTCAGTCCGAAGGCTGAGGCCCGATCAGGGACAGTAATGCTCCACACCTTCGGAAGAAGACAATAGGGAGCCACAACATGGCACGTCTTTCCGGCGTTGATCTCCCGCGCGAAAAGCGCGTCGAGATTGCGCTTACGTACATTTTCGGCATCGGCCGGACCCGTTCTCAGGAGACCCTCGCGGCCACCGGTGTGAATCCGGACATCCGCGTGAAGGATCTGACCGAGGAGGATCTGGTTAAACTCAAGAACCACATCGACGAGCACTACAAGGTCGAGGGCGATCTTCGCCGCGAGATCCAGGCCGACATTCGCCGCAAGGTCGAGATTGGTTGCTACCAGGGTATCCGCCACCGTCGTGGCCTGCCCGTGCACGGTCAGCGTACGAAGACGAACGCGCGTACCCGCAAGGGTCCGAAGCGGACTGTCGCAGGCAAGAAGAAGTAGGGTAGAGGAGTTTAAACATGCCACCTAAGACTCAGCGCCGCCCGCGTAAGGCTGCGCGTAAGAACGTCCTCAACGGACAGGCGCACATCAAGTCCACCTTCAATAACACGATCGTCTCGATCACCGATGCCAAGGGCGAGGTCCTCGCTACGGCGTCGGCGGGCATGGTCGGCTTCAAGGGTTCGCGTAAGTCCACGCCGTACGCCGCTCAGCTCGCCGCTGAGAATGCCGCGCGTCGTGCGATGGACATGGGCCTGAAGAAGGTCGACGTCTTCGTCAAGGGCCCGGGCTCCGGCCGCGAGACCGCGATTCGTTCGCTGACCGCGTCCGGCCTGGAGGTCACCTCGATTTCCGACGTGACCCCGCAGGCGCATAACGGCTGCCGCCCGCCCAAGCGCCGTCGTGTGTGATCGCAGGCCCTTTGGGGCCTCAAGCCGCAGGGCCACGCCCTGCAGGGGATGAACCCACATCAGAGAATCAGGGTGTCATATAGCGGGCACCCGTTGAAAGGACATCACCAGTGATCATTGAACAGCGACCCACGCTGACGGAAGAGAAGCTTTCCGATACACGTTCGCGTTTCACGCTCGACCCGCTCGAGCCCGGCTTCGGCTACACGCTGGGTAACTCCCTGCGTCGTACGCTGCTGTCCTCGATCCCCGGCGCAGCCATCACCTCGATTCACATCGACGGCGTCCTGCACGAGTTCTCGACTGTTCCCGGCTGCAAGGAAGATGTCGCCGAGATCATCTTGAACCTCAAGGAGCTCGTTGTGACCTCCGAGCACGATGAGCCGGTTCTCATGTACCTGCGCAAGCAGGGCCCGGGTCAGGTCCTGGCCTCGGACATCACGCCCCCGTCGGGCGTGGAGATCCACAACCCGGACCTCGTGATCGCCACCCTCAATGAGAAGGGCAAGATCGAGGTTGACCTGACTGTCGAGCGCGGCCGCGGTTACGTGTCCGCTGCGCAGAACAACTCGCCGGATTACGAGATCGGTCGTATTCCGATCGATTCGATCTACTCGCCGGTGGTGAAGGTTTCCTACAAGGTCGAGGCCACGCGTGTGGGCCAGCGTACCGACTTCGACAAGCTCATTGTCGACGTGGAGACCAAGCCGTCCACCCAGCCGCGTGACGCGTTCGCGTCCGCCGGCAAGACCCTTGTCGAGCTCTTTACGCTGTGCACGGAGCTCAATGAAGAGGTGGAGGGCCTGGAGCTCAAGGAAGCCCCTGTTGTCGAGCAGCAGTCCTCGGATCTGCAGCGCCCGATCACGATCCTGAACCTGCCCGCCCGCTCGCAGAATTGCCTGCAGCGCGAGGGCATCCACACGATCGGTGAGCTCGTCATGCGCTCGGAGGCTGACCTCCTCGATATCCGTAACTTCGGCGCCAAGTCGATTGAGGATGTCAAGGATGAGCTGGCCAAGCTCGATCTTCGTCTGAAGGATTCGCCCACGGGCTTCATGTCCGGTTTCGGTGACGACTACGGCATGCAGTTCAGCGACGACGCGTAATTTAGGAATTACCTTCGCCTGGGACTAGGACGCCGCAGGCGAAGGCGCGGAAGAGCTCGCAGAGCTTGCCCGCACAGTTATTGAGGAGTAAATATGCCCAAGCCCGCAAAGGGTCCGCGCCTCGGGGGCAGCCCGTCCCACGAGCGCAAGATTATTGCCAACCTGTGCAAGTCGCTCATCATGAATGAGCAGGTTGTGACCACGGAGGCCCGTGCCAAGCGCGTGCGTCCGCACATCGAGAAGCTCATCACGAAGGCGAAGAAGGGCGACACCTACAACCGTCGCCTCGCCCTCAAGGTCCTCGGCGACCGCGAGGTTGCCTACGTCCTGTTCGAGGAGCTCGCCCCGAAGTTCGCCGAGCGCAACGGTGGCTACACCCGTACCACCAAGCTGCCGAACCGCAAGGGTGACAACGCTCCGATGGCCCTGATCGAGCTCGTTCTCGAGCCGGTCTCGCCCAAGCAGGCCGTTGTCAAGGAGGCCGAGAAGGCTGCCCAGAAGGCCGCTGAGGCTGAGGAGGCCGAGGTTGAGGAGGCCGCAGTCGAGGCCGAGGAGGCCCCGGCTGAGGCTGAGGACGCTCCGGCGGAGGACACCGAGTAAGAAGCTCGCATGAACGATGCCCGGCATAAGCCGGGCATCGTTGTATCACGGGTGCGGTTCGGACCGATTTAAATGAACTGGACGATTCCGGGGTGATCTCCTCATATACGAAGATCTCCCCGGAATCGTCCAAAAGTTTTTAGTGGGTCGAGCCTGACGTCGCTTGAATTCAGACCCACTCGACCCGCTCGAGGTCGACACCGTGGGCTGCCGCGTTGGCGTCGATCACCTGGTGGAGCCAGTGGGTGAGCCCGGGGGCGACGTCGTCGTAGTGGGCGCGGAAGCGCCGGTCAGCGACATAGCCACGCCCAAGGATGACGTGTTTGGCGTGTGTGACGGGGAAGAAGCCCTCGGATAGAAGTGCCCGATGCTCCTCGGCAAGGGCGTTTGCCTCCTCAGAGCCGGGGACGACGCCGGCCTGCACGGCCTGGGCGAGCCGGGTTTCGACGTCGTGCTGGCACCTGGCCACCCTCTCCCAGTCGGCCTTGGTCATGCGGGCTTGGCGCTTGGCTGAGATCTCCCAGTCAGATGTTTCGCCGTAGGCCTCCTCGGCTTCGGCCTGGTAGGCGGGGAAGTTGGCCTCGCCCAGGATTGCGGCGACCTCGTCGACGCTAAGTTCGTGATTGTTCATGGCATCCTCCAGAAGGTAGTCGAGGGCGTCGATCATGCGTGTCAGTTCGCCCTGTTTTTCCATGAGAAGCTGGCGCTGGCGGCGTAGGTGGTCGACGCCGGTACCCGGCCCGGCGAGCAGATCTCGGATCGCGTCAAGGCTCATGCCAGTGGCTCGGTAGGCCATGACCTGCTGGAGACGGGCGATGTCGGTGTCGGAGTAGAGGCGGTAGTCGGACCAGGTGCGCTCGGGAACCACGAGCCCGCGCTCCTCCCAATAGTGGAGCGTTCGTACCGAGATTCCCAGGAGCTGGGCTACGTCACCAACTGTTCTCATATCTCGATCATGGTTCCTGACGCGGCGTGAGGGTCAAGGGAGACTTAGAGTGTGATGAACAGGAACAGTCCGAATGCGCCGGTCATCCCGATGAGTACCCACTTGAACTTGACCAGGATCGCCACGTACTCGCGTAGGAAGGCGGGGCGGCACAGTGCGCGCTAGAGCACCTTCGCCAGGAATTCCTTGGTGCGAGGGTGGGAGGGGTGGTCGAAGACGTCGGCGGGGGTGCCGGATTCGACGATCTGGCCCTCGTCCATAAGGATCACCTGGTCGGAGACTTCGCGGGCGAAGCCGATCTCGTGGGTGACCACCACCATGGTCATGCCCTGGGCGGCGAGGTTTTTCATGACGGCGAGCACCTCGCCCACAAGCTCGGGGTCGAGCGCGGAGGTGGGCTCGTCGAAGAGCATGAGCTCCGGTTGCATGGCGAGCGCCCGGGCGATGGCGACGCGCTGCTGCTGGCCGCCGGAGAGCTCGGCGGGGTAGTGGCTGGCGCGGTCGGCGAGCCCGACCTGGGCGAGCAGCTCCTCGGCGCGCTTCTTCGCGGCCGCTTTCTCCACGCCTTTGACCTGGATCGGGGCCTCCATGACGTTCTCGAGCGCGGTCATGTGCGGGAAGAGGTTGAAGCGCTGGAAGACCATCCCAATTTGCGTGCGCTGGACGGCCACCTGCTTTTCGGTGAGCTCGTGGAGTTTGCCGTCCACCTTCCGGTAGCCCATGAGCTGCCCGTCGACGATGATCGACCCGGCCTGAATCGTCTCCAGTACGTTGATGCACCGCAAGATGGTGGACTTGCCGGAGCCGGAGGGGCCGAGGATGGTGGTGACCGACCCACGCGGCACGTCGAAGCTGACCCCGCGCAGGACGTGGAGGTTGTCGAAGAACTTGTGGACGTCGTGGACCTCAACCATGTTCATAGCGTTCTCTTTTCCCAAAGTCTCAGTTAGCAGGGCGGCGCGCCTTAGGGCGTGTATTCGATCATCGGGTTGTCAACCGTGGTGCCGGCGGCGTTGATCGCGGCCTGGCGCGAGCGGCGTTGCTTGGCCTTTGCGCGCCGGGAGAGCCGGTCGACGTCGCCGTCCTTGACCCCGCGGCCGTAGTAGGCCTCGATGTAGTGCTGGCCGACCATGAGGATAGAGGTGATGGCGAGATACCAGATGACGGCGATGAGCAGCCACGGGATTTGGCGCAGGGAGGCGAAGCCGAGGGCGTTGGTGACGTAGGTAAGGTCGAGGGTGAAGGGGACGGCGGAGACGAGCGAGGTGGTCTTGAGCATGGAGATCGTCTCGTTGCCGGTGGGCGGGATGATGACGCGCATGGCCTGCGGGAACACGATCCGGCGCAGCACCTGGCCGCGCGACATGCCGAGCGCTTTGGCGGCCTCCTCCTGGCCGGCGTCGACAGAGTTGAGGCCGGAGCGGACGATCTCGGACAGGTAGGCGCCCTCGTTGAGGCCGAGCCCGAGCACGGCGTAAATGAACATCGTGCGCTGGAGGTCGCCGGGGACTAGCCGGTTGGGGTTGAGGGTGAAGAAGTTGATGTCCGTCCATGGGATGCCCACGGTAATCGTGGTGAACAGGGTGCCGATGAGACCCCAGAAGATGAGCTGGGTGTAGATCGGGGTGCCGCGGAAGAACCAGATGTAGGCCATCGCCACCCAGCGCAGCACGGGGTTTTGGGAGCGGCGCATGACGGCCATGGTGACGGCAAGGATGATGCCAAGCACCATGGCCCCCACGGTGAGTGCGAGGGTCCAGCCCACCGCCCTGATGACTTCGGGGCGGAAGAGGTTGGCCCACACCACGTCCCAGTGCCAGTTGGGGTTGGTGATGAGCACGTTGATGATCATGAGGGCGAAGATGCCCACGACGACGGCGGAGACGATGCGCCCCCAGTGCCGGACGGGGACGGCGTCGATGATTTCGATGTTGTCGTGCATGGTGTGCTTTCTGAGGACCACGGGAGGGGTGGGCAAAGGCCCCGGGCGGCAACCAAGCCGCCGACCCGGGGTTGCGCGATTAGGAGGCGGGGTTGAGCACGGCCTGGTCGGCTACGCCCTCGGAGATGCCCCAGGTGTCGAAGATGGCCTTGAGCTGGCCGTCGTCCATGAGCTTTTGGAGTGCGGCCTGGATGGCGGCGGTGAGCTCGGCGCTGTCCTTGGGGGTGACGATGCCGTACGAGGCGGAGTCCTCGACCTCGCCGATGCGCTCGATCTTGCCCTCGTTGAGGGAAATGGCGTAGTCGGCCACGGGGGAGTCGGTGTACATGGCGTCCACCTGGCCCGAGGCCACGCGCAGGGTGACGGCGGACTGTTCGGACAAGGACTGGATCTGGATCGGGTCGTCCTTGCACTGGCCCTCGTTCATGTCGGCGAGGACTTCTTCCTGGTAGGTGCCGGTCTGGACGCCCACCACTTTGCCGCACGGCTGGGTCTGGTCAAAGCCGTTGGGGTTGCCGGCGGGCACGGCCCAGGACGAGCCGGCCTGGAGGTATTTGATCATGTCGACCACGTCTTGGCGGTCGGCGTTGATGGTGAAGTTCGCGATGCCGATCTCGTAGCGGGTGCCGATGCCGGGGATGATCGCGGCGAATTCGGCTTGCTGGAATTCGACGTCGAGTCCAAAGACCTTGCCGATCGCGTTGCCCATGTCGATGTCGTAGCCGAGCGGGGTGACGCCGTCGGGGGCGTAGAACTCGGCGGGGGCAAAGAAGATGTTGGTGCCGACCACCAGCTTGCCGTCGGCGGCGATCGCCTCGGGGACCATGGCGGCGATCTTGTCGTCCTTGGTGATGCCGGACAGGTCGGCGGCGAGCATACCCTCGCTCGTGGCGTCGCTTGCGTTGACGTCGTCGTTGGAGCAGGCCGCGAGCGTGAGTGCAAGGGTGGCGGCTGCGATGGCCGAGATCGTGCGCTTCATGATTCCTCCGTAGAACGTGGGTGCGCCTGCGTGGCGCACTCACAAGTATATGCGTTGGAGCGAATAAGTATGCAACTGTTCCATGGTGTGGTCGCCCACAGTACTTGCGCTTCGGAGGGTTCACGACGCCGTCGCGCGGCTTTCGCGGGTACGCGGTCTCGCGATGGCGCCTGGCTACCTGCCGACCATCGACCAGGCGCGCACGCCCCCGGCCATCCCGGCCATGTTGGGCACCCAGTTCGCCTGCGGCATGCGGGCGCGCACGGAGTCGGTCACGCGCGCGGCGTTGCCCCCGCCGATATACAACGAGTCCCAGCGGAAGACGGGCCACAGGGTCTCCACGGCCTTGGCCACGCGGCGCGACCAGGCCGAATCGCCGAGGCGGACGCGCTCGTGTTCGCCGAGGATGTCGTCGAAGGTGAGTCCCCAGCGCACGGTGGCGTGTGAGATTTCGAGATGGGGTGCGAGGCGGCCGTTGTCGAGGAAGGCCGAGCCGAGACCGGTGCCGAGGGTCAGCACGAGTTCGAGCCCCTTGCCGGACACGATCCCCGCGGCGGCAACCTCGGCGTCATTGAGTACGAGCGCGGGCACGCCGAAGCGCGCCTCGAGCGCGGTTTGCATGTCCTGCCCGTTCCAGGCGTGCTCGAGGTTGGGCAGGATGCGCGTGTGGGGGCCGGCGCGGCGGATGTAGTGCGGGGTGTAGGCCACCACGCCGTGGCGGATCATGCCGGGCATGCCAAGCGTCATGCGGTCGATGTGCGGCGCGCCGAGCTCGGAAAGCTGGGCCTCGATGACCTGAAGCAGGTCCTCGGGGGAGAAGGGGTAGGGGACCGGGGTGCGCACCACGTCGCTGCGCTGGAACCCGCCCGCGTCCAGGACGCAGGACTTGATGCCGCCACCGCCGCAGTCGACGGCGAGCGTGTAAATCTGGGATGCGTCCATGCTTAGACGGTAGCGCAAAAGTCTAGACATTCGATAATTTCTACAGGCCCGCCCGGCCCCGTAGTCTGGGGGCATGAGGATTCGCATCGATCTGTCCTACGACGGCACCGGCTTCCACGGCTGGGCCGCCCAGCCCGGCCTGCGCACGGTCCAGGGCGAACTCGAGTCGGCGCTCGCGATGATCCTGCGCCAGGATGTGGCGCTCACGGTGGCGGGCCGCACCGACGCCGGGGTCCACGCCGCCGGACAATGCGCGCACCTCGACGTCGCCCCCGCGGCCTGGGAGGCACTGCCCGGGCGCTCCAGTCGCACCCCGGGCGAGGCGCTGGTGGCGAAGGTCAACGCGATCACGGCGCGCGGGGCGGGCGGGGCGCCGGGCTACACGGATGTCATCGTGGGCGACGCCCGGGCGGTCCCGCAGGACTTCGACGCTCGTTTTTCCGCGCTGTGGCGGCGATACTCCTACCGGATCGCCGACGGGGTGGGCGCCTGGGATCCGCGCCGGCGCGACGTGCTCTGGCTCGACTATCCGCTCGACGTCGACGCGATGAACCGGGCGGCGCAGGGCCTGCTCGGTGAGCACGACTTCCTGTCCTTCTGCAAGCCGCGCGAGGGGGCGTCGACCGTGCGCACGCTGCTCGAGCTCGGCTTCGAGCGCACGGGCGGGATGGTCGTGGGGTATGCCAAGGCTGACGCGTTTTGCCACTCGCAGGTGCGCACGCTCATGGGAACCCTCATCGAGGTCGGCCGTGGGGCCCGCGACGAGGGCTGGCCGGCCGCGCGCCTGAAGGAGGCGGTGCGTAACGGGGAGGTGGTAGTCGCCGCTCCTCATCCCCTCACGCTCGAGGAAATCGGCTACCCCGCACCCGAGCTCTACGGGCAGCAGGCCACCCTCACGCGGCGCTACCGAGGATAGCGCCCCGCGCGAGGGAGGGGCGGTAGTGGGTGGCTAGTCCTGCCGGCCGGCGGCTATGGGTGTGCGACGCGCTGGCGGTGATGATGATCGTGGCGGGCAACCGGTTGCCCGACCACTCGATGAAGTTGAGGAAGCGGTCGATCGGGCCCGTCTTGGGTGTGGGTGGAGGTTAGCTTCACAGTTTTCCAGCTTCACCTAGGCTGGTGGTCCTGCTAGCGTGGAAGGTGCAAGGAAGCCCCTTGGTCGAATGGCCAAGGGGCTTTGTCCTGCCCGGGGTATCCCTGGTGGGAAAGCGCGGCAACGTGCCGCATGAGTGGCATCCTAGGAGGTGTCAGATGAGAATTGCACTGGTCGCACATGACCGCAAGAAGCAGGAGCTCCTCGAGTGGGCTCAGTACAACTTCCCCGTGCTGAAGGAGCACATCCTGTGTGGTACGGGAACCACCGCGACTCTGATTCGCAACGAAACGGGCCTCGACGTCGAAATCCTCAAGTCGGGCCCCAAGGGTGGCGACGCCCAGATCGGCGCCCGCATTGTCGAAGATCGTCTGGACGCGATGTTCTTCTTCTGGGACCCGGAGGCTGCCCAGCCTCACGATCCGGACGTCAAGGCGCTCCTGCGCCTGGCCACCCAGTACAACATCCCGGTGGCGATGAACCGCGCGACTGCGGACATCATCATCGGCAGCCCCCTGTTCTACAACGAGGGCTACGAGCGCGCCATGTACGATCCGGCGCTGCGTGATCCCTACGAGGTGCTCGATATCGTCGAGGCCTAAGGGAAAGCGAACAAACAAAAGCGGCGAGTGTTCCTCGCCGCTTTTTCGTTGCGATCGTCCGTATCGCACACTTGATCCCTATTTGCCCAGGGCGTGGGCGGTCACCACCTCGTCAATGTAGGAGAAGGTGATGTGGGCGTCGTCGGAGGGCAGCTCGTAGAGGGGCTCGCGGCGCGGGCGGCGGGCCTTGGTGGCGATGAGCTGGCGCAGGTAGGCGCGCTTGACGGTGAGCACCACGTAAAAGCCGATGAGAACGAACATGGCGTTGGAAAACACCGAGGGCCAGGCGCCGGTGGCGGAGGCGAGGATGACCATGAATAGCCCCGAGCTGATGCACATGAGCTGGTAGCGCAGTGAATCGGCCGCGAGCTTGCCGGTGGAGACGAGGTAGTACCCGCCGAGGTAGAGCGCGGCGCCGATCCATCCAAGACACTGTGCGATGGTCTGCATTGTTTCGTTCACAGCTCTATAGTGACGGCCCAGAAGGTTAATGACAATTGAAATTAGCTGGAGTTGGGGTTAAGTTTTACTTCATGGCTATTTCGGTGCAACGTCTTGACGTTCTCTTGGCCGTCTCGAGGGAAGGTGGCATCCAAGCGGCGGCCGACGCCCTGCGTGTCTCGCCCTCGGCGGTAAGCCAGCAAATCCGCAAGCTGGAGCGGGAATGCGGGGTCGAGCTGCTCGTGCGCACGCACTCCGGCGCGGTGCTGACGGAGGCGGGCAAGATCGTCGTCGCGGGTGCCGAACGCATCGAAAGTGAACTCGATCGCACTGTGCGCGAGCTGCTCGAAGCCGAGGGGGTGCCCACCGGAATCGTCCGCCTCGCCTCCTTCCAGACCGTCATCCGTGGTCTCGTCCTGCCCAACCTGGACCTCTTCGCCGAGATGGCCCCCGGCATCGACCTCCATCTGCGCGAATCCACCACCGACGCCGCGCTGGCCGCCGTGCGTCGTGGGCGGGCCGACATCGCCGTGCTCGAATATGACTCGGAGATCCCGCGTGGCCCCCGCGGGGTCAACGTGCTACCGCTCCTGCAAGAGCCGTGGTACATGGTCTACCCCTCCTCCTATGCTGAGCCGGCTGATCCGCGCGAGTTCGCCAGCGAGACTTGGCTCGGCGTCGACCCGGACACAGCCGCCGGGATCGCCACCACGCGCCTGGCCCACCAGTGGGGGTTCACGCCGTCGGGGAAGTATGTGTATGAGGACTACGACGTCGCCCTCCACATGGTCGCCGCGGGCCTCGGCATCGCCGTGCTCCCCAAACTCGGGCTGGGGGTGCTCCCGGGTGGGGTCCAGGTGCGGATGCTCACTGGGCTCGGCACCCGCCGGCTCGTCTTGTGTGTGTCCGCAGCCCTGTCACGCCAATCCGATACCATTGACCACACGTGCAAGGTCCTGCGGCAGATCGCACTCACGGCCTCCGAGCAGGGCAACATGCACACCCCGCCGGCGGGCGGTGCGTAGGTGGTGGAACTGGCCACACCGCCCGCGGCACCTTTGACGCCGCTAAGCCGCGCTGATTAAAATAAAAAACCGTTGTGCCCTGATGCTTTTCCCACTCGTCTTGGCACGGCGGCGAATCCGACCATTTGGCACATAGCGGCAAAGCCATCCGCTAGCCAAACATGAATAGAAAAGGCTACGCAAGTGCGCACTTTTACACCGAAGCCCGGTGACATCGAGAAGAAGTGGTACGTCATTGACGCCACCGATGTTGTCCTTGGCCGACTGGCAGCCCAGGTTGCCCCCCTGCTCCGTGGGAAGCATAAGCCGACCTTTGCTCCGCACGTTGACACGGGTGACTTCGTCATTGTTATCAATGCTGACAAGGTCGCTCTGACCGGTATGAAGCATACGCAGAAGATGGCCTACCGCCACTCCGGTTTCCCGGGCGGGCTGAAGGCTACCTCGTACGCAGAGCTTCTAGAGGAGAATCCCGAGCGCGCCGTCTACAAGGCTGTCGCCGGCATGCTCCCCAAGGGCACCCTCGGACGTCAGCAGCTGAGCAAGCTCAAGATCTACCGTGGCGCTGAGCACCCGCATTCCGCTCAGAAGCCCGAGGTCTACGAGCTCAAGGCTGCCAAGTAACCACTTTACTTAAGGAGAACCGTGGCACAGACCACCGAAACTGAAGAGCTCGAGGAGCTGAGCTCGTACACTACCGAGACCGCCGAGGAGCAGACCGGCCAGGGTACCTCCCTGACCGCCCCGGGCGCTGGTCTCGGCCGCCGCAAGGAAGCAGTTGCTCGCGTCCGCCTCGTTCCTGGCACCGGCCAGTGGACCATCAACGGTCGCTCGCTGGAGGACTACTTCCCGAACAAGCTGCACCAGCAGCTCGTCAATGATCCGTTCACCCTGCTTGACCTCAAGGGTCGCTTCGACGTGGTCGCCCGCATCCGTGGCGGCGGCACGTCCGGCCAGGCTGGCGCGCTCCGCCTTGGCATCTCGCGCGCGCTGAACGAGATCGACCGTGAGGCGAACCGCCCGGCCCTGAAGAAGGCTGGCTTCCTCACCCGCGACGCCCGCGCTGTCGAGCGCAAGAAGGCCGGCCTCAAGAAGGCGCGCAAGGCCTCGCAGTTCTCGAAGCGTTAATCGCACCTTTTTCATTGGCCCCGCCCATGCCGCATGCCGGCCCGGGCGGGGCCTTTGCATTCGTCGGACAAGAAGGCTATCTCACGAAAGTGGGCCGCCGGGTTCTCCGGCCCGGGCGGGCCGCGTGCGATAATTGGTGGGACATACGTGTTTGGTAAAGGAGTAAACGTGGCTCGTTTGTTTGGTACCGACGGTGTGCGTGGCCTCGCGAATCGCGAAATCACGCCCGAATTTGCGCTCCAGCTTGGGCAGGCCGCCGCGCGCGTGCTGGCCGAGGAAGCCGAGGGCCGCCCCAAGGCGATCGTCGGGCGCGACACGCGCCAGTCCTCCGCGATGCTCTCGCATGCGGTGGGCGCGGGCCTGGCGTCGGCGGGCGTGGATGTGGAGCACGTGCGTGAGATCCCCACCCCGGGCATCGCCTACCTCACGTCGGCGCGCGGCTACGACCTGGGCGTCATGATTTCCGCCTCGCACAACGCGATGCCGGACAACGGGATAAAGTTCATCAACGCGAACGGCTTTAAGCTGGACGACGCGATCGAGGACCGCATTGAGGCCACCATGTCCTCCGACTGGGAGCGCCCGGTGGGCGCCGACGTGGGCATGATCGACGAGTCCGCCGCCGTCTCCGACCGGGTCTACATGGACCACCTCGTGTCCGTGGGCGCGGACCTCACGGGCCTGTCCATCGTGCTCGATTGCGCGAACGGTGCGGCCTCCCGCGTGGCGCCGAAGGTGTTCCAGGAGCTGGGCGCGGACGTCGTCGTCATCAACGCCAGCCCCGACGGGCGTAACATCAACCGTAATGCCGGCTCGACCCACCCCTACCGTCTCCAGCAGATGGTCAAGGCCGCCGACGCCGACATGGGATTCGCGTTCGACGGCGACGCCGACCGTTGCATGGCCGTGGACACGAACGGCAAGCTGGTCAACGGGGATGAGATCATGGGCCTGCTGGCGCAGTCGATGAAGGATAAGGGGGAGCTGGCGGGCAACACGCTGGTCATCACGGTCATGTCGAACCTGGGCCTGCGCCTGGCGCTCGATGAGAAGGGGATCGACTACGCGATCACGGGCGTGGGCGACCGCTACGTGCTGGAGAACATGCTGGCCAACGGCTACGTGCTGGGCGGCGAGCAGTCCGGGCACGTCATCAACCTCAACCATGCCACCACGGGCGATGGCACGCTGACTGCGATCCTCGTGGCCTCGGAGGTGGCCCGCCGCAAGGAGGCGCTACACCGCGCAGTGGAGTGGGTGCACGAGCTGCCCCAGCGCCTCATCAACGTGCCGAACGTGGACAAGAACCGCACCGACGAAATCGCTGCCGAGGTGGCGGCCGCGGAGGCCGAGCTGGGCGAGACCGGCCGTGTGCTGCTGCGTGCGTCGGGCACGGAGCCGCTGGTGCGCGTCATGGTCGAGGCCCAGACCCAGGAGCAGACTGACCGGGTGGCCGAGAATCTCGCGGCCGTCGTCGCTGAGCGTCTCGCACTCTAAAACGCGAGTATTGACACGGGCGCCCCGGAGGGATCCGGGGCGCTGTCGTATGCTTGCCGCCGCCCGGCGTCGCTAGATCTTGCGCAGCTGGATCTGCTCGATGCGGTGGTCGGGGCCCTTGGTGAGGGTCACCGTGGCGCGCGAGCGCGTGGGGGCGATGTTCTCGCGCAGGTTGGGCAGGTTGATTGAGGCCCAGATCTGGCGAGCCGTGGCGGTGGCCTCCTCGTCGGTGAGGTTGGCGTACGAGCGGAAGTAGGAGTCCTTGTGAGAGAACGCTGTGGTGCGCAGGGAGCGGAAGCGGGAGATGTACCACTCTTCGAGGTCAGCTTCGGCGGCGTCGATGTAGATGGAGAAGTCGAAGTAGTCGGAGACGGCGAGCTGCTGGGCCGCGTCGGTACGCGCGGGTTGGAGGACGTTGAGGCCTTCGACGATGAGGATGTCGGGTCTGCTGACTACGATCGTTTCGCCGGGGACGATGTCGTAGGTGATGTGATCGTAGACCGGCACCTCGATGTGGGGCTCGCCGGATTTGACCTGCTGGAGGAAGTCGAGGAGTGCCCGGCGGTCGTAGGATTCGGGGAAACCCTTGCGGCCCATGATCCCGCGCTCGGTGAGCACCGCGTTGGGGTAGAGGAAGCCGTCGGTGGGCACGAGCTCGACGTTGGGCGTGTAGGGCCAGCGCGAGAGCAGTTCGCGCAGGAGACGCGCGGCGGTGGATTTTCCGACAGCGACCGAGCCGGCGATCCCCACGATCCAGGGCGTTCGTTCGGTTTTGCGCTCGAAGAAGGCGCTGGTGTCTTTGCGCAGGTTGGAGGTGCACGTGGCGTAGGTCTGCATGAGGGCGGATAGTGGCCGGTAGATCGCGTCGGCCTCGGTGAGGTCGATGGGGTCGCCGAGGGAGGAGATGCGGTCGAGGTCGTGCTGGGTGAGGGGCAGTGGCGCCTTGTCCGCGAGCTCCGCCCACTCGTCGTGGGTGAAGGAGACGTATGGGGAGTGCAGATCGGTCATTCCTTAAGTGTGCCAAGGTGTGCTGGTTTTCGCACGCCGCGGGGCTGGAGTGGACGCGCAGGCGTAGAGTAGGGGAGACAAGGGGGAATGATGGATCAAGCGTTTGCCGCGGATGTGGTGCGGCGTGCCGAGGAGCCGCTGCTTGCCTCGGGCGTGCCCCTCATGGATCGCGCCTCCTACGCGCTGGCCACAAAGGTGGCTACGTTGCGGCTGCCCGGTGAGCGGGCGCTGGCGCTCGTGGGCCGGGGCAACAACGGCGGGGACGCGCTCTTTGCTGCCGCCTACCTCACCCGGCGCGGGGTGTCGGTGAGCGCCGCTATTGCGGGTGACGTCCACGCGGAGGGCCTAGCTGCCGCCAGGCGTGCCGGGGTGCAGATCTGTGAGATCGATGGCGTGGCGGCCCTGCGCGAGATCGCGCGCGGTGCGGACATCTGGATCGACGGCCTGCTCGGGATCGGCGCCTGCGGTCCTATCCGCGAGCCGTATGCCTCCTGGATTCGGGTGCTGAACGAGGAGCGGGCCGGGCGAATCGTCGTTGCGGTGGACGTGCCCTCCGGCGTTGCCGCTGACGACGCCGATCTACACGGTCCCGTCCTTTGCGCCGACCTCACGCTAGCCATGGGATGCCTCAAGCCCGCCCACCTCCTGCCGCCCGCGCGGTATGCGTGCGGGGCCGTGGAGGTGGTGGAGCTCGGGCTCGGGCCGCACCTGGGCGAGCCGGCGGCGCGGCAGCTGACGGACGCGGACGTGGCCGGCTTGTGGCGCGTGCCGGGGCGGGAGGATCACAAGTACACGCGCGGCGTGGTCGGGCTGCTCACCGGCTCGCGCGACTACCCGGGAGCCGGCGTGCTGAGCGCGGCCGGGGCGCTGGGCGGCGGGCCCGGCATGGTGCGCTACCTCGGGAGCAGTCCGGACGTCATGGCCGCCCACCCGGAGGTGGTGCCCGGCGAGGGCCGCGTGCAGGCGTGGGTGATCGGGTCGGGGCTGACCGACCTCGAGGGCGCCGGCGAGGTTTTCGAGCAGGCGCTGGCCGAGGGCCTGCCCGTGGTGCTGGACGCCGGGGCGATCGCCCTGGTCTACGATCGGGAGCTTCCCACCCGCGTGGTGCTCACCCCGCACGCCGGCGAGCTGGCCGAGCTCATGTCCGCAATCTCCGGCGAGGAGTGGGATCGCACGCGCGTGGAGTCCGCCCCGGTGCGGGCGGCGCGTGAGGCCGCCGCCCGCACCGGTGCCACGGTAGTTGCCAAATTCGCCACCACGATCATCGCCGGCCCCGGTGCGCTCTATGCGCAGAGCGGCGCGCCGGGTTGGGCCGGCACGGCGGGCTCGGGCGACGTGCTCGCCGGGCTCACCGGCACCATCCTCGCCGCTCACGCCGATGCCCTCGCCCGCGACCCCGGCCTGACGACGCTGTATGCGGCCGCCGCCGTCCACGTCCACGCCCGAGCAGCCGCACGCGCCGCGGGCACGACGGGCGGCCAGGTTGGCCACCCCATCACCGCCACGGACATTGCCCGCAAGCTCGCCTCCACGATCGGATCGATGAATGACTAGCTTCCCTTCTCGCGCCCTCATCTCCCGCAGCGCCTTCGCCCACAACGTCGGACGCGTGCGGGCCGCAACTGACGCCGAAGTCATGGCGATCGTCAAGGCCAACGCCTACGGCCACGGCCTGGAGCGCGTGGCGCGTTGGGCCTGGGAGGAGGGCGTGCGCTGGTTCGGCGTAGCACAGCTCGCCGAGGCCCTCGAGCTGCGCGGCTACCTCCCGGACGCCCGAATCCTCACGTGGATCTACAGCCCGTCTGACGATCTGGCCGAGGCGCTCGCGGCCGGACTCGACCTCTCGGTCGGGTCGCAGTGGGCACTAGAGAAGCTAGCGGGGGCCGATCGAGCCCGCGTCCACATCAAAGTCGACACCGGCATGGCCCGCGGCGGGCTCACCATGGCGGAACTCGAAAGTTGCGCCGAGCGCATTGCGAGCCTCGAGCGCGAAGGCCGGATCGACGTCGTCGGGCTGTGGTCGCACCTGGCGCGCGCCGACGAACCGGACAGCGAGGAGACCGCCCGGCAGATCGAGCGCTTCGAGCGGGCCCGGCAGGTGCTCGCCGACGCCGGCGTGGTCCCGCAGCGCCTGCACCTGGCGGCTTCCGCCGGCACGCTGTGGCACCCTGCCGCGCACTACGACATGGTCCGCCCCGGCATCGCGCTCTACGGGCTCAGCCCCAACCCGGAGGTCGCCACCGCTGCCGAACTCGGGCTGCGGGCCGTCATGCAGCTTGAGGCCGACGTCATGACCGTGCGCGACGTGCCGGCCGGCACCGGCGTGTCCTATGGTCACACGTACGTCACGGGCGGGGACGCTCACCTCGGCGTCGTGCCCCTCGGGTATGCGGACGGAATCCCGCGGATGGCCTCCAACACGGCCGCCGTCACCGTGGCCGGCCAAACCTGTCCGATCCGCGGCAAGGTGTGCATGGACCAGTTCGTCGTGGAGGGGGAGCTGGCCCCGGGCGACGTGGCCGTCCTGTTCGGCGACGCCGCCACCGCCGCCACCGCCGACGACTGGGCGGAGGCGACCTCCACCATCGGCTATGAGATCGTCACCCGTATCGGATCCCACGTTCCCCGCGTGGACGCCCCCTAGGAGGGGCCGCGTAGAATGTGGGGAGGAAAGGATGGCTGATGAAGCTTCTCGTACCCACTGTTGATGACATCCACCGCGTAGGGCGCGCCCTCGGCGCACACGCCCAGCCGGGGGACCTCGTCATGCTCAACGGCCCCCTCGGCGCCGGCAAGACCACGATGACGCAGGGGATCGCGGACGGGCTCGGGGTCACGGACGCCGTGTCCTCGCCCACGTTCGTCATCGCTCAGATCCACCCCGGCCGCTTCGACCTCGTGCACGTGGACGCCTACCGGCTCACCTCCATGGAGGAACTCGACGCGCTTGACCTGGACGCCTCGCTCGACGAGTCGCTCACTGTGGTCGAGTGGGGCAGCGGCAAGGTGGAAACCCTCACCGGCTCGCGCCTCGAGATCGACATCGTGCGCCCCACCGGGGCTGACGCGGCGGTGGGCGAGCTTGGCGAGGACGAGCCGCGTACCCTCACCTTCCACCCCTACGGCGAGCGGGCCGAGGAGCTGGCGCGCGCTGTAAGGGCCGAGGTTCCAGATTTAGAGAGCCGCTAATGCACCGCCTCCTTCTTCTGCTCGTGCTCTCCCTCCCACTGGCGCCCATCGCCGCCACCACCGACCCCGCGGAGATCCCCGAGTCCGTGGCCGCCTGGTTTAACGACAAGGCGCTCGCCACCGTCCGTTCCCACGCCTCCGAGGCGTTCCCGGACGCGAGCGCGGAGGAGGTGGCTGCGATGAAGGTGGGCGCGCCCCAAAAGACGGCCGTGTTCGCCGACACCTCGGGAGTCAACGCCATTCAAACCTCCGACCGCTGGATCGCGCCCATCATGAGCGGCTCGGACGCCGTGGGCGCCGTCTCGGTCGACTTCGCTTCCGGGATCGCCGCCGATGAGATCGTGCGCGGGGACGAACGGCTGGGAACCGCGATTGCGCGCGGCGAAGCCGACGTCACCTTCGTGTGGGACCCGCGCCTGAGAGCCTGGTTCGCCATGCGCGAGTCAACCATCGAACCCGCCGGTTCCGCGGGTGCCAGCATCGTGCTCGGCGCGATTCCGCTCACCGATTTCCTCGCCCAGCGCGCCCGGATCCTGTCCAGCTCCACGCCCGTGCCCGAGTCGCCGTCGGTAAGCGCCGTGGCCCCGGCCGAAACGGGGCGCAACCTGCCGGTGACGATCATGCTCGTGCTCGTGGTGCTCGGCCTGATCATCGGTTCGCTCGTGTGGCTGCGCTCGGAGCAGGGCACCGATGAGGACGAGGAAGCCGAGCAGAGCGAGCTTTCCACGGTTCTCCGCAAAGGCCTGGTGGGGATCGGCGAATCGAAGATGCGCTTTCGCGATTCGGCGAAGAAGATCAACGTGTATAAGTCACCGAAGAAGAAGGACGAATCCCGTGCACTTTCTGACGATTGATTCATCGACCGGCATTGAGGCTGGCGTGTGCCACGAGGAGCTGGGGATGGTGCGCGACCTCGCGGTGGCCACCTCGGCCTCCACCCGCGAGCACGCCGAGAAGCTCACGCCCCTCATCCAGGGCGCGCTCGCCAAGGCCGGGATCGAGCGCCCCGACGCGATCGTGGTCGGCACCGGCCCGGGAGCCTTCACTGGCCTGCGCGCCGGGCTCGTCACCGCCCGCACGCTTGCCCGCGCCTGGGGCGTGCCGCTCTACGGCGTGTCCACCCTGGAGATCCTGGGCCTGGCCGCCTCTGACCAGGGTGCGCAGGAGGTCGTGCCGATTATCGACGCGCGGCGTAAAGAGGTCTACGCGATGCGCGTGCGGCCAATGGGTGCCGACGACGTCGCCGTCATCGAAGCGCCCGAGGTCCTCACCCCGGCCGAATTGGCCGAGCGCCTGCGCCACGAGCCGGCGATCCTGGCCGCGATGTCCGCTGACCTCTACCCCGAGTTGGGCGAGCGCCTCGTCGTCGCGCCGCGCCCGTCCGTCATGGCCCGCATCGCCTCCTCGCGCCTGGCCCGGATCGAGGCAGGTGAGGAGCTCTCGCTCGACACAGAGCCACTCTACCTGCGCCGCCCCGACATCCACCAGGGCTAATGGACGCGCCCGCCGGGGTGAGGCTGGTCCGCCCGCCGCAGGCGTGGTGGCCTAAGACCGCCAGCTTCGACGCGGCGAACTTTGGCCAGGACTCCTGGCCCGCCCCCGTGTGGGAGAGCGAGCTAGCCGCGCCCGGCCGCACCTACCTCGCGCTCGTCACCGACGTGCTGGGGGAGGGCACGGTCGTGGGGCTCGGCGGGATCTCGCACGGGCCGGAGGCCGAGGTCCTGACGATCGCGGTGGCCTCGCACATGCGCGGGCGCGGCCTGGGCGCCTTCCTGCTCGCGCGGCTGCTGGAGATTCCGTGCGAGCACGGCGCCGACGTCGTCTTCCTCGAGGTGCGCGCCCACGACGCCGGAGCCCGGCGTCTCTACGAACGCGCCGGCTTTGCCTCGGTGGGCCTGCGCAAGGGGTATTACTCCGACGACGACGCGCTCATCATGCGCCTGGATCTGAACCCGCGCGAAGGGGAGCAAGCGTTGGAATGCCAAGGAAAAACGGATAGCGATTAACGCACTCGGATTGTCACGAAAATGGGTCCGGAGGCCCAGGCGGGCCGAAAGTCGCACTTTGGCCATGATTGGCGCGGAAAACCGGGGAAAGCCGGGCTTTGACAGGTGTTACGGCCGCGCGAATCTGGGCCGTTCGAACGATATCCCCCGTTATTCTTTTGATAGATTCAAAAACGTGGCTACTTCAACTGTTGATTCTGTGAAGGGTCGTCGCACCACGGTCGCATTAAAGATCGCGATGGCTGTGACGGGCCTGTTTTTTGTCCTCTTCCTCCTCATGCACATGTACGGAAATCTCAAGATGTTCGTCGGGCCTGAGGCATACGATGGCTACGCGCACTGGATGCGCACGATCCTCTACCCGGTGTTGCCGCACGAAGGCACCCTGTGGGTCCTGCGCTTTGTGCTTCTTGCCTCGATCCTGATCCACGTCTGGGCAGCCGTGACGCTGTGGAAGCGCGCTGGCAAGGCCCGCGGTCAGGCGTACAAAGTCAACACCGGCAAGAAGATCACGGCGATCCACTCCTACACCGGTTCGCTCATGCGCTGGGGCGGCATCGCGCTCGCCTTCTTCATCGTCTTCCACATCCTGCAGTTCACCAGTCTGCACATCAACGCTGTGGGTGGAACCCGCGCGGACTACGTGGCGCTTGGCCCCTACTACCGCATGATCGGTTCGTTCCAGCCGGAGAACTGGTGGGTTTACGTCATTTACCTCATCGCGATCGCGGCGCTGGCTTTCCACATGCATCATGGCGTGTGGTCGGCGCTTGCCACCCTCGGCCTGTCGCGCTCCAACCGCGAAAAGGCGTACAAGGTTATCGCCGACGTGGTCGCTTTGGCGATCTTCGTTGGCTTCATGACCCCGCCCACCGCGATCCTCTTCGGCATCATTTCTTAAAGGAGGAGGAAAAATGACTGACAACCTCATTCAGGGCCTCTACCGCGAAGGCGACGCAATCGCGGACACCAAGGCTCCTTCCGGTCCGCTCGCTGAGCGCTGGGAGAAGCGCAAGTTCTCGGCTCGCCTGGTCAACCCGGCCAACCGCCGCAAGCTGGACATCATCATGGTCGGCACGGGCCTGGCCGGCGGCGCTGGAGCCGCCTCGCTTGGCGAGATGGGCTACAACGTCAAGGCCTTCTTCTACCAGGATTCGGCCCGCCGTGCGCACTCGATCGCTGCGCAGGGTGGTATCAACGCGGCGAAGAACTACAAGAACGACAACGACTCCACCTACCGTCTGTTCTATGACACGATCAAGGGTGGCGACTTCCGCGCTCGCGAATCGAACGTGTACCGCCTGGCCGAGGTCAGCGCCAACATCATCGACCAGTGCGTGGCCCAGGGTGTCCCGTTCGCCCGCGAGTACGGTGGCCTGCTGGATAACCGCTCCTTCGGCGGCGTCCAGGTCTCCCGTACCTTCTACGCGCGTGGCCAGACTGGCCAGCAGCTGCTCATCGGCGCCTACCAGGCGCTCATGCGGCAGGTGAAGGCCGGCACGGTCAAGACGTACAGCCGCCACGAGATGGTCGAGCTCATCGTGGTGGACGGCCGTGCGCGTGGCATCATCGCCCGTGACATGGTCACCGGTGAAATCGAAACTCACCTGGCCGACGCGGTGGTGCTCGCCACCGGCGGCTACGGCAACGTCTTCTTCCTGTCCACCAACGCCATGGGCTGCAACGGCACCGCGATTTGGCGTGCGCACCGCAAGGGCGCCTACTTCGGCAACCCCTGCTACACGCAGATCCACCCCACCTGCATCCCGCAGCACGGCGAGTCGCAGTCGAAGCTGACCCTCATGTCGGAGTCGCTGCGTAACGACGGGCGCATCTGGGTCCCCAAGAAGGCGGAGGACTGCAAGAAGGATCCTCGCGACATCCCGGAAGAGGATCGCGATTACTACCTCGAGCGCATCTACCCGTCCTTCGGTAACCTCGTGCCGCGTGACATCGCCTCCCGCCAGGCGAAGAACATGTGCGACGAGGGCCGCGGAGTCGGCCCGGAGATCGGCGGCGTCGCGCGGGGCGTCTACCTTGACTTTGCCGACGCGATCGAGCGCATGGGCAAGGCCGCGGTCTCGGCCAAGTACGGCAACCTGTTCGACATGTACCAGCAGATCACGGACGAGAACCCCTACGAGGTTCCGATGCGTATCTACCCGGCCGTCCACTACACGATGGGTGGCCTGTGGGTGGACTACGATCTCATGTCCACGGTCCCCGGCCTGTACGTGACGGGCGAGGCGAACTTCTCCGACCACGGCGCCAACCGCCTGGGCGCGTCCGCGCTCATGCAGGGCCTGGCAGACGGCTACTTCGTCCTGCCGAACACGATCAACGACTACCTGGCCGATGGCCCGTTCGAGAAGGTGGACGAGAACCACCCGGCCGTCGTCGAGGCGCGCAAGGGCGTGGAAGAGCGCGTCGCGTTCTTCACGAACAACGCGGGCAACCGGTCGGTTGACTCCTACCACAAGGAACTCGGCCACATCATGTGGGAGTACTGCGGTATGGAGCGCACCGCCGAGGGCCTGAAGAAGGCGATCGGCATGATCCGCGAGCTTCGCGCAGACTTCTGGAAGAACGTCCGCGTCCCGGGCCAGGTCGCAGAGCTCAACCAGTCGCTGGAGAAGGCCGGCCGCGTGGCCGACTTCCTCGAGCTTGGCGAGCTCATGTGTGTCGATGCCCTGCATCGTGAGGAATCCTGTGGCGGCCACTTCCGTGCCGAGTCCCAGACAGAGGAAGGCGAGGCGCTGCGTCACGATGACAAGTACGCGTATGTAGCCGCCTGGGAGTGGACGGGCGAAGGAAACGCCCCGATTCTCCACAAGGAGGACCTCAACTACGAATTCGTCGAGATGAAGCAGCGGAGCTACAAGTGAAGATTAACCTTGAATTTTGGCGTCAGAATGGACCGTCAGAGGCGGGCCATTTCGACACGCACACGATCAACGACGTTGACGACACGGCCTCCTTCCTGGAGATGCTCGATCAGCTCAACGAGGAGTTGTTTGCCGAGGGTAAGGAGCCTGTGGCGTTCGACTCCGACTGCCGTGAGGGCATCTGCGGCCAGTGTGGCATCGTTATCAACGGCGATCCGCACGGCCCGAAGGTGACCACCACCTGCCAGCTCCACATGCGCACCTTCAAGGATGGCGACACGATCACGATCGAGCCGTGGCGTTCCACCGCCTTCCCCGTCCTCAAGGACCTGGTGGTCGACCGCTCGGCGCTCGACCGCATCGTGCAGGCCGGCGGCTACATCTCGGTCAACACGGGTGCGGCCCCGGACGCCCACTCGGTGCCGATCCCGAAGGAGAACGCTGACCGCTCGTTCGAGGCGGCCGCCTGCATCGGCTGTGGTGCGTGCGTGGCCGCGTGCCCGAACGGTTCGGCCATGCTGTTCACGTCCGCGAAGGTCATGCACCTCGGCCTGCTTCCGCAGGGCCAGCCCGAGCGCTACGACCGCGTGGTCAACATGCTCTCCCAGCACGACGCCGAGGGCTTCGGTGGCTGCACGAACGTCGGCGCATGCCATGAGGCCTGCCCGAAGGAAGTGCCACTCGAGCTGATCTCGTTGCTCAACCGCGAGCTCATGAAGGCCCAGGTGCACGGCCGCTAAAACAGTTCAGCCACACAGAAGGGTGCCTCCCCAGTGCGGGGAGGCACCCTTCTGTGTACTGCGTACCGTGGCGGGGACGAGGCGCGCCTCGTCCCCGCCACCCGGCCCTAGTTGCGCTTACCGGCGCGCACGTGGTGGACGATTGCGAGTCCGAGGCCGCCCCACACGGTGACGAGGGCGACGATCATCATGACGATAGCTGAGGTACCCATGGTGTGCTCCTTATTTGGTGAGTGAGGCGCCGGCGTCGTGGAAGGCGACCGGATCGTAGTCGTCCACGTTGGTTCGCCACGGCACGAAGGACAAGATGAACGAGATGAAGACGACTGCCACGATCATGAACCAGCCGTACTGGTAGACGAAGGTCTGGGGGTAGGAATCGTAGCCCTCGGTGATGAGGCTGTAGGCGGTCAGGACGAGCGTGACCGTGAGGATCGCGGGCGTCACCACGCCGACCAGCGCGTACCACCACGATCCGATCTTGATCGACGAGTAGTAGTTGAGGTGGTGGCGCAGCTCCGGTAGCTTCTTCGCCACGAAGGTGATGAGGCCGGTCATGACGATCGCGGCGGTGACGATGCCGAGCTCGTTGATGAACTTGTCCACCACGTCGAGAGCGTTGAGGCCGTTCGTCGTCGAAAAAACGAAGACGGAGGCCACGCCCGCGACGCCGGTGGCGATGAGTGAGGCGAGGCGGCGCCGAAGCCCGAACTTCTCCTGGACCGCGGCGGAGACCACCTGGATGAGGGAGACGAGCGAGGTGAAGCCGGCGATCGTGAGGCTGGCGAAGAAGACGAAGCCGAAGACGGGCCCACCGGGCATGAGCGAGATAATCGCGGGGAAGGTGACGAAGGACAGGATCGGGCCGGTGATGCCCTCGAGCTCGCTGACCCCCACGCCGCTCTGCATCGCCATGTAGCCCAGGGTGGCGAACACGCCAATGCCGGCGAGGATCTCGAAGGAGGAGTTCGCGAGGCCTGTGACGAAGCCGGTGGAAGTGACGTCGGTGCGCTTGCCGAGGTAGCTGGAGTAGGTGAGCATGATGCCGAAGGCCACTGACAGGGAGAAGAAGATCTGTGAGTAGGCCGCGATCCACACCTGCGGGTTGGCGAGCGCGGACCAGTTGGGCGTAAAGAAGGCGTTGAGACCCTCGGCGGCGCCGGGCAGGAAGAGGGCGCGGACCACGAGGGCGGCGAAGATGACGATGAGGAAGGGGATGAAGAAGCGAGAGAGCTTTTCCAGACCGCGGGTGACGCCGAGGGCAATGACGATCGCGGCGGCGGCCCACACGGCCACGAGCGGCCAGAAGATGCCGGGCACGACCTCGGAGCTGGCGCCGGGGTCGGACAGCTGGAGGAAGTCGCCCACGAAGAAGTTCAGCGTGTTCTCTCCCCAGGCTTCGTTGACGGAGAAGAACATGTAACGCACGGCCCACGCCAAAATCACGGCGTAGTAGGCCATGATGACCAGGCAGATGAGCACGTGGAACCAGCCGAGTGCCTCCCACTTGCGCGAGATGCGGCGGAAGACGGTAGGGGAGGATCCGCGGTAGCGGTGGCCGAGGGAGTAGTCGAGGAGCAGGATCGGGATGCCTGCCGTGAGGAGTGCGACGAGGTAGGGGACGAGGAATGCCCCTCCTCCGTTGGTGTAGGCAACCCCGGGGAATCGCCAGATGTTGCCAAGGCCGATCGCGGATCCGACGGCGGCAAGGATGAAGCCATATTGGCCCGACCATTGCTCACGTTTCGCTGGCGGGTTCATCGTGTCCTCTTTTCGTGTGCGTGGTATCTGTTGAGCACATCATCTTTAGTTGTGCCCACATTCGCGAGCTTGCCCAGATGGTGGACGGTGATCCTACGGGCTGGGACGGGGTGGAGTCGGCGTCGGGAGCCCTCCTCTTGGTCCCTGGGCGAGCTATGATCCCGCGCACCCTCGCCGTTGCCGGGGAGGGCGTGGCGGTAGAGTAGTCGGCGTGAATGAACTGATTCTTGGCATTGAGACCTCCTGTGATGAGACGGGCGTGGCGCTCGTGCGCGACGGCGAGCTGCTGGCCGACGTCACCGCCACGTCGATGGACGAATACGCCCGCTACGGCGGTATCATCCCAGAGATCGCCTCGCGCGCCCACCTGGAGTCCTTCGTTCCCACCCTGGATGCCGCGCTTGAGAAGGCGGGCGTGGTGCTTGACGACGTCGACGCAATCGCGGTCACGGCCGGCCCCGGGCTGGTCGGCCCGCTCACCATCGGCGTCTCGGCTGCGAAGGCCCTGTCGCTGGCGCTGAAAAAGCCGCTGTACGCCGTCAACCACATCGTGGGCCACATCGCGGTGGACCAGCTCGTTCACGGCGAGTTTCCCGAGCGCTTCATCGGGCTCGTGGTCTCCGGCGGTCACTCCCACCTGCTCAAGGTGGACTCCATTGCGGACTCGATCGAGGAGCTGGGCGGCACGCTCGACGACGCCGCCGGCGAGGCCTTCGACAAGGTCGGCCGCCTGCTCGGCTTGCCCTACCCGGGCGGCCCCCATATCGACAAGCTCTCCCAGAAGGGCGACCCGCACGCGATCGCCTTCCCGCGCGGCCTCTCGCGCGGCAAGTTCAAGGCCCGCCACCAGTACGACTACTCCTTCTCCGGAGTCAAGACGGCGGTGGCCCGCTACATTGAGGGCCTCGAAGCGCGCGGCGAGGAGCTGCCGAAGGAAGACATCGCGGCCAGCTTCTCCTTCGCTGTGTGCGACGTGTTGGTGGAGAAGGCGTTCGCGGCCTGCCAGATCCACGGCTGTGACACGCTGGTGGTGGGCGGCGGCTTCTCCGCCAACTCCATGTTGCGTGCCATGGCCGAGGAGCGAGCGCAGGAGTACGGGATCACCGTGCGCATCCCGCCGATCCGCTATTGCACTGACAACGGCGCAATGATCGCGGCGCTCGGCTGGTCGGTGGTCCGCGCCGGCGGCCTGCCCTCGCCGCTTGACGTCACAGTTAACACGGGCCTTCCGCGCCAGACGGTGGTGCTGCGCTAACCGGCTCTTCCCCGCGGGGTGTGGCCGTCAGAACTCGTGAATATACCGGCTGCCGATCGTAGAGGCGCCCGGTGGACCTCAGATTCACGAGTTGTGTCGGGCGCGCTCTAGAGCAGAAGGAGCGACAGCGCCATGACGGCCATGCCAGAGATGAGGCCGACAATCGCGTGGTGGTGCTGGCCGAATTTCTCGGCCGAGGGCAACAGCTCGTCGAGCGAGATGTAGACCATGACACCGGCGATGCCAGCGAAGGTCATGCCGAAGATCGTGTCGTTCATGACCTGGCGCAACACGATGTAGCCCACGAGCGCGCCCACGGGCTCGGACAGTCCGGAGGCGAAGGAAAGTATGAAGGCGCGGCGGCGCGAGCCGGTGGCGTAGTAGATCGGCACGGAGACCGCAATGCCCTCGGGGATGTTGTGGATCGCGATGGCCACCGCCACGGGGATCGCCAGTTCGGGGCTGTACAGGCCGGACATGAAGGTGGCGAAGCCTTCGGGGAAGTTGTGGATGGCGAGTGCGAGGGCGGTCATGAGGCCCATGCGCATGAGCTTGGCCTGCGCGCCGTCTTTGATGACGAGGGTCTGGTCGCCGGGCTGGGAGAGGAAGTCGTCGGCGTCGTGGAACTCGTGCGGGTTCGAGGCGTCGGGGACCAGCCAGTCGATGAGCGCGATCACGGCGATGCCGGCGAAGAATCCGCCCGCCATGAGCCACTCGGCGTTATCGCTGACACGGGAGAGAATGTCCACCGCGTTGGGCATGATCTCCATGAAGGACACGTACAGCATGACGCCCGCGGAAAATCCAAGGGCGGGGGAGAGGAAGCGTGGGGTGGGCGTACGGATGAGGAAGGCCGCGCCGGCTCCGATGCCCGTGGCGAGGCCGGCGAGTAGCGTGAGCATGAAGGCGAAGACTTCGTTGGACATGGGCACCCCTTTTTCGGTACACCGAAAGTCTTGCCCGATGGGGGCGTCGTGTCAAACTAGCGTTCGCAGAGGAAGACGCGGTGCTTGCCCGTGAGCGTGGGGGAGGCGATGAGGGTGGCCTCGCCGGGGCGCTTCGGGTCGAGCTTGAGCTTTTTGCGGAAGGCCTCCGGCTCGAGCTCGGTGCCGCGCTTCTTGATCTCCGCCCGCCCGACGTTCAGTTTCGCCAGCGCCTTGCGCAGCGGCTTGGGCTCCGTGGTGTACGTGCCGAGCACGGTGAAGCGCGTGAGGAAGGGTGAGTCGATTGGTTCGTTACCCGTGAGGTAGGCGATCCCGGGCGCGATAGGGGCGAGGCCGTGGTGGGCGCAGATCGAAGCGATCGAGCCGGAGCGGATGATCGCCGGGTCCGGCTCGAAGATGAACGCCCCCACGGGCTCGGGGGACAGAAGCGTGGGAGGTACGTGCGGGTTCACGACGCCGGCATCCCAGGTTGCGTTGGTGGCGCCGGCGACGACGAGCGCGCGGCGGCCAGGGGAGGGGGCGGCGTCGCCGAGCCAGATGACGGCCTCGACGAGCGAGCCGTCCACCGAGATCCACTCCACGAGCGCGTCCTCGGGGATCGCGGCGTAGTCGATGCCGGGGGCGACCTTGATGCCGGCGGTGGGGAATGTGCGGGCAATCTCAATCGCCTCGCTCAGGGGTGGGGCCCAGTCCTCGGGATTCTTCAGCCGCTTGCCGTCGCGCCGGCGGGCGGGGTCGATCCACACGGCGTTGGCGCCGAGGGAGGCGAGGTCGATGTCGCGGGCGTCAGCGTGCAGGACGCGCGCCTCCGGGAAGGGCGTGAGGTTGTAGGTGGCCGCCGCGGCGGCGTCGGGATCCATCTCAATCGAGGTGGTGAGCAGGCCGAGGCCCGCGAAGGCCAGGGAGTCGGCGCCGATCCCGCAGCCGAGGTCGATCACGTGGGTGGCGCCGGCGTCGCGCAGGCGGGCGGCATGGAAGGCGCCCACGCTGAGCCGGGTGGCCTGCTCCAGGCCGTCGCGCGTGAAGATCATGCGCCCTGCGAACGGGCCGAACTTGTCGTGGGCGCGCTCGCGCAGACGGCTTTGGGTGAGGGCCTCGGCAATGAGGTCCGGATCGTAGCCCTCGCGCTGCAGGCGCTCGGAGAGGGGAAGGACCTGGGAGTGGTCATAGGGCGGGAGGGACTCGAGGAGTTCCAAGCCGTCGGGGGTCAATAGCATCGCGCTCACGCCCCCATCGTCTCACAGTGTTCGCGCTCAGCGTGCTCCCTGGCACTCTACTTGAAGGAGTGCCAAAAGGGCGTTACTCTTTATGTCGGTAGCAAACGCTACGGCCTGGTACCGGCCCCCGCGACGGCGGTTAGCCAGCGAACAGTTTTGTGAGACGAGAAGGAGGAGCCGCATGACGGTCTCCATTAAGCCGCTCGATGACCGCATCGTCATCCAGCAGGTTGAAGCTGAGGAAACCACCGCATCTGGCCTTGTTCTGCCGGACACCGCCAAGGACAAGCCACAGGAGGGCACGGTTGTGGCCGTTGGCCCCGGCCGGATTGACGACAACGGCAACCGCGTTGCCATGGAGGTCGCGGTAGGTGACACCGTGATCTACTCCAAGTACGGAGGCACCGAGGTCAAGTACGGCTCGGATGAGTACATCATCCTCTCCCAGCGTGACGTGCTGGCGGTCGTGACGCGCTAAGTAGTGCTGAGGTGAAGGCTCCCCGGGGTTCAGCCCCGGGGAGCCTCGCCACCTCCTGGCGTGGGCCCGGGCTCGCTGGAGGGGTGAGATGGGCATCCCTGCCCATATCTTCGGCGCTGGGTGTGCCCTCGCTTGGCGCTCTTTGCCAAACGCTCTCGTCGGCAACCAGCACACCGAATAGAATGGAAAGCGGTTCGGGCGGTGTGAATTACCGCCCTTGAGCCGGTTTGCTGCGGTCACTTCCATGTCGACTCTCGTGGAGTCCCTCTACCGCCTTGAGGTTTGGGGCGTAATACCAGAGGTGTAGAAAGGTTGCCAAATATGTGTAGAAGTGGTGGTTATTTCTGAAATATGATCGCCAGCACGCGAGCAGCTACATGCTCCTGTTGAGGTGGCAACGGTGCCGCCGTTAGTATGAGGCGGCTCTATGTTACGTGGAGTTTTAGCCTTAGCCGCTATGTTTACGCTGGCGGTTCAGCCTATGCCGTTGGCATCACAAGAGAATACTGAAATGGATTCCGTCGTACACGTTGATCGATTTCAGAGTGACAGTGCCGTCAATGAAGACGGATTCGTTGAGGTGACAAACAAGTATAAGGTTAAGTTGAGTGGTAAGAGTTATACCATTGTCTCTGATGCTCGACTACTTGATGAAGAAGCAGTTTTGGATCGTTTTCGTGCGGAGAATCAACTTGCTCTCGATCGGATGTCGGAGATAGTTAGATTCTCGGCACTGACAATGGATAACGTAGACGACTACGTAACGGCGCTTATCCCGGTGATGACTGCCACCGAATACGAAGGCAATGCTATTACGCCTCGTGATGTTCAGGATGCGAACTCAATCCTTAGTATGTGTTTCTTGCTCTTAGGAGGCGAGAACTCCGATCTATTGGATGATGCCCTCGGGGTAATCGACGGGCTGGATCCTTCATCTGAGGAATTTGCATTGAGCCTTGATCGGGTTTCTACCTACGCGCCAGCGCTTGCAGGTGACAATGCTGACTTTGTACAGGATGCTCAGGTTTTTTCTCTCTAGCCGTAGTGCTGTAGTCCCCTTTTCTGCGACGCCTGGAATTGATGGAAGCAGTTTCTCTTTAACGAGGGCGAACAACTACGCAAAGCGTTGGGCGTATTCGCATAATCCGCAATACGAGTATTATGCGGGTCGTGACTGTGCGAACTTTTTGTCGCAGATCATGAAGGCCGGTGGTTTTAAAGAGAATGCAGTTTGGAGTTATCGCGCAGGGAATCCGACTCATTCGTGGTCGGTGGCGAATGGCCTTGCCAATAGATTTGGAGTGACGAGGAAGACCACATCTTTGACGACGTTTACTTCTCGTGCTGTCGTCGGGCGGCCGGTGGCATTATATAATAACACCCGGATCTATCATGTTGGATACGTGATGGGAAAGAGTGGCTCGTCCTCTTATCATGGTGTGTCGTATCGACCGTTAACAATTGCACAACACACCGATGGCTATTACGGGTCAATGGACGGTGGGGCTGCAAGGCGTTGGCGTGATCAAGGTAGGTGGGTGACGCCATGAGGGGCGGTGTGCTACTGCAGGTCGGTGTACTGAAGCGTCCTGGGTTTAGTTCCGCTTCTTTTACGGCCCTGTGTTGATGGGCTGGGTGAGATAGTACTCGGTTTCTACTTCTTGTGGGGTGGCGTAGTCCAATGCTTCGTGAAGCCGCTTGGTGTTC